>JBDHKN010000062.1:0-29952 GCA_039586365.1 Gemmatimonadota bacterium | reverse complement strand
AGCGCCTCCAACAGCTGTTCACGCGTGAGCGAGATACTCGCTCCTGGTGGAAGCTGTTCCGCGGCACAGCGAAGCTTTGCACCTGCGTTCTGCTCAGGCACTCAGCCTCCGACTATCCGCTCGACTTCCTGGGGCCGAATTCTGTACTGCCCGCCGAGCTTGACCGCCTTGATCTCACCTCGGGCCAGAAGTCGGTAAATCGTGGCCACGCTCAGGTTCAGCTGAACAGCTACGTCGTGCGGGCTGAGCATGACTTCGGCGACTTGTTGCATAGGGATGCCAACTCCTGCTGTGGAATGGACTAAAGCTACACTCCTTGCGAATATTGTCTAGCACCTGTATATTTTGTGAACCACCAAATGACTTCAGGAGTTTCCAGATGTCCTCAGTCACTGAACGACTACAGGAAGCGATGCACGATGCGGATTGGAGCATCCGCAAGCTGCACTCAGCAATACAGGCTACGGGAGTACGTGGGAGGAGTTACATCAACGTGCGGAGGTATGTGCGTGGTGAAGCCGAACCGCCGCTTGAGTTCCTCCGCGCCGCAGCCATGCTATTGAACGTATCAGAGACATGGCTCGTCACAGGCGAAGGCAGGAAATCGATTGTCGAGGAGAGCGCGGAGGACCAGCCGCATGCCTGGATCTCCCGCGATGGAGCTGGAGACGCCTCCAGCCGAGAAGAGTACAAGCGACTGCTCGAGATCGAGTCAGCAATATGCACCGGAATGAACTTCCGAATGCCACGATCCTGGGCCGTCATGCCATCGCTCGTGCATGTCTTCCGTCAGCGGTGGTTCTGGCAGTGGAGGCATCCGGGCGCCGAGACCACCGATGAAGTAGAATTGCCGGATGATCGTCGACTGGGTCATGAGATCGGGCAAGCGCTAATGGCACCTCTAGAGGCCCTCAAGGTTGACCCCAACACACTGGAAAGCGACGAGGTCCAGCGGTATCTCATGAGCATGGTCCCGGTCATGCTACTGCTCTCGCGAGTGCCGAAGCCAGACGACCGGGCACGGATCCAAAGGAAGGGACCCAAGCGCGCAAAGAAGAGCCATTAGTCGGCCCGCAGCGGCCAAAGGTCAGGAGGCAACGATGCCTAGGAACCGTAAGACCCGACTTTACACCCGCCAGCGCGGCGGCGTGAAGCGTTTCTATGCTGACTTCAGAGACTACGCAGACGTCGGCGGTGGCAGAGAGACGCTCATAGCTCCAGGGGAGAAACGTGCGACCTCGGATCCTTCGGTGGCGCAGGTTCTGGCTGCTCGCCGACTTGAGGAGCTCGACGCCAAGAGACGCGGTAGGGCCGTTCACGGCATCAACAAGGAGGCTGGACTCGCCGAGTTCGCATCACTCCATCTTATCGCAAAGGCCAAGTCCGGCACGGTCACCGACGACTGGCTTGAGTGCATCGAGATCTTCCTGCAACGCGCTGTCGATTTCCTCGGAGCTGATCGAGATCTCGCCAGCATCACCGTCGAGGATGTCCGACAATACACGAACTACTTACAGGTGACGAACTTCGCAAAGCAGACCAAGGAAGAGAGCGACAAGCCGAGGAGGGTCAAGACCCTCACACCAGGTACTGTGAGACATCATCTAAGCGCTTTGTCGAATCTTTATCGCCGTGCTGCAAGCGAGGGATACGTACTCCCTGGCTTCAATCCGGTGGCCAGCCTGCTTGAGAAGCCGGTCGCGAAGAGAGAAGAGGCCCGTTGGCTGGAGGTTCACGAGGCCGCGTTGCTTCTTGAGGCTGCACGACTGCATGAAGTGAGGCCTGATCTTCACAACACCCACAGTCCCTTCGCTTACCCGCTTATCGCAACTTTCCTACTGACTGGCGGTCGCAAAAGTGAGATCCTGGGGCTGGAGCTGGAGGACGTAAGCTTCGACCGAAAGACGGTCACGTTTCGGCCTAACAGGTGGCGACGACTGAAAACGGGAACATCTCATAGGTCGGTACCGATATGGCCTCAGCTTGAAGAGATTCTCCGCGAATACGTCTTTGGTGCCGACGGCCCGCCCGGTCAGTTGCTCTTCCCGTCGTTCAAGACGGGCCGCGAAGCGATGGTCGTTGACTTTCGGAAACTGCTCGATGCCGTAGCGGCACGTTCTGGCTGGAAGCTACCTGGAGCGATCCGCTCGAAGATGTTCCGACACACCTATACCGCTGCGCGGTTGCAGAATCTCGACGGCGGCGCGCCGGTATCCGAGTACACGGTTGCCCGCGAACTGGGGCACGGCGGTCATACCATGATCCACCGCGTCTATGGACACCTCGGGCAAGTCCGTCATCGATCAGAGCACGTCGAGTATCGGGTTGAGCAGTTCGAAGAGAAGCTCGGCGATCGGCTCATCGCCGTTCGATCGCCTACCACCATGGTCCGCTGACCACGATCAGAGCAGCAAACGCGACGCCGAACAGCACTATCAGGGCCCGGCCCGATCGCCTAGTGCGAAGGGTCCGGCTCATCCATGGCATTCTGTAGCACCGGCCATCCATGGGGACCCAATGACCCTCACTCAGCTTCTTCCCACTGCTCAATATGTCGTACGACAGATCATCTTCTAACCGTCTCGCCTGTGCCATTCGGAACTCATAGTATGTTGAGTTGCGGTGATAGCAGGCCCACCAAGGCACGCAGACAAGTAGTCCGAGGATACCTCCAACAAAGACCAGAGGGTCCCAGCGACAGAGGGCTCCCTCACCGGAGACGTCTGCCATCGAGCTACCGAGGAGTCCCAGGAGCACCGCCTCCGCAACCAGGAAGGCCCCGAGGACAGTCCAGAGTAGGTTGCCCTCGTATTGCACCATGGACACTAGATGACCGTACTCTGCGCTCCGATTGCTTCGAGTATCCTCGGCGTTCTCCTCGGACATGGCTCGCCACCCAGGGTCAAAGCTCAGGAAAAGATCACAGTCGATCGCGCCTGCGGGAAGTGTCGGTCAGGACGGCCGTTGTTTGTCACCGCTATTGACACCACGACCAGTGTTGCATGAAAACGACGGGCCCCGCAACCTGCCTAATCGATTGCGGAGCCTTGTCTTACGAGATGGAGCGGATGGGACTCGAACCCACGACCCCCTGCGTGCAAGGCAGGTGCTCTCCCAGCTGAGCTACCGCCCCAAGGTGCAACAACTGTAACGAGTTAGGCCGGTTCTGGGAAGTATGAAGACGCGCCGGTAGCACTGCTGCATATCGGGGGTATGTTTGGAACCATCCAAGTAGACGACGATCCTACTGTCCCCGTAGGTGCATCGGCGTCCCGCCTTCGTCGCTATGACTTGTCCCAATGCGATTGAGTTAGCAGTGCGTTGGTCTTGAAGCGGGATTCGAACAGGAGGAGGTGGAACGATTCCCAATCGCATCGAGTTGAACTGCGCCGCACCCGAGTTCGAGCTGGACGATTGGAATGGTCGGACCGTACGGCTCTCTGACTTCGCGGCTAGGAAACACGTCGTCCTCGTCTTCAATCGCGGGTTCACGTGACCGTTCTGCCGCCGGCATATGGCGCAGTTGCGCCACGGGTATCGAGAGTTCGTCGATCGCGACGCTGAGATCGTAGTGGTAGGCCCCGAAAACAGAAAGTCCTTTGCCGCCTATTGGAGCGACGAGCGACTGCCTTTCATCGGCCTACCCGATCCCGCGCACACCGTTCTCAAGCGTTACGGACAGGAGGCCAACCTCTTCAAGCTGGGACGGATGCCGGCTCTGGTCGTGGTCGACAAGAGCGGCACGGCTCGCTACGTGCACTACGGCCACTCAATGGGCGACATTCCGCCGAACGAAGACATCACATCACTGATCGACAAGCTGAACGAAGCTGACGGCGGTTGATGAGCGGCACTGGACGCTGTTTTTCTCGCCGCATGTGCGGCCTTCAGACCGGACACTAGTGCGTGGCGCCAGGTCCTGCTTGGGGTGGCGTAGCCACTATTTGTGACTCGGTTCTGCGGATCACCCTCGCACTCGGTCCCAGGATCTTCCTGCGAACGAAGTACCTCACAGTGTGGATCTCACCTTGCTCGTTCTCGAACCAGAGCACAGCCGAATTGTCATCCACAGCGGTAACCGAAATCAGGGGGCCCCATCCAGCTGGAACTCCATTTCCAGGTGGCAGCATCTCAAGTTCCACCTGGGTCCTATCGTGCCGACCCGTGGACAGGTCAGAGCAAGATACCAGACAGACGGCGAGGGCCAGCAACATCACTGATCCGCCAATGCGATGAGACATACGACCTCCTTTCAGTCCCCCACCGGGCTGTCGGACAACCTCACACGAGGACCTTGGTAGTGAAAGACATCTAAAGCCCGATTCTGCGTAACCCGACGCAGCGGTATTGACCCGCAAATGTACGAGCAGTAGGCGTGAGGATACAGAGTAGCGGCTGGAGGCAAGCTGCGCGACGTCGCCCTTGGATTCCGAACCGGGGCACCAAGCTCCGAACCTGTCAGCGGATCGGTGTGGCTCCCCTCAAAGTTAAACCCTTAGCGATGACCGTCGCGCCAGTGGCCGAGGAATCACAGCCGCAACAACCTGCGGAGGCTCCCAAGTGTCATTCCTTCAGCTGCGTGTCGGTTTCCGGCGGGCGCCAGTCCACAAACACCAGGATACCCAGCCACAGAAGAGGAGCAGAGCCACGGCAAATCCCGAAGCCCCGAGAATGGCGCTTCTGAGAGCCGGCTGGGTGTCTGGAACCGCATCCCCCAGTTCGAACGGGAAGCCGCGCACGTAGTCCACGTATGCCACCAAAAGCGTGATTCCAAGCAGCGCTACACCAGTCGCCACCCCTCTGGCGGCGCGCCACCACGCCGGACCGGCAATGCCGAGCGCCAACAGAGTCAGAGCCAGCACACGCACGCCCAATTGCCATACCGGCAGACCGGAGTTGTACGGGTATGTGAGCACAGCGAGATCGGACCAACCAAACAGAGCCACCACTGCACCCAGTACCAGCACCAAAGGCCACGGCCTGTAATGCCACTTGCTGGCGGAGTCGAACAGTGGCGCTGGTGCATACTTCGGAAGTGGCCGGCCACCAGCCTCCAAGTCGAGCGGCTGCTGTTCTCGAGCTTCACCGGACATACCCGGGACCGCACCCGTCTCAGCCACAGGAGCAGTTGTCTCAGGCACTGCTGTACAATCCGCTTCTCCAGCGGTCACCTCATCGCTGGACTCAACAACCGGAGTGCGCCGTAGTAAGGAGTCGTCGTGCGCCAGCCGGACGAGGCATTGGTATCCCCCGACGGCTTCACCACTAGAGCGGCGGGGGGATACCGTCAGCAATCCGCTGATCAACGCGCCATCCTTTGCACGAAGCCGAACAGCCAGGTCTCGAACGAAACCGTTCTCCTCGACACTCACTTGAAACAAGCGCGTGTCCGGCAGTTCCGCATACAACTGCCTGGCCTGAAGGCCGATCAACTCCTGTCGAGTGTATCCCAGCAGGTCGAGCGCCGCCTCGTTCACCTCGGAAATGGAACCATCCCGCGCCGTGAGATAGACGGCATCTTGGGTGAGATTGAAGAGCGTGTGATACCTGTCTTCCGCCTCGCGGATGGCCCGCTCAATCTGGCGATGCTGTCTACTCTCACGTGCTACGACGAGTGTGTAGGTGCGGTCGCCGATACGGCGTGGTGCAACGGCCACTTCGACAGGGAAAGACGTACCATCGCGGCGCCGGTGTACCCTACCACAAACCCACGGCCTCTGGTGATTCCGCTTGTCAGTGGCCGTGGCTGTACAAGCTTCGGGGAATCCCAAGGGAAACTCGACGTCCACGTCGTGAACCGTGAGGGTGAGAAGGTCTTTGCGCTTCAGGCCGAGCCACCTCAGTGCAGTCTGGTTGGCGTCGACGAACCGGTCGGTCTCAGGATCGATCACCATGATGGCCTCGTCACCCTGATCGATGATCGTCCTGAATCTGGCGAGCGGTGCCAGCGTCCGCCGTAACTTCGTTATCTCCCGCGCCAGACTCTCGATCCGAGCGTTGAGCTCATGCCGCTCCGCCAACTGGACCCCTCCTGTCGAGCCAGAATGAGACCGAGCCGAACCGGGATCAGATCTCTGCCGCTGCATATCCACCTTGCGGCCGGGCGGTGGTGTTCGCCATCCGGGGGCGGGATTCTCGCCGCTTGTTCGTTCGTTCATTTACTGCACACCCTCACAAACACTCAGCTCGAGGATCTGCGTGACAGGCCTCCCAACACCTGTTCGGCCCAGGCTCCGCGGTACACCCCGAGAACTGGAAGTGAACCTAAGCCGGGGTGGAGATGCTAACCTTTTTCGCTCGCATGGCAAGAGGGCACCCCTCCAGAACAAACCGAAGTATAGATTTGGCAACAACTTAGATCGATCGGAGAGGTATGTGGGTAGCGCCCCCACAGCTCATTCAGCCAACCGGGGAGACCGACCATACCAATCCCCTTCCAAGCGGTGTACGAAGGGCAGCGAGAGCCACTACATTTCACAACCTTTTCGGTCGCGCCCAGGGCAGATAGCCCCATAACGTCGACAGTTCTTAGGAATCCTGGGCTGGTCGGCCGACATCCCAAGAGTGGAGAGCACCTGGCATGAGTGAGAAGAGAGAGGATGTTGGCTTGGGCGTTGCCCTGATCCCCGTGGTTTTTCTGATAATTGCGCTGGCAGTGGTCATCAGCGTCTACCACCTGTCTCCCCACATCCCCCTGATATGCGCCGCCGCAGTCGCCGCAGCGGTTGCGGTGTTCAACAAGCATCCCTGGGCGGACGTCCAAGAAGGGATGGTGCACGGGATCAACCTCGCCATGGGTGCCATCCTCATCCTCATGGTGGTCGGAACTATGATCGGCACCTGGATCCTGGGTGGCGTGGTGCCCGCGATGATTTACTACGGCCTCAAGGTCCTTTCTCCTGGGATCTTCCTCGCGGCCACCATGGTCATCTGTTCCATCGTCTCGTTGGGTACCGGGTCATCTTGGTCGACCGCAGGAACGGTCGGAGTGGCCCTGATCGGGGTTGGCGGTGCCCTAGGGATCCCCCTCCCCATGGTAGCCGGCGCTATCATCTCGGGTTCCTATTTTGGCGACAAGATGTCCCCGCTCTCGGATACGACGAATCTGGCTCCCGCCATGGCAGGAACAGATGTGTTCACGCATATCCGGCACATGGTCTACACTACTGGTCCGAGCTTTGTCATCGCACTAATCCTCTACGCTCTCATCGGACTGCGCTTTGCTGGAGGCGCGCTCGAGGCACAAGCCATCGAGACTATGACCTCGACTATGAAGGCGGAGTTCTTCATCCATCCGGTGCTGCTCCTGCCCCCTGTCCTGGTCATCGTCATGGTGATCAAACGCATCCCACCGTTGCCCGCACTGCTGGGCGGCACGGTGCTCGGCGGAATTTTCGCAGTCGCAACCCAAGCGAACTCCCTGGCCGAAGTGATCGATGCGGCCCACTCAGGTTATGTCGCCAACACCGGCGTGTTGATGGTGGACGATCTGCTGAGCCGCGGTGGCTTGATGAGCATGATGGAGACGGTGGCACTCATCATCTGCGCCCTGTCGTTCGGCGGCATCATGGAGAAGACGGGTATGCTTGAGGTGATCGCCCGATCTCTCCTCAAGCTGGTCAAAGGGACCGGATCGCTAGTCGCTATCACAGTCTTCAGCTGCATTGGGATGAACGCCGTCGCGTCGGATCAGTACATAGCCATCGTGATTCCCGGTAGGATGTATAAGAATGCCTACGACAAGCGGAGGCTCCATCCCAAAAATCTCTCGCGGGCCCTCGAGGATGCCGGCACTCTCACGTCACCACTCATCCCGTGGAACAGCTGTGGGGCCTTCATGGGCGCCACGCTGGGCATCAACCCGCTGCTCTATCTGCCGTGGGCGTTCCTCAATCTGACAAACCCTGTGATATCATTGTTCTACGGATTTACCGGGATCACCATGGAGAAGATCGATGGAGACACACCGGAGGCAGGCGAGATTCCAGATGGCATCGCGAGTACGGAGCGAGATGCGGGAAAGTAACATTGCGGATGGACTCGACGGGCGGTCGATTGACTATTGGCACGGCCTTGGTGACGCTCACGCGGACTGTGCCAAGAGATTCAGGAGGTCGTGGCAACAGTTGAGACGAGCGGCGAGCGTTCTCTTGACCGCCTCAATACTGGCCTGCAGCACCACCACGCTTGAACCGCCGGAAGGTTGCCGATTCAACTCGGACGCGGCAACCCAGCTGGCCGACACGTTTCTCCAGCAGCTTGGAGTCGCCTGGGGAGATCCCGTTCGGATCAGCTTCGACGGAGTGGACTATCGTTTGGTGTACGAAACGCCGCAAGGCGAGGACCAAAGGGCCGTGTTGGTCAGCTGCATCACCGGGGCTGTGGTGCTTTCCTGAAGCCCTAACCACAACTACGACGTGATCCAGATCACGTCGTTAACATCGTTCCCTGAGCCACGTCAGAGGGAACAGTGGGGCGGGTCACCGCCGAATCAAGGGACTTCGAATGGGAGAGAACCATGCCTAAGATCTTACGCCTCAGCAGTTTTGCGGCCTTCCCAGTGCTCCTACTGCTGGGCGGCTGTAGCGACCCCCAGGGTCCGCTGAGCGAAGAAGAGCAGTTGCTGAATCTAGATGTCGCCCAGTACGTGGCAGATGCCACCAACGACGACGTTGTCGCGATGACCAGCGAGGCCGAGTTCGCCATGAGGCGTGGGCTCCACCTCGTGCCCGGCTGCCGGCGTTGGGGATTCTTCAAGATTCGCTGCGTGCCCCGCAAGTTCTCGGGCGACGGCAACCTCAACATCACACATGAGGTGACCTTCTATGGTCCCGATGTCGACCAGGACGGGAACCTCGACCCGCAGGAACAGTACGACTCCCTCACCACCGAGGCTATCAATTACGTGGCGTCCATCGAAGGCACCCGTGAACGCACACACGACGGCGTGCAGTTCAGCGTCACCGTCAACCGCCAGCGCGACTTCACGGTGTCCGGACTCACAGGCGAGGAGACTCAGCGTACGTGGAATGGAACGGGGAGTGCTGACGTGAACCGCACGCGGACGTCCGACGAGAAAGGCACCCGTACGTACGACATGAGTTCCACCACAATGGTCGAGGACGTCGTGATCCTGGTGCCTCGTGCCGGCACGTACCCACAGTCCGGAACGATCACTCGGCACGTCACCGTTGAAGTCGTGGACGGGTTGGCAGACCCCACCACTCGTGAGCGCGACGTGGTGATCGAATTCGACGGCACACAGTTCGCCACTATCACGATAAACGGCGAGGTCTTCAAACTAGATCTGGAGACTCGGGAAGTCGTCAAAGAAGGCAGCTGAGAGACGGACTGGCAGAACGGCAGAAGGGCGGCAGGAGCATGATCCCTGCCGCCCTCTGCGTTTTCCGGCCGGTCCCGCCGGTTACTGCATCCGCACTACCCACAGCTGCATGTGTCCCGGCAGCACCCCACCGGTAGCGTCCTTGGCACTGACCGCCAGAGCGGGATGGTCCGTTCCCGTGATCACGGAATAGTAGGTCGAACCAGCTCGCACGTTCGCGCTCCTCGAGAAACCGGCGAACGCGAATCCGGCCGGTGTCAGCCGTAGTGCTGGGATGAGAGTCCACTGGGTCTGTCCATCAGTGTACGAACCGTAGAAGATGTCATTCAAATCCCAGCTCGTCATATCGAAGATCGCGTGGCCACCAAAACCAGGCCGGCCGTCTAGGTAGAGCATCGCGGCCCATTGGGCCAGTAAGGTTTCAATGGTGCTGCCCGGGCTGACAGTGCCGATCAGAGCCTCAATCAGGTCGTAGCCGGCCATATCGGTCCGCGCGATGTCTTGCTGCAGTCCCTGCTCCCCACCGGGATAGCTGGACCCGAATCGATCTGACAGCCAGCGCAGCAGGGACCACGGGACCCCATAAGCATCACGGCCTCCCATACACGGACCTGGATTTGCAGGAGGTAGAGCCAGCCAGGTACACTCGTGAGGGGCTTCGGCTATCCGATCGTTCACGTCGTCGTTCGTGATAGGATCCCAACCGAAATAGAATCCCAGGTCTGCAACCCTGTCGGAGTACCAGTCGATCGAGGTAGAATCGTCTAAGTTCACTGCCACACCGAGACCGTAGTTCTGGCCCGTCTGGCGTTGCTCTTCCACGTGCCCCACCACCTCCTCGCCGAACGTGGCCTGGCCCTCCACAATCCAGATCGATGGGAACGTATTGGCTGACAGCCGCTGGCTGAACTGTATGACGTGAACCAACTCGTGGGCTAGAATTGTCGGTGCCGTGGCGAAAGCTTCGGATACACTGAAAGCCTCGCCGTGGTCACCGTCGGGATCTGGTGCCTCCTGGTAGAAGAATTCACCCTCGTTGCTGGCCTGGTTGTTGTCGCTACGTGGGAAGTAGTCGCAGCTCGACGTGAAGCCGAGTGAGCCTCTCTTGTTCACCTCTTTGGTCACCACGACGACGATGCGTCCATTGTTGTCGGCGTCGACCGTGGTCCCGAAATACCCCACATCAGTGTCATAGATGAAATCATCGACTTGGCCACTCAGAGCGCTGAAGTTCGCTGCGGTGTATCCTGGCGTCGGATTGGCCGTGTCTTCGAGGTAGATACCCCGTACTCCCTTTGCCCGAACGACCGTGGTTATCTCTGCGAACTGACCGCATGAACTGGCGGTAATGACCCGGATGGGTATTGTGTCACCAACCACCACATTGGAGTCAATCGCAGCCTCAGTCTTCATTGGCCCGGAACTCGCATAGCGCAGCGTCTCGAAGTTCGCCCGGTCCATCTCCCGTATCTGAGCTTCTGCGGCTCGGTGCCGGAGCAGTCTGCGCGTGTGCAAGCCGTTCAGCATGTTGCGGGGAAGCTTTCCAGCTGCAGTTGCGCTGAAGGAAGGAGTCGGTTCGGCTCCAGCCCCCGGTGAGCCGAGCGGAGTCACTCCCGTGAGCGTGATTGGCGTGAGGCTGGTCACAACCTCCGAAGCGGACTGAACCCCCACCAAGTAGCTCTCAGATCCACTGGCTTCGGCAAACTGGAGGCAAAAGTCGTTGGGATCCTGTACGATCACCTGCTCGCCCACCGCCAGGGCGAGAAAAGACGTAGGCATTATGTCCGACGTGTCCGGTGCGGACGTGAAGGCACCCACGCTTACCCGAACCTCTATCGGTCCCGCTGGGATGCAGGCGCTGGGAACTGCAATGTCGAGCTGCGTGTCGGTTGCCGTTGTTACCGTGACAGCGGTACTTCCAATGGTGACCGTATTGCCTGCGGGTGTGGGATCAAACCCGGTACCGATTATTGTGGCCGTCTGCCCCAAGACCATGGGAGCGGGATTAACCGAACTTATGCTGAGGTTGTGGGCTGTGGCCGTGAATGCAACCGGGCTTCCGGTCACACCTTGGACGATGGCCTGCGCCGTCTGCTCGCCGACGACCGTTCCCAGCAGCCACCTCGTGCGCGCCCGTCCCGTAGCGTCCGTGAACGCCACGGTGGAGTCAGGCGTCCCATTGCCAGGCTCCGTACTGAACTGGACGAGTTGCCCCGGTACCCCGTTGGCATATTGGTCGCGAATCAGCACGACGAGGTAGTTCGGAAGCCGGGTCCCCAAGTAGGCGAACTGGTTATCACCTGAGTCAGGGGAGACCGCCGCTGGTGCGCCGGCGCCGGCGGTAGCGCCGAAAATCACCGATACGTTTGTGCCGGGCACGGCCGCAGTGACCTGATGTCGGCTCCCAGCTACAGTTCCCAGAGTCCAGTCGGTCGTGGCCTGTCCACTCGCACTCGTCGTCCCGCTCGCGTTCGACAAGGTCCCGCCGCCCAGAGTCACCTCGAACGATACGGCGACGCCGGACATCGGGTTGCCAGATTGATCGTTTATCTGCACGACCAGTGGCGCAGCGAGTTGTTGACCGACCGTACCGTTCTGCTGGTTACCCGAAACCGCGACCGCCTGTGTTGGCCGCGGATCAGGGGGGGGTGGCTCGATTGTCTCACCGGAACACCCAAATAGTGTCACAGCGAAAATTGCCAACTGTAGATCAAGTGCGTTCCGGCGCATACGATTACTGCCTCAGTTCATGATCGCGTAAGGTACCTGGTCAGTGAGAGCGCGGACAACCGACTCGTAACCAGGTATATGAAATTCATCGTATCTCGTATGTACACTACGGTGATCGACCAGGGTTCCTCAACGACACGGTGAAGAACCACAGATGACTGGAAGCGAGAACTGGAAGCGAGAAACGGTGGACGCGCTGTTTGGCTCGGGAAGGCGTGCGTCGTGAGGCGGCCAAGCCTAAGGCCCGAGTGGGAGACTCTAGGGATCGCGGATGATGCCAAAAGATTGAACGTGCACGGTTGCCGCTTCCACTCGACCGACGATCCAAACCTTGGCTCCCACCATAACTGCCAGCCCCTGCGGCGGGTCCCGCAGGGTCAAGGGCGGATCCGTAGCGATCGTGAGGCGGCCGCTATCTTCCTGCAGCACTCCCACCAGCGGCTTCGCCCCATCGATGTCCAGTACCTCGTAGGCTCGCACACTGAAAGAGCGGATTGCCCCCTGCTCCTCCACGATACCCTCCACCCGAACCATCGCTCCGGAGAGACGCTCCAGTTCCGCCTCGAGGTCCCCAGCCAGACGCACTGAACGGCCATCATCCGGCTGGATCGACACCACTTGGTTGGGGGAGGAACCAGTGAGATACACCCGACCCTGCATGGCATCAACACCCATCGTCAGCGCAGGCACTGCTCTCATTTCGGCCTGCTGCACAGGGGGCCCCGTCCGGGACGGTAGAGCAGAATCACCCTCCCCAGCTGGATGGCCTGGTAGGTCACCCTCGGTACGGTCTCCGGAAGCCTGATTGCCACACGCCGCTACTGCTAGCACGCCCGAAACAACGGCCGGCAATAAGGTTCCGATCCGGAGATTAGTGTGTCGCGTCCGTGGTAACCGCTTACCACAGCAGTGCCTCCCAGCCATCCCCTATTCTCCGCCACCTTTTCGAAAGGCACAGAAGTACCCTTCGGATTCAGGGCCGGCAACTCCGCTCGCCCAGGTACCGCCGAAGCCAACCACATCCACCCAGGTGACACGTAGTGCAGTATAGGCACCATCGAACCGCGTGTTGTTTCGCTGATTCGCCAGGGACCCTAGGCGGAGAGTGATTTCAGATACCTCCCCACCCGCCATTCCGACCCGCCGCTCCAACACGGCCACACCGGGAGCCGTGGTATCGCGCGACATGAGATCGCCGAGGCGGACAGCACCTACCTGTTCCAGACTAATATTTGCCGTGCCCGTGAGACGAAACGGTACCGCTGGTTCGCGAGGTGTCATGTAAGGATGCAGGACGAGTTCACCAGCCACCCTGCCGCCCGTTCCCTCACCAGATCTGGCCACCAGCAGTAAATCGTACTCCCCAGCCAAATCCTCGGCTCGCACGGTGGTTGGCAGCACCCCCTCTCGGGGACCACATTGAGGTAGGTCGACCTCAGCTTTCTGCGATCCACAGGCAGATATGGTGAGTACACCCACTGTCACGATGCCGGCTCTCAGGTGGTACAGCGCCACAGGTAACTCCATGCTTGGCTCTCTCGCTTGAATCCACGCCGGATGCTGAACTTCGCAAGTGTCATTCAACACAGCCCGGCAACAGCACGGCACCCGACCGCAACAGCCATCCTGCCGGACGGGACGACGTTCCCATTCACCTATCGCCGCACCGTCGGACCGTCGTAACGTCGGATCACACTCACTACCCGTCCAGCGTCATCAACAACAGCCACCGGTCCGTCCCATATGTCCCCTGCGAACACAATCTCGCCGCCGTAACCGGAGACCGGTTGAGGACCAGGCAGTACGTACGAATCAGCGGCCGATATGTTCACCCCATATCCCATATCCGCCATTGATGCCGCCGTAACAGCTCCCAGCGGATTCAGCGCACCCGAGTTGAGTGAGGGGCTCATCAGTTCGTTCCCGAACACCGACTCACGCCAATGTCCATCCAGGCTCCCAGGACCGTAGCTGGTGTGGTCGTTTTCAACCGGGACACCGGGACCGGTCCCGACCAACACACCTCCGAGCGAAACGAATTCATTTATCGCCTGCACGCCACTGAAATACGTCTCCGCCCCCAGCGTGCCACCGGCTGTCGTGTCGGACGGATCCTGCAGCAGGTTCCGATCCTGCCACAGGGTCCCGAACCCGAGTACATGCCCCATCTCGTGCAGGACGACTATTGAGAACTCGGAGTTGGTTTCCAGGCGTTGCACGTCTGCACTGTCAAACAACATCCCGCCAAGGGCGGGCAATCTCGAGGTGCCTCGCACAACGCAAGGTCCTGCCTGCCCCAACACCCCGAATGGTCCATCGATATCTACGAACTCCACGAATATGACCAAATCCTCGATGGTCTCCTGCATCGCTGGCCTCGCCGCCCCGCCACACCTACCGGTATCGGCAAAACTCACTAGCTGGTTCGGCAGGTCGTCCACCAGGATAGACTGCCACTTGGTCGCGGCGTCGGTGAAAGCCTGCTGCTGAGGTCCAGTCGGCGTCACACTACCCACATATCGCAGTTCGATATCGAACAAGGTTATCAGACCAGTCGCGTTGAACGTAACCGGATTGCCGCTGATCCCGGCTCCAGTCACAGTAGCCGTCAGGGTGTTGGCACCGGTCCCCAACGTCCAGCTACCAACTGTCGCTATCCCGCTCGCAGCGGTATTCACCACCGGATTGCTGAGGTTGCCGCCACCGGTGACTACTGCGAACGTCACCCCCGCCCCCTGAACGGCATTACCGAACGCGTCTTCAACCAGCACCGACGGAGGAACCGGCACAGCGGTGCCCGTGAGAGCCTGTTGCCCGTCACCGGCGTTGGCCGACACGCTCGCGGGCGCACCGGCACCCGCTGTAGCCGAGAACGTCACGTTGCTCGATATGCCACTGACAGAGGCCGTCACCTGCTGAGCCCCAACAGTTGTGCCAACAGTCCACGTGGTGAATGCCTCGCCGTCGCTACCCGTGGTCGCAGTCGCTGGCCCCACACTTCCACCGCCCTGGGTCACCTGAAAGGAGACCGCGATGCCGGACATGGGATTACCCGACTGGTCATCCACCCGAACGACCAGCGGATTGGCGAGCTGTTGGCCCACGGTCCCGATCTGATTATCTCCCCTGGCCCTCACCAGCGTGGTCGGGGTTGGATCGTTCCCGGACGGCGGCGTCGTCGGTGCTGGATCGATGACATCCTGGACGTCGCACTCGGCAGCCGACAGCACGACGACAGCGGTAACGAGCAGGGCGAAACGGAAACGGGCGGTACGGCTAATCATCGGCAACGCTCGGGGGAAAGGGGACGGGCAAAGATAAAAGGGGCCCCGGGAAGGAAGCAAACCGTGAAATGGCCGTGAACGGCAGTAAATGGCGGCAAAGGGCGGTTAGAGAGCGGCAGAACTCAGAACCGCCAACCATACCGCCATTTACTGCCGTTTATCGCCCTATTTCAGTGTCCCCTCGAACAACTCCAAGATTCTCCTGTACTCGTCAGCCCAACTCGAGGCCTGCACGAAACCGTGACGCTCGACAGGGTACATGGCCACTTCCCAGTTCTCCTTACCGAGTTCGATCAGTCGCTGAGTGAGACGAACAGTGTCGTAGAACAGCACGTTGTCGTCCAGCATCCCGTGGCAGATGAGCAGATGGCCCTCCAGCCCCTCGGCGTGGTAGATCGGGGATGAGCGCTGGTACGCCAGCGTGTCTCTCTGGGGCTCGTTCAGTATGTTCGACGTGTAACCATGGTTGTAGTGCGCCCAATCCGTCACCGGCCTAAGGGCTGCGCCGGCCGTGAACACACCGGGCGCAGTGAACATTGCCATCAGCGCGATGAATCCACCGTAGCTGCCGCCATAGAGCCCGATACGTGCGGGATCAACTCCCACGTGCTCGGCCAGCCATTTCGCACCGTCTACATGATCTGTCAGATCCTTCCCGCCCATGTGGCGATAGATGGCGGTGCGCCAGTCGCGACCGTGCCCGGCGCTGCCACGGTAGTCCATGTCCAGCACAGTGAATCCGCGGGACGCCAGGAGGTGGTGGAACATGTATTCGCGATAATAGCTGGACCACCAGTTGTGGACGTTCTGGAGGTAGCCAGCACCGTGCACGAAGACCACCGCAGGTCGCTGGCCCTCGGGTGCGACATCACGGGTGGGGCGGTAGAGCCGCGCAGGAACATCGACGCCGTCACGGGCTCGCACCATGACTATCTCCGGCTTGATCCAAGGGCCTTGGCGCCACTCCTCCGTCGTGCTCTCCGTAATCCTTCGCAATTCACGTCCTGCGCGGTTCTCTTGCACATAGAGTTCGGGGGGATGGTCTGCCTCGGAGTGAGAGACTGCCAGCCACCGCCCGTCAGGGGAGACAGTGGCGTCCTGCCGCCCCACGCCAGAGGTCACCCGCATCAGCTCGCCACCCACCGCAGGCATGGTGTAGAAATGCACCTCGGCAAACCCATCCTTATTGGCGGTGACGTACCACGTCGTCCCATCCGGTGAGAAATCCGCGTTCAAGACTTCCCATTCACCGCCGGTTAGCGCGCTGGGCTCCCCCCCGGTAGCGGGCACGGTGTACAGATGCGCCCAGCCGGATTGCTCCGAACCGAAGTACACAGTCTCCCCATCGTCCATGAAGCCGGCCGTGGACGACATAGGCCCGTCGATCCACGCATCATCGTGTAGATGATCGACAACTCTTTCCTCCATGCTCGGGAGATCTACTACGGCGTACCAGCGATTTTCTCTGTCGCGCGTTGTAATGCGGAGCAACACGTGACTCGAGTTGGGCGAGACGGCAATCCCGCGTATGTCACGCTCACCTTCGCCAATACTATCTCCCACAAAAGTCACATTACCGGTGGCGACCTCGAGAATCGCGGCCCGAGTCTGGGCCTGTTCGTCACCCACTTTGGCGCGGCCTGTGTAGGTCTTGACGTAGCCTTCATCGTTGATCCACACCGGCATCTCCAGGCGCCGCGCATTGCTGGATTGTTCGCTGATGGTCGTTAACACGAAGCGACCATCCGGGGTGATCTGCATTCCCTGCGCCGACTTGTTGTCTCCGGTATAGAACGGCTGTGGCCGATTAGAATCCGGTTCCTGAGAACTCCGGCCCCAAGGCTGCTTCTCGTACTCACCTGCCCGGATGAACTCAAAGAGACGCCGTTCCTGGTCCACGATGAACTGACGCTGATCCGAGAGCTGCTGTGCGGACCGGGGCTTGTCACCCCGTCTGATGTCGGTGAGTTGGCGGAGTCCCGAAGTCGAGAGATCCAGTGCAAACAAGTTCCCATCCCGTTGGAAATAGATGGTCTGCCCGTCAGCTGACCATTGCGGATTCGACTCGTTGCCGGGCCCCTGAGACAAATAGCGCTTGCCTCGCCCGGTCCACAGGATCAAGTCGCCGTCGATTGCATGAACGGCCTGTTTTCGATCAGGTGACCACTCCGCTGGACCAGCCAGCAGTGTGTCGGCATCCGCACCTTCGAGCCGTTCCGGTGTGCCCTCCCGCGGACTCACTCGATAGATGGTCTCCGTGGTATCGACGCCCGGCTGCTTCCAGCGGAAATAGATGTAGCGACTGTCCGGTGACCAGCTGAACGTCGGCCCTCCACGAAATCCGGACCCGCCCCTGAGTGGCTGGGGGGAGGTACCCACGAGTTCCGCACCTCGCATAATGTTCTGCACTGTGAGTTGGAACTCTTGGGCATGAGTCTGAGTCGAGAAAGCTGTCACTGCAAACAAGAGCACTGACGATAGGGGCAACAATTTTCTTAGCATAGCAAGAGTCTCCGGAAGCTCGAGCGTAATCTCGAGTGAATGGATCCCACTTATCCGACTTGTATGGACGAGGGATTTCTAAAGAGTAGTTGGATGCTTGGGACATGGGAATGTATTGTTGGTAGGGCTTGAGACAGTAAGGGCTCAAGAGGAGGCGTGTAAGGGATGCTGAGGAGCGTGTGGCACGACACGACTACACTAGCAACAGGAGAGTCGATGACGGGCAGATTCACAAGGCACGCGGTGGCCGTTGCTTGGCTAACCGGCTTAACCGCGTGTGCTCACGGGAATCAGAGCGACAGGTTGCCAAGCGACTCGCTGGCCACCGCTAGGGTGTCCGATTCCCTCACCGATGTCGGGCAAATGACGTCAGACGATTTGGTCGCCGGGTGGATGCTTCGCTCCGACCCGCCACAACGACCCACTGGACTCAGGATCACCTTCACCGTCGATTCCGCCAGCGGATCACGGTTCTACGGTGAGCTTTCGCATTTCTTTTCTGGCAATGTCGGGACTGATCCGCGCGAGTTCGAGCCTTTCATCGGCTCGGTCCGAGCTGGTAGAATCGCGTTCGAATTCGCAAGGCGCAACCGACCCGCCGCAGGTGGGTCACTTGTCGGCCACTTGGGCACAGACACTGTCTTTTGCGATACGTTGGTACTGGGCCCTGACACTTTGACCGGACGCGGTCGCCTCTGGTTCTTGGTTAGGGATAGCCGCTGAGCGGGTGACTCAGCGCACGAACTGCAGGCTGCGCTCTGCGGTCGGCCGCAACTCCAGATCCGTTCCGGCGACATCCAGCAGCGTCAGAGTGTAGGCGGTCCGATCGCCGACATCGGACACAGCAACACGGCCCACGGGGCCGGCTCCCAGCGAGCCAATGAGTATTCCCTTGAGTCTAGTGTCGCTCACCTTATGCCAAAACGCCTGACACCCCGTACAAGCAGCGGTGAGCCCCTCAACAGTGGAGGTCTCCACCGCGGTGACTTCGAACATGATCGCGCGATCATCATCCGCCGGAGAGACGAGCTCGAACGCAAGCTCGCCTGCACGCGGGCCGGAATCACACGATAACAGAATGGCACTCAGCGCGGTGACAATACCGGCTATCCATCTCCTCACGGTTTCCTCCCTGCCAGCGAATCCACCGCAGCTATTTGTTTCAATACCTCGGCCATCTCAGCTGCAGATACGAGACCTCCGGTCGCTTCGATCCACCCCAAGAAGTCACCGATATCGAATCCGCCGCTGTTATTGCCCACGAGATCCAGGTAGGTCAGCTCAAAGAACGTCAGCGCTGTACCCGCTCCCAGTAGATGTCCCACAACGTCGTCAACGACCAACACCGGCGCCTCAACCGAGATCGTCACGGTCGTGTTATGGACCTGGTCACCCGACCTGACCTCTACATCAGCAGTGAACTCACCAGTCTCCTCGAGTTGCCCCGACAGTCGTCCCTCCGAATTCAAGACTAGTGCCGTTGGCAGGCTGCCACTGACCTTACGCCAGTTATAGTCACAATCGATGCCACCCGTCGCAACGAACTGGAAGAAGTAGGGCTCTCCCATGATGGCACTCGGAAGGCTACGGTCGACTACCGTGAGCGGATCGGGCTGGTAGAAACGGATGTTGGCTCTAAGCGGACCCAACGGCACAACTTGCGTGATGCTATCTACGACTGCAAGTGATGGACGACCGTCGTTGGACGCAGTGGAGGGAGTGGTACACACGCCGAGGGTAGTGTTGTTCTGAATGCCAGGGAACGCGTCTCCCTCGTCTCCTCTGTTGGCCCCCTGCTCGAGGTCATCTCTGCCGTCGGCTTGTACCAGCGCCAAACCATAGGGTCGATACCCATTGACATCGCTGCCACGTCCGTTGATCAGGAACGTGTCTGGGTGCCATACTAGCAACCCGGCGCCGTACAAGTTGGCGTCCGATCCGATAGGTTGGCGATTTTCCAGGATCAAATACTCAGACGTGTTCGGAATCGGTAGGATGTAGCTAGTATCGGAGCTGATTATGGGACCGATCTCGAGCGTCGTGTCACGGTCGATCACGATTTCGGTGACCCATCCCAACTCTGCCTTCGACCACGCGGTCATATGGGCAGGTCGGTCGGGGAGCAGGTGATTGCCGGATCCCATGAGCCCCCACCGCCCGATTCCAGCACCATCGCCCTGCGTGTCGTACAGATCTGGCAGTCCAAGCAAGTGCCCAGTTTCGTGCGCCACCACTCCCATCGCTTGGGGCTGATCGCTGGTACAGCCGTCGTTTCCCCCTTGTCCCCCTTGTATGATGTAGTCGTCAACCAGGATCGAGTCGCCCGTCGCGGACAGGTCGTTCGTTACAAATGGGGCGCGTTGCCCGTCAGCATCAAGCCAACCGGAACGCCTGAACCTGTGGGCCCATATGCTATTCTCTGCCGCCGGATTCCGGTTCTTGCACGACCCGTCGACCTTTGGGTGTATGAGTACGATCGCATCAACGTATCCATCGTCGTCGCCCGAGTTCGCTATCCCGTCCGGTCCGTCATTGTCGAATTCACCGAAGTCCACTGTATCGTCCAGTGCGGTCACGACCTCGTCGATCAGCTCAGGGATGTTGCCGCTGTTGTCCAAACCGTTGCCGTCGCCCTCGTAGTAGAAGCTGGCCTCGCTCACTCGAGTCCACTCGTAGACAGTGCCGTTCACCCACAGAGAATCGTTGGACAGTTCCCTGTAGTAGGTATGTACCGAATACGGTGGTGCCGGGTTGGTGCCGTAGAGCCGCTGCTCAAGAGCAGTACGCGGGACGTTCTGGACGAGGCCGGCAGAGTCGGTGTTGGAGTAGAGAATCAGAAAGACGGGAACGTCCAGTTCACCGGCCAGCACCGGACTTGCAGCTTGGCCCTGGGCGAGGAGCGCCTGGGGTGTCGTTGGGGCATTTCTGCGCGCGGTCACCAACCTGCCCCGAGCCCGGCTCCGGGTTGCCGCGATCGTGCGTCCCCGGACGACCCATCCGTTCCGCTCTGAGAATTGGAACGCACCCGGCACCGAACGTAGCATCTCGTAATAACTCGCGGGCGGCGTGGCACCGTGCTGGCGCCCAATCAGCTCCACATCGGTTTGCGCCGCAACGCCCACCGGTAACGACAAGACCACAGCCAGTGCGCCGATACCGGGCACGACATGACGGGCGAGACCATTCGGTTTCAACATGCGACTACAATAATAACCCTCGCCCAAGGTTATCCGTTCCCCGAAACCGGGGCAGTGAGATGGATTACGAAATGACGCGAGCCCAACCGGCGTCACCACCGCACCAAGAATGCCGCTCCGTGCTAGAACCGTATCTCGTAGATAGCGAACCCTGAGGCGGTACCGAGAAGTGCACCAACGATTACGTCCGACGGAAAGTGCTTGGCAGAAACGATCCGCAAGACCCCCACAGTGGCGGCGGCAGTCCCGGCCAGCAGTGCGGGCAACTTGTTATCCCGATCCTTAGTGTATAGCGCGTACATGGTAGCCATGGCAAACGCCGCGGATGTGTGTCCGGACGGCATCGAGCGCTGATTGTTGATGTGGTCGGCTTCTTGGACAGCGCTGTTGGTGTACATGACTGGCCTCTCTCGTCCGATGATGGTCTTGGCCAGTGCTGTCGTGGCGGCCGCCCAACCGGCGGCCTCAAACGAGGCTGCGGCTGCCTTGCCACCACCCGCACGCGCGAGATCCACCCCGGTTCCCATCGCCAGAGCAAGACCGACCGCGGTGCTGACGTGTGACACAGTGCGGTTGACCGGACGTACAGCCCACCGGTCGAACCACGGCAGACCATTCAGGTCGCAAGGAGCGCAGCTAGGTGGCCCTTCATTGATGTGGAACAAGCCTGGCAATGCATAGACCAGGGCGCTTCCGCCGACCGAGAGAAACTGCTCCACCTGGACCGCTTCGCGGTCTCCATTCGCTTGGGCCCAACCTGTTGCCGGACTTTGAGTTAGGGCAACAGTGACCAGAATGGCGACCCCTATCCGGGGCTTGTGCGCTGACAGTGCGTCCTGTACTATCGTAAGGCCTCCAAAGCTGGGTTTTACTGCTTAACGTCTACCGCTGAGCTAACTGTGGATTCGCAGATACTACAACAGGTGCGTCTATTCGAGAAGTGCCGTAGCTTCACGACGGCCAGGGATTTCCAGGCGCAGGGGCTGTACCCGTACTTCAAGCCGATCTCGAAGGCGGAAGACACCGTCGTGATGATCGAGGGACGTGAGCGCATTATGATGGGCTCAAACAACTACCTCGGTTTGACTCACCACCCCAGAGTGCTGGAAGCAGCGAAGCGAGCGCTGGAGCAGTTCGGATCAGGCTGCACGGGGAGCCGCTTCCTCAACGGTACTCTTGCTCTTCATGAAGATCTCGAATCGCGGCTGGCCACCTTCTTCGGCCAAGAAGCAGCGCTTGTGTTCTCCACGGGCTACGGAGCCAATCTGGGTTTGATTTCCGGGCTTATCGGCCGTGGCGACGTCGTGATCGTCGACAAGCTGGATCACGCGTCGATCTTGGATGGCGCCAAGCTATCCTATGGTGAGACCACCAGATTCAACCACGGCAACCTCGACCATTTGGAGCGAAAACTCCAGAAGGAGTCGAGCCGCAATGTGATGATCATCGTAGACGGTGTCTACTCGATGGAGGGTGACATCGCCGACGTTCCTGGTTTGGTCAGACTGGCCCAACAGTATGGAGCGGCGCTCGCGATAGACGACGCACACGCGGTTGGTGTCCTGGGGCCGAAGGGTGACGGCACAGCAGCCCACTTTGGCATGGTGAACGACGTTGACGTGACGGTCGGCACGTTCTCGAAATCGCTTGCTTCGATCGGTGGTTTCGTAGCAGCTGAGGAGGACGTGATCCACTATCTCAAACATCACAGCAGGCCACTCATCTTCACGGCAGCACTGCCACCGGCCAACACTGCTGGCGTGCTGGCGGCCCTCGATGTCATGATCGACGAGCCTGAGCGGCGCCACCGGCTGTGGGAGAACACTCACCGATTTCAGGAAGGGTGCCGTAGCCTTGGCTTCAATATCGGGGCAAGCAAGACTCCAATCATACCCATCCTGATTGGGGAGATGGAACACATGTTTGTTTTCTGGCGCAAGGTGTTTGACGCTGGCGTGTTCACGAATCCGGTCGTGCCACCGGCAGTCCCGCCTGACGAGTGCCGGCTCAGAGTGAGCTTGATGGCCACCCACACGAGTGACCAGATCGAATCTGTTCTCGAGACCTTCGGTAGGCTGGGGAAGGAAATGGGAGTCATTTGAGTACCGACGTGGTCGTTCGGCCCGTCGCTTCGGCCGCCGACCTGAGACGCTTTATCGCTTTTCCATACAGACTGCACAGAGGGGACCCGCTTTGGGTCCCCCCTTTGCGTATGGACGTGCGCAAGCTGCTCTCACGGGAGAAGAATCCCTTCTTCCAACACTCGGAAGCAGCGTATTTCCTCGCTGAAAGCCGGGCGGGCGGAGGCGAAATCGTAGGGCGAATCGCAGCAATTCACAACCGTCGCCACAACGAGTTCCACGACAACGCCACCGGGTTCTTTGGGTTCTTCGAATGCGCCAACGACCAAGCAGTGGCCGACGCACTGTTCGCAGCGGCTGCAGACTGGCTGCGGGCGCGAGGGCTCACTGTGATGCGTGGCCCGGCGTCATTCTCGACCAACGATGAATGCGGGTTGTTGGTGGAGGGTTTCGACACACCGGCGACGATTATGAATCCGCAGAACCCCCGCTACTACGTTGATCTGGTCGAGGGGGCAGGGTTCGTGAGGTCGAAGGACCTGCACCAGTTTCAGACTGTCAGTCCCCAAATCCCGGAGCGATTGTTGAGGGGAGCCCGCCTAATCATGGAGCGGAAGGGTTTGTCGCTTCGCAAGATCGACATGAAGCACTTCACTGACGAGGTGGAGAGGATCAAGCAGATCTACAACTCAGCGTGGGAGAGAAACTGGGGCTTCATCCCCATGACTGACGACGAGATCGATCATATGGCTGCAGCTCTCAAGCCCGTTGTCGTCCCCGATCTGGTAGTTTTCGTCGAGCGCGGTGCTGAAGTAATCGGATTTGCGGCGGCGCTGCCGGATTTCAACGTGGCGTTGAAATCAAATCCCTCGGGTAGGTTCTTCCCCGGGATCGTCAAGATTCTCTGGAAGTCGCGCAAGATCAAGCGAATCCGCATTCTCCTGCTGGGCTTGCGCGAGGAGTACCGCAAGACCGGCGCCGATGCTCTGATGTATCATTGGATCTGGGAAAAGGGTTACCGGCTGGGTTATCGCTGGGCCGAGGCAGGGTGGATCCTGGAGGACAACGCTGCAATGAAGAACGGACTCCTCCGCATGGGGTTCGACCCCTACAAGACGCTGCGGTTCTACGACCTACAGCTGTGAAGATCTTCGTAACGGGAGCGACCGGCTTCGTTGGCTCGCACCTGACGGAGACGCTAGTTGGGCGCGGTGACGAAGTCGTTTGTCTCGCGCGAGACCCCGCCAAATTCGCCCGCCTATTTCGCAACCAGCAACCCCGGATGGTTCAGGGAACCCTGCATGACGACACAGCCTTGCGGGAGGGCTGTGAGTCCGTCGACGTCATCTTCCACTCGGCAGCGCTGACCGCGGCCCGCAGTCGCGCTGAGTTCTTCTCGATAAATGCCGCTGCCACTCGGCGACTGACCGAGGTGGCCGCCGAATGGGCTCCCAATCTCCAACATTTTGTATATGTGAGCAGCCAGGCCGCGGCTGGGCCGTCCCAACGGGGGCATCCCAAGAGCGAGGCCGACCCAACCGACCCAGTGAGCGACTACGGCGCGAGCAAACTCGCCGGGGAAGAGTGCGTACGCCACAGCGGGCTGCCGTGGACCATTGTGCGACCGTCCAGCGTTTATGGCCCCAGGGACACCGCCTTTCTAACTGTGTTCAAGGGTGCCCGGCTTGGCGTGGTACCGACCTTTGGTGATTCCGCCAAGGAACTGTCCTTCGTGTTCATTGATGACCTCATCCGAGCCCTGGTGGCTGTTGTGTCAACCCCCGCGACCCGGGAGCAGACATACTTCGTGTGCCATCCGGAGATTCTGACGATGAGCGATGTTGCCCGAAGCATCTACCGGGCGGTCAAGGGTCGCAGCCACGGCGATCCGTTGGTCGTGTGTCTGCCTGAGAGCGTCGCTCGTCTCGCACTGGGCTTTACCGGCGCAGCGGCAAGAATCGCCGGTAAGACAACTCTGCTATCCACGGACAAAGCCAGAGAATTGCTGGCCGAAGCATGGACCTGTGAGCCGGGAGCTGTCCAGCGCGACACGGGTTGGACGGCTGAGGTCGCACTGACAGAGGGATCCCGCAAAACGGCAGCCTGGTACCGGGAACACGGACTACTGTGAGACCGGTCGATAAGCTCATTGGAGCCTACGTTGGTTTCTTCACAGTCATCATCGTGGTCCGAGGAGTGTCCGAGGACTTGATGCAACTGTGGCTGCTAGTGGCTCACGCTCTGATTGCAGTCCTATTCTTCGCCTTCACGAAACTCGAGTCGCAACACAGGGCAGGCCGAATCATACATGACCTCTACCCTCTCTTGCTGCTCCCGGCCTTCTACGCTGAACTCGGGATGACGTCATTGTTGAGTGGGATGGAGGCAACCTTCGAACGGGACGCGGCGGTGCAGGGCTGGGAGGCGACCGTATTCGGCGGACAGATCTCGTACTACTGGATCAGGCAATTCCCGTCGGTGTTCTGGTCGGGCATCCTGCATCTGGCCTACGTGCTGTACTACCCCATCATTGTCATCGGTCCCGTGCTGCTGGTGGCACGGGGCAGATCTGACAAGGGCCGCGAAGTGCTGTTGGCGACAATGATCGCGTTCATTGCCTGCTACATCGTGTTTGCCCTGTATCCCGTTGCCGGCCCCAACTACGCGTTCGAGCATCCCACCGGTCCCGTACGCGAAGTGTGGAGTGCGCGCCTGGTGTATTGGCTTCTTTCCCATGGATCGGCGTTCGGGACAGCGTTTCCCTCTTCACACGTGGCTGCAACCGTGGCCACGACCACCGCGTTGTGGCAGGTGTGGCGCGGCCTGGCATTGGCAGTCGTATTGCCAACTATCCTGTTGGTCATCGGGACAGTGTACTGTCAGATGCACTATGGAATCGACGCCGCTGTTGGGATAGCGATAGGTGTTGCTGCCGGCGTAATTGGGGTGCGGATCAGCACCTGACGGCGAACCCAACTCTACCACCACCCGGGCGGTCGCCTGTCCAGCCGTCTTTCCACCTCGGCCGACCGACGCTCGGAGATCCCTACTGCCCGTCGACCGGTGTGCGGGGCAGCGTGTTGAGAACGACCGGATCGGGCGCCCTCGAGGGTAGCCGGCGCTTGAAGAGATACACGACCAGGGCCAACCCAATCGAACCCACGGAAATCGTAACCAGAACACCCACACTCACATTCCACCAAACGCCCAGTGCCGCGAAGAGCCACAGCCTCGGGAAGCGACCGCAGAAAGTGGCGAAGAGATGGCGGTGAACCTCATAGCCTGCCATTGGCGAGATGAAACGCACCGTCCAGTACGGAAGCGGCGACCAGGAGCACACCCAAACGGTGAGGAAAGGGGCCTTCGAGAAGTAACGCAGCACGCGTTCCACCAACTTGCTCGTCTGCATCCGCTCGAGTGCATCCAACTGCAGCACACGCTTGTAGAGGTGATAGTTCAGATACTCCACGTAGATCGTACCTGCAACGCCGACTACCGCGACCAGAGGCGGAGCGTAAAGCCGCCCCATGAGCATGAGGATGGGTTCGTAGGTAGACGGAAGGATCGGAGATATCGGCCCGTTCACCCATACGGTGACAATCGCAAACCCGACCATTCCTCCCGCCTTGGGTACCAACAGCGTAAGAGGAATTGCCGCGAGCGCGACAACGCCCGTGAGACGCAGCACGCCATCCCATATGGGATTGCCGTAGCGACGTCTAATCAATCGATCTATGAACGTCAGGTTCTCTATCTCTATCAGTCCAGTATTGTTGACCGTGGGCCGTGCGATCTACGCTTTGCCAGCCCGTTGCAGCATCCGGTGACGCTGACCAGCCGTCACCATGTCTGAAAGCACCACCAACTCCGCGAGCCTGGTGACGAATTTGTAGCCGTGTGCGTCGCCCGCCAACCACCGCTCCCACTCTAGTTCATCCACCGCCGCCTCAGCCCGCTTTTCGGGCAGGTCGGCCGCTCGCGCCAGGAGCTCGAGGGGCTCCGCTCCCCCCACGACGGCTATTGCCCTGAGCATGGCTTGACCATCCTGTGTCAGATCCTTGAACCGCATGCGGAGAGCCGCGGCCACAGCCGCTGGCAGCTCGCCCGGAATGGTCTGGTCGAGTGTGCGCGATCTGTCAGGCCACACCAAGCTGTCGCGTTGGTCCTTCACACTGAGGCCAGCTCGCACGGCTCTGACGAACTCAACGGCAAGAAATGGATTGCCGGCCGTGTCCGCCATCACTCTCCGCCTCAGTCGCTCGGCCGACTCAGCATCGTACTCAGGGAAGGCCCACTTGACCAACTCGTCCAAGTCGTTCGCCGTGAAATAGTCCGTACTCACAACATCACCGGGCACTTCACGACCGATCCGTTGGCTCAATTCGTCGACACCCACCTGCAGAGAGCCTGAAGACGCAGTGAGCAAGACACACAGGCGAGCCGCACCGGCCCGTTGCACCATAGCAGTTATGGATTCAATGAGCCTCTGTTCGGCCCGGTCCGCATCGTCGAATACCAGGAGTACCGGTCTGACCTCCGCAACTGCGAATACAGCTTGGGCAAACGGCTCTGGCACGGTCGCAGAGACGACTTCGCGAGCCGATGGAAAGCGGGTCAGAAGATCTGGGTCCGTATTTCCCAAAGCAGCGAGCACTTCTGGAGCAGCTCCTCCCAGTTCGGGCACCGCCAGGCCGCCCCTCAATAGGGCGTACCAGATGGCATCGACCCGGTCGTTCTCGAAGGCACGTGCCTGCGCAACGACCGCTCCTTCCAACCGGGCCCGAGCCGCGAGCTCGTCACCCACCCGAGTCTTCCCGGTTCCGGGATCCCCTCTCAGAACGATGACCGTGGGACGACCTACCTGCGTGGAGTGCCACACCGAGACGCACTTGCTGAGACAATCCCGACCGGGGCCCACCATCGGCACCAGCTCATGTGCCGCAGTGTCTGGCGGGGGTGCTCCACGCACTATCCGCTGATCGCGAATGCGTTTGGCGAGTTCTAGCGTCTCCAGATCGGGCTCCAGCCCGAGAGATCGGCTCAGCAGTTCGCTAAGCCGATCGTACACTTGGAGTGCAAGGGCCCGTGCCCCCTCGAGCGCATGGATACGCATGAGGACCCTGACGGAAGGTTCGTGTAGGGGCTCGACATCCATGGCTCGCTGCGCCACCGCCCGGCCCGTAGCCAGGTCACCACGAGCAACCGCATCCGCGGCAGCTGTGGCGAGCTTCTCGAGAGACTGCCCCCGGCGTTTGTTACGCTCCACTCCCATCCAATCCTCGAACGCCGGAGCGTCGGGCACCGAGAACCCTTCCATGAACTCTGTGGCTCGCCCCAGTTCATCGACCTCATCCAGGTCTAAGCTCACGACCGACGGGTCCAGTCGTACCAGGTCACCTTCCGTCACCAAACCATCTTCTGCCACCCGCCGGATCACTCGCAGCGCTTCATTGAGCGAGTGCCGCGCTTTCGCCTCCTCCTTCTCAGGCCATAGCAATCCCACAAGGTGGTCGCGCGTTCGTCCCCTCGGTGAGAGGGCAAGATACACTAGCAACGCCAGATGCTTACGCCACAACAACTCTGGTGGTGGTTGCCCACCATCGAGCGTTACCACCGTTGGACCAAGACATTGGATCTCAATCATAGACGTATAAAAGAAGCAGTCGGCCGCTCTCAGGCAAACTGATGCTGCAATGCGTGCGAACATAACGGTCGTCGCGCTGGCCTACCAGGGCCCCCGGATCGGCCTTGCTTTTTCGAACGGATCTGAGAACTTGAGAGCGCGGCGACCGCATTGTGCTCCAGCGAACCCACCACAGTCCGGAGACTCCACCACACAACATGCCCAGTCCTCCCCCGTGCAAGTCACTTGGAAGACACTGCAATGAGTTGACGGTTACGGTCCGTGTATCCGACGTTGCGACCGAGAGCGCAACGGTGCGGGACGCGTCGATGACCTGGATTACAGGACACACCGAGCGGATAAAGTTCGGCAAGCCCTACATCGTCGATACCGACCTGCGCGTCGATGCCACCATATACGTCCCGTGTAGGTATCTGAAGACACCCGATGGCAAACCGGCGGTGCAATCGGACGGTAAGCCAGCCGCTGCCCGCACCGGACGTCGTGTCCCGGTAACGTGTAGCGCGCACGGATTCACGGGACCCTTAAACGACGCCAACTGGATCTCAGACTGAAGCGCAGCGCTCGGCATGCCCTGCCCGTGTTGCAGGCTGATAATCCGTGTAACGGCGCACCGTGCCGGACCGGTGACAACAAACAGGGGGCGGCTTGTTGTCGTGACCTGCAATTGGAGCTGTTTCTCCCCGAGACCCGCCGGCACCAGGAAGCCCTATTGAGGTCACGGAAATCGCCATACCTTTGCAAGGTCAAGCGAGAAGACGACGATACGGTGGAGTGCGAGGTCATCTCAGCCTGCGGGTACCTCGAGGACGATGGTGCCGGCTGCGTCTTGCACGATCGGATTCTCCCCAACGGGTGGCGGGCAAAACCATCACTATGCTACGAGTGGCCTGACTTCGGACCGGATGAGACTGGCCACCCTGGGTGTAGATTGATATAGTAGGACCAACACCCGCTGGGGCGGCGTGGCATGAACGAGGCAACGAGGGAAATCTTTGAGACCGCGACCGGCGGCCGCTACGCGATTGAGGGTTTCCTGGCCCAAGGCGGCATGGGAGCCGTGTACACCGCCCGCGTGCGTTCCCTGGGATCCAAGGTCGCCATAAAGATCCTGCCGCCAGAAGTCGCTACGTCAGACATCCGCATAGCTCGATTCAGGCGTGAAGCAGCA
>JBDHKN010000061.1:0-30071 GCA_039586365.1 Gemmatimonadota bacterium | reverse complement strand
GATCCAGTATCAGGTCGAGGTGACCGACGTGACCCGGGCGCGCAGCCTCGGTGCTTTAGATCCCGAGATCGCTCCGCTCGACTCGCCTGACGATGCCATTGAACCGATGATGCAGCGGGTGATGGGTCTCCTCGCTGTCTCGTTTGACGAGCGTCTGGCCACGGCAGCCAGAAGCGTGAGCGCGCCACCAACGCTGCAGGCATATCAGGCGTTTGATGAGGGTCTTCAGCTTTACCTGTTGTCGGCTCATGACGCAAACGCGATTCCACATTTCTACCGAGCATTCGCGCTCGATACCAGCTTCGTGATCCCCCTGTTCTACGCGACTCTCGTTCACAACAACATCGGTCAGTGGTCGGCGGCGGACTCACTGGTAGCAATTGTCGAACGCTTCTGGGACCGGTTGAGCGCGTACGACAGGCACTGGCTGGACTACCTGAGGGCACGAGGGAAGGGTGACAATCCGGCAGCACTCAGGGCCATTCGGCGCGCAGCAGAACTCGCGCCGGGCTCCAAGGCCGTATACAACTGGGCGCGTCAAGCGCTGCACAACAACCGTCCGCGGGAAGCCGTTGATGCACTGCTGACCCTCGATCCTGAACGGGGGCCGATGCGGGGGTGGAGGCCCTACTTCGAGCAGCTCATTGCGGCGTATTCGGCGCTAGACGAGCACGAGCGAGCGCTGGAGGCGGCGCAGCAGTATCGCGAGACATATGGTGATGATCTTGCGACACTCACAAATGAGGCTGCCGCTCTTGCGGCGTTGGGGCGCGTCGTGGAGGTCAACGCGCTGCTCGACGATCTAACCGCCTTGCCCGAACAGGGTCTGAGCCAGGGGGACGCGATTCTGAGTGTCGCTCTGTATGAGCGCCGTCTGGGGCTCAGCGATGCTGCACAAAGCACGGTAGACCGGGGAATACAGTGGTTCGACGCCAGGCTGCCGGAGACGAAATCAAGCGCAGCGTGGCGTCGGTCCTATGCATGGGCGCTGTACGTCGCTGACCGCTGCGACGAGGCTTACAGTGTCGTGAGGTCACTGGTGGAGGAATTCCCGCAAGACTTCCACCATCGGGGTCCGGTCGGAGTCCTCGCTGCATGTCGGGGAGATCGGGACGAGGCTCTCGAGATCTCGCAATGGCTCGAGGCATTGGATAGGCCCCATCTGAGGGGAAGCCACACGATGTGGCGATCGATGATTGCCGGAGCACTCGGCGATGGCGAGAATGCCGTGGCGCTTTTCAGACTGGCATCCGCACGAGGGACGACATACCCGAGCCCATGGGACTTTGTCTGGATTGCGTTCGAGTCCGTCCGCGACTACCCGCCGTTCCGAGAATTGGTGAGGCCGAGGGGGTGACACCGGTCTGACACACGGAGACTGCCACAGCCGCAACATCCCCTGGCCCACCGCTATGGAGGATGCCGCCGTCCTTGATGACCGTCCAGATCTCTTGGGTGTTGCGGATGTCCTCAGTGCCGAGTTGGCTTACGGCGTCGAGACGTCATGGTCACGGGCGCCCCGATAGCTCGCCAAATCCAACTCGTATTCTCGCCTATTCGCGCGGCGCACTCTATCTTTGCCAGCCATGACCGGAACCACCTCTCTCGTCGACCGCCTGGCGAGCCTGACCAATTTGGGGGAAATCCCCCGTGCGGAGCTGGAGTGGCTTGCGGCTCACGGCCACCTCGAGGTGCACGAAGCTGGTACGGTGCTCTCTCCCAAGGACAAGCGTGTCGAGAGACTCTTTATCATCCTCTCCGGCCACGTCGCCGTGCGGGTGGATCGGGGAGCAGGGCCCCGGCTCGTAATGGGATGGCGCACTGGCGAAGTCAGCGGCATGCTACCTTACTCCCGAATGAAGGGACCGCCGGGTGACAACTACCTCGAGGAGACGACCGAAGTCCTAGCAGTCCACGAGGACCACTTTCCGGAGATGATCTACCGGTGCCCTGTGTTCACCGCGTACACCGTGCACCTCATGCTCGACCGCGCGCGCAGCTTCAACACCAGCGATCTGCAGGACGAAAAGATGATATCGCTCGGCAAACTGGCGGCGGGCCTGGCCCACGAGCTCAACAACCCGGCGTCCGCCACGGTGCGCGGCGCCAAGCAACTCCTGGCGGTCCTGGCCCAGGCGGATGCCGCGTCGCGGGCGCTCGGCGCCGCCGGCTTGAGCGACGAGCTGTTCGGTACCATCGATCAGTTGCGCTCCGCCTGCCTGGCGCAGCCCGTCGGTACCGTGCTGTCGCCCATCCAACAGGCGGACCGCGAGGACGAGATCGCCGACTGGCTCGTGCGCCACCAGTTGGATCCGGCGCACGCGGAGCCGCTCGCCGGCACGGTAGTCACCATCGACGCGCTCGATACACTGGCCAACGCGACATCGGGCAACACGCTCGACGCCGCGCTCGGCTGGATCGCCGCCGGGTGCGCGACGCACTCGCTCGCCCTCGATATCGAGCAGGCCGCGACCCGGATCCACGAGCTCGTGGCCGCCGTCAAGCGATTCACGTACATGGACAGTCTGGCCGGGCCCGAACCGGTAGACGTGGAAGCTGGGCTGCGCGACACCATCAGGGTCGTGGCTGCGAAGGCGAAGTCAAAGGGTGCCGCCATCACGCTCGATGTCGAGCCGGACCTCCCATCCGTGTACGCGACCGGCAGCGAACTCAACCAGGTGTGGTTGAACCTGATCGATAATGCGCTTGACGCGATTGCCGGGTTGGGAAGCGTCGGCATCAGCGCATACAGGGAGCTGGACCGGGTCGTGGTCCGCGTGGTGGACGATGGACCGGGAATCCCCCCAGACATCATGACCCGGATCTTCGATCCGTTCTTCACCACCAAGCCTCCCGGACAGGGTACGGGCCTCGGCCTGGACATCACCCGTCGGCTCCTGCGCCGGTACCGTGGTGACATAGCTGTCCAATCCCGTCCGGGCCGGACCGAGTTTCGCGCGACACTCGCGGTGGAGCAGCCTGTGCCCACCGAGGTCAGCCATCCCATTGAGGACAGGATCGGGGGATGACCTGGCCGCGGTTCTCGTTCCGTCCGATCCGAATGGTGCCAACAAATTCACTCGGGATAGCACATGTCGAAGCCCATCATCCTCACGCTCGATGACGATCCCCACGTCCTTCGCGCCGTCGAGCGGGACCTGCGCACCAAGTACGGGGCGGAGTACCGTATCGCCCGGGCCGATTCGGGTCATGCGGCCCTCGAACTGCTCGCCGGATGGAAGCGTCGCGGCCAGGTGCCGGCCCTGCTCCTGGTCGATCAGCGCATGCCGAACATGACGGGGCTGGAGTTCCTGGAGAGAGCGAGTTCCCTCTACCCCGATGCCCGGCGCGTGCTGCTCACGGCGTACGCCGACACGGACGCGGCCATCACGGCCATCAACCAAGTGCAAGTGGACCACTACCTCCTCAAGCCATGGGACCCGCCTGAGGACAAGCTCTATCCCGTGCTCTCGGACTTGCTCGACGACTGGCAGATGGTGCACCAGCCCCCGTTCGACGGCATCAGGTTGGTAGGCCACCAGTGGACGCCGGACTCCCATCGTGTCAAGGACTTCCTGGCGAGGAACCACGTCCCGTATGTGTGGATGGACATCGTGTCGAACGGCGAGGCGCAGGAACTGCTGGACATGGTCGAGGACACCGAGCCGGCGTTGCCGCTACTGTTCTTCACCGACGGGACGCAGCTGGCCAATCCGTCGAACCGTGCGATCGCGGACCGGATTGGCATCCAGACCATCGCGGATCAGCCGCTCTACGATCTTCTCGTGGTCGGGGCGGGACCAGCCGGTCTCGCGGCGGCCGTCTACGGGGCGTCCGAGGGGCTTCGTACGCTCGTGGTAGAGCAGGAGGCGCCGGGTGGGCAGGCGGGGATGAGCTCGCGTATCGAAAACTACCTGGGATTCCCTGCCGGCATATCAGGGGGTGAGTTGGCACGGCGCGCCGTCACTCAGGCTCGGCGCTTTGGCGTGGAGATCCTGACCACTCGACGGGTCGTGGGGCTGGATGTCGACGGGCCGACTAGCGTGATCACACTGGAAGACGGGACGACCTTGAACAGCCGAGCAGTGCTGATCGCGACCGGTGTGTCCTACCGGGACCTGCAGGCCGACGGCATTTCGGCCTTGACCGGTGCGGGAGTCTATTACGGGGCAGCGCTGGGCGAAGGCGAGTCCGTACGGGACCAGGATGTCTACGTTGTTGGTGGAGCCAACTCCGCCGGCCAGGCCGCGATGTACTTCTCGCGGTTCGCGAAGACCGTCACGATGCTGGTACGCGGACCGTCGCTGGCCCAGAGCATGTCGCAGTACCTCATTGACCAGATACAGGGAACCACGAACATTCGCGTCTGGACCGAGAGTGAGGTTCAGGAAGCCATCGGGACGGACCGTCTAACGCACCTCGTGGTGACGCGTGAGGGGGGACAACGATCGGAGACGGTCGAAGCCGCCGCGCTCTTTATCTTCATCGGGGCGGAGCCACGCACTGATTGGCTCGGTGAAATCGTCGCCCGGGATGAGCACGGGTTCGTGCTGTCCGGTGCCGATGCGATCGCCCCGAGTCCCACGACTGCCGACGGATCCGCACCACAGCGCCGAGCGACGGTCGTGGCGCGACGCCCGTCGGGGCGGGTGAGCTGGAGGATCTCGAAGAGTACCCTGGCGCTGCGCATCCCCGGCATGCTAGAAACGAATGTGCCCGGGGTCTTTGTGGCTGGCGATGTTCGCGCCGGGTCCGTCAAGCGCGTGGCATCAGCCGTTGGGGAAGGTTCGATGGCGGTGATGTACGTGCACCAGTACTTGCGCGAAACCTGACGCGAGGGATCAGCACGGAACCAGACGACACCGCTCCTCCCGTAGCGCTCAGACCCACCAATGGCTTGGCGTACAACTGGGAGTCAAGGGAATCCCCTAGGGATCTTGACTACACAACGTGATGAAGTTGTGCTCGCCGTCGCCGACGATCCGGCATTCTCACCAGAGCCGCGGGTTCACGCCCCTTCAACCCAACCACTCCCCTCGTGTGTGCTGCGCAACCAAGTCCCGACTCACGGCCACAGGGTCTCCAGGTGGAACCGCTCGGGGTACTCCGAGGTCATCAGCCAAGTTCGCACATCCTCTCGGGCGTCCGGAAGGTAGGTCAGAATCGTCCCCTCGAGACGCCCAACGTCGAGCGTATCCTTGCTGAACAGCTCTTGGGTGAACTCGAAGAACCGATCGCTGCCCATTCGGGTGCGCAGGTAGTTGAAGAACAGCGACCCGCGATCCCCCAAGAGGAACCGGTCCTTGTAGAGAGGCATCTCTTCGGCGGTGATGTCCAGCAGCGGCTTTTCCAGTGGGATCTGCTCACTACCGGCCCGGGCTTCTTCGCGGTTCTGTAGGTAGATCCGCTCCGTCCGTCTCATGCCGGAGCGGTACCGTTCCTCTCCTGTCAGCTCCGCGAGTACGGGCTTGTGGAAGTAGCTGGGAAACCCCTCCATCATGAACGCCCAGAGGGGATCCGCATAGTCCATCTGGGGCCGCACGAACGCATGCACCAGCTCATGCCCGATCGTGGCGATTTCGTGCGCGACTGTGTCGTTGGTCATATCCATCTGCTCGAACGCGCGCCAACCGGTGGCTGGCAGACCGACCACGTTGCTGCTCGAGATCTCGCCGAAGCGCGGCATCTCCATGAAGTACACCTCGGGAGTCACGGCATCCGAACGGTAGTAGCGTCGATAGAGCGTGGCCAACTGTTCGCCGAACTCTAGCAGATGGGCTGCCGCACGTCGCGATGGTCCCGTCGGGTTGTGATAGGCGTGTACCTCACCTCGTGAGGTCACTTCCCACCGCTGCGCGCTGCACTGCGCGTCGACCAGGTCCACCTCAAGCGCCCGCCACTCCGTCACCCGCTGGCCTTCCTCCTCCCGTTCCTCCAGCTTGGTCCCGACGAAGACCGTGCGGAGCTCACGCGGGGTGCGGATCGTCACACTGGGGAAAGAGACGCGATAGCTCGATTGCCAGGTCTCCAGGAAGATCGGGAACCACGGCGAGTAGCCATAGGCCCTGAGGAGCACTCCACCCGCGTCCACCCGCATGTAGTCGGAGCGGCTGCGGACCCGGGAGGGATTGAGGTATCCCTGGTAGAACACTGAGATACCCGAGGAGAGCGACCGACCCGCGCGGTCGACCGCGACCCGGTTCGCGATCAGGGAATAATCGAAGAAGTAGTACACCTTCTCCTGAGCGAACCGTACGGATACGCCCTCCCACATGATCGAATCCACCGACAATTCGCCGTGGAGGTAGAACGTGAGGGAGTCAGGTGCCGTCGGCACGGGCTGGAACGTGATGTCTGCCAGAGCGTTCATAGCTGCGCTGTGAGGATGGAAGGCCACGTCCAACTCATAGGTCCGGACCTGCAAAGGGGAAGATTGCGCGCGAACCGTCACCGGTGCGAGTACCAGCATCGTCACCGCCCACGTCAGGGTGCAAGAGCCGATGCCGGCTCCCAGCGACCGCGCCAAGTGCCTCCGACAGTGACTTCGCTGAATGCGGGTCATCCTCACTCCTGCGACATGATGAAGGTAGTCTCAAAGGGTCGTCTACTCGGTTCCCCCCAACCGTGCTGCCTGATTGCGGCAGATGCAGCGGATCGATCCCGACCACACGACCAGCGATTCAGAGCGGACCCTCCTCTACAGGGGCGGTGACGTTGCGCGAGCGACACAGGTAATGCAAGATGGAATTCACCACGTAGAAGCTGATTTCATCGGCGCAACCTTGTGGTGCAACGTCTCTCACCGAGCGATGCTTGCGTGCGGCCAAGCACTACGCGTGTGACTACCTCGTGCCCCTCGGCTTCGTGTACCTCCTCTCGAGGGAGCGAATGTATGCCACTGCCCTGGGCGAAAACACCGGCGCATTACCGCTCTGTGTCCGATTCCAGGACGGCAACGATACTCCAGAATGCTTCGATACCACCAAAACTGAACGCGGGATTCACGTTTTCCTGAGCTGCCGCCGTCCCCAACCCCAGTCCCACGGCCTGAACCGAAACGAGAACGCAGCACAGGATCGATCTGCTCATAGGATTACCTTCACCTGATTCTGGCGGCTGCGACTCCGCAGTCCTGCAAGTACCATTATGGTTCACCACTCAACACAGAAAGCGTAGTCTTGATGCTAGCAGCCAATACGCCCTGCGGCGTTGAGCGGTTTCAGCATCTGGTGAGAAACCCCAGTCGGGCTGCCCGGAGGCATCCCATACTCGATGGCGGCGCGCTGCTGCTTCATCGGTCGCGTCTCAGCGAACGTCTTCATCAGCGAGATAGCGCCTAATTCAATGCCGTGATCAGTCGCCATGAAAGCGAGGGTAGCGCGGCGGTCCGGAACCAGATCAGGGAGTTATGGTCCGAACCGACCGACCGCTTGCGGACTCCGACGCGGTCACCGGGAGGTGGCGAACGTGACGTTGCTGCGGCGACCGAGGTATGGGAGGGTGAGAGACCTAGGAGTGGTCTATGCGTGTGCAGGCTATCGTACTGCTGACCGTTTGCGGGCTGGCTTGTTCGACCATGACCGAACCAAGGCTGGGTGACGAGTTCCAGCTACGGGTCGGGGAGCATGCGGGGCTGAGTGACATCGGGCTGTGGGTCGCCTTCCTCGGGGTCGGCGGGGACTCGCGCTGCCCGCTGAAAGTGATGTGCGTGTGGGCCGGTGACGCTGCGGTTCTGGTCGAGACCGCACCATTTCCAGACGTCCGCTCGGCCGATTCCAGAACCGACACGCTCCACACTCACCTGGACCCCAAGTGGCTGGATTTTGGTTCGTTCGAGCTGGTCCTGGTCCGGTTGGATCCCTATCCGGAAACCCCGTCCTCGATATCGCCTGAAGACTACGTGGCGACGTTCCTGACCGTGGAGCCTCGACAGCGGCCCGTGGAAGTGCCGCAGTGACGCGGTAGAGCAGCCGGTACGACCGAGGAGTGTGTACGTGCCGCCGGCCTCCCTCGGATTCTGACCTAGTATGCGCTGAGAACACTGCGGCCACTTCCGCCGGCAGTGTTTTGGTTGCTCATTCTGCGGTGAAGGCACCCACATCCTGGTGCGGCGGACTCGATTCCGCCCCGACGCCGCACTCACTGCGCAACCGTCTGCCGCGCCCGCGTGTCCAAGGATTGGGCAACTCTAAAGGATCATTCCGGAATGTTCCGCCTCCGTGGCGACTATCGCCCTGATGGCCCTTGCAGAGTCCGCCGTTTCCCACTTCTGAGGGGAACCCAACCATGAGACCGAACCGGACCGTCCCACACCCGCCGCCGTACACCGTCCCGGGCTTAGACCCACTACGTGGAGGCGTCATGGAATGCCTGCGCTCCGTCACCCTCTCTCTCATATTGACCCTTCCCCTTTCCCCAAACTCCCCCTGCTCAGGACAGATCGGTTCGGCACACTCAGAACTCAGTTTCTGGACGGTGGGAGGCTCGGAGGGAGTTACGGCTCGGTTTGGCAACGGCCTCGTGGAGGTCTATTACAGCAAACAGTACGAGGCGAACCGGGTGTTGCTCGCGCTCGCTGAGGCACCACTGACGGAGGCGGAGATCCAGGTGCGGACCGCCCTCCCTGAGCCCGAGCTGCATGCACTTCTCATAAGCCTCAGCTCGGTCCGTTTGCTTCAAAGAGATGACGACGGTCGCTGGACGACCTCCGTACCGGTCATCATGGACCAACGAATCAAGCTAATCAAGGAAGACCTTCACCCTATCGCATCGGGTGTGTCGAGTTTCATCGAGGGTTTCTTCTCGCAAATGACGGCTCTGTACGATGCAGTCAAATCAGAATCGGATCCTCCCTGGGAAGACGTCGCCCACCTGATCATCGACAAGTTCATCGTTGACGGGAGCTTTCACCGCGCAGTAGGTGCCCTCGAGCGCGAGAGAGGCATTCGCGTCCACTATGATCAGACACAGAAGCACATCACGGCCTTCTTCCTCGAACGAGGTGAGAATTTCTCCACCTTCGGCACCAACTGGTATGCGTTCAATGAAGGCGATGCACAGAGAGAGGTCTACGTCCTTCACGGCGCTTTGTTCCGGCGGTACGACATTCAGATGAACCGGTATCGTGGAGACAGAGGCTTCTCATCTGCTCTTTTCAAAGTCTCTCCTGAAGGCGGGCTCGGATCACTGACCAGCCGGGAGATGGAGATGCTAGAGGAACTGGGCTGGGTCTCCGGAACCCGCTTGGCAGTGCCGTTGGTGCAGGCAAAGACCCTCAAGGCCCTGTTGCCGCTGGCTGACACTGTCGGAGCGGGGGCCGCCGAGGTTCTCTTTGAGAACCACTCCATCATCACAGACTCATTTGACAAGTCTCCCCACTCCCGATTCTTGGATGCGGGAGGCGACTATCTCCAGGTGTGTTACCATACACTCTTCAGTTCCATCCTTGAGGAATTGGTTAATTCGGGTGTTCTTCCCCCGCTACCGGAATCCATCCCTGAACATCTCGGCGTCTACGTTGTGCTAGGGAAGATGTACTAGTGTAGTCGGCTTGTCGGTGTTGACTAATCGGCTCCACTGGTCGTCGGTAGATGATCGTTCAAGGTGCCGGACCTGCAAGAAGCCCACTGACATGCTGCTTTGACAGTTACTGAGGCCGCTGATTCGAGAAGAAGGTTCAGAATCCATACACTGAGAGCTTCGGCAGGGTTACAAAAGGCTATCTCCCTCCCGAATTCTGTATACTGTCAAGGTGTCGGTGACCTACTACCGCAGCTGGCTCTGACCCCAGAAGCCTTGGCGGCGGCAAATGGCCCCTTGGTCCATCCCCTTCACTCCACCCGTAGAGCCTCGACCGGATCGATGCGCGCGGCGCGGCGCGCCGGGAACGCCGCAGCTGCCAGGGCGCTAGCACCAAGTAGCAATGGCACGCCGAGAAGTATGGCTGGATCGCTGGCCCGGACCTCAAAGAGGAGTCCGGAAAGCAGACGGGTTAGCGCCATCCCGGCAGGGAGCCCGATGCCGATTCCGACGATAGCGAGCTTCGCCCCCTGTCCCACGAGGAGCCGGCCAATATCACCGCCCTCAGCGCCCAGGGCTTTTCTCACACCCAGTTCGTGGTAGCGCTGCCTCAGGGAGACATTGACGACTCCGTACACGCCCACTACAGCCAGGACGAGAGCCAGGGCCGCGAAGATTGCCACCAGCGTGGTGGCGAAGCGGGGTGCTGCCAGAGATTCGGCGGTCACCTGGGCCATGGTCCGCACCTCTGTAATGGGGGCCGAGGGATCGACGGCCCAGACCGCCTCCCGAACCTCATCCACCCGTTCACCGGGGTCTCCTTCGAAGCGCAACACCATCGCCATGGCCCGCCACGCCGACTGGGACTGCGGCACGTAGATCACGTTCCTCCCTGCGTCTGCCATATCCGTGTAACGCACGTCTCCGACCAAGCCCACCACCTCTAGCGGGTCCCCGGAGACCACGCTGCTGGTGGATCGGAGTCTCTTCCCCACGGGATTCTGGTTCGGGAACAACTCCCGGGCAAACGACTCGCTGAGGACGGCCACCTTGGGACCCGTGGGCACATCGTCCCGGGAAAAGGCCCTCCCGCGGGAGAGTGAGATCCCCATGGTCTCGAAGAACTCCACTCCGACAATGTTCCAGTTGGCGAAATGGGTCTCTCCGATCATCGGCTCCACACCGCCCACAGCCTGGAACGGCAGGTAATCGAATAGCCCGTCGGCAGAGAGGGGGAGAGCCGAGACAGCAGCCGCAGACACGGCACCAGGGAGGTCCTTAAGACGCTCGGTGAAGGCCCGGTAGACCTGGCCCTCCATCCTCCCCTCGGGGGAGTCAGGTGGATAGTGGGGGAGGAAGACCTTCATGGTAAGAACTCCCTCTTCCCGGAAGCCCGGATCGGTTTGAACGAGCCCCATAGTGCTCTTTGCGGTCAGGCCCGCTCCCAGCACCAGGACTACGGAGAGGGCCAGCTGGATCACACTCATGGTGCTGCGGGCCCGTCTGCCGGCAGGCCCATGTCCCGCGCGGGCGCCCCCCTCCGTGAGGTACTGGCGCAGGTCGAGCTTCGCTACCAGGGAGGCGGGCGCCAGGGTGAAGCCGAGGCCGGTTGCCAGGGAGATACCCAGCCCAAAGACCAGCAGGCGAAGATCCACACCCAGCTCGTGGATCCCCGGGAGGGTCGCCGCCGGGGCCACGGCGGCGAGCGCCGCTGTCCCCCAGACCGACACGGCCATCCCCACCGCTCCTCCCAGCATGGCCACCAGGAGACACTCCAAAGCAAGTGGGCGGACGGACCGGCTGCGCCCTGCGCCCATAGCGGCTCGAATGGAGATCTCCTTTTGCCTGCCGAGGGACCGCTCCAGGGTGAGGTTGGCCACATTGGCACATGCAATGAGGAGGACGAACCCCACGCACCCCATCAGGAGCCACAGGGCCCGACGGGTATTCTCCCCGACGACATAGGTCCGCAGGGGGATTACAGTGGCACCGAACCCCGCACGGGTGTCCGGACGTTCTGCGGCGGCTCTGCGGGCAATTTGGTCCACCACTGCTGCCGCCTGGGATAGCTCGACGCCGGGCTGAAGCCGCGCGACGACCGAGTAGCCCCTGGCGTCCATCTCGAGGACCCAGTCCGGCGTCACGGCTCCAAAGGTCAGGGGCATCCAGATCTCAGCCTCGCGCGGCCACTGCGCTTCAGGGGGGAAAACACCCACGACCTGGTAGGACTCCCCATCGAGCAGGATTGATGTCCCGATGATGTCGGGATCGCCGCCGAACCTCCGCTCCCAGAATCCCTTGCTCAACATGGCGGCCCGGCCGGCTCCGCGTTCGTGCTCCTCGGGTACGAAGGTGCGGCCCAGGAGCGGTGGGACCCCCATGACCTCCAAATAGCGGTGGGACACGATTGCTCCCTTCAGCCGCTCGGGGCGCTCACCCCCCGTGATGTTCAGGTTCCAGTCCACGTAGAGTCCCACGTTCTGGAATACGCCAGTTTCCTCCCTCCACCGGAGGTAATCGGCGTAGCCCACAGGGCCCTGGCGGACGCCCTCGGCCGGTTTGGTCAGGACCGGCAGCACCAGCTCGTGTGCGGCCGGGTACGGGAGGGGCCGCAGGAGAAGGCCGTTCACCACGCTGAAGACCGCTGTGTTGGCGCCAATCCCCAGGGCCAGCGTCAGGACGGCAACTGCGGTGTAACCGGGGTTCCTCCGGAGCCCGCGGATGGCTTGCCCGAGATCCTGGGAAATGTCGGCGGTACGGTTGCCTAATCTCCCTAGGCGCCGCGGTGTCCAGCGTGCTTCTCGTCGGGAACGCCGGATGAGGATTCCCACCAGCTCGCCGTCTCCAAAGTCATTCAGCAGGTCCTCCGCCGTGCGTCTGGCCGCCAGGCCATCTTCGAAGTGGGCTACCAGCTCCTTCAGAACGTCGAAGCGTGCAGCGCCATGGAGCTTGCTGCTGTCCATGACCGCCCTGAGGTATCCCCGGACCTCGTCGGGGATTCGGGATTCAGCGAGAAGACGTTCCTCCCTGATCGCAGGGGTCTCGAGACCATCCTCTCTTCGTCCGTTTTGGGGCCGCCGGCCGGTCCAGTGCATCGCTTCATCTCCTCCCGGATCCGACGTCAATGAGGCCCAGGCCAGCCATGGCCCCGATGAGGCTGCCCCACTGCTTCTGCTGGACCCGGAGCCAGGCCATTCCCTTCTTCGTTACGCCGTAGTACTTCCGTTTTCGACCAGATTCGGCTTCCCGCCACACGCCACGGATGAGCTGCTTCCGTTCCAGGTTGTAGAGGAGGGGATAGAGGGTGGGCCGGCCCATGGCCAAGACACCGTCGGTCTGGCTGGAAAGGGCTTCCACCAGCTCGTAGCCGTACATCTCGCGCTGCTCCAGCAGGCCCAGCACAGCGACCGGCCCGGCTCCTCGCATGAGCTCTCTTTCGACTCTCACTTTCCTGTCCTCCCTCGATTCGTCGTCCGGGTGTGGGTCATGCCTGCCCTTTTCTGTCCCCGGCCTGCTGCTGCCGCGCCGATCCCTGAATTCGGGCAGCGTCGGCCTCACATACTATGTATGACATAGTATAGGAAGAAACGGTTGCGGGCAAGGTTCGCCCAGGATCCTCCGCTGCGTCCGGCTCGCCCCAGCCACCCAGCCGAGCAGACATCCCTCGGTCCGCCACGCCGTCCGCGAAGTCACTGTAACCCGGAGATGCTGGACAATCTGCCTGCCCTGGCGACCGCGCCGATTCAGTCCTGTATTGACTCAATAGGAACAACGCCATATAGATTGTCACTATGACAACTTGGGTGCCGACATTGACCGAGAACCACGATCCGCTGTATCTGGCGATCGCAAAGGCCCTCGTCACTGATGCCTCCGAGGGGCGTCTCAGGCCGGGTGACAGGCTTCCCACGCAGCGGGAGCTGGCGCGCCGCCTGGGTGTCTCGATCGGCACCGTGACCCGCGCCTATCTCGAGGCAGAACGTCGTGGAGTGATCAGTGGCGAGACGGGCCGGGGCACGTTCGTGCGGAACCTCGAACCGGAGGGAGCGACCGGAACGGCGACATGGCGCCAGGTGTCGGGAGGCGTGGGCAAGGGGGACATCATCGATCTCAGCGTGAGCTACCCGATCGACACTGAGGCGCCCGACCTGGCCGCGGGCCTGCGAGCCGTTGCAGAGCGTTCCGACGTTCTTCAACTGCTGCGGTATGAGTCCCACCACGTTAGGGAGCGCCACGTCGAAGCTGGAGCGAAGTGGCTGCGCTACTTCGGCCTCGCCGCGAGGCCGGAGGAGGTGGTCGTCACCGTGGGCGCCCACCATGCCTTCGGGGTGATCCTCGGTGCTATTGCGAAACCAGGGGACCTCGTCCTGGTCGATGAGCATGCCTTCAGCGGTTTCGTAGCGTCAGCACAGCAGCAGCATCTGCGCTTGCAGGGCGTAGCGATGGACGAGTTCGGCATGATCCCGGACGCCCTCCATGCAGCGTGCCGCCAGCGTAAGGCACGAGCCCTGTTCTTGACGCCCACCATTCACAATCCGACAACCGCCGTGATGACGGCGGAACGCCGGGAGAAGATCGCCGAGGTGGCTGAACAGCACGACCTACTGATCATCGAAGATGAGGCAATCCGATTTCTCTCACCGGATGCGCCCCCGCCCGTGGCGACACTCGTGCCGGAGCGGACGTTCTTCATCGCAACCATGTCCAAGGCGATCGGCGGAGGCCTGCGAGTCGCGTTCGTCGCGGCGCCTCCGTTCGCGCGTGAGCAGCTGAAACACGGTGTCTGGAGCTCCGTGTGGATGGCCGCGCCCTTAAACCTGGAAATCGCGACCCTGTGGATCGAAGACGGCACTGCTGCCGACGTCGCACAGCGGAAGCGTCGTGAGGCAGAGGCACGGCAGCAGATCACTCGTGAGGTGCTGGCCGGGTTCGATTACCGAACGCAGCCGGCAGCGTACTTCATATGGCTCTACCTCCCGCTCGACTGGTCCAGCGCCGAGTTCGCGAACGAGGCCAGACGCCGCGGCGTCGCAGTTACTCCGTCGGGCGCGTTCACGCTCCGGTCCGGCGAACCGCCCAAGGCCGTACGCGTCTGCGTCAGCGCAGCGGAGGATCGCGCCCAGCTACGCAAGGGCCTAAGCCTCATCGCGGAGCTTGCCCACTGCAGGGCCTGCTGCCCCTCAGCGCTCGTATAACAACCAAGCATCACCACACCACCAAGTGACCGGACCAGGTTGCCCCCTGTTGCGCCGGTCATGCCGTCAAATTGTCATTGTGACAATTGATGCGTTGACATGCCACTGCGCTGTGACAATATTTCGACCCGATAGTAGAATGTGCTGACTCATCGTCTGACCGATCGCGCATCTCCGCGCGAAACGTGCAGGTGCCGCCACAGGCACCCATCAAGGAGTCCCTCGACATGGCGATACCGATTTACCAGGTAGACTCGTTCACCGACGAACCGTTCAGGGGAAATCCCGCCGGTGTCTGTGTGCTCGATGAGGATGTGGACGCCGGCTGGATGCAGGCTGTGGCCGCCGAGATGAATCTTTCGGAGACAGCGTTCCTCGTGCCCTATCCAGGCCAGCGGGCGGCGTTCTCCATACGGTGGTTCACCCCAACCGTGGAAGTTCCTCTGTGCGGGCACGGCACACTCGCGAGCGCGCACATTCTGTGGGAACAGGATCTCGCTGCGGGTGAGGATCAGATCGTGCTCCACTCCAAGAGCGGCCCGCTCACCGCCCGCTTGGAGGATGGGAGGATCTGTTTGGACTTTCCCGCCGTGCCCGTCGAGCCGATAGGCGTCCCAACCGAACTTGCCGACGCGCTCGGCGCCGAGCCGTTGGCTGCGTACGAGAACGAGTTCCCTGCAGGTCTGGTCGAGGTCGATTCGGCCGCGACGGTCCGGGACCTCGAGCCCGACATCGGCCGCTTGAGGGAGTCCGGACCCGGTGCGTGGATCGTGACGGCCCGGAGTGACACAGCCGAGCGCGATTTCGTGTCGCGCTTCTTTGCCCCCGGCGTCGGCATCGACGAGGACCCGGTAACCGGCGCGGCGCATTGCTCCTTGGGACCGTATTGGGCGGAGCGTCTCGGCAAGACCGAACTGGTAGGCCATCAACTCTCCAAACGTGGCGGCGTTGTCGGCGTGCGCGTGCTCGGCGACCGCGTTCACCTCTTCGGTCGGGCGGTGACGGTGCTGCAAGGAGAGTTGACGCAGTTGGCGTGTCCCGAATGAGACTCGAGCAAGAGGAGCACGGTGCAACTGGAACACGACGAGCTCGGGGCCGCTTCACGGGCCGACATCCGTGTCTGGGGCGGGTCTTCCGAGTCTTACGCGGGATGACCGGGGAGAAGCGAAGGTCATGAACATGCTGGCAGAGATTTCCAGAGAGCGAAAGAAGGCGCATCAGAAGCTCGAGGCGCTGCAGTCGGGAGTGTACGAGGCGTTCCTCCAAATGGAGCAGGCGGCATACGCGGATGGCGCTCTGCCGAAGCGGGTGAAGGAGCTGATCGCGGTCGGCATCTCCGTTTACGCCGACTGCGAATCCTGCATGCAGTGGCACATCGAGCAGGCCGCGACGGCCGGCGCGTCGACGCGTGAAGTGCTCGAGGCGATTGAGGTCGGAATCGAAATCGGCAGCGGCAAACGCACCGTCTCCGCGCGGTTCGCACTTGCGGTGATGGACGATGTATTCGGTGATTGAGCGATGAGAGATGGAGTGAGCGATTTACAGGATCGTTTCTGGATAGGAGGTCTGCATGAGAGAAGCCGGAGGGACGATCTTACTTGAGAGTGTGGCACCGGGGTGCTTGGAGATGGAAACTCGGTGTGATCTCGGCGGACGCAGCGCCGTGCCGCTGGCTCAAAAGGGGGTAAAGCACTACCCGCGTCGCACATTACAGCCGTTGGGCAGGTGTGCAGGCGTCAGGCATTGGGGCGTAGCGATAGACGACGCAGTGCTCACCTACTTTGAGGTCGACCCAAACACACGGTTCCACCTACACCGGCACGACAGCGAGCAGATCACGCTGGTACTCGAGGGAACGTTGTTCTTCGAGATCGACGGTGCGTTGACAGCGGTGGGCGCGGGCGAGGTGGTCGCAATCCCTTCCCGTGTACCTCACGCCCTTTTTACCGGGGAGTCGCTGGCAAGGGTAGTCGATGTGTGGTCACCGACCGCGGATCAGTCGGTGGCAACGCCGGGCGAAGCTGCTGGCGGAACAACGGCACCGAGATACCGGCAGGTCGCGAGAGTGAGGATGTGGTAGACCTGACGCCGTCGCAGTCTGGAGCAGTTGCGGAGGCTGCCTTTGACGGCCCTGAACCTGGTGTGGCCGAGTCTTTTTGGCGCAGCAGCTTTGCTCTGGTTCCTGCTTCGACTGGAGGAACCACCTCCGGAACAGCGATCCCGGACAACCCAGCTCTTGGTTCTGGGCCTGGTCCTCCTCCCAGTAGTCTTCTTCCTGGCACTTATGACGGAAGTGGCGTGGATGGCATCGGACATCTCAATGGTCCCGCTCCCGCCGTTCATCCAGACCTGAGCCGGCTGGTTCAGGTGCGTGATGACGAGGTCGACATACCCGTCATTGTTCAGGTCCCCGGCCCCGATCCTCCCGTTCTCCACGGTGGCTATTCCCACCCCACTCCGGGTCAGGTGGCCCGTACCGTCGTTTCGGAGCACCCCCACGGGATAGAGACGACCGGGACCATCCGTATAGATGACATCCATGTCACCGTCATTGTCGATATCGATGAACCAGGTCAGGGTGTTGCTGGCTCTCGCCAGCTGGGAAAGGGGGAGGAAGGCGTGGCTCTCAAAACGCCCTGTCCGGTCGTTCAGGTAGACCCGGATTCCCGTTTCGCCTCCCCTGGGTAGCAAGCCGCCTTCGCCGCAATTCCCCATGGAGTCGCACTGGATTACCAGCTCGCTCTCCCGTGACACGACATCCTTGTAGCCGTCCCCGTTCAGATCGCAGAAGGACGCATCCGGGGGAATCGGGAGTCGGCTTCTCTCGAATCGTCCACTTCCGTTATTGACCCAGGCGAATGACATCCCATAACGGGAGTTGACGACGTCCGGGTCCCCGTCGGCGTCTAGATCGGTGAGTCGCAAGTAAAAGAAATGCGGACCCTCTCCACCACACACCTCGAGATCGGACATGTCGAACTCGCCCCTGCCATCGTTCAGGTAGACGTCACAGGTCTCCCGTTCCAACCCGCGGGGAGCCAAAACCAGGTCCGGATCTCCATCCAGGTCGATGTCCCCGACGACAAGGCCGTGTATGGTCTGAATCCGCCAGGACTCGGTGAAGTGGCCCCTCCCGTCATTTCACAGGATCAACGAGGTGCCGTAGCTCGAAATCACGGCGTCGAGATCGGCGTCGGCGTCGAGATCCTCCAAGAAGAGCTCGTAGGCGCCCACGGGCTCAAAGGTCTGAGGGCTCTTCTCGAAAGCCGGTGCTTCGGTCCCGATCCGGGAATCCTGAGCGGCAACCGGAGTCGCCAGCATCAGGATCGATGAAAGCGGCAAAACCGTAAGATTCAGTGGCCTCACGCCAATCATGCTCATCTCCGCGTTCATGCTGGGCCTTGTCTAGCCGAAACGCCGTGTTTGAAACCTCCTGCACACCGAGGCTACCGAACCCGGACCGCATCCCCCCCGGGAGGCTTGTCCTGGAGCAGCAAACGCGCCCAACCTGATGGGCGAAGATCCAGGAATTCGGGGGTGCCGCCGGCCAGGAGCTCGGCCCGGTTCATCTCGTCGGGGAGGGCGTCAGGCCAGCGGGGGGCTTCCGGACGGCGGGGCACCACCAGACAAGCCACCCCGAGGCGGGCCTCCCCCCCTCCGAACCTGTCCAGGCGGATCACGAACTCGGCCTCACCATCACTCCCCATCCTGGCGGTGCTGGCCACCCATCCGTGCTCGTCCAGGTAGGCCTCACGGGCCTCCATGGCTTGGGCGGAGAGGGTCGTGTCCCGCAGCTCCCACACCGGGCCTTGACCCGGCCGCCAGCGCTCCTCGCCGTCCCGTGCGTAGGTGATGGTCCCGAGCGCAGCGGAGGCGTGGAGTATCCACACCGAGTCGCCCGCCGCAAGAGCCACGTGGGGGAAGCCGGGGCCGGCCCCCCTCACACCCACCATGAGTTCCGGACCCCGAGCCCGGAGCAGGATCTCGCCCCCTCCCCGCATGGCGAAACGAGCGGCTCCTTCCCACTCCTCCGCTTCCAGGATCCCATCCAGGGAAACGGCGGGGCCGGACGGGACGTGGACCTCAGGGCCCTCCTGGCCATGAAGGGCTCCCAGAAGCAGCAGAGGCAAGGTTGAGAGGAGAACTGGGAGAAAGGCCACACCGGTTCTCATCGGAAGCCTCCTCCCTTCCCGGGAAGGGGAAGCTTCAAGAGGGCCGGAAGATGCGCCGGCGTCGGAGATCCTGGCTCCCTGCCCCTAGCGGCCCAGACTGCAACACCCTCGTCCCAGACATCAAAGAGGTGTACCCCTGTCACAGATATATATTGCATATATAGAGTCTAGTGACTTCATGCGCCTTTGTCCACGGGAATCAAGTGGCAGGCTTCGCATCTCGAACCGCTGGACTAGCTCATCCACACCCACCTCCAGCGACAACTCCCAGCGAAGGGCTACGAGCGGAAACCCGCTGCTACTCTGCCTTCATTACCTCCACTGGATCCAACCGAACGGCTCGCAATGTGGGCACAAGGCACGCGACAAGGGTCACAGCGACCAGGCAGAGACTCACTCCGCAGAATGTGATCGGGTCTGTGGCGCCGATTCCGAAGAGCACACTCTCAATCAGGCGCGTTCCGACCAGTGCACCGACGAGGCCGATTATGATTCCCCCCGCAACGAGGGCCAACCCGCGCGCCAGAACCAGTCGGGCTACCCCTCCCATTCCCGCACCCAACACCAGTCGAACGCTGATCTCGTGGCTGTGCTCCCGTACGAAGTATGCTAGCACACCGTAGAGCCCGATTGACGACAGGATCAATGTCACCAGCGCGAAGATCCCCACCACGGCAGAGCGAAACCTCGGCTGGAACAGCGTGTCCGACAGTCGATCCTGCATGGTCTGGATCGAGGACAGGGTGACATCTTCATCCACCTGTTTGATCGCGTGCCTCACCGCTCCAACCAACGCCAGCGGGTCTCCTTCGGTCCCGATCACCACGCTCAGCATGTCGTAGTACCACCGTACCGGCACGTAGAACGTCGCTATCGGATCCGATCCCGGTCCCACCTCGTGGATGTCGGCCGTGACGCCGATGACCTCCAGATCAACCGGTCTGTCCCAGTCCAGGACTAGGGTCTTCCCGAGGGGATCTTCGCCCGGGAAGAACTGCCGCGCGAGCGCCTCGTTGATCACCGTGGCTCCCCCGGGTCCGGACCATCTCTCTGTTGGCTCGAAGTGGCGACCTGCGAGGAGCTGGATCCCGAGTGCGTCGAAGTAGCCCTGCGAGGCACCCCGCCGGGTGGCCGGCACCCGCTCGGCCGCGCTGGCTGGAGGTCGCGCGGCGGCCCAAACATAGTACTTGGGACCTTCGGCTCCGAGGGGCAGGTTGTCGACGAATCCCACGGTACGTACGCCCGGGACCGCTTGGAGTCGACGGTGCACGTCGCCCCACACCTGCTCGATTTCCTCGCGGCTCTCATACTTGAAGTCTGGCAGCAACGCGTTGATGCTGAGTACGCTCTCCGTCTGGAAACCGGGGTCCACGCTCTGGAGGTTCGCGAAGCTCCGCACGAAGAGCCCGGACGCCAACATCAGCATCAGACAGAGAGCGACTTGGGCCACGACCAGAATGCTCCGGAATCTCCAGCCCCGGCCGCTCGATCCTCGCCCTCCACCGACCTTGAGCGTTTCAGCAATCCTCATGTCGCTTCCTCGGATTGCGGGGGCAAGGCCGAAGAGGGGCACCATTAGGATCGAGACAGCCAGAGTGACGGACAATACGGTTCCATCAATCGCGATTGTGCCCAGACGTGGCAGCGCCCCCGGAGCGAAAACGCGAAGCGCCTCGCCTCCTGCGAACGCGATCGCAAGTCCGACGACACCACCGGCCAGTGCCACCACGATGCCCTCGCTGAGAAGCTGACGCACCAATCTCGCCCGTGACGCGCCCAGCGCGAGCCTCGATGCCAGCTCGGTCCGCCGGCTGACCGCACGGGCCACAAACAGGGACGCCACGTTCGCGCACGCAACCAGGGGAACCAGCGAGATGATTCCCGCCAGCATTAGCAGGGCCTCCCGCGCTGATCCGAAGAAGCGCTCGTGCAGCGGCACCAGGGTCACCCCGATCCCGGCCTTCACCTCGGGATAGGAATCCGCGATGTTCCGGGCCACCACGTCCATCTGCGCCTGCGCCTGCCCGAGGGAGACGCCTTCCCGCAGCCGACCTAGGACGGCGAAGTTGTTGTTCGCCCGACCCCGGGCGTAGCCCGCGTTTCGTTGCAGCGGGAACCACACGTCGGCGCCGGCAGGATAGGTGTAGCCAACGGGCAAAACGAAGCGGGCGGGCATGACACCCACGACCTCCGCGGGCATCCCGTCCAGGGTGATGGTGGACCCGATCACCCCGGGATCCCCAGCGTACCTGCGCTCCCAGAACCCGTGGCTCAGGATGGCCACCCCGTCCTGCCCTGTCTCCTCCTCCTCCGGGAGAAACACACGGCCAAGCTCAGGGGAAATCCCCAGGGCCGTGAAAAGGTTCGCTGAGACTGGATAAGTGATGACCCGCTCCGCCCCGTCGCCCCCGGTGACGACCCGGGTCCGCCGAAACATGACAGCGGCAAGCGATTCAAACGCGTCCGTTCCATCCCGATAATCCACGTAGTCGGGGTAGGCGATCGTGTTCCGGGGCATCCTCTCGCTCGTCCCCCACACCCAGACCAGACGGTCGGGCTGCTCAAAGGGGAGCGGCTGGAGTACCACTGAGTTGAAGGTCGAGAACATGAGGCTAACGGCACCGATACCGATGCCGAGCACCAGCACTGCAGCGATCGCAAAGCCGGGAGCCCTGCGGAAGGACCGAACCGCAAACCGGGTATCGCCCCAGATCTCACTCAAGTGGATACCTCCGGGCGCTCTAGCTTCGTGTTCCCCTGCGGCTGAGCCACGGATCCGATAGAGACGACGGTGGAATACCCGGCGAAACAGGTACCGCCCGCCCACCAAAGGGACTTGGCTCCAGTACCAGATAGAAGCGCCTTGGCGCAGCTGGTGGTGTTTGACGCCGGGGCCTGTCCGGCGTTCAGGTTTTGAGCGGTTCGCCGACTTGAAGAACTTCGCGACATACATCTCGCTAAGGTCGCCGAGTACAGTCTCGCGAACAGCACCTGCTGGAAGGCAACGGGAGAGGAACGCCTCGGCCAGGCGCGGGGGAGCAATTCGGTCGTCGGCGCTCACCGCTGCAAGACCTCCTCCAGCCCTTCAGACATGCGGACCCACGCGTTGCGGGCATCCCTAAGGGCGGCTACACCCTCCGGGGTTACTGTCAGGTAACGTTTCCGCTTGCCTCCTCGGCCCGGGGTCGGATCACCGAGTCGGGATGTTACCAATCCCTTTCCCTCCAACCGATCCATTGTCGCAAAGAGTGCCCCGGGCGATACTCTGCGACCTCCTCTGTCACTCAGCTCTCGCAACACGCTCGTCCCGTAGGCGTCGTCTTTGAGTTGGAGTACGGCCATCAGCACCATCTGCTCCAACTCACCGAGGTGTTTCTTCCCTTTCATGGTTCCACCGCTGTCTGTGGGTCCTGTGTTGCACCCAATACTATACTGTAGTATTCGCGATGGCCAATACTATAAAAGTGGAATCGGAATGTCAACCGCGTGAAGGACTACTCGAAGATCGTCCCTCGTTCCCCAAGATGGCTCGGGCCTCCGCGAGGGCTGCTTCGAGAGCCTCCGAGGCGGGCACTGATATGTGCGGTTGAACGCCGGTGCCCTCCCAGTTCGTCCCAGTGATGGGATTGACCGCCCGTCCAAACGGGACGGAGAAGACGACTCCGAAGGTCCCGAAATCGAACCGTCTGCTGGACTGCGGATGAGCACCTCCCCTGGTAGTTTCCCCAACGATGGTCCCTCGTTCGAGGTGTTTCAGGTTGTAGGCGAACTCCTCCGCCGCGGAGAACGTACGCCCGCTGGTGAGAACGAAGACCGGGACATCCACAAGCTTGGGCCCGTCCACGTCGGACTGGGTCCAAAAGTGCGACCACGAATCGGTTTGGCGCACATAGAAACTGTTGAGATGTACTCGGTCTTCGAAGAGGAAGCTCGAGATTAGCTGAATCATGGAAGGGGCGCCCCCGCTGTTTTCGCGTAGATCGACAATCAGGGCGTCCACGTTGGCGAGAAAGTTCATGGCCGCGACAGCCGTGGGGCCAGCGATGGCAGCGTCAACGAAGTTGTCGAGTCTCAGGTAACCGATGTTGTCATCCAGGACCTCCAGCCTACGGAAGCGGTAGTTTTCGCGTCGCAGCTGCTCGTTGCGGCGTTCGATCTGCTCATCGGTCAGCCGGCCTCCGGACCCCAACTCCGACCGAGCCACAACTGCAACCCTGAGATGAAGATCACCGCTGACCGACCGAAGGTCCCCGGTCAGCTGGCGGGCGAAGGCCTCAGGCGTTGCGATGCTGTCATAGGCTCCTGCTTGCAGCTTGTCTCTGACGTGCTGATCCATCTGTTTTGCCACGTCGAGGAAGACGTAGGTTTCAACCATTGCCTCGGTCACACTATCGACAATGGCGGCCCTTTCAGCATGCCCCAAACGAGGATGTTGCTGAGCCGATATCCCTGCAGCGCCGCCGAGATGGGTGACACTGTACATGAGGAGACACAACGATCTCGGATGCCGCAGAATCGCTCGTTTCACTGACCACTCCTTGATGTGGGTGGCTAACCCGTTCGAGTTCCCACTCCGTGACAGCTTTGCAGACAGTCGAGTCGCCGCAGACAGCAGCCAACGCCTAGTTCCATGCCCACACGGCTACTGGAGAGTCGAAGGCGGTGAGGGTGCCGTCAGCCTCTCACCGCTGCGGCTTCTGCCTCAACCCCACCTCCACTCCAACGATCCGGCTAAGGCCCCCCGGAACGCTATCCCTCTCCCAATTGTAGGCGTAGATAGGCAAACGTCAGGGCCATGGACTCGGCCCGCTGTTCCGGCGTCACCCCGGAACCGTGCCCTCCTTCCACGTTCTCGAAGTACAAGACATCATGCCCATAGCTCATCATCAGGGCCGCCATCTTTCGGGCGTGCCCCGGATGCACCCGGTCGTCCCGGGTCGTAGTGAAGATGAAGGGTCGAGGATAGTCCGCGCCCTCCCGGACGTTCTGGTACGGTGAATACCCGCTGATGTACGCCCACTCCTCTGGGATGTCAGGGTCGCCGTATTCGGCCATCCAGCTCGCCCCGGCCAGGAGCACGTGATAGCGCTTCATGTCCAGCAGAGGGACCTGCACTACAACCGCGCTGTAAAGGTCCGGCCTCTGCGTCAGCGCCGCCCCCACCAGCAGCCCGCCGTTGCTCGCGCCCATGATCCCCAAGTGCTCGGGGGAGGTGATCCCTCGGGCCACGAGGTCGTCGCCCACCGCGATGAAGTCGTCATAGGCCCTCTGGCGATTCTCCTTCAGGGCGGCCTTCCACCAAGCAGGTCCGAACTCCCCACCCCCGCGGATGTTGGCCAAAACGTATACACCACCCCCCTCGACCCATCCCTTCCCGAACGGTCCCAGGTAGGACGGGGTGGACGAGATCTGAAAGCCACCATAAGCGGTCAGGAGCGTGGGATTGGTCCCATCCATGGGGGCGTTCTCTGCCCTGACCACGAAGTAGGGGACCCTGGTTCCGTCCGGTGAGTTGGCCTGGTGCTGCTCCACCACCAGTCCCTCGGCGGAGTACTGGTCCGGCAGGGTCCGCACTTCCCGCACCGTCCCGTCTTCCTCGGCCAGGAAGAGGGTGGTGGGCTTGGTGAAGGAGTCATAGGTGAAGAAGAACCGATTGTGGTGCACCGAGGAGGAACCAATACCCACAGCGCCCATGGGTGGTGTCTCGATCTCCTCACTGGCCCAACGGCCCCCCTCCCGCCAGTAGCGGAGCAGTTGCCCCTGAACCTCGGTGAGCTGGTTCACCAACAGGTAGTCCTTGGTGGCCGAGATACCATTGATGGTGGACCGCTCGTCTGGAGCCACCACCAACTCTACGTTCCGTTCACCGGCCAGGTAGTCGTCGAGGTTGGCGCTCACCACCGAGCCTTCGTTGAATGTCCGCCCTCCCACCGTCCAGTCGGACACGAGTTTAAGGACCAGTTGATCCCCCACCAAGTTCATCTGCGCGTCGGAGGGAATGTCAACCGTCACCAGTTCGCCATTCTCCAGGAATTGGTGTTCGGTCTCGAAGATGGTGATGAGGCGCGCAATGACGGTCAGGGGCTCGCTCGAAGTCTCCTGGGTCGCTACGAAGATCCCCATGTCGTCCTCGCCAGCCTCAGCGATAACCGGGGCGTCTTCCAGAGCCGCGCCACGTCCCCAGCGGCGCGCCGCACGAGAGTAGCCAGATGTGGTTACGTACTCCTCGTTCAGGTTGTGGCTCACGAGGATGGTGTTCTCGTCCACCCAGGCGATGGAGTTCTTCGAGACCGGAACCGTGAAACCACCCTCCACGAAATCCATGGCTGCCAGGTCGAACTCGCGGACCTCCACCGCGTCGGAGCCACCCGGCGAGAGCGAAACCAGGCACATCCGCTCTGCGGGGAGGAGGCAGTTCATTCCCCGGAACGCCCAGGGCGTGCCCTCTGCGGCCACAAGGGCATCCACGTCCAGGACGACCTCCCACTCCGGATCGCCGCTCAGGTAGGATTGCCACGTCGTGCGGCGGTAGACGCCCCTGGGGTGATCCGAGTCCGTCCAGAAGTTGAACAGCATGTCACCCCGAATGCTGGGGTACGCGATTCGAGCCGTGGAGGTCAAGATCTCCAGGGTGTTGTCGTACAGCGTTTGGTATTCAGGGAAGGACCTAAGCTCCGTCCTGGTCAGGTCATTCTGTTCAAGGACCCAATCCATGGCTCGGTCCCCTTCTACTTCCTCCAGCCACAGGAAGGGGTCATCGCCTTCCTGACCGGAGGGAGGCGCACAAGCAAGCGGGAAAAGAACCGCGGCGACAAAGAGGATGAGCAGACGGGCGGACGCAGTCGGGATTCCGAAAAGAACAAGGCGCGGAACGCGCATGGAGACCTCCTAGGGAGTCGGGTTCGTAACCTTGGGAAGATAGACCCACTCGAGCCATTCTGCAGGAGCTTTGGTACCTGGCGACTGTTAGGCCCCCAGCTCCCAGGCACCGTTTCGTCGTCCCGATCTTGGGGGCGATGGCAAGCCCCGAAGACCCGGAGAGCAAGGCATGCTGTTCGCCGATGTACCACAGTCAACCGTCCCCCTCTTGGTACACTCCCCCTCACGCAACAGCCGCATAATTCATTGGCCAACAACAACTTCACTCTAGGTCATGTGCGGGCACGCACATTGCGTATTACGCATATGTAATCGATACTGACAATATATATCTGGCACCGACAGAGCACCGCCCCGTTCCGTTTGGGCCCTGTGACCTGAACCCACCCGTAGCCCTGGGAGGCTCCAGATGCGCGGCAACCTTCCCTACCTCGTGGCCGTACAACTTCTGTTCACGCCGAGCAGCCTCTTCGCTCAGGCAGCCCCGGCCGAAAACCTGTGGCTCCAGTCGGGTATCTCACTCCAAGTGGGAGTAGGGCGGTATTCCGTCCGTGATGAGTACATCTCCGGTGAGAAGTACTCCGGTACCCTGCCCTCCTTTACGGCCAGTTGGTCTCGCCTGCGCACAGGCGGCGGCTACCGCATCGGGGTGGAACACCGGCACTCCTCCGAGATCCGCAACAACAACATCTCGGCTGCGATAACGCAGTTCTCCCTCGACCTGGACTACCTCTATCGCATCGCAACGCCGTCGTTGTTCTCCCGCGACGCCTACCTGTTGCTCGGTCCGTCCACCGGTTTCTTCATGTACTTCAGCGAGCTGAACATCGTGTACAGCGAGCTGGAGATTCCGTACTCTTTCGCGGTACTCGTCCCGCTCGGAGTCAATTCCAGCTTGATCTGGCCGATGAGCGAACGACTTCAGTTGGCTGGTTCAGTTCGCGCCAGCGTGTTCTCGTTGGGTCTGCGGATGATAGACATCGCTGAGGATGCGGATGAGGTATCACCTCTCCGGTTTCTCACGGTGGGCTCTGGGACAAACGCGAGCCTCGGCCTGGGAGTCCGCTTCTTCCTGATGAGTCGCTTGTCGCTGGAGGTCGGATACGAGCTACAGGTGCTTCGGGTCAGGCCGTGGGATTCGCTGCTGTCGGCCAGTGACAATCTCTTGGCCGGAATCACAGTCGGCCTCTGAGACTGGAGTGCACGATGAGAAGCAAACCCATGAAGTGCGCATTCCTCGCGCTTGTGTGCGCCCTGCTCGCCGGCTGCGAGAGTCTGATCGTCTCGGCACCCGAATCGAACCAGAATGTCGCCGACTTCGAGGCGGCCTGGGCATGGGTAGACTCGATCTACCCCGCCTTCGATATCAAACAGATCGACTGGGACAGCGTCTACGCTGCATACCGCCCAGAGGCCGAACAGGCGCGTGGCGATGAGATTCACCAAGTGCTGTTCGACATGCTGTCGGTGTTGCGGGACCCCCACCTCTACTACACCACGACCGGCGGGGCCAGGTTCTACCCTTACGTTGCCCCGCGGCTGTTGTCCGACAAGAATGAATTCAGCGCCTATCTATTGAGGAGCTACTTCGACGAGGAGCTGCTCCTGGCCGGCAAAGATGGCATCGAGTACGGGATTCTGGCTGCCAACATCGGTTACATCAGGATCTCCCACTTCAACACCGATGACATGATGGACGATCTCTTTGTGGTAATGGACTCCGTCAGAGACACGGACGGGCTCATCATCGACGCCCGGAACAACACCGGGGGCGATAGCGAGCACGTGGATGCGGTGGTGAGCAGGTTCATCGATTCGACGCTTGCGTGGCCGCTCGCCTTCAAGCAAGACGGAGTCCGGATCGAACCATGGCCGCCAATCGAGCCCGATGAGGCTCACTACCGGTACGTGAATCCTGTAGTGGTGTTGATCAACGGGGCCTCGCTCAGCGGTGGGGAACTGTTCCCCGAAGTCATGAAGCAGTTGGCGAACGTAACAGTTGTCGGTGACACCACCGCTGGCGCTAGCTGCAACGACCGCGGTGACGACCCCGGGGACCGTCGGCTTCCCAGCGGCAAACTGATCCACATACCCACCTGGTGCATCACCAGGTACGACGGTGTGCCGTGGGAATTAGTTGGGATTGCACCTGACATCCGCGTCGATCAGACAGAGGAGGACATCAGACAGGGAACAGACCGGCAGCTGGAGTATGCCATTGAGCTGCTGAGGTGAGCAGCCCCTGAGGGAGGCAGGGTCCCTAGCAGGCCGGCTCGGCGCCGGCCCCTACCTCAGATCCGGTCGAAGCGCGTACTGGATCACGGCCCGACGACAGGTCGCAATCCTGCCCAGCGTGTTGACACTCCCTGACGTCTGTGGGCGAAGGAGCAGTACAATGGTAGTGAGTCTATCCAGCGTCTCGGACGGAGGTCTCCCAGGCAGCCCAATCGCCACCAAACAGTCTCAAGCCGAGATCCGTCGGGCTAGTCGGCGGAGGAACCAGGGCTTCGTAGACCTGCTTGGCATGGGCCTGGGATCGTGTGTACTGCGTCGTCGCTGTGGCGAAAGACCGCAGCGCTTCATTCCCACTGCTCAATAGCGCCTGATCCAGGGCGACGTTGCCCCGGTAGTATTCGGCGTTGGCCAACGAGTAGAGGTCCTCTAACGCTGTGTAACCCGTGTCCCGGTAGTTGAGCTGCATCAGCTCAGTGTATGCCGTCGCAATACCGTCTTGCGCGTCATCCTTCGCCTGGTCCACGACAGCCTTCGGATCGGCGGCCAACCGCAACCGATAGAACGTGTGGGTGCCGTCGACGTACTGATAGTTGCTCCGCATCTCCTCACCGTCGGAGGCCATCGAGGAATGGATGACTCGGCCGGCCGGTCCAGTACAGATGTTGGCGAGGCCTTCGTCACCGTCATGGGGAATGCTCACCGACACCCAACCGTTCGAGGGGCGGCAGATCTTGGCGTCCCAGCCTTCTGTCGGGGGATACGGCGGCGGATTGCCGGGAAAGCGCAGCACCATCTTCAAGAACTCCACGTCTATCTCGCCATGGTAGTTATGGAGCATGTCCCAGAACAGCATGTTTCTCGGCGATGAGTAGGCATCATATCCGCCATGCTGCTTGACGAAATCTCCAAACTTCGTGACCCCCATATCCTCGTGCAGGTAAGTGTTCGTAGAGTAGAGGAAGTCCTCTTCCCCAAAATCACCCGAGCTACGGACGGCTTGAATTGCCGCGGTCTTTTCAACCACAAAGGAGTTGTGCTGCTGATCCACGAAATGGAAGTTCTCGGGGAAATTGATCGGAAAAGACGTCATAATGTCCCGGGCCTCGACTGCATTGTCTGCAAAGCGCACAATGTGGGGCAACGCGTTTGCCCAGCAGAGCCCATAGTCGTAGTCTACCGCCCTGGGCGACCTGCCTCCTCCGCTGTTGCCGATGAAGAGACCCGTGTTGTTGATGTAGAAATGCTCGCCCATCTCACCTGCGACGGCGCCGCACATGTAGTTGTGACCATGATCGGGAAAAGCAACGATGATGACCGCGCGAAAGGCTTCTCCACCGCCGTCGACTGTGTCCAGGCCGATCAGCCGGCCATCCTTTGTCGCACTCCCCCAGGCGGAGCACACCGAGCAGCTCTTCCTCGGCGGTAGCTCACTCTGTTCCGCACCGTTCGGGAAGTTTGCGGTGTCAGGATCCGGCAGTACGCAATTCATCATCAGGGCATCTTCGTATGAGACGTCATATCCGGCCGCCGTGGCACCGGCCGCCATTCCCTTCATCATCTCGATGTTCTCAGGCGTGTACTGCTGGATGTAGTGCTGACTGGCCTTGAGTCCGTTTATGACCTCATCGTGGCTGAGCCGCTGCAGTGCCGCTGCCCAGGAGGCCTCCGTGTTCAGGAAAATGTGAGCGCCTGCTTGCTGGCCGTATTGATAGCCCATCTCATAATCGGAACCGCTGAGAACCACGACAGGAAGAATGTCAGGCGGGAGCGAATCATCTTCATGCGCACTGAGCCTCTGCGCAAGCGCCAATGGTGATAGACCGCCAAAGCCCAAGCTAGCTCCTGCAACTGCCGTTCCCTTCAGAAAATCCCTACGACTGCTCATCGTTCACACCTTCCTCAAGAACAACGGAATCTCGATCGCCACGCTCCTAGTATGCGGTTGGGCTGCAGGAGTGTCCAGGCAATCAGATATGGCCAAGTACATCACGCCGACAACACCTTCGAGAACCGAAAACGATCGTGCGTGGAATGTCGCTGGCACAAGATCGCAGCGTCAGGATCAGGGGCC
>JBDHKN010000060.1:0-30073 GCA_039586365.1 Gemmatimonadota bacterium | reverse complement strand
CGAATGCGGTTCTCTTGCCGCTGGTGGTGATGAGGAAGTCTAGTCGGAACTTTCCCACCGGCGTATCAACCCAGACCTGTGGTGACAGCAGCGGACGCTCACGGGGCAAGTACTTGACTATGCTTTCAGCAAAGGCTTCCTCCAATGGGCTTTCGCATAGGAACGGAAAGTCAAGAGGCCAAGTGTTGTCAGGATACGGATGCTCCACCATACCGTTGACCATCTCAACGTCCGAGAAGAACTCGTTCAGCTTTCCTAATTCTCCCAGCGCTCGGTCTCCTCTGCAGAATGAGGCTGTCGGCAGTTGCACTCCACGGGTCCCACGGATCTTCAAGTGACAATCTGCCGAGATGCCCTCGCGTGGGCAATCGACTATTGCGCTGATCTAGCCACGATTCTATCGTGGAAGCGCCACCAATCTGGTCACCATCCAGACTGGCATCGGTGAAGCCAAACTGGGGCCGCGACTGGCACTTAGACACAAACGCAAGTCCAACAAGGACTTGCGTGAGTGTCACTGAGACAGGCCCGGCAGGACTCGAACCTGCAACCCCCGGTTTTGGAGACCGGTGCTCTGCCAATTGAGCTACGAGCCTATGATGAGTGCAGAATGCAGGTGCAGATTTCAGATTGGTTTTGAAGTCTGCCCGCTCTGCAATTCTGCAATCTGCGTTCTGCAACCTGCAATCGCCCAGGGTGGCTGAGGGGTCTCGAACCCCCAACCTCCGGAGCCACAGTCCGGCGCTCTAACCTATTGAGCTACAGCCACCACGAAACCCCGGATCACCACAAAAAACCTAACGAATCACCGCCGATTCGCGCGGCTTTGAACCTACTGGCGCTCCGTCAGAGGGTCAATGGCCGGAACCCAAATGCGGCCCGCGTCACAGAACTCACTCGGTCTTGCAGCAATCTTGGTGTCAGGCGCAGACAAGCAGAGGAAAACAATGCCAACGAAATCCGAGGTAACCGTCTTGCTCCTTACGGCACTGGTCCTCGGCTGCACCACGCAAGCGAGGACGGCACCGACACCTGAAGCTCGAGTCGTGGCCGACCAGCCCACCGCTTCCGGGCCCAGCACCGCCGCGAGGTTGGGCATCCCGTCAAGTCAGCTACCCCCGCCAGGCCAATGCAAGGTCTGGGTGCCGGGCAACTTCCCGGGCAGACAGGCCCCACCATCCGACTGCAATGGGATTGAAGCCGCGGCGCCTGCCGGCACCTGGATCATCCACCGGGCCGGCAAGAACCGGAAGCTCGTCGAGCTGAAGGAAGTGGACATGCGACGCGGCGGCACCATCATCCGCGTTCGGGTCTACGAGGTGGAGACCGGTAGGCTCCTAGGAGAGGCCCCGATCTGACCAGCCTGTAATCTCCCACAACAACCGAGGGCGGTACCGCTCCCCAGAGCAGCTCCGCCCTCACTGTTTATCACGTCTTCTCCCTCACCGTCCTATTGCTTCGCCTTCCCCTGCGCGGCGACCGCAGCTTGTGCCTGCGCAATGGCCTCAGGATCACCCAAATAGTAGCTCTTGATCGGGCTCAGATCGCCGTCGTTCAATTCGTAGACCAACGGGATCCCAGTCGGGATGTTGAGCCCCACAATCTCCTTGTCAGAAATGTTGTCCAAGTGCTTCACGAGGGCCCGCAGGCTATTGCCATGGGCTGAGATGAGCACTCGCTCACCACGTCTGACAGCGGGTGCAATTTCGCTTTCCCAGTAAGGCAGAAAACGCTCGACCGTGTCCTTGAGACACTCTGTCAACGGCAGCTCGTCCGGCGCTAGACAAGCATATCTCGGGTCTCGACCCGGGTGACGCTCGTCTCCCGGGTCCAAGGCCGGCGGTGGAATGTCATAGCTACGCCGCCACAGCTTTACCTGTTGTTCACCATGTTGCTGGGCCGTCTCCGCCTTGTTCAGCCCCTGCAGCGCCCCGTAATGCCGCTCGTTCAAACGCCAGCTCCGATGCACCGGGATCCACATGAGATCCATTTCCTCCAGCGCTATCCACAGGGTCTGAATCGCCCGTTTTAGTACCGACGTGTAGGCCACGTCGAAAGTGTAGCCGTCCCTGAGGAGCGTACGTCCTGCCTCGTGCGCTTCCTGAACACCCTTCTCAGTCAAGCCCACATCCGTCCAACCGGTGAACCGGTTCTCCCTATTCCAGACACTCTCGCCGTGGCGGAGCAGCACTAATCGCTTCATTCCTTCCCTCTTGGTATTAGATGGCTGTCAGCCTTAATCCTGCTCTCTGCTCCCTGCTCCCTGCTCCCTGTCCAACTCTATCTCCACCAACCCATCCATTGCAACCTTCTCGCTCTCTAACCCATCTAACGGTGGGAATAGACGGATGGCGAGATCACGCGAAACCGGGCCGGTAGATCGGCCGTAGTAGTAGGCATCAGTCGCAATCACTCCGGACTCTAGTTCCCAACGACAGTAGGAGGGGACTGTGAAAAGAAGCGTGCAGAGCGCGTGGGGGGACCTTTGTTGCCCGATCGCCGGAGCAGTCGCTGTACTGCTCTTGGCGGTTCTTGTTGTCACCCCCGCCATGGCTCAACACGAGTCGACCACTGCCGCCCGGACGGGCTCCGGGGCAACGAATCCGGCCGTGGCCCAGGCCGTACGAGCTGAGCCCCAAGCCCCCCGCATCGACGGGAAGTTGGACGAGCAGGCCTGGCTGGATGCCCCTGCAATACGGGATTTCACACAGAAGGACCCCAATGAGGGTGAGCCGGCTACCGAACCCAGTGAAGTCCGCGTGCTCTACACCGATGCAGCACTCTTCGTGGGTGTCCGCGCGTGGGACTCCCAGGCCGACCAGATTGCGGCCCAACTGACGCGGCGTGATGAGGAATCCCCATCAGATTGGATCGTGATCGGGATCGACTCCTACCGCGATCGCCGCACGGCTTTCGTGTTCTGGGTCAATCCAGCCGGTGTGAAGCGCGACATGTACCTGTTCGACGACACTGACGAGGACTACTCGTGGGACGCCGTGTGGGATGTGGCCACGACCATAGACGACCGCGGTTGGACGGCGGAGTTCCGGATTCCCTTCAGCCAGTTGCGCTTCGCTGACGGGGATGAGCAGGAGTTCGGTTTCCAGGTCGTACGTCTGATCAACCGGTTGAACGAAGAGCAGCACTGGCGGCTGATGCCCAAAGACCAATCGGGCACGGTGTCGCTGTTTGGTGATTTGGTGGGCATCGAGGGTATCAAACCGCCGCACCGAAATGAGCTGCTACCCTACGTTGCGGCGAACACCTCACGCTACGCGGCCGAGTCAGGCAATCCCTTCGCCACCGGCTCCGACCACGCGGTCCGAGTGGGCGGCGACCTCTACTACGGCGTAACCTCCAACCTCACGCTTGCGGCAACGATCAACCCTGACTTTGGCCAGGTCGAAGCAGATCCGGCTGTGGTGAACCTCTCGGCCTTCGAGACGTTCTACCCCGAGAAACGCCCCTTCTTCAACGAGGGCCTCGACGTATTCCGCTTCCCGATCTTACTCGGCGATGGCGACGATGCCAACGAGCAGCTCTTCTACACGCGGCGCATCGGGCGGGCACCCCAGGGTTTAGCCGATGACCGGGACGGCTACGCTGAAGCCATCCAGCAGACAACGATCCTGGGCGCGGGGAAGCTCACCGGTAAAACCTCGAGCGGCTGGACCGTCGGCCTGCTCAGCGCGCTGACCGCCGAGGAGGAAGCAGACGTGTTGGCTGGGAACGGGGAAAGGTTCAGCGACATCGTCGAGCCGCGATCCAGCTACTTCGTGAGTCGCGTCGCACGCGATCTGCGAGACGGCAAGACGAAGCTCGGTTTCTTCGGCACCGCGGTGAACCGTGCGCTCCCTGACAACTTGGACTGGCTCCGCAGCGCGGCTTACGCGGGAGGTTTCGACTGGACCCACCGGTTCCACGACGACACCTACGAGATCGATGGCTGGCTGGTGGGCAGCCACGTGCGCGGCTCAGCGACGGCGATCGATAGCACCCAGCGCTCTTCGGCGCGCTATTTCCAGCGCCCCGACAACGATTACGTCAGCTACGATCCGACGCGAACCTCGCTCTCTGGATTCGCGGGGCAGTTCGTATTCAGCAAGAACCGCGGTGAGTGGGTTTACGCCACCGGGCTCGACACGCGCTCTCCCGGCTTTGAAGTGAACGACGCCGGATTCCAGCGCGATGCAGACCGTACGATCCAGTTCTTCTGGATGGCACGGCGTTGGCTCGATCCGGGCAAGGTGTTTCGGCGGGCCCAGATAAACTTGAACCAGCATACCGTATGGAACTTTGGATTCGACCGAGTGTCCACCGGTGGCAACGTCAACGCCAACGGCCAGTTCCGCAACTACTGGAGCGGGTATGTCGGCGTGCAGCAGAGCCTAGAGGGCCTCTCATCCACAGCCCTGCGAGGCGGTCCCGCCTTGCTGACCCCTTACTCGACAAACTGGTGGGGTGGCTTCAGCAGTGACAGTCGGAAAGCTGTCCGCGGCGGGATCAGCACGTGGGGGCAGCTGCAACCCGCGAGTGACTCCTGGAACTACGGCATCTCACCCCGCATCTCGTGGCGTGCCGCATCCAACATGGACTTCACCCTGGGACCGCAAGTCTCACGCCGGTTCAACAGCTGGCAGTATGTCACGCAGGAGACCGTCGCGGACGTTGACCACTACATCTTTGGCCAGCTGCGACAGACGGTTGCGAGCATGACAATCCGCGGCAACGTGACGTTCACACCAACGCTGTCGTTGCAACTCTACGCCGAGCCTTTCCTCGCGAGCGGCGAGTACCAGGGCTTCCGTCAGGTTGCCGATCCGCGGGCCGATCATTTTCAGGATCGCTTCGACGATTTCGGCACCGACAGATTGATCGAGTCTGACGGCGAATACGCAATCGACCTCGATTCCGACGGAACCCCAGAGATAGATCTGGGGAACCCCGACTTCACCTTCCTCTCCTTCCGGTCCAATACCGTGCTCCGCTGGGAGTACAGGCCTGGGTCAACGCTGTTCCTGGTGTGGCAGCACGGCCGCACCGATGACAACGATCGTGGCCAGTTCCGGCTGGGACAGGGAATCAGGGATCTCTTCGATGCAGAGGCTGTGAATACGTTTGTGGTGAAGTGCACTTATTGGTTGGGAAGATAGGAGATAAAGGGCGGTAAAGGGCGGTAAAGGGCGGGAAAGGGCGGTAGAGGGCGGTAGAGGGCGGTATCGGTGACTTGGTACCGCCTCTTGCCGCCTTTTACCGCCTTTTGCCGCCTTTTGCCGCCCCCAGGTAAATCGCGACCAGAGCCATCACGGCACCCAACACTTCTGTCGGTCTGGTCGGACGATCAAACAGGACCACATCCCACACGAAGGCAAGGGACGGCTGCAACAGCAGTATCAAGCCCGCCCGTGAGGTCTCGATCTGCGGTAGGCCATCGGAGATCAGTACCCACGCGACGACGTGGGTGACAATCCCGTAGGCAACCAGTGCCGACCCAGTTCCCACGTTGGGCACTGCGAAACTCCCACCGCTGGTCACGATCGCCACCGCCAGAGCCACGGACGCAGTGAGGGAGAGCCATGCCACCGTCGCTATCGGCTGCGGCGCGTTCGGTCCCGATTGGATGCGTCTGAGACCAAGCAAGAATCCGCCGTACAAGACGGCAGTGAGCAGACCGAACAGCACACCCAGTCTGTAATCCCTGCTGAGCTGGTTCCAACCCAAACCGAACATGAGGAACAGACCAGCCATGGCCGCGAGTACCGCCATCAGGAATCGGGCGGTGAGGCGCTCGCCGAGAAACGTCATGCCGAAAGCGGCCAACAGGAAAACCTGGAAATTCCCCAGAATGGTGGCCAGCCCCGGACCAACGTACCCGATACTGCGATGCCAGACGGTTAGATCGAGTGCCAGCACCAGCCCCAATACTCCGGTGATGGCCACAGTCCCCACCGAGGCAACGGCTCCACTCCGTCTGATGCCAACAAGTAGCCACAGTACGAGACCACCGAGGAACACTCGGTAGAATGCGGACACGCTTGGATCGACCCCAGCCAGCTTCACCCATACCGGCGAGAAGCTGATCATCACCGCTCCAGCCGCGACTTTGCACAGCGCTACACTGCGCGGGGAGGTAGCTGACAACTGTGACTCTCCTGCTTGGGATTTCGGATTTAGGAGTGGACCGATGCCATCTGGACGGATAGAATCGTAGGCTGATGCCGTCCATCACGCGAGTCTCTACCGCTACAACTGTCTCTGGCGTGCTGCTCTACATGCTCACGGCCTCGAGTTCTGAGCCGACGTACGCCCAGAACAGCGACCCACCAAGCGTATCCGGAGTGCGCCTGGAACCGGAGTGGAGCCGCATAGTCGTGGACGGCGTGCTCGCTGAGCCGGTGTGGGAGCGCGCAGCTGCTGCAACCGGATTTCGCCAACGGGAGCCGCTGGAGGGAAGCCCTGCAACAGAACTCACCGAAGTGCGGTTTCTGTACGACGACCGCAATCTCTATGTCGGCATTCTCGCGCACGATAGGGAACCCGATCAGGTCATCGCGCGGATCCTGCAGCGAGATCGCGTGATGGAGGCACATCCGTTCTTTGGGACCCCGCTCTTCGCCGGTGACGACGCCGTGGCGATTCTGTTGGACACCTTCCACGATCATAGGAACGCAATGGTGTTCGCCACCAATCCCAATGGCGCAGAATTCGAAGCGTTGATCACCGATGAGGGACGCGAGTTCAACATAGATTGGCGGGCGGTCTGGGAAGTGCGAGCGCAACGCATAGACGGCGGATGGTCGGCCGAGTTCGCAATCCCATTTCGATCCCTGCGGTACCCTACCGGAACAACGATCGAGTCGTGGGGCCTCAACGTCTCCCGGGTCATCCGTCGCAAGAACGAGGAGGTCCTGTGGAGTGGTTGGTCTCGGGCCAACGAGGGGTTCCACCGGGTGAGTCGTGCGGGACACCTGGAAGGATTGACCCAACTCCCCCGGGCCGGCCTCAATCTGGAGTTCAAACCGTACCTGCTAACAGGCGCGACTCAGGAACGGGAAGCTGCGGAGCTGACGACCGAGCCAGAGATTGACATAGGAGTGGACGCCAAATACGAAGTCCACCCGGGGCTCGTGCTCGATGTCACGCTGAACACCGACTTCGCTCAGGTCGAGGCAGACGACGAACAGGTGAACCTCACGCGGTTCGATCTCTTCTTTCCAGAGAAGCGCGAGTTTTTCCTCGAGAACGCCGGGATATTCGAGTTCGGTGACCGCGGGACGTTCGAGCCGCCGCCTTTTCTGCTGTTCTTTTCGCGACAGATCGGAATCGCTGAGGACGGTGAAGTACCGGTGCTGGGAGGCGTTCGTTTGACGGGCCGCGTGGGCAGGCAAACGGTCGGTGTCCTAAACGTCGTCAGCGACTCCGCGTTCGATGAACCACGCAGCAACTTTGCCGTGGCACGAGTGAAGCGTGATATCGGCGGCCGCCACTTCGTCGGCGCCATGTTGACCGACAAACGCTCCGCCGGGGGGTGGAACACGGCAGGGGGAATAGACTTCTCATTCTGGCCCAGCGGCGCTCTCAACGTGCAGGGTTTTGCCGCTGCCACCGCAACCTCCGATGATGGCGGCGATGACGTCGCCTACAGGTTGGCGGCGGACTACCAGCTGGACCGCTTCGGAATAATCGTCCAGCACATCACCATCGGGCCGGACGCCACCGCCGATGCCGGGTTTATCACCCGCGAAGACATCCGTCGCAGCGACGGAGCAGTACGGTTCACGCCGCGGCCCCAGGTCATCGGTCTCCGCAAGATCGATGTGTACACATTTGGCCAATTCATCACTCGCACGGACGGAGTGCTACAGGACTGGGCGGTCGGGCCTGCAATCAGCCCCGAGTGGAATTCGGGCGAGAGCCTGACCCTGTTCTATCAGCGTGGATTCAATCGCATCGACGAGAGCTTTGAGCTGTCGGACGAGGTCGAGGTACCCCCAGGCGATTACAGCTCGTGGCAGGTCGGCTGGTTCGCCAACACCAGCCGCAACCGACCGGTCATGTTCGGATCCGACGGCATGCTGCAAGGCACGTTTGGAGGCCACATCCACACACTCAACTCTACCGTCACGGTGAATCCGAGCGCCAACCTGTCACTCAACTTGCGGTACAGTCGCAGCTGGGTCGATGTACCTGGTGGATCGTTCACGGCGGACGTTGCGTCCCTGCGACTTTCGTATGCTTTCTCAACGCGCCTCTTCGCCAACGCGCTCCTCCAATACAACAACCTGGACAACGCCGTGTCCGCGAACGTGCGAATCAACTTCATCCATTCGCCCGGCAGCGATCTTTTCATCGTATTCAACGAGCAACGGGGCTCCGAAGACACATCAGGCGGGCTCTGGGACTTAAGTGACCGGGGGGCCGCTGTCAAAGTGACCTACCTCAAGCAGTTCTGACGAGCGACTGGCACGCAATCAATAGGGCACCACCCAGTATGTGACACCCCGCTTACCAGCCAATGCCCACCCCTCTACATTTCTCCCGTCTCCAAACCTGGATCGAACATGCCGCCGCCACACCGCTTGGTTACCGTTGCTGGCACCGTTGCGCTGACTCTCCTAATGGGATGCAACGGTCGCCAGTCGAGCGATCTACAGAGCCGCCTCGACCAATACGCCACCGTACAGCTAACCGCCGATCTGGCTCAACTGACCGCGCAACAGCGCCAGATGATCCCGCTGCTGATCGCCGCAGCGCAGCAGATCGACGAGGTCTTCTGGCAGCAAGCGTACGGCGATAAGGATGCGCTACTGGATACCGTCGACGATCCGGTGGCACTGAGGTACCTCGCGATCAACTATGGTCCCTGGGACCGATTGAGCGGGGATGAGCCAATCCTGGCGGCAGTGGGGCCCAAACCAGCCGGCGCCAATTTCTACCCGGCCGACATGTCGAAGGAGGAGTTCCAAGCAGCAGTCGACTCATCCCCCGATCAGGGGGCGGCTCTGCGCAGCCTCTATACGTTGGTTAGGAGGCGTGACAACGGCTCTTTGCACGCCGTGCCCTACCATGTGGCATTCGCGGACCGCGTCTCAGCCGCGGCCGCGAAACTGCGAGAGGCAGCGGCGTTGGCCGAGGATCCAGGGTTACGCCGCTATTTGGAGTTGCGTGCCGAAGCACTACTCACCGACGAGTACCGCGAGAGTGATCTGGCCTGGATGGACATGAAGGACAACACGATCGACGTGGTGATCGGTCCGATCGAGACCTATGAAGATGGTCTGTTTGGCTACAAGGCAGGTTATGAGACCTTCGTTCTGCTCAAGGACAAGCAATGGAGTGCGCGACTCTCGCGCTTTGCCACACTGCTCCCAGGGCTGCAGCGAGGCCTTCCCGTGGACGAGGAGTACAAACGCGAGACACCGGGCACGGGGGCGGACCTGAACGCGTACGACCTGCTGTACGTTGCAGGCGATGCCAATGCCGGATCCAAGACAATTGCCATCAACTTGCCTAACGACGAGACGGTGCAACTGGAGAAGGGTACCCGCCGGTTACAGCTCAAGAACGCCATGCGAGCAAAGTTCGACGAGATTCTGGTCCCGATCGCCAATGTCCTGATTGCGGAGGGCCAGAGACAGCACATCACCTTCGATGCGTTCTTTTCGAATACCATGTTCCACGAGGTCGCCCACGGGCTCGGTGTGGCGAACACCATCAACGGTCGCGGTACCGTCCGCGAGGCTCTCAAGGAACACTACTCGGCAATCGAAGAAGGCAAGGCCGACATCTTAGGGCTATACATGGTCACGAAGCTGTTTGAACAGGGGGAGTTCACCGAGGGTGACGTACTCGACAACTATGTGACCTTCCTGGCGAGCATATTCCGATCGGTCCGCTTCGGGGCATCGAGTGCGCACGGCCGCGGCAACATGGTACGCTTCAATTTCTTCCAGGAACAGGGAGCCTTCACGCGAGACGAGATGACCGGTACATACCGGGTCGACTTCGATAAGATGAAACAGTCCATGGAAGCCCTGTCACAACTCATACTCACCATCGAAGGTAACGGAGACTACGATGCTGCCGGTGAGTTGCTGAGTGAGAAAGGTGTGGTGGGATCCGGACTGCAGAGCGAATTGGATCGCTTGGCAACACTGGGGATTCCCGTCGACATCGTCTACGAACAAGGGCTGAGTTTGCTGGATCTATGAGTACCCAGCGGCAAATTAACCGTGCCCGCTGAGCCGTGAGTGGCCAGTCGACTCAGGAGCATTCGAGACACTTGTTCACCGCTCGCCGCTCAGTTCACTCAACTTCAGGAAGGAACAAGCCTATGCGACGTCTTCTCTACGGCTCTATCCTGCTGCTGACCGGAGGCTGGGGACTCGGTTGCGCTCGAGGTCAGGCGCAGACCACTCCCACACCACAACCAGATTCGGCAAGACGGGACCAGTCACAGGAAGAGATCAAACCCTACGACCAGGTGATCACTGAGAAAGCGGTCACCGACTCTGGGTTGTTCCACGTACATCGCATCGATGAAAAGCTGTACTACGAGATCCCGAGCAACATGTTCGAGCGTGAGATGTTGCTGGTCAGTAGGATCGCACGCACCGCAAACAACATCGGCTATGGTGGCGAGGAGAACAACACAGAGACGGTCCGGTGGCAGCGGAATGGAGACAAGGTGTTCCTGCGCATCGTCTCCTACGTGAACGTGGCAGATTCGACACGACCAATATCCGAGGCAGTGCGCAACTCAAACCTCGAGCCAATCGTACAGGCCTTCGACATCCAGGCGTTCAACGCCGATAGTTCGACCATCGTGATCGAGGTGACGGACTTGTTCACCAAGGACGTGCCCGTCCTGGGATTGAGGCAGTCGCGCCGAGACAGCTACAAGGTACGGCCGGTTGACAGCGACCGTTCCTACATTGCGTGGGCAAAGAGCTTCCCGGAGAACGTGGAAGTCCGCAACGTACTGACATATCCGGCCTCCGAACCGCCGTCGAACGCTACGTCAGGTACGATCACCCTAGAGTTCAATCACTCGATGATCCTCCTGCCCGAAGAACCCATGATGCCACGGCTATGGGACGAACGGGTGAGTTATTTCAGCGTGCAACAAACCGACTACGGATCGGAGGAACACCGGGCTACACCGCGTCGATACATAGCCAGATGGCGCCTGGAGCCAAAGGACTGGAACGCGTTTCGTCGTGGTGAGCTGGTGGAGCCGGTGAAGCCGATCGTTTACTACATCGATCCGGCTACACCGGAGAAGTGGCGGCCCTATCTCAAACAGGGAGTCGAAGACTGGAACGTGGCTTTCGCTGAAGCCGGTTTCAGAAACGCGATCGTCGCCAAGGATCCCCCCTCCCCTGAGGACGACCCTGAGTTCAGTCCTGAGGACGTACGCTACTCGGTGATTCGCTGGTTCTCGTCGCCGGTTCAGAACGCTTATGGCCCACATGTGAGTGATCCTCGGACCGGAGAGATTCTGGAGAGTGACATCGGTTGGTTCCATAACGTGATGCGGCTGCTGCGCAATTGGTACTTCATTCAGACAGCCGCAGCCAATCCTGAAGCTCGCCACGTGAAGTTCGAAGACAGGGTGATGGGTGAGTTGATTCGATACGTAGCGGCGCATGAAGTCGGACACACGCTTGGTCTACCTCACAACATGAAGGCCAGTTCCACGTATCCGGTCGATTCCTTGCGCTCTGCCAGCTTCACCTGCGCCATGGGGACCACACCGTCGATCATGGACTACGCGCGGTTCAACTACGTGGCCCAGCCAGAAGACGAGGGTGTCTGTTTCATACCGATCATCGGTCCCTATGACAAGCATTCGATCGAGTGGGGCTACCGGCCGATCCCTGAAGTCGTTTCACCGGACACGGAGAAGGAGACACTGGATCGGTGGATACTGGAGCATTACGACGATCCCATGTATCACTTTGGCGATGGCAGCGCTGTCGATCCGACGTCTCAAACCGAGGCCGTCGGTGACGATGCAATGCGAGCGAGTGAGTATGGCATAGAGAATCTCAAACGGATCGTCACCAACCTAATCGACTGGTCGTACGAACCGCGGGAAGACTACGCCGAACTAGAAGAGCTATACGGTCAGGTCATTGGGCAGTGGAGCCGCTACATGGGACACGTGGCCGCCAACGTCGGAGGTGTGACCCAGACTCGGAAAACCTACGATCAGCAAGGTCCCGTGTACCAATTCGTGACCAGGGAGACGCAGCGACGGGCTATGCTGTTCTTTGCACAGCAGGCCTTTGCGACTCCGACGTGGATGCTCGATGAGAACATCCTCAGCCGCATCGAGAACATCGGTACCGTGGAACGGATTCGCGGCATCCAGGTCCGCGTAGTGGAGCAGATTCTGGATCCTGGTCGTATGCAGCGCCTCATCGAGACAGAAGCCAGAGCCGGCGATGCAGCCTACTCATTAGGGGATATGCTAGGCGATTTGCGCGCCGCAATCTGGACCGAGTTGAGAACTGGCCAGGCCACCGATCCTTTCCGCCGCAATTTGCAGCGGGGCTACCTCGAGCGGATGGGATACCTCATGACAGAGGAGCCGGCAACGCCAAGCAGCCCGTTCGCCAGAGCGTTCACGACACAGGTGGACGTATCACAATCCGACATACGGCCCTTTGTGCGAGGTGAACTGGTGACACTCAGACAACTGATCCAGCAGGCAATAAACCGCAGCCCGAATCGGGCCACGACACTGCACTACAGAGATGCGATCGTGCGGATAGACGACATACTGGATCCGAACGAATAGGGGAGCAGAGAGCGGGGAGCTGAGAGCCAGGAGCGGGGAGCCGCTGCCCAGGCGGTGGTCAACGTCACCGCCCGCTCCCGGCTCCCCGCTCCCCGCTCCCCCCCTCCACCTCCACCCTGGCATCATTGTAGCACGCCCCCCCACCTACGACGTTCACATTGGCCGGACACAGCGCCGTGGCCGTCATTCCGTTGCGTGACGACTTCCGCCAGGCTCCCTTGGGAATCAGTGCCACTCCGGGTCGTACCTTTGCTGTCACGTTGGCGGTGCAGACTACTTCACCCAGTTCATTGAACACTCGAACCTCGTCACCGCTCGCTATGTGCCGGGGGCTGGCATCGTTGGGATTGATCGACACCCAGAGCTTCGGGAGATTGAACTCACCCAGAGTGCTGGAGATCAACTTCGCGGTTGCCGGGCTCACCAGCCTGAGCGGGTAGCGGCTGCTATCCAGCGGCCGATAGGAGTATGGCTCGTCGCCCAGAACGGTCGGACACATGTCTATCTTGCCGTCTGACGTCATTGGCAGCACGGTGGCGAACTGAATCGGCGTACCACCAGGAAACTCGCATCGCTGTTGCTGACCCTGCACGAGCAGCGTGGGATCAGCGGCGACACCGGCTAACTCGATGGCACCGCTCAGCCGTTGCAGGCAAGTTTCGTCATCCCACTGAAATGCGTCGTCGGTGAACCCCATCGCACGGCCGATTGCGGCAAACAACTGAGGATTCGATCTGGCCTCGCCGCGTGGTGCAAGCGCTGGTTTGACCCCACCGACGATGTAGTTGCCATAGGAAACCCGAATATCACGATGTTCGAGGAAGGTAGTGGCGGGAAGAAGCACGTCGGCGTACATCGCACTATCGGTCATGACTTGTTCAAACACCACGGTAAACAGGTCTTCTCTCGCGAGCCCTCGGAGCACTGCGTTCTGGTCGGGTACCGTGACCGCAGGGTTGCAGTTGTACACGAAGAGGCTCTTCACCGGTGGTTCGCATCCGTTGCCGAGCACCTCACCGAGCTGCGTCATATTGATGACACGAGTGCTCCACTGAGAGACGTCGCACAGCTTTGCGGTGGCCATGCGAACTGCTCCACTGTTACTCAGGGTATAACCACCCCCCCGCACGCCGAATTTGCCCAACAGAGCTGGCAGTGCCAGGATCGCGGCCACCGCCTGCCCGCCGTTGCTGTTGCGCTCCACCCCCCAACCACAACGAATCACTGCCGGAGCGCTGTCAGCATACTCTCTGGCAATTCGCTCCAGCTGCTGCGGTGTGACGCCCGCTTCTGCAGCTGCCCGCCCAATCGGCCAGGAGTCTGCCGCCTCGAGCAACGGATCGACGGATTTGGCGTGCTGACTCAGGAAACGATCATCCAGTCGTCCCTCCTCCCGTAACAGCCTGACAATCGCGAGCGCCACTGGAAGGTCGGTACCCGGCTTGACCGCTAGGTGCAGATCCGCCTCTACAGTCGACAAGTTTCTGATCGGGTCAACAGCCGCGACGAACGCTCCCCGTTGCTTGGCCTCCCGCAGAAACGGCACCAAGTGGATGTTTGACACTTTGGGATTGGCACCCCAAACGATGATGCACTTCGCGTGCACGTAATCTTCAAACGCCACGCCGGCCATCTTACCGTACATTCCCACCGCCGCCGCAGTCGCCGGTGCCGCACACACGGTTTTCGCCAACCGCGAAGCACCCAGCCTCGCAAAGAAGAGATCGTCGAGGAATCCGTCGGTCATGAGGCCGTTAGAGCCACCATAGTGGTACGGCAAAATCGCTTCCCCGCCCCAACGGGCCGCAATGTCCTTGAGACGGCCAGCAATCACGGTGATCGCCTCATCCCAAGACATCGGCTCGAACTCGCCGCCGCCCTTCTTCCCCACCCGTCTCATCGGGCGTTGAATTCGAGAGTGGTGCACCACACGCCTGCCGAACCGCGCGACTTTGCTGCAGATGAACCCCGCAGTGACCGGATGCCCTCGGCTCCCCCGGATCGCCCGCACCGCACCCTTCTGAACGGATACCTCTAAAGCACAGCTGTCAGGGCAATCCAGCGGACACGTAGTCGTAGTTGTCTCGGACATGCCGCAGAATCTGAGCTGAATGGCCGCTAAGCGAAAGACGACAATTACTGAAACGGCAACTGACCTTACGCCCAAGGGCGAGTGGGAATGTTGGGACTATCCTGTTTGGCAGGAAGAGATGGGACACCGTTGGGCCTGCACCTACGTGGCAAAAGAAGCACCCCCGCTCCGGCAGGAGCCAAGCGAGGGTGCTTTGTCTGCCTGTCGCCGTATCGGCTAGTTCCTTCTGACCCTGACCCGTTTTCTCACGTCGCGCTTGATTTGCTCCCCTAGCCGCACCATATCATCGCGCAGCCGATCGAGATCACCGCAAGCCTCTATATCACTCATGTGGTCACACGGCAGATTGTGTTGCTCCAACATCAGTGTCAGTTCTTCGTCGAGCCCGTCGAGCACCATGCTGCCGAACCGCACTAGGCCTGCGGTATCGGTGACGCAGTTCATCACCTGCTTCCAGCCTTCCAGCGGGAAAGTGTCTTCCAGAGCCTGCGGGTCGATCATCAACTGGCAATCGCTCAGTTGCGCAGCTTTTGCTGCGTCAGGGACGCTCACTACGATGCGCAGGCTGTCGACCTTGCGTGGTTCGTGTCGCATGATCACGACGTCCTCGAATTTGCCCATCTTGTCTCCGTCCACGTAGAGCGTGGAAATGACGGGAAAATCCGCGACGTGGAGCCGCACCGGTTCCGAGCTGTGCTCCCACTCCTGACCCCACGTTTCCAACTCGTGGACCATGGCGGAACCCTTGCGAACACCCCAGGCAACTCCTAGCCCCACCACGAGGATGAGGGGGGCACCGATGCTGATTATCAACCTACGTATGGGCCTCATGTTGTAAGCTCCGGGAAGTCAGTGGGTAATGCTCATAAACCCTTACGTAACACCGCGTAGAGGGGTTTCACGCCTGTTTGCGAGCCGGGAGAAGGACGGTGAGGGTCGTGCACTGACCGCTTACCTCGCAAAGAACGCTTTTCCGTGCCACGCCTCCGCTGCCGGGGTCTCCCATCGTCCTGCCCGCAACGCGCCCACATTCGCCACGGTGTTGTCAAACACGGTCGTGGTCGGTCCCACTGCTGCCGATCGGGCCAGCTCAGCGAACTCGTTCCGCGAAACGGAGCGCACGTCGTCTCGATCACGGAAGAACACTGGGCCGTGGTCAGTCAAGCTGAGGTCCAAGTCGCGTTCCACTCGCCTCAAACACCTTACCAGAGCGTCGACCGAGCAGCCTGATACACCTGTCGCCGCCTCGTCGACTGCCACGAGAAGAAACTGGCCGAGCCGCCAATCGCGCGACGTCTGAAGGGGTGAACCGTGGGCCACCCAGGTTTCCAGGAACTCGTCGACGGTACTGAGCAGCCGCTCGCTCTCGGCAGCGCTCAAGGGTTTGGAAGCCGGGAAGACCCAGAGCCGGGCGTCATCTGGCAGCTCTGAAAAATCAACTAGCGGCATGGGCAATCACTCCTGGCGAACATGTGTGCAACCGAGCGGAACAAGATAGTCAGAGACCCCCCCAAAGCGGAGTCCGTCTGCTTTGCTTGACACGCATACTCGGCGACATTTACGCTACGATGTATACCCAACAGTGATCCGGAGGTGTGGATGACGGCGCGGCTGGTGATTCTAACTGGAAGTCGAGCGGGTACCGCCCACGATCTGGGAACCGAAGACGTTACATTCGGGCGCCAGGTAGGTCGGACAATCACTTTCGGGTCCGAAGACGTGCTCGTGTCGGCCCGGCACGCGACACTTTACTACCGCAACGGACGCTTCGTGATCAGGGACGACGGGAGCCGCAACGGGACCTACGTGAACGGGGAGTCCATCCGAGAACGTGAGCTGGCTGACAAGGATCTGATTCAGTTTGGAGCCGGTGGTCCTGGCGCGCGATTCCTGGTCGAGGTCGGCACCGGAGCGTCGCCGACGCTCGATCCTCAAGAGATGGCCGAGGCAATCGAGCTGCTGAAGCAGACCAGACGGCGCGACAGTGATACGGCACCGTCGGTCTTCGAGCCCAATCCCCTGACTACCACTCGTGAACTCGTGGTCATGGCGGTGCGGCGGGCGAAACGCACCCGCCGTCTGCTCGGTGCCGTTGCCGCCGTCACACTGGTCGGTCTCAGCACTGTTCTAGTTCTCCAGCAACTGAGCAAGACCAATCTCCAGAGAACCCTGACGGCCCTATCCGCAACCTTGGCAACCGAGCGGGAGTCCCGCTCGGCGCTGGAGGAAACACTGGCTCAAGTCCAAAGCCAAGCCGCATCACTGAATGCCGCCCTGGCCCAGGAGCAGACGAACCTGAGGCTAGGTCCGAGCACGATCCGCGACTTCAGCCAGGGCGTGGCCCTGATCGTGTTCACGTATGGTTTCGCCGAGGAGCGAGGAACCAGATTCCTGCGCTACGAGGTGGATGACGCCGGCGAGGTCGTTATGACAGTACGGCCTGACGGTGGCCTCACTCCGAGCATCACGTTCGGCGGGTCTGGGCCGCCGCTGCAACGCCAGGGTACTGCCACCGGATTCCTGGTGGACACAGCGGGGTTCTTGATCAGCAACAGGCACGTTGCAGTGCCTTGGGAAGAGGACGAGCAGCTAGACCTCATCCGCTCACGAGGACTCGACGTGACCGGCCGCTTCATCGACTTGCGTGCCTACTTCCCGCCCGGCGATGAGTCCCGGCCACTAGTAGTCAGCCAGATATCCCCCGATGCCGACGTGGCGCTGCTCAGGGTACTGGGGGATGGACCGAAACGGCCCGCGCTTCCTCTAGCACCGGCCAACAGTGAGCCCATTCCCGGGGACGAGCTGTTGCTCATCGGATACCCGACCGGGGTACACAACCTGCTGTTTCGTGTGAGTCGGGAGGACCGGGCTGATATCCTGAACACTGCTGGAGACGACGCCCGCCGGCTCGCCGAGGAGCTCGCCAACCGACGATTGATCCAGCCCCTCATCACCAACGGAAGCATCAGTGACACCACGGGAACAGAAGTCATCCACACGGCAGCCACCACAGTGGGCGGAAGCGGTGGTCCCCTGATCGACGGGCACCAGCAGGTTGTGGCAATCCATTACGCCAGTGTGCGATCTCCCGCTCCCGGAGATCCGTTCCAGACCCAGCGCGGTGTGCCGATCCGGTTCGCCTGGGCAATATTGCCCCCAGCGGTCAGGCGGCGGCTGGTGCCGGAGGAGCGGTAGCCAGGCGGAAGGACAGCATGCGACAGTCTTGTCCCGAAAAGGGGACGGTTTTGGCCCTGTCTCAGTTATTAAATAATTGACAAATAAAGACTTACGTTATGGCATGCATCTCGCTATGATTCATTAGCGGAGCGGACTGTCCGCTCCGGTGTGCGGCCGGACATGGCGCGAGAGGCCGCATCGTTACCTGCCTAAGTCTGGCGGGTTTGCCTCCCGTACCGCAGTTTAGAAGAGCCGCATACGGTCAGCCGACGGAGAGCGGAGGTTGTTATGCTGAGCGTCGCACTACTGTCCCTCTTGGTTCCCACTAGTGGGGCAGTCAACATCACCGCAAGCAGCGCCGTGCTGCAACAGGCGGATCCACCCGTACAGGTCTGGGTCAACAAGAAGGACGCCCGGCTGGGCGATCGGGTGAAGGTGCACGCGCGCGCAGAGATGGACGGCTATCTGCTGGTCCTCCACGCGGAGCCGGACGGGCGCATCAGGGTCCTATTCCCGGTAGACCCGATGTTCGACAACTACGTTAGGGCCCGTGACAAGTTCGAGATCCGCGATCGGGGCGACCGTGAGGCGTTCCGGATTTACAGTTCGAACGGAGTCGGCACTGTCTACGCGGCCTATTCACGGGATCCCTTTCGGTTCGATCAGTTCATGCGAGCCGACCACTGGGATTACGGACAGCCCGACACTTGGTGGGTGCTGGAGGACGCCGAGGCCGAGCTGACCGACCTCGTGCTGCAGATGGCATCGGGAGCCTACTTTGACTACGACATCATGCAATACAACGTCTGGGATGTCAGTGTGGCCTCCGACCAAGCCGTGCACTTGACGCTGTACAGCGGGTATCCCTCTCACGCCTATTCGTTGTACGGCTACCCTTACTACAATTACGGGTTCTGGGATGACTGGTACTGGGATTGGCGGTTCGGTTTTGGCGTGAACTTCTATGGGTGGCCGTCCTACCGGTACGTGCGGAGCCGATACTACTACTCATGGTGGTACGATCCCTGGTACAGCCCGTATGGGTATTGGAATAACTACTGGTACGGCAACAACTGGTACGGCTACGATTGGTACTACAACGGCTGGAACACTCATCCACGGTACTACAACAACTACACCTACACCACGCGCTACGTGTTGCCGGATGCGCGACTCAGATTCACCCCGCGGACGGCACCATCTAACGCTGCCAGTCGGACCAGGCGGTTGGCAACCACGCCGAGCGCAGGTGTCAGACGAGTCGCTAGCGGTTCCAGTGCGGGTACTAGACGAGTCACTACCAGCTCCAGTCCGAGTACTAGACGTCTGGCGCCGACTTCGGCGGCAACCACTGGGTCGAGAACCAGCGCAACGACTCCGCGTCGCACGATGCCAGAGGTGAGCCGACGCACCACGAGTCGTGACGTGACCGGTGCCACGGCACGCAGAACGGTCGACGTAACCCAGCGCACGGCGGAATCGTCGCGCGAGCGGGTGGCCCCGAATGCGGGCGCAACCAGGCAGCCCACGTCCGCTCGCCGGGTCAGCCCTACAACCCGCACAACGACTTCGTCGCAGGCCCGACCCTCAGGCGCTCAGGCTGGGCGTCAGACGCCCACGGCGCGTCGGGCCACGCCCATTACCAGCAGGTCGACACCTTCATCGCGTTCGACCTCCGCGACGGCGCGTCGAGCTACGCCCACGACAAGCAGGTCGGTACCCTCGGCGCGCTCGACCTCTAGGTCAAGCCCGACGTCGCGGAGCGCTACGCGTTCCACGACCGTGCGGCGTCCATCACCGGCTTCCAGTAGCGGCAGCGTGCGATCTCGTCCGGCACCCACACGGAGTGCACCGGTACGGTCGAGCACACCGGCTAGGACAGCGCCGAAGGTCAGCAGGCCAGCCGCGAGATCCTCGTCCACTCGTAAGCCGACGACCTCGACCGCTGCTCGTAAGCCAAGCTCCTCGACCAGTTCCCGGAGGAAGCCGTAGGGCCTGAGCTAGATCTCCCCGGCTGAGAACGGTGACTCCGCAACCACAGCGTGGTTGCGGAGTTTCTGTTCTTGAGGGTCACCGACTGTAGCACTTCAAAGTGCCCCCGTCAGCTCCACTTCACAGCCGTGTAGCGGAAAGCCACACCACCCTTCTATCCGGAGGCACTGAACACCTGCACCTATGTCTCAGTCGCGGATCGGACAGCGCTGAAGCGTAGGCGGGGCTATGGCGTCTGCGCTCTGGCACTCTCGGGAATGCACCTCATCTCATCACCATCCCCGCACTATCGGCCGCGTTAGACAAGTCGGCCCACCGGATCCTTTCACGCAGATCTCCACCCCCTCGAACTGATGGACCTCGGCGCCAACCCGCTCGAGCCGTGCCAGCGTCGCGGCGTTCCCTGACAGCATGATGCACTTACGAGGAGCCACAGCCAATACATTGCATCCCATCGTCTCGAACTCCTGGTCCGCGACCTCGACAAGCTCAATGCCGCGCGCCAAGAGTTGTTCCCGAAACGGAACGGGTAGCAAGGGCGAATAGACCAGCGCCAAGTCGTGATCAATCGGGCTTAGGATCGACATCAAGTGGAACACGTCATCCTGGCCTCGCCAGTGCGGCAGCGGTACTACGATGAATTCGTCGATGCAATCGTCGAGTATATCCCGGAGTTGTTCGATCCCCGCATCGTTGGTGCGGTATCCACGACCGACCGCCACAGTACGGTCATCGAGCCACACGACATCTCCGCCCTCAACTGTTCCGTCACCTGTGATCCTGCCCAGGATCGGCAGTCCGGCCTTTCGCAAAGCACAATCCTGAACTTGCGGTTCACTGCGCCGGCCCGCTTTGCCCATGTTGCACAAGATGGCTCCTCCACTGCAAACGATCGAGGCATCTCGCACGTAGATGGAGTCCAGACCGACTCGGTCGTCAGCCGGGAGGAACACGATTTCAATACCGAATCTCTCCAGCAGCCTGACAAACCGATCGTATTCTTCGACGGCTCGAGTGAAGTCGGGACAGGCCGTATAGCCCAGGTCGTGCCACTGTCGCCTCACGGTACTGTCGCTCACGAAAGCATCATTGGCGTGCTTGAGCAGCAAGAGCTTGATGACCGCCACCTCTGACTGCACAGCTGCTATCATACCGTGACGTCCTCCGACGCGGCCGTGCGACGCCAGACAATCCATACATACACCGGAACGCCTGCCATGAGGAGGAGCAAACCCAGATACACGATATCCCGCCCTGCCCCAGCAATCGCCCAGAGCGAATACAGGAACGCCAGCGCTGCGATAATAGACGACCCCACCAGTCGGGTACCGTCGAACTGCTCTCGTTCCGTGATGAAGATCATCAACTCCGACATACACGACAGCGTATACGCGATCAGGGTGTTCAATGCGGCCAATAGGATGATGAAGTTGAACTGCTCCACTAATCCCCTGGTGTAGTTCATCCCGATCAGCACGGTGACCAACACACTCGATATCACGATCGCGGGAGTGGGAGTGCCTCTGACGGACAGGCGTGCAAACGCTCTCGGGAAGATCCCATCCTGTGCAGCGGCGAACGGGATCTGACCCTGCATTAGGATCCACCCATTCAATGCACCGAAACAGGAGACCGCGGCACCGGCAGCTACCAGGTAACCAGCCCATGAACCCCACATCTCCCGCGCTGCGTCGGCGTAGGGAGCATTGGAATGTGCTAGTTCGCCGGGCGGGATGACACCCATGACCGCGACCGTGCCCAGGATGTAAACGAGTGCCGCGATTGCCGTTCCCAGCACTGTCGCCCGGGGAATCGTGCGTGTGGGATCCTTGACGTGGTTCGCCGGTACCGTGGCCGACTCCAATCCCAAGAATGCCCACAGCGTGAGCGCCACTGTAGCGGATATGGCTGCGAAGCTGGATTCACCGCTCATATTGAACGGCCGGAAGTGCTCCACGTTGAAGAATGCAAATCCCAAGGTTGCGATCGCAACCAATGGCAGGAGCTTGAGGACCGTGGTGATCAGTTGCACGAAACCGGCGTTGCGTATTCCGGCCGAATTCACCCAGCTGAGCAACCAGATCGCCAAGATGGCCACCACAGCAGCCAACACACCGCTGTCTGCCAGCGCGGGCCAAAACACGGTCAAATAGCTGACGAACGCTACCGAAATCGCAGCGTTGCTGGTCCAGATAGAGATCCAATAGCCCCAGGCAACGAGGAAACCTGCGAAGTCACCAAAGCCCCGCCGGGTGTACGCATATGGTCCGCCGACCTTGGGCATGATCCGACTCAGCTTGGCAAACACCAGGGCCAGCAGGATGGCTCCCGCGGCGGTAACGAGCCAGCCCACAAGACTGATTCCGCCATAGACACCGAGAGCGGCGGGCAGCAGGAAGACTCCCGAACCTATCATGTTGCCCACGACCAACGAGGTACTCATCCAGAGACCGAGTTCCTTGTTGCGATGTGTCTGCGCACCCGACATGGCGTGTCCTTCCCATTCACCGGTCGCCACAGCCGGCTCGACTTGTGCACTGCGATTGCAGATCACATGTTGGGCGTGAGCTGATAGCTGATAGCTGATAGCTGATAGCTGATAGCCAGAAGGTAGGGGCTCCGAGCTATGATTCGCAAACCCCACCGCGCGGGGATCTGATAGAGAGCAGTCCTGCGATGACACAAAGGTGCGTTCAGGTTTACACCGGAGATGGGAAGGGCAAGACCACGGCCGCATTCGGTCTCGTGGTGCGTGCATCAGGACACGGCATGAAGAGCTACGTAGCTCAGTTCATGAAAGGTCAGAACTACGGGGAATTGCAGGCGCTAGAGAACGACCCACACATCACCATCGAGCAGTTTGGGGACAAGCAGTGCATTCGCCGCGACCAGGTGACCGAAGAGCACAGAGTGCAGGCGCGCGCAGGTCTCACGAAGGCACGTGAAGCCATGCTTGCCGGCAGCTACAACATCATCGTGCTGGACGAGATCAACGTGGCGGTCTGGTTTGGGCTGCTTGCAGTCCAGGACCTGTTGGATCTACTCGACGACCGTCCCGACTCAGTTGAGCTCGTCTTCACCGGCCGGCGAGCGCCGGAGCAGCTGGTCGAACGAGCCCATCTCGTGACGGAGATGAAACCAGTCAAACACTACTACGACGAAGGCCTCGTCGCCCGACCCGGCATCGAGTATTGACCGTACGCACCGAGGCACACGGACACGGCTGTAATCAGGTTGGTGCTATGTCCCCTGCCACCACTACCGCCACGGCTTATCTTGCTATGGTTTCACAGCACCTGACCTGACATTCCGACATGCTCCAGCCAGCCATCAGATACCTTCACCGCGCCCACGACGCGCTGCGCCAGACCGAACAGATCTACATGGTCCTGGTCTCGGTAGCGATCGGCTTGTTGGGGGGCTTCAGCGCCGTGGGCTTTCGGCTGCTCATCCAGAGCATGAACGAACTGTTCTGGCACCAGGGCCAATACACGATCGACTACCTCTACAGCTTGCCCTTCTGGTGGAAGCTAGTGGCGCCCACCCTGGGCGGCGCCGTCGTGGGACTCATCATCCACCGGTTCGCTCGCGAGGCCAAAGGCCATGGAGTTCCAGAGGTCATGGAGGCGGTGGCGATCCACAGCGGTAGGATCAGACCCCGCGTCGTGGTCGCCAAGATGTTCGCATCCGGTGTGTGTATTGCATCAGGAGGTTCGGTGGGACGCGAGGGACCGATTGTCCAGATCGGGTCAGCCCTCGGTTCGACAATCGGTCAGTGGCTCAAGATCGACCAACAAAGGCTGCGGACTCTGGTCGGTTGCGGCGCGGCAGCCGGGATTGCAGGGACCTTCAATGCCCCTGTAGCCGGAGCCCTGTTTGCCGTCGAGATCATTCTGGGGGACTTTGGCGTCGCGCAATTCTCACCGATAGTCATTTCGTCGGTTGCGGCCACCGTCGTGAGCCACCGATATCTGGGCGACTTTCCGGCGTTCGAGGTCCCACCGTACAGTCTCGTCCATGCCAACGAGTTGTTCGCCTATGCCGGCCTGGGGATTCTCGCCGGGTTCGTCGCCCTGGGCTTCATTCGAACGCTCTACTCCACGGAAGACTTCGTCGACAAGCTCCGGCTGCACCCCATAATCAAGGCGGCGCTCGGCGGCACGGCGATCGGCGCTATCGGGATCTGGCTGCCTCATGTGTTTGGTGTTGGGTACGAGGCCATCAACGAGGCGCTGAACGGCACCATGCTGTGGTACTTCATGGTGGCACTCGTGCTGGTGAAGATCATCGCCGTTTCGATTACGATTGGTTCCGGAGGCTCTGGTGGGATCTTCGCACCATCGCTGTTCATCGGGGCAATGCTAGGTGGTGCAGTCGGTACCGTCGTGCACACGCTGTGGCCCACGACCACTGCCGGTCCGGGAGCGTACGCATTGGTGGGCATGGGAGCGGTAGTGGCGGCCGGGACTCACGCACCTATCACCGCCATCCTGATCATCTTCGAACTTACCAACGAATACAGAATCATCCTGCCGTTGATGATCAGTTGTATCATCGCCACGCTCTTAGCCACTAGGCTGCAGCGGTCGTCCATCTACACTCTGAAGTTGCTGCGCCGCGGCATCGATATCTACAAGGGGCGTGCGGTGAACGTCTTGGAACCGGTATCGGTGCGTGAGGTAGTGCGACCCGATGCGGTTACGGTCTCGCCGGAAGACCACCTAACCTCGGTGGTTTCCAAGCTCATCGATCATCCGGGCACAACCCTCTTCGTGACGGACGAGGACGGGATTCTGGAGGGGGTGATTACAGCCGATCAGATCAGACCTGTAATGACCGATGCATCAACGCTCGATGCGCTGCTCATCGCGCAGGACGTGATGGTTGGCGGAGAGTTCGCCACCGTCTCACCGGACGAGTCGTTAGCCGACGTCATGCGGCAGTTGGGCATGTATAGCGGTGAGATTCCAGTGCTCGAGAATGGACGTCTGATAGGTGTGATTTGGCCCAAGGATGTGATCGAGCGATACAACACAGAGATCTTCAAACGCGATATGGCCCGCAGCATGGCGTCGACAGTGAGTCGGGAAAGCAGCACTGGCGTAGTGCCTGCGGTCCAGAACGCCGTCTTTGCAGAAGTCACGGTCCCTAGCCGATTCATCGGCAAGACGATCCGAGAATTGAACATCCGTAAGACGTTCGGCGTTACCATACTGATGATCAAGCAGCTGTCACCCGACGGTCAGGAACGGCTTGATGCAGCGCCCCAGGCCGACTACGCCTTTAGCGAGAGCGACGTGATGTTGGTGATGGGACCTAATGAGGCATTGTGGCATTTGCGGACCGGCACACCTCGGACAGAAGCGTGAGTTGGCACGGTGGTCGAAAGATTCAGCGTCTGGAGAACAAGGTGAGGGGGGCTGTCGCAGCCATCTGGGGAGTCCTTGGCGTCTTTCTCCTGATCGGCAGCGCCGTCTACCGCTTGATACCGATCGCCGTGGATGCCCTGACTCAGACTCTGGCCTGGTATCACTGGACCAGTCTGTTGCTGTTGCTGGTCTTCATGCTCTACTCCGAAGGATACCGAGGTTTTCAACTGGGGTTTTCGCCGCGCGTGGCTGCTCGAGCTAAATACTTGAGGGACCATCCCCGCTTCTGGCACGTATTGTTCGCCCCGCTGTTCTGCATGGGGTACTTTCACGCCACCAGGAGGAGACAATACACTTCCTTCTTGGTGACTCTCATGATCGTTCTCTTCGTGATACTGGCCCATCAGCTGGTGCAGCCGTGGAGAGGTATCGTTGACGTCGGGGTTGTGGCGGGCTTGGTATGGGGGCTCGGCTCACTGGTAGTCTTTAGTTATGTCGCCTTCGCTTCTGAGGGCTTTGACTACTCGCCTGATATCCCTGTGGGCTTGCCAGACCAAGCCAGCCAGTAACGCCAGCATGCGGAAACAACAGGTCCGGGACCACCGTAGGGATTCTAGAGTCGGATTGCCTTCACATGCTGGAAGGGGACAATGAGTATTCTGCTCGAGTGGCTCAAACAGATCATCCGAATCGGGATTCTCACCTTTCTCAGCAAGATTGGGTGGAAGGCGCTGCTCGCTCTCGCCCTGGGGGTCGTGGTGATTATCGTCGTCCTGGTCTTGCTCGTGGTGTTGCTGGTTGGGATGATTCTCTGACTCCAGGGGTTGTCAGCTGCCGTTGGTGGGACGGTGAGGGATGGTGGAGGACGGGGGGGATGGTGAGGGATGCAGACAGCTGATACAATGCACGTGAGTCTCAATCCCAGACGACATCGGTGAAAACCACGCTCAGTCTGTTCCTGTGTGGCGCGGTGGCGCTTGGAACGAGTCCACCACTTTGCGCGCAGACCGTAACTGGGCAGGTGGTGGACAGCGCCACCGGTGCGCTCGTGGACGGCGGTTTCATGACTCTGATCGACGAGAGCGGCCAGGAAGTAGCCCGCACGCTCACCGATCGCCGAGGCCGTTTCTCACTGACAGCCCCACAGGCAGGGCACTTCAAGCTGCAATCGCTCCGCATCGGATATCGGGCTTGGCAGTCGCCGTTGTTCGAGCTGTCGGCAGGCCAGGCTCTGGAGTACCACCTGACGGTCATCGCCCTGCCGGTACGACTCGCCGAGGTCGAGGTGACAGCGGAGGCTCGCTGTGAGGTGGGTCCCGAAGGCAGCGCACGTACGGCCGTAGTTTGGGAAGAAGCCCGCAAGGCGCTGGCGGCAGCGTCATGGACAGCCAATAGACGCGATCTGCACTACACGATGAGACTGTATGAGCGCGATCTCGACCGGCGCGCCAGGAATGTAGTGAAGGAACAGCAAACGACGACCTCGGGCTTCTACACGACACCGTTTCAGAGTGCTCCTCCGGAGCAACTGGCGGAGCAAGGATACCTGAGGCACAACTGGGACGGCACGGCAACCTTCTTTGCACCGGATGCGGACGTGCTACTGTCCGAGTCGTTCCAACGCACCCACTGTTTCAAGGCCGTACGAGACCGACAAGATCACCCGGGTCTCATCGGCCTCGCATTCGAGCCCGTGGCAGGCCATAGCGCAGTCGATGTTGCAGGTGCACTCTGGTTGGACGAGAGTGCGGCTGAGCTACGGACAATACAGTACCGGTATACCAGACTGCCTCCCGATATTCGTGACCAAAGGATCGGAGGAGAACTCGAGTTCATGCCCGTGCCGTCGGGTGCCTGGATCGTGCGCGAGTGGTTCATCCGGATGCCCGCGGTCGGACTTCGCCTAGGTCTGGGACCCGTACCGGATTCCGTTGTCACCGGCTTCCGCGAAAGCGGTGGTGAGGTCATCCGCCTAGCCACGCCGGACGGCAGCGAAGTGTATACAGCCGAGTTCGCGACGCTGATTGGGAGCGTGTTCGACAGCACTACCGGCAGGCCACTCGCAGGAGCTCTGGTGACCATAGTGGGCACCGACGGCCGTACGCTGACGAGATGGGACGGGACATTTCACATCACCGGCCCACTGCAGGGCGAGTACGCCGTCAGCATGTCCCACCCGTCACTCGATTCCCTCGGCATTATGACACCGGGCACCACTGTTGAGTTCAGTCGGGGAGAGGTCGCACGCGTCTTCCTCGCTGTACCCCCGGTGTCACGCATACGCGCTGCGCTATGCCCAGGGGAGAGTTGGGATGAATCTGTCCGCGCCATAGTCGGTGTCGTGAGGAACGGACAGACAGGCGCACCGGTTCCGGCTGCCCAAGTGGTGGTTTCGTGGCGGTCGCTCGAAGCAAATCGGAATGTGATGCAGGCGACCGACCTGGAGGCTGTTGCTGTCACAGACGGCTCAGGCTCGTTCACACTGTGTAGCCTGCCGACAGGCACTGACCTGACTCTGCGAGCCACTCACGGAGAAGGGCTGAGCGCATCAGTCGGCCTCAAGTTCCAGGGGCAGTCCGTCGCAGTGGGCCAGGGACTGTCGCACCGAATCCGCTACGGTATCTGGAAGCAGGATTTGGAGCTGGCAGCGCCGGCGGCGCTCTCGGCCAGCCTCGCCGGCACGGTGACTGATTCTGCCTCAGGAGAAGCATTGCGACGGGCCGAGGTTGAGGCTCTGGGAACGGGGCGGACGACCGTCACCGATTCGGCGGGTGGATTCACGATGGACAGCCTGCCGCCCGGTCCGCTGCGGGTGCGTGCGAGGCACGTGGGTTACGCAAGCCGCGATTATGAAGTTGCGTTGCAGCAAGGACAGCATCTCGAACTGACAGGCGACGTTCTGGCTTTGACTTCTCTCAACCTCACTGTGCTAGATCCAATAGTGATAGCCGCTGAACGGGACCAACCGAGGGATGTCTTGCTGAGACCTTTCACTCTCCGCCGCGAAGAGGGGTTCGGTAGTTTCCTCACGCAAGAGGAATTCGAGTCCTGGAATCCGCGCGAGACCACCGATGTGCTGCGCAGGATGCGTGGAGTCCGCGTCCGCCCCAATCCCTCGTATGGGGTGCGCGGCGATACCCAGAGATACCTGATAGAGAGTTCGCGTATGGTTGACCGGATACAGGGGGCCCCCTGTCCAGTCGTCTATTTCATGAACGGGCTCTACTACGGCAATTCGAGCGACTTCGACATAGACGTCATGCTGGCCGTGACCAATATCGCAGCCATCGAGGTCTACAGTGGCGCTTCGCAAATCCCACCGGTCTACAACCGACCGGGAGCAGGGTGCGGGGTGATAGCGTTTTGGACCAGGTAGGGAAGGGATGGTGAGGGATGGTGAAAGCTGTTAGTTGACGAAGAGAAGGCCCACCAGTCGCAGGGTCCCGGGGCAAGCTCCTCCAGGCGAGTCTCCCCCGGAGAAGTAGTCAACTGCGACTGGTGAACCTTGCTGCTCTTCACGGGCACCGTACCCTCATGATCGAGGGCTGGTGCCCGTTTTGCGTCCCCGAGGGAACGCTCGTCGCAACTACGTGCTACTGCGGCGGCAGCGTGAGGATGTAGGCCTCTATCGCCGCTATGCTGGTTGTGAGCAGCTTCGTAGCATACTTGAAGTTATGCAGACCGCGGCTGAGGTCTTCGCGGACAAAGTTGTAGTTATACACGGCACCCGCGACATCCAACGGCCACATCACCAGGTCATCATCAACCGCAGAATCGTCGCCCAACAACACAGCGATCTGGACCAACAGCACCTTCAAGTCCACCAACAGGCCGGTATCGGGGCCGCCCATCACGTCGAGGACGGCACCAATCTCACCGTTCGCGTCGACGTCGTCCCAGATCAACGCCCTCTCGGTCGCAGCCTCGTCGCGGAGCACATCCTCGAGAGCACTCGTGCTCACGTCATGGCAGCCAGTTGCACCACATCCTTTGACCCAAAGGGTCTCAGTTCCGTGGTCGTCGTACTCCATCCACCAGGTGTGCCCACCGGCCTCGTCAGCATAAGCAGGTGTCGCCATGTGGCAGGTCACACAGCCCTGCGCGGCGTTCAAGTGCGCTGACGATACGTAGGTCTCGCCCGCGTACTCGTAGCCACCCTGTCCCGTTAGCATCGTACTCTGCGGCCCGTGGTGCGGGCCAAACCGCGACGTGGTGATGGCCATCTCCGTACCCGTGCCGAACAGCTCCGCGTACCAGGAGTACGGCCGCGGCTGGTGGCAGTTCGAGCAGAGGTTGCCTTTGCCGATGTCGACAGTGAAGGCACTACCGGCCGTCTGGTTCATCCAGAGATCGACCGGGGCACTCGTGCGCAGACCGGGAAGATCGGCACCAGTGTACGTGTCGTGTACCAAGTGACACGTGCGGCAGTTGATCGGAGTCTGGTGGTCTGCCGCCGCGGCCGAGGTAATCGCTCCCGTAACTACGGCGTCAACAAAGCCCTCATGCGAGTGGCAAGGGGCGCAGTCCGAGGACGAAGCCCGCCCAACGGTTTCCGCTGTGGCGTGTTGGGAAGCTGCATACTGGACCTGCACGGCCAGCAAGTAGGTGTCATCCTTGTGACAGTCGGTGCAGGTTTCA
>JBDHKN010000059.1:0-30864 GCA_039586365.1 Gemmatimonadota bacterium | reverse complement strand
AGGTGAGCCTCTGGCTGACCATCGGCACCGGACTCGCATTGGCCTTGGTCGAGGCTGGACCTAGACTGCTCTGGTTTCACCAGGCCCGCGGGGTCATGACGATGGCGAAAGTGGCCCTGATAGGCGCCGTGCCGCTGGCTTGGGATTATCGCCTGCCGATTCTGCTTGCAGTGATCGTGATCGGTTCTGTCGGCTCCCACATGCCGGGCCGCTACCGACACTACTCGGTGCTGTACCGGCGGGTGATTCACGAAGTGTCCGATTCTGGAAAGGAACGAGAAGAGGAACGAGAATCCGAATGAGACTGGTAACGCTCTTCTCCTTGAGCATTCTTCTAAGCTGCGCCGCAGATTAGATCTCGTCCCGATCTTATAGGGGACATGAAGCTGACGTGGATGCCAACAACCTGGTTGGCGTCTATCCCTCAATAGTCGGGACTCGGCTTGACGACTGCCAGACCTGTCACTTAGGCAAGATCGAGGACCACAAGTTGGCCGGCAGTTCGTGCGACAACTGACACGATCTCATTCTTCATGGGACCGGACATACCGCTGGGGAGACGCTGAATCGGTTCGGCCTTGATTATCTCGACGCAGGGAGCAACAAGGCGGCACTCGAGGGAATCAAGGAGAATGACTCTGATGGGGATGGTTTTTCGAATGACGAAGAGCTGTCGGCCGGGCGTTACCCTGGCAGTGCACTGAGCATGCCCCAACCCGAAGCCAGCATTGTCACCGTCACCCTGGAAGAGCTACAAGCCGTCCCGTCTCACAGTCAGTTCATGCTCATCAACAACACGCAGCATCAGTTCGACGATTATGTCACATATCCGGAGCAACAGGACTGCTGCGGGAAGGCTGGCCCAGGCGGCTACGAGCCCGCCGCCGCCATCCGCGAGGCGGACCGCTGTCTGCGCTGCGACCTCCGGATGCTCATCCACGCGGTGCCGAGTCCCCCCGAACCCTGGCTGGCTCTCACCGGGGACAACGTTGCACGCGTGCCGGAGTCCGCCGGAGTGTATCAGCTGTTGGATGACGCCAAGGTCGCCTACGCGATCAAGGGAGTGGCGGACTTGAGGGCGGCGCTGTCCGAGGTCGTTGGGACTACGACCAAGGGCAGGTTCTTCCTGTACGACGAAGACCCCATGTACTCCAAACGCGAGAGCGAGCTGATACAGCGGTATCTGCAGCAACACGGCCACATGCCGCCGGGTGAAGGCGAAGACGACCTAGACGACTTGTATTGAGACGGCTGACGGCTACTGACTGCTAGTTGTCACCCAGCTTCGCCAGCACCATGTCTCCCATCTCAGAGGTGGCTATCCCGCTGCGGGCATCAGCCGATGGCACGGCTCGGCTCTGCAGCAGCTCGCTCACGGCAGCCTCGATACGCGCCGCCGCGCGCTTCTCGCCCAGGAAATCCAACATCATGCTCACCGCTCCGATAGCCCCTAGCGGGCAGGCCACGTTCTTCCCAGCGTGTTTGGGAGCCGATCCGTGGATCGGCTCGAACATCGAGGTCTTGCCCGGATGAATGTTGCCGGATGCGGCGATTCCCATGCCTCCCTGGAGCATGGCCCCGAGATCGGTGATGATGTCGCCGAACATGTTGGTCGTTACCACGACATCGAACCACTCGGGATTCTTGATCATCCACATGCAGCACGCATCCACGTATGCATGATCTGTGGCGATCTCCGGGAATTCCTGGGCCACGTGGGCAAACACACGGGTCCACACATCCTGTGGCCTCACTGCGTTGGCCTTGTCCACCAGGGTGACCGTCGGCTTGCGGCCGTCACCGCGCTCGGCCCCGCGATTCCGCGCCAATTCGAAGGCGTAGCGTGAGGCTCGCTCACAGCCTTTCCAGGTGTAGATGCCGTTGATGATGGCTATCTCGTCTGGTGTGTCCTTTTTCAGATGGCCGCCGACCTGCGAATACAGCCCTTCAGTGTTCTCCCGCACCACGACGAACTCGATGTCAGCGGGGCCCTTGCCCTTCAGGGGGCAGAGATGCTCGGCATACAGCTTGATGGGCCGCAGATTGATGTAGAGATCGAGCCCGAAGCGGAGGCCCAGAATCACTGATCGCTCGACCAGGCCTGTCTCCACGTCGGGATGTCCGATAGCTCCGAGCAGGACCGCATCCAGCGTACGCCACTCATCAATCACCGAATTCGGCACCAACTCCTTCGTTTTCAAGTAGTACTCGCCGCTGTAGGGGTAGTCGACGAGCTTGTATTCGAATCCTTCGGCGGCGGATACGGCTGCCAGCACCTTCAGCCCTTCGCGGGTCACTTCCGGACCGATGCCGTCGCCAGGTAGAACGCCGATGTTGTAGGAAGTCATGCAGGCTCCTTACTGTCCTCCTCCAGGGTTTGGATAGTCTTCAGCTGGCAGCCGACTGCTGAACGCTGATATCTGTCGGTATTTAGCTGAAAACAAGATCGCTGCCAACCGGCCCCAGCGCGAGTCCTCGAGGTCACTGAAAGCTGCTGCCCTATGGCCGATATCTCATAGCTGTTAGCCAATAGCTGAAAGCCGCAAAATTGAGCATCTTTAGTTGCGACGAGCTGCCGAGCGACTCGTCACACGCAACAGCTCGGAACCACGGCTGTTTCCTGAATACCGTTCCACTACTCAACACACGGGGAAATCATAGTGATCGCTCCTTCCGAAGACCGGCTCATGTATGACTGGTCCACCGCCGGTGGCAGAGACGTGCAACCACCGCGCATGGCCATGCTCGACGATGAGACCCTCCGGGATGGCTTGCAGAGTCCTTCGGTCATTGACCCGCCGACAGATGTGAAGATCAAGATCCTGCATTTGATGGATAGCTTCGGCATCGAGACGGCCGATGTTGGACTGCCGGGTTCCGGGCCCAGACAACGTGACGCGGTCGAGCGACTGTGTCGCGAAATCGCCGACGCCAAGCTCAGCATCAAGGCAAACTGCGCGGCGCGGACAATGATCGTCGACATCCAACCGATAGCAGACGTGGTGCAGAAGACCGGCGTGCCGATCGAGACGTGCGTGTTCATCGGCAGTAGCCCGATCCGGCAGTACGCCGAGGAATGGGATTTGGAGCATGTCCTGCACCACACCCGCGAGGCGGTGGAGTTTGCGGTGGGAGAGGGCCTCGAAGTGATGTACGTGACTGAGGACACGGTACGTGCCACTCCCGAACACCTGAAAGTGCTGCTGACGGCCGGAATCGAGGCCGGAGCCGGCCGCGTCTGTCTGTGTGATACTGTCGGTGCAGCTGTTCCCAAAGGTGTGACCAACCTCGTCACCTGGGTCAAGCAGCTGCTGAACGAACTCGGCGTGGGCGACACAGTGGGTATCGACTGGCACGGGCATCGTGACCGTGGCCTCGATCTCGCCAACACGCTGGCTGCCCTGGAGGCCGGCGCCACGCGGGTCCACGGAACCGCCCTCGGCGTGGGAGAACGGGTGGGCAACACGCCCATGGAACAGCTCCTGGTAAACCTGAAGCTGCTCGGATGGCGTGATGACGATCTGACCAGATTGCCTGAGTATGTCGAGACCGTGTCCAAGGCCGTCGGCGTGCCGATCGCGATCAACACACCCATCATCGGCCGCGACGCGTTTCGCACCGCGACCGGAGTGCATGCGGCCGCGGTTATAAAGGCACAGCGCAAGGGAGAGGCGTGGCTGGCCGACCGGGTCTACTCAGGGGTCCCCGCCAGTTGGATCGGCCGCGCCCAAGAGATCGAAATAGGCCACATGTCGGGTACTTCCAACGTCCTCTTCTATCTCAACGCACGAGGTTTGCCGAGCGATGACGAAGTGGTTGAGGCCGTATTCGCAGTGGCCAAGAAATCAGAGCGACTCCTCACTGAGCAGGAGGTCCTCGGGGCAGTAGAGTCGGTCACTGCCCGACGATGAGCGCTGCAGCGGACCACGCCGAGTATCTGCGGCCCACTCAGTTCATCGATAGCGACCATCCCGCGGTCAGCGAATTCGCTAGTAGTGTTGCCAGCGACCATCCGACTGACAGAGGCAGGGCTGTTGCGCTCTATCAGGCGGTCCGCGACGGCATCCGCTACGACCCCTACCGCATAGACCTGCGGCCGGAGGCCCTGCGCGCCAGTGTCGTGTTGGCCAAGGGGTATGGGTTTTGCGTTCCCAAGGCCATCCTGCTTGCGGCCGCAGCGCGAGCCCAGGGAATACCCAGCCGGCTGGGGTTCGCCGATGTGAAGAACCACCTCACGACCGAGAAGTTGAAACGGTTGATGCAAACCGACTTGTTCGTGTTCCACGGTTACACCGAACTGCTGCTCGAGGGCGCATGGGTCAAGGCGACGCCGGCATTCAACAGCTCACTGTGCGAACGCTGCAACGTCGCACCGCTCGCGTTTGACGGGCTGCACGATTCGATGTTGCAGCAATTCGACTTCCAGGGGAATCGCTACATGGAGTACGTGCGGGATCACGGGCAGTTCTCCGACCTCCCGTTCGAGCAGATGCTCGCGGCCTTCAGGGAGCACTACCCGGCGCTCAAGGCCCAAGGAGCACACTACGTCGGAACAGACTTCGAGGAAGACGTGGCAGCGGAACAAGAACGTGGCTAGTGGGCTGGGGCTCAGTTGCCAACGCATTCGGTCGTAAACTCCGGATACAGGCCACACAAGCAGCACTGAACCGGCCGGGAGGAGACAGTCAGTGAAGACTTTGATGTCCGGTAACGAGGCGATCGCCCGGGGAGCGTGGGAGGCCGGTCTCGTGTTCGCTGCCGGCTACCCCGGTACTCCCAGCACGGAGGTGCTGGAGAACCTGGCGCAGTACCCGGAAGTAGATGCGCACTGGTCGACCAACGAGAAAGTCGCTTTCGACGAGTGTGTCGGCGCCGCGCTGGGCGGGGTGCGGGCCATGGTGACGATGAAGCACGTGGGACTCAACGTAGCGGCCGATCCGTTCATGGTGCTGCCCTATGCCGGCACCAATGCCGGCTTTGTGGTGTTGGTGGCCGACGATCCCGGCATGTACTCGTCCCAGAACGAACAGGACAGCCGCTACTTCGCCAAGGTGGCGAAGGTGCCGGTGCTGGAGCCGGTGGACGCTGCCGATGCGCGGGAGATGATCAAGACGGCTTTCGAGCTGAGCGAGCGGTTCGAGACCCCGGTCATGTTCCGCACCACCACGCGACTGGCACACACCAGGGGTGTGGTGGAGCCGGGTGAGCGCGTCGCGGTGGAGCGCAGGCTGTTCTCGCGCAAGGCGAGCCAATACGCGATCCCGGTGTACGCCCGGTTTCGCCGCCCGGAACTCGAAGCGAAGCTGGGCCGCCTGCGCGAGTTCGCCGAGCAGTTCGAGGGGAACATAATAGAGGAAGGTGATCCCAAGATCGGTGTGGTGAGCCACGGGATTCCCTACCAGTACGTCAAGGAGGTCGTGCCCGAGGCAACGGTATTCAAGCTGGGCATGCTCTACCCGCTTCCCGAGCAGCGGCTCAAGGAGTTCTGCGCTCGGTTCGAGCGGGTGTTTGTGGTCGAGGAGAGCGAGGGTTTCATCCAGGGTGAGATGGCGAGTCTTGGCATCTCGAACGTGATCGGCAAGGAGCGCTTCACCAACATCGGGGAGCTGAGTGCGGACCTGGTGGCAAACGGTTTCCAGGAGAAGCCGGTGCCCGGCGGGTTCGGGTCGGAAATTGCCATACTGCCGCGGCCTCCGGTGATGTGTGCGGGATGCCCCCACCGCAGTGTGTTCAGCACATTGTCCAAGATGGGCGTGTTGGTGACAGGCGACATCGGCTGCTACACCCTGGGCTGCCTGCCGCCGTTCACCGCCATGCACACCACCTTCTGCATGGGTGCGAGCATCGGCAACGCCAGCGGGTTCAACGCGGCCGGTGAGGATCGTGTGGTTGCCGTGATCGGCGATTCGACCTTCCTGCACAGCGGCTTTCCCAGTCTGATGAGCGCCGTGTACAACAAGGTGCCCACGACCACGATTCTGCTGGACAACGGCACCACCGGAATGACCGGTCACCAAGAACACCCCGGAACCGGTCACACCCTCGACGGGAGTGACGCGCCCGCGGTGGATTACGAGGCGATGATCCGGTCGATCGGGGTGCAGCACGTCACGGTGGTAGACCCGTGGAACCTGGCGGGTACCGAACAGGCCATCAAGGCCGGCTTGGAGTACGATGGCCCGGCCGTGGTAATCGCTCGGCGGCACTGCGGGTTGTTGCCCGAGGAGAAAGCGGCTGTCCACACTCCTTACCATGTGGACGAGGATGAATGCATCCTGTGCGAGGAGTGCTTCGAGACCGGTTGTCCGGCACTGGTGCAGCAGGATGGGGCGCCGTTTATCCGCCAGTGGGAATGCATGGGTTGTTCCCTGTGCGCCCAGCTGTGCCCGGTGGAGGCGATCCATCTAGTGGAGGAGGTGTGAGCATGGCGGTAACCAACGTGCTGATTGCCGGCGTCGGAGGACAGGGAGCGGTGCTCGCCAGCGAGCTACTGGCTCTCGCCGCGCTGGCCGCCGGCAAGGATGTCAAGCAGGGAGAGTTCCACGGAGTGGCACAACGGGGTGGAGCGGTATTCAGCCACGTGCGCTTTGGCGATCGGGTGCATTCACCGATGACTCCGCTCGGTGCGGTGGACTACCTGGTGGCGCTCGAGAAACTCGAAGCCCTGCGGTACGCCCACTTCGTGAAGCCCGGCGGTACGGTCATCGTAAACGACCACGAGGTGAAACCACTCCGCACTGCCGACGACCGGCCGTACCCCGAGCACGCCATCGATTTCCTGAAGGAGAAGGGGTACAAGGTTATCGCGGTCAAAGCCACCGAGAGGGCCATCGAGCTGGGCAACCACCGCGCGGCGAATGTGGTGTTGTTGGGCACGCTGGCGGAGTTCCTCGACATCCCCGCAGATGTGTGGGACAGTGTCATGCAGGATCGTATTCCTGAAAAGCTATTGAGCCTCAATCGGCAGGCGTTTGAAGCAGGGGCGGGAGTGACGATTGACGATTGACGAGTAAGGGATGGGTAACGGAATTGGGTGGGTGGTGAAGTGGGCTTTCCCGCGTCAGGACGGGGTTTTCGGGCGGTTCTGCAGGTTGGTTCCCATGTATGGCTACGCGGCATGGGAAATCGCCCTGCTGTGGGAAACATATTGAACGGCATGGTGCTATCCTCTTTCTGAGGTTTGTGGTGTGTTGGGAACTGTTCCGCTCGGCCGTTGCGGACCTTTGGTGGCGGACGCTTCCCGCCGTTTTGGCATGATTTTGAAGCTTCGAAGCGATGTCTTGAAGCTCGAAATCGACGTCTCAAAGCTCTGAATCGAGGATTCGAAGCTCCGAATCGACGATCTAAAGCTTCGAATCGACGATTTGAAGCTCCGAACCGACGATCTGAAGCTTCGAATCGCGGTCGTGAATCTTCGAATGCGAGTCTCGAAGCTCCGAATCGAAGATTCGAAGTCGGCAAGCGGCGTTTTGAAGCTTCAAATCGACGATCCGAGACGTCGTTCGGTCGATGTAAATCATTATAAAATAGCAACTTACGTCAAAAAGGCCGGAATGGGAGCCGGTCACCAGCGGCTGCCGAGGCCGATTCGCGGCCACGGGGACAATGGTAGAGGTGCCGTTTAGGCAGACCGGGGGACGCCCCGCTGCTAACGGCGCGGACGTACCAATGGGTGCAAAGTGCATCAAGGGGCGAACCCGTCGGCACTAGGCACTGGCGGCGCGCGAATCAGAGCCACGATGCAATGACACGGTTACGCGCCGGGATAGCCCAAACTGTAGCATGTCTCTGCGGCTCGGCAACGTGTGCGATGTCCCGCGTCTTGGCGTCAGAGCTTGCCTTGGTTCGCCGCCGATTCAGGTGCTGGCGTGGCGAAACTGGCAAACGCGACAGCATCGCAGACCGTTGGGCGAAAGCCCTTGTGAGTTCGAGTCTCACCGCCAGCACCGCCGCGCCATTGACGGTAGGATGTAGTGTTCTAAGTTGACAGAGTCTGCGATGCCGCGTAGCCTGTTCGCTACGTCACAAGAGCTGAGGACGCGCGACGTGCCTCGGCTCTTCGTTTTGCTGTCTCTTCAATGCCCCGGACTCGTCCGTCATCCCTCCAGCGCATTTCACTTCGTCAGTCGTCAATCCTATCCCTTCGGCCGCAACCATTCCTCAAACGGCTCGTAGCCGCGCAGCGGCTCAAACTGCGGATCTACCATGTCGTTCCAAACGTGCGCGGTCCCCTCGGCGTACCCCTGCCGGAGCAGCATCACCGCAGCTTCACGTTGGCCGAGTGCACCGGCGACCACGGCACCATAGGCTTTGTGAACCCCCTGCAGATAGGGCCCCTCTACGTTTGCGAACCACTCCAAATCCTCCTGGGCTTGTGCTGAATCACCACGGATGGCGGCAATGAATCCGCGCGCTCCTCGATGGCGCAGGTCATAAGGCCATTCACGATACTCGTCCACGAGCCCATCGAAGATTTCTTGCGCTTCACGATGTCGCCCAGTGAAGTACAACGCCCACCCGTACTCATATCGATGGGCAGCCGTGTCCATTTCGTCGAGTGGTCTGGACTCAAGCCAGGCAACCGCTCGGCGACCGACATCTCGTGCCGCGTCCGTCATCCCAATCGCCTGGAGAATTCGAGTGGCGTCAAGCAACGCAGTGCGCACTCCGGCCGGCGCAGGTTCACTCATCAGCTGCTGCAATGCGTTGCTGAGGTCCTCCGTACGGCCCAGCCCGGCCGCAGCCAAGGCCTCCAAGAGTAAAGCCCGCGCATCTTGATCAGGATGAAGGCGGCGGATTCGCTGTGCCACCTCATGGACTTGCTCGTACTCAGCCAGCATGAGGTGCACTTTGCTCAACTCCCACCAGTATCCAATCCACCCTCGCATGGGCCCACGTTCCGGATCGAGGGCGTGGAACGCTCGGACAGCCTCGTGGGGCCGGTTGGTCCATCCGCAGACGACACCGTAGGTATACCAGGCCCTCGATCCCGGAGCCATTTCCGCAGCGTGGCGGATAGCGGACAGTGCCCGCTCCAGATCGCCGTCCACGGCGGCCTGGAGGCCCTCCCCGTATGAACGGTAGTATGGCGAGAGCTTTTCACCGATACTGTCCATCAATCTTAGCACTGTGTCCGCCTGCGGATATTCCATTCGGTTCCAGTGCGTGGCCGCAAGAAACAGGAGTGCCTCAGCATAAGTCGAATCCAACTCGATCGCGCGACGGAAATACGGCTGAGCATCTCGTTGTGCGTTTCGGAGAAACCTCTCCATACCTTGGTCGAAAACTCGGTATGCCTCGAAGGTGGGAGGATTGCCAGCCAGATCAAAAGGCGCAGCCAGTCGCTCGTCATACCTCATCGCCAGAAGACTCATCAGACGCTGCTGCAGCTGTCCGACAAGCTCGCTCGGGTAGCCCCGTGACCCGCGTACCGGATCGACCGAACCGATGAGCCTCCCCTGCGTCGCATCGTTCACCTCAGCCTGGATCTGGATGGTGTCACCCTCGAGGTAATACGCACCCGAGATCACGGTCCCCGCACCTGTCTCCTCTGCCAAAGCGCGCACAGGATCAAGCACTCGACCCGAGTCGGCTTCTGCTTGTACGTGGAGCCACGATCGCAACGCGGTCTCCCACGGCATGACCTGCACGGTGCCCGTCTGCTGAATGCCCTGCGTGATCCAGTGACCGGCCAGTCTACCCACCAAATCGAGTGACACATCGCCCGTCTCGTTGCGGAACACTGCCACTACTACACGCTCGGGATCGAGCGACACTCCGCCCTCGCGAGAGATGAGCATGACGATCACCATCACAGCGATCACTGCCGCAAACGCACCAGTTACCGCCGCCACCTTCCAACCGCTCTTTGCCGCACTTGGGAGCGTAGTGCTGGTCGGGCTCACACCACCACCCGGCCTAGCCGGCGCTCCCAACTGCGGCAACATATCCTCTTCACTCTGCGGTCCTTCCAAAGGCCGCAGGGTCTCGGGCTGTAGCCGGATCCGCTTTGTGAGTGCATCTAGCTCCGGCGGCGGTGCAATGTCGAGTTCTGCCCGCAACAACTCCCTATGCCGCTCCGCGTACAATAGCGCATTCGCGGGATCGCCCGCCGCCACCAACGCTTCCATCAGCTTCATCGCGTAGCGCGAGTTGTAGCGATCGTGCTCGACCAGACGCTCACAGTATTCCACGGCTCCACGCACGTCACCACCGGCCACCGCCGAGTCGACTGCCCGTTCCAGTGCCCCAGCGTATGCGCGTACCAGGCGCGACCGCTCCCGATCGAGCCACCGCTCGAACTCCGGATCACCAGAAACGTGGAACCCCTTCAGGAACTCACCGCGATACAACCCGACCGCGTCCGACCACCTTCCCTCGTCCACTGCTCGCTGAAACTCGGCGGCATCACACCACACGCGATCCGGATTGACTCCCACCTCTTGGTCGCCGCACCGCAGCAACGCGTCTTCTCCCAGCACATGCCGTATGAAGTGGAGCGCCTGGCGCAGGTCCATGCGGGCGTGTTCGTGATCGACCTCGGGCCAGAACAGGCCGAGCAGCGTGTCACGACGGTGTAGGGTGCCGGGCTTGGGGATTGCCAGGTAGCACAGCAGGGCAAAGCGCTTTGGTTGGGCTACGAGCGTAGCCGCATCACTGCCGTCATCGGCAGTTAGTTCGAGGTGGCCGAGGGTGCGTAACTCGATCATGCCCAAGGAACCCCCACTGCGAGTTCTTCGGTTTCGCAGAACGACCGCGCCTGTGAGCGAGTGGCCTGTTGTTCGGATGGGCGGCCTACAGCTGCGTCTACTGCGACGGCAGGCTCAGGATCGACCACCCGCATTCGGTTCATGAAACACAGGCAGCTTTGCCTGCCCACAGAACCACCTTGGCGCTCTGAGCAACGTACGGTGGCTCGACGGCTGGAGATTCAAGATGTCGCGCCGCATCGCTCTCCGCTAGGGTGAGCAGGGCACCAGGAAAAGCCCGCTCCAGCGGCAGCGGGACGCTCTCCGGTGGTCACGGGCGAGTGAGTGGCGTCGCCCTGAGGCTCCGACCGCTGCCAGGGGTCGGTTATCTGCCTATCTATATATCAGATAACAACTTAGCGCCACCCGAAGGCCTGGCAGCCCCGCTGAGAACGCGCTCCGGGTGGTGAGAACGCGAGCCTGGTGGGTGCGAACTGGTTTCTAGCAGGTGCCAACGGGTTCTGGATAGATGAAAACGGGTCCCCGCTTGGTCAGAACTGGTTTCCAACGGTTGAGGACACGTTCCTGACAACGGGTTAAGCGTTCCCGATGACCGGGAAACCGTTCCCCGCCACCGGGAACGCAATCCGGCTGCTAGAGCAGTTGTGGCAGAATCCGGATGTTCGAGTGCCTCAGGTTGGTCGCGATCCAGGCCTCTACCGCGTAACCAGGCTCGACGTCGACAGGGATCATCGCAATCCTGTCGCGCGAGGGAGTAGCCACCAGCGACAACCGGAGCACCCGCGAGCCGCCAATTTCGGCCGGCGAGATCCTGAACGAGCGTGACTGCATACCCGCCACCGTTCCAACAGGTACCTGAGTCGAACCGCGCAGTAGGTATACTCGCACATCCTCGAAGTTCCGGTTCACGACGGAGAGTGTTACACCCTGCGACGTAGCAACCCCGATGTCTGGATCGCCGAAACCAGTTGTTGCGGCACAGCCGGTGACAACACCCGCAGCAGCGACGACGGTCACTGCCGCAGCGAGATAGGTTAGCTGGCATCTCGCTCGCATGGCTTCCTCCTTCCAGCGATAACTGGCCGGCTACCCGGATATGCGGAGCCGGCCTACGGTCGCCATCGCTCAGCCACAATAGCGGGCGCGAGTGACTCAATTGTGATGGGTGCGTGATCCCTCAGGTCACAGAGCGATCACGCGAGTTGGGTAGGTGCACTAAGACCTTAGCGGTACTTCACTTCACTACGCCGAGCGGCGGGTAGCTCGGCTCCATCCGTGTTGGGCCCATCGGCCACCGAGAGATGTATGATAGACAGCGCTGGTGGCGCCCGGGCACGGGTGTAAGCCAACACTACCCGCCGCTTACTGCCCGTAGATTAAGCAGGCGGGGTGACGTGAACGTGATCTCAACGTGACCGGAGAGGAAAGGGCGGTAGCAGGCGGTAGCAGGCGGTATGAAATGGCGGTAACAGGCGGTAAAGGGCGGTAAAGGGCGGTAGATAGCGGCAGCGGCGTGCAAACGGTCGGGCTCGCTACCGCCCTTGACTGCCAGGAAGTGTGGTGCGGGCTGGCTACCGCCGGGTGGAGAGGGCGGGTTGTGGGTACCGCCGAGGTCTGGTGTGGTTCGGGGCTGGGCTACCGCCGGGGTGGCGGCGGACGGGATGCGGGGTACCGCCGGGGTTGCTTGGGGTCCGGGGCCCCCTACTTCTGACACTCCTCACAAAAGTACGTCGCACCACCCAGGAACTGGATCTTCCCTATCTTGCCGCCACACCGGGGACACGGGCTGTGCTGTGTCTTGCCACTCAGAATCCTCTTGTAGCGCCCGGGATTGCCGTACAAGTCGCGCTCGTCGTCGCTGCCACCGAGTTTGATCGCCTGGTTCAAGACCTTGCGCATCGAGTCGTACAGCTTGCGGCGCTCCTTGGCCGTTACGTCGGCCACTTTCCGCGTGGGGTGAATCCCGGCATGGAACAGCATGTCCTGCATGTATGCGTTGCCGAAGCCATTGATCCTCGGCCGGTTGATCAGGAACGCCTTGATGCTGTTCTTGTCGGGCTTGTCGTATTCGCTGAACAACTGGCTGAACCGCCCGTAGCTGAGCTCGGCCCCGATCGGCGAGATGCCCTCGGCGCGGTACGGCGGCTTGCCGAGTTCCCTGGCCTTGGTGAGTCCGAAGAACGCCCACAGACCCACTGTAGCCGTGAGTGCGGTCCCGTCGGCGAACCGCATGAGCCACTGGTACTTGGGCGGCAGCTTGGCACCCTTTTCGTGGAACAAGAGACGGCCGGCCATCTCATTGATCCGCAACACATAGCCCGGTTCGAGCGAGATAAAGATCGATTTGGCATCGCCGCTGACCCCACCGATCTTCTTGCCACCGATCACTCTCTCGCACTCCTCGGCCGAGGGCTTGAGAAAGGCGAACTTGTGAGGGCTGTTCCCGCGGCCGAACGATTCCACGGTCTTGCCGGTGATTGCATCGCTCAGCTGAGCCGAGATCGTGAGAACTTCCGGTACGTCGAGCATGGTGGGTCACCTCTCCAACTCGTCCGACACCCGCCGACCGCGCGGCGGGTATGTGTGGACTGCTACCGTTTCCTTTGCCGTTGCGATCGCCCCTCGCCGTCTCCTGCGGTGCCTATTCAATCACTGCGGCGGCAACATCCCCATACTCGGTTTCCGCTCCTTGGGACGCGCAATGCGCCGGAACTGGAACCCCGCGATGTTGAGCGTAGGCAAAGCCCCGCAGACCAGCACAGACTGCCGCAAGATCAAGCCGCCGACCAGGCCGAGTAGCGCGCCAACGGCAACCAGCGGCAGGCTGATTCCGGCACCGTCCTGAGCGAGCGAACCATACACCACCAGCATTAGCACAAACGGTACTGCCAGGCCCAAGATGAAATACCCAACCACAAAAGAGCGTCTGCGCAGAATTCGCTCTGCCGATTCCCTCGGGTCCGGCAACTTGAAGGCTGCCTGGAGGAAGAAGAGAATCACCAGCACTTCCAAGGCCACCAATATGGCAGCTTCGAGCGCCATGGTCCGTAACGACGTGCCCATCACCGCTACCTCACCGAACAAGGTCATGCCGAGCATGATCGTGAAGTGGCCGGTGACAACGGCGGATACCACGAAGACGACCGGGACCACTCCGGTACGCCAAAACGGAATTCCTTTGGAGGCCCCCAGCAAGATACCGGTGTACGCCATAGTCAATACCGCGAACACGATCCCCGCGCCGGCGATTACGTCGAGCACGGTCCCGCCAATATCGGTGTACAGGTAGAGCACGAGATGCAGGAAGGCCAGGATCATGAATACCGTGATGATCCAGAACCCCCTCGCTATCCAGGATGACGCCGGCTTCATGCCAGCCAAGACGGCGCGCATCGGCGAGCCGAGATCGGCCAACAGGAAGAGGCTGCCGATGAGGAGCGCAGGGAAACCAATCCAGAGCCCCACCCTAGTCGAGAGTGCCAGGCCCTCCCCCATGAACCCGTTGACGGCGGCGATGGTGTATGCACCACCTCCGACGCCACCCAAGAACAGATAGATCGCAACCAGCCAGCCCCACTCAGTCTGTATCTGACCATTGACTTTCGGATCCATCGCGTGTTCCCCGCTGTTTGATGTCTGCTTTAAGGTCCCTCAGACCACCCGAACAGACCGCTATCTCGGTGCGAGATAGTAGACCTTGGGCTTGTTGCCGAGTTCCGGATGCAACACTTCGCCCCGGTTTTGCTTGATCAAGATCGAGACCTCGCTGTTCGGGTCGGCGAGGTCACCAAAGATCCGCGCGTCAGCCGGACAGGCCTCGACACAGGCAGGTTCCCTGCCCTCGGCGATCCTGTCCCGACAGAAGTCACACTTTGTCGCAACCCCGCAGCCCGATTTCTCTTCCCAAGCCCGCTTGGCAAACTCCTCGTACGGTGAGAGCGGCAAGCCGTCCGGGAAGTAGCTCTCCCATTTCTCCACACTGTACCGCGCACCGTAGGGACAGGCCATGATGCAGTACTTGCATCCCATGCACTTGTCCTGTTCCACAATGACGATGCCGTCGTCCGTCTGCTGCGTGGCGCCTGTGGGACATACCTCCATACAAGAAGGCTCGTCGCACTGCATGCACAGCACCGGCAGCGCCTGTCGCACGGTGTTGGGGAACGATCCCGATTCGCCCTTGAGGATACGAGCCCAGAAGACCCCAGGCGGACTATGGTTCGCCACCTTGCACGCCATCACACAGGCGTAACAGCCGTAACACCTCTTGAGATCTATGACCATTCCCCAGCGTGGCATAGCTGTCTCCCGTAGCGACTTTGCGGTTGCTCCCCGTCCGGTGCCCTTCATCTCAATTCGCCTTGTAGATCTTCACGCGGACGCAGATGTCCTGGTTGAACGTGAGCGGATCGGTGTGCGGCAGATCCATCTCTACCAGGTCGTTGAAGAACGTGCCCTTGCCCTTCGCGATGGGCATGTAGTTGCCCCAGTGACCCGCCACGGCCGCAATGGCCAGGTGATGCGGCTCGATTCCGTCCGTGAGAGCGACCCAGCCCTTCACCCGGTGACCCTCCGGGTTCTCCAGCCACACGTGGTCGCCGTCACTCAGGCCCTTCTCTGCGGCGGTGTCCTGGTGCATTTGAACCGCGTACACGTAGGGATCTTCCTGAGACATCTCGTCCAGGTAGGGATTCTGCTGGGTCATCGAGTTGCAGTGCATGACGGCACGCCAGTAGAACGCGTGCATGTCGTACTCGGATTTGGTCTCTGTGTGCGTCGGACAGGGGTACCAGTCCGCCAGCGCCTTGAAGCGCGACCAGTCCAAGTCGAAGAAGTCCTGCCCGCCAAAGTCGTCCCATAGCTTCGCGATCTGCTCGCCCGAATCGATGAAGTACTCGAAATAGACCGGCACTCGCACAGGGTTGAACCATTTCCAGTAGACGTCTTCTTTCTTCTTGGGCCAGGTGAATACGCCTTTCTGTCTCACGTGCTCGAGACCGTGTTCTTCGCCAAATCGGTCCTTGAGCATGCGATCGCAGACGTCTTCCCAGGAATGCTCCACGCTCCCGTCCTCTACCAGCTTGTACTTCTCATCCATCTCACCGCCGTAGCGGATACCGATGGAATCGTTCAAGCCCTTGTAGTACTTGCCCAGGATGCCGAGGCGCTTGCAGATGTCCAGCATCACGACGTTGAAGTCCCGCCGCTCGTACAACGGCTCAACGACAGGTTGTCTGATCGACCAGCCCCAGTCGTCCTCGCCCTGCGGATGGGAGAAGGTCGACGGGAAACTGACGGCCGGCGTGTAGCGCTCGAGGAAGCAGGCATCGGGCAGGACTATGTCGGCCACCGCCTCCTCGAACTCCGTGATGTACAACTGGAACGAGAAGATGAAGTTGAACTGCTTCAGGAAGTTCTCGGTGACCGCCTCGGCGTTGCCCATCGTCATCACCGAGTTGGATCCGAAGTTGATCATCACATCCGGCTTGTAGGGGATCTTGAATCGCTCCAACAGCTCCATCCATCTAGGGCTCGTGATGGTGAACGCGTTGTAGATCGAGGTCGGGAACATATCGTGCAGGTCCAGCCTGGTCGGCGGCTTGGGCACCCGCATCGGGTAGGGGACGTGATCGTATACCCAAGTCTTTGCCACCATGAGGCCGTCGGGACAGGGATAGGGGATCTGGTATGGTTTACCAGTCCCTTCGTAACCACTGCCGACCGCAGCCCCGAGACCGAATGCCCCACCCCACGTGTCCGCTGCACCGACCATGTGGTTGACCAAGTCGACCGACAAGCAGGTCCAGCCCGAGTTGACGTGTCCTTGCGTACCGCGGAAGAAATGCGTAGCCACCGGACGCTTGGGGATCTTTTTGGGACCTTTGCTGGTCTGGATCGTGACCGTGGACCCGATCTCGGCCGCCTCGCCGAACTCCTTGGCGATGCGACTCACCGTCGCCGCCGGGACCCAGGTGACCTGCTCGACGTACTCCGGCGTGTATTTCTTTACGTGTTCCTTCAACAGGTCGAAGGCCGGACGGCACTCGACTCCGTCGACCGGATAGGAGCCCAATAGCGCCACCTCGTGGGCGACATCCTCGTACTCCACCCGGGTGACTGATGGGTCGTTGTGGGCCTTGGGACCGTTGTCAACCAGATCCCAAACCAGTGGTTTGTTGGTCTCCTTGTCCCGCATGTAACGCCCGTCCGAGGGGCGGATCAGGTACGGCGCGTTGGTCTTGTACATCAAGTACTCGGCATCGTAGATGCCGTGCTCGTTGAGCAGAGAGTTGATCAGACCGAGCGCGAGGGCGCCGTCGGTCCCCACACGTATCGGCACCCACTCATGACCCTTGGAGGCCTGGGCGCTCTGGAACGGATCGAACACGATGTTTTTGAAACCCCGCGCTCGCGCATCCGCCGCCTGGGTCGCGTTCTGCACGGCGACGTGCCCGGCACCGTGGCCTTTGGAACAGCCGAAGTTCAACGCGTAGTTGCAGTGCGCGAAGTCGGGAATGATCGACCAGGCCGCGTGCATGATACCGTTCATGAAGTGCGCACCGTTGCCGCAGTGCAGCCCGCCACCGGAAACCCAGTAGTTCGGCGTCCCAAACCCCTTCATGAAACCGATCACACCGAAGCGGATCTCCGAGGCCTGAGTGGTGGTCGCCTGGAAGTAGGCCCCGCGTGGGTCCTTCTCGCGGCATGCCTCTAGCTTATGCACGATGGTGTCGAGAGCCTCTTCCCACGATATCCGGACGAACTTGGGATCGACTCCGAGCCCTTTCTCGGGATTGGTGCGCTTGAGTGGGTAGTTGACCCGATAGGGATCGTACAGCAGGTGCGGGGAGGCGAGGGCTTTCACACACGTATGCCCCCTTCCACTCGGCGCGTCCGGGTTGCCGGCAATCTCTGTTACCACACCATTTTGCCGGCGAACCTTGATGCCACACATGCAGTAGCACTGTCCACAACAGGTCGGGATCCAGACGTCTTCCTCGATCCGGTTCTGCGTGGCTGCGGTCATAGATCGACTCCTACTTCGAATTTGGAAGCGTCCCGCCGGAGGGGAACACCAACCGCGTCATGTCTCCGTCGAGGACGCTGGGAGAGATCATCAGGAGGCTGCGGTACCACAATCCTCAACTCATATACGAGGCGGCACATTAAGACTCCGTGAAGCCTGCCTGAAACGGGGTGACGGACCGTCACCCCGTCCATCAAGTCCCTGCAGCTCTATCTCTAGCGTTACACCACCATTGTCTTGGTGTAATCGGCCCCTATGCTGCCCTCGCGGCACGCCGCCGAGAGCATGAAGCCAGCAGAGTGTTTGGTCTGCACGGCGAGCGCCTCGGACAAAGTGGCGTTGCACGCATCCTGAATGCACTGCATGATTGCCTCTCGCGCTGCCTCCACCCCGGGACTGCCGGCAGCGGGTATGCCGCTTACTCCAGTGGGAAGACCCTCGAGCGCCCCGTGCTCAACCGTGCGCGCGACCAAGCCGTGATCGCCGCCGGTTGCCACCTTCCAGACAGTCTGTAACGCCTTTTCCAGGGGGCCCGCGTAGTCGACCAGCCAACCCACGGCAGCTTCGGCCTTGACCGATCTTCCGCTCAGTAGCAGGTGGATGAGTTTGGGCCAGCTCGCTGGATCCGTCTTACGGAACGGCCAATGGCAACCTTCCATCCCCGGAACCACCGGTAGGGTCACCTCGGGCATTCCGAACTGAGCGTCCTGCACCGCCACCAGATAGTGACAGTGCAGCAGCAACTCCAGCATGCCGCCGAGACAGCGCTTCCCGTTCACGAATCCGACCGACACCGCGAACTCGTCGGCCAATCGCCTGGCTGTGCGGGACCAATCGCTCGAGACACGTGATCCCTCGGCTTCGTTCTGGAGTGCGGCGTAGAACTCGGAGGTGTCGGCACCGACCATCTGGGTCGATAGGTGGAAGTCGCTAGTGACGATCACCCGTTCGATACCTTGACCTTTGAGCCAGTCGATGGCCCGGTTGAGTTCTGCATCCACATCGCTGTTGTAGCTCTCTCGGCTCAGCGTGATGACACCCACATCGTGATCGTGCTCGGCGTTGACGTACAGCTGCTGCCACTCGGGCTCGTCCATCCGCGCAAACACCTCCGGGAACCAGCAACCTCCCGCTGCTGCGGGATGCAACCGGTGGTACGCCTCCACAGTCTCTATCACCGAGTCGGCGCCAGCGGCCCGAATCGTCGCGATGATACCGTTGCGGAACTGGGCACACAGCTCGCCGATGGCGTTCAGGTGGGTCAGGTGGCCCCGCTTCTCGTGCAGCATCAGGCTGGTCATCTGGAACATCGGTCCCAGAATCCAGGTGCGGAACTCGTCTTCCTGCTCTCCCTCGAACGTCCAGTTCACCAACGGTCGGAAGTGGTTGAACGGATACCAGTTCTGACCGGTGTCTTTACGCTCCACCAGCTCCGGAGTCGGCTCGAACACGTCACCGTACTTCTCGCTCAAGTGGTGGAGACAGGACCAAGTCAGGAAGTTGGCACCCTTGGCCCCGATAGCGTCGTGCGCCCGGAGCGGATTGGGCCCCAGCAGTCGCCGCACGAACTTGTCGATCTTCCAAGCCGGCATATTGCTGGCGTGGTGGTATCGCAGAGCGGCCAATGTCACACCACAGAACAACACGTCCAACACGAACGACCAGTCATCACTGACGGCCACCGGTATCAGCCCGAGCGCCCATAGCAGTTGAGTGATCGGCGAAGGTTTGGGTTCCACCACCTCCCAGATCTTGTTGATCTGGTGAGGAAACGCCGGATGGGCGATGCCGACTCCCAGCTCGGAACTCGGGAACCCCGATGTTACCGATCGGATCTCGATACCGGGAAAAGTCGCGCGGAAGATCTCGTAGTGCGCTCGCTTGATGGCCAGTATTTCCGGAATCGCCTCCAGCAGAAAGCGCGGCTTCAAGTTGTTCAATTCGCTCGGTAGCTGTTTGCCGTCGTAGCTGAGCCGTACGATGTTGGTCATGACTTGGCTGGCGCCATCCGGGCCGAAGGCCTGCACCAAACCGGGGTATTGTCCTCCGATCCCGTCGGGTGCGTTGGGAAAGTCCAGCGCCACCATCCGGACATCGAAGGGTTGCAGTCGGGAGCCGAGTTGCATCGTCTTCCCAGCACCGACGATCCCGTTGGCTCCGGAAATCACCATTGACCCCCGCTTGGCGCCCTTGCCGAAGACCTTGTCGACCAAGTCGCCTGCGTCGGCGGGAAGTTTGCCACCACGGAAAATGTCGCTAACGCTCCCCAGCCCTATTGTTTGGAGGGTTGCATCCCTCATTGCAGTCGTCATTTAGCTCTTCCTCCCTAGGAAACCTTCAGGATGGCCGCGATCCCGATGTCGCCGGCGGCGCAACCGAAGATCAGAACGTGGCCACCACCCAAAGCGACAGCCTCCTCCAACGCCTCGATGAGAACTCGCGTGAGAGTCGGTCCTTGTGGGTGGCCCCACACCAAGGGACAGCCAGTGTTGTTCATGTTGTGCCAGTCGTAGCCCGTTACTTTGGTGAAGATCACGTCGTTGACCGCAAACGGATTGTGGTTCTTGACCACGGCGATGTCAGCCATGGTCAGGCCACACTTCGCCAACAACTTCTGGACGGCCAGTGCGGGTGCTTCGGGCATGAGACTGGGATGCACGCGCAGCTCGGTCTTGGCCATGAACTGGATATCCACCTCGGGCTTGGGACTCAGGTCGCGCACCCGTTCCCGACTGGTGACCAGCAAGGTCGCCATCCCGTCGGACGCGTGGGTCTGCCCGCCACCAGTCACACAAGTGTCGAGTTCGGGCATGGCCCGCAGTCCATCGCGCGTCAGCATGCGCACACCGTAATCGTCGTCGATGCGGCCGAGGAAGCGGCCTTGCACGTTCAACACTTCGAGGGGAACCAGCACCCGGTCTAGAAAACCGGCGTCCTTGGCTGCGAAATATTGATCGTAGCGGTGGAACGCACACTCATCCACTTCACGCCTATCGGTCTTGTACTTGCGTGCCGCAATCCCGGCCGCGGCGATCATGGCGTTGCCGGTCGCCGGATCGAAACCGAAGTTGTCCCACACGTCGGCTATGGCCATGGTGCGTTGGTGCGCGCGGCGCTCCGGAAACACACCCACGGGTGAGTCACTGGTTCGGTCGAAGGTCAGTACCCCGACGACGTCACTCGCTCCGGTCTGCACCTCCGCACCCGCCAACAAGGCTGCCTGAAGACCGGTGGCGCAGGCCTGCTCAACGTGATAACCGGAGATCCTATGTCCCATGCAGTGCGCTACCAGAGGCGCGTTCCAGAACTTCCAGTGCCATGGGATGGTCGATCCGATGATCAAGTAATCCAACTCTGTCTTGGGTACCCGTCGCAGACCCAAGATCCGGTTCATGGCTTCGCCGGCGAATTGGCCGATGTTGACTTCAGCCAGCGCCGACGTTTGCCAGGCCGGGAAGTAGCTACTCCCCCAGGTCCCGTAGGGAATCCTCGCTCTGGGAAACATCGTCTGCGTTGCTGTCATAGGTGTCCCCTCAAGGCTCCTATAAAAAAAGCGCCGTACTTGCCGAACAAAGGAAGTCGGCCCGGCGGCGCAGTTCGCGGGCAAGTCGTCGACTGGTGGCTCGCGGTCGGTGCCTGGGCGGCCTGGCCGTGATCGTGTCGACTACATTGCTCGTGGGTAATAACATTTTCCCGCGAAAGATGACTGGATTGCGCGTCTCTCGCTAGCGAGAGAAACACAAACGATGCGCGCGAAATCAATCGTGCTGCAGCTGCTCCGGCCGGACGGACGTTCGCTAACGTGCTACGTGGAATAGTCCCACGGGCCCGTTACTCACCAACGACAAGAGAACTGCACAACGTTTTCGGTGGAGCTGCGACAGACCCGTCAGCTAAGCCTTGCGGTTCTTGAGCCCGAGCAGGATTCTCTCCGGGGTAATGGGCAGCTCTGTCACGCGCACACCACACGCGTCGTAGATCGCGTTGCCGATCGCACCCAACACCGGAAGCAGGCAACCTTCACCGATCTCTTTGGCACCGAACGGACCGCGGGGTTCGTAGCTTTCGACTGCCGCGGAACGGATCTCCGGTGCGTCGCCGATAGTAGGGACTAGATAACCATGAAGATCGGGATTTGTGATCACACCGTTTGGGCCAATGACCGTATCCTCGAGTAACGTCTCACCCAGGCCCATGATGATCCCGCCCTCGACTTGGCCGTGAAAGGTCACCGGATTGACGACAGTGCCGGCGTCACTGAAGTCCACAAACCGTTCCACCCGTACGTAGCCGGTTTCCAGATCGACACTGACCTCACACACCGCAGTAGAAAAACTGTAGGCGGGCGAGGTGCCCACAGTGCTCCCCTTGAATCCCCCACCCAGAGCTTCGGGAGGGCTGTAGTAGCCCGTGCCGACCAGCGGCCCTGACTGTCCAAACGCAGTGCGAGCAGCCTCGTCCCAACCCACTGCTGTTGCCGGATCCCCAGGGACGAAGATCCGCCCGTCGGCTACCTCGAGGCCGGCAGGATCGCGGTCGAGCTGTCGAGCGACCACCGCCAGCAGCTTCGCCTTGACGTCTGCAGCAGCCATCCTGACGGCGTTTCCCGCCATCAAGGTGACGCGGCTCGAGTACGAACCGAGATCGAGTGGGCTCAGGACCGAATCGCATTCCACGACCCAGACGCAGTCGTACGGTATACCCAGTTCTTCCGCAGCGATCTGGGCCAGTACAGTGTCACTGCCCTGTCCGATCTCGGAGGCGAGGATGTGCAGCGAAACGGCGCGACCATCTTCGTGCACGCGGATGATCGCGTTTGAGTGCGGGAACTCGGAGCGGTAGATCGGGTAACCCGCCCCCGAGACGAAGCCACCACAGCCGACTCCGATTCCCCGACCCGGCGGCAAGCGTCCCTTCTTGTTCCTCCAGTCCGACTCATCCCTGGCACGCTCGAGAGTGGCCGTGAACTCGCAAGACGAGATGTCGAGACCATTGCAGGTTCGCGTGTTCGGCTCCATGGCATTGCGCAGGCGGATCTCGAACGGATCCAAGCCGAGATCCTCGGCTATCATGTCCAGCAGCGACTCAAAGGCGAACCGCGGTTGCGGCACTCCGTGGCCTCTCATCGCACCACTCGCCGGCAGGTTGGTATAGACGCGGCAGCCGTCGTATTTGTAGTTGGGGAACTTGTACAGCGTCGGCAACATAGCGCCCGCGTAGTAGGCCGTTATCACGCCGAAAGACGTGTAAGCTCCCCCGTCCAGATAGACCCGCGACTGGACCGCCGTGATGGTACCGTCCCGCTTGACCCCGATCTTGAGATCCATGTACAGCTTGTGACGGCCCCGGAAGTGGTAATACATCTCCTCTCGCGAGTACTGCATCATCACCGGCCGGCCTGTCATCCTGGCGAGAATGACCGAGCACAGCTCCAGCGGCGTCGTTTCTGCCTTGCCACCGAAGCCACCGCCGACAGCGGGCCGGATCACCCGAATGTTGCCCATCGGTATGTCGAACACGCGCGAGATCATGTGCTGCAGGTAGTGCGGCGTCTGGGTGGACGACCACACAGTCAATCTCTCACCGTGGTGTTCCCAGCGAGCGATGGCAGCATGCGGCTCGATGGGGTTCTGGTACGGACGGTTACCGACAAAACGCTGCTCGCGGATGTGGTCGGCGGCAGCGAAACCCTGCTCGACATCTCCGAAGTCCCACTCCACTCGCGTGTTGATGTTGTTGGCGTAGCGTGGGTTCTCGGGGTGTACGAGTGGGGCTCCGGGTTGCACCGCGGCTGCGGGATCGAAGACTGCTGGGAGTGCTTCGTACTCCACGTCGATGAGATCTAACGCCCGCTCCGCCGTCGCTTCATCTAGAGCAGCGACAGCTGCAACCTCGTCCCCCACGTAACGCACGCGCTCCTTGGCGAGAACGTGCTCGTCGTACCGGGCGGGGCTCACCCCATAGCGAGTTTCCGGAACGTCTGCTCCGGTAATGACTGCCAGCACGCCAGGGAGTTCCCTGGCCCGACGCGTGTCGATTCGAAGGATGATGCCGTGGGGGATGGGACTCCTGAGGATCTTCCCATAGACCATACCGGGGAGCTGGAAATCAGCCGTGTATTTCGCCCTCCCAGTGACTTTGTCTGGTGCGTCATAACGAGTCACGCCGTGACTCACCACGCTGAGGTCCCGCACCTGGTCCCGTTCGTCGTCGCCGCGAGGAGCGGTATCGAGCCCCACGTCGCTGAATTCCTTCCAGCCCTGTACGGCACGGATGATCCGCGTGTACGAACCGCAGCGACACAGGTTACCGCCCAGTGCCGTGAGTATTTCGGCTCTGGTGGGATCCGGATTGCGATCGATGAGGACCTTTGCCCCCAAGATCATTCCAGGGGTGCAGAAACCACACTGCATGGCGCCGTGCTTGATAAACGACTTCTGCAGCGGGTGCAGCTCGCCGTGTTGCGCCAGGCCTTCGATCGTCGTGATCTCACTGCCAGCTGCCTCGGCAGCCAACACCAGACAGGCGGTGACCGGGCGACCGTCCATGATCACCGTGCACGCGCCGCAATCACCTATTTCGCAGCCGTTCTTGGTACCTGTCAGGCCCAAGTCGTCGCGCAGGACCCGCTGCAAGGTCGTCCCCGGCTGTACGGCCACCGTACGCATCTGGCCATTGACCGTGAGTGACACCAGTGACGCGACACTCACTGTACACCTCCCCCCGCCCGTGCCGTGGCTTCCCGCAACGACCGACTTGTGAGGACTTGAACCAGTTCTCTCCTGAAGGCTTCACTCCCCCGTATATCGCTGATGGGTTGCGCCTCCGCCGCAGCACGTTCGGCAGCGCTGCTGAACAGCTCCGCGGACGGTCGCTGCCCCTCCAGCAGCCGGGCACACTGGAGCGCGGGCAGCGGGATCGGCGCCACGGCTCCCAGCACCACCGTTGCGGCCGCAATGCTGGGACCTTCCAGCACGATCCGGGCGGCCACTGAGGCGACTGCCAAAGCTGACCCACTGCGCAAGGAGAACCGCTGGTAGCTCACCCCCGACGACTCGGGCTGCCGCGGTAGCAGGATCTCGACCAGCAGTTCATCCGGATCCAGCACCGACTGCCGGGGCGCTTGGAAGAACTCCTGGGCTGGCAGGGTGCGTTCACCATCCACACCAACCAGCCGCAGCGCGGCGTCACCAGCGATGCACACCGGTGGAGTGTCGGCACACGGGACTGCACCACAGAAGTTACCGCCAATCGTTGCGCGGCTGCGGATCTGCACCGAACCGATGTGCACGACCGCCTCGCACAGTGCGGGAAAGAACCGCTTCACGGCGGCAGATTCGGCAATCTCCTCGAGTTTCACCATCGAGCCGATACGCAAAAGATCTTCGTCAGCTCGAATGTGGTTGAGGTCTGGCACCGACCCGAGTGCGATCACATGTTCCGGGACGCAGCGTTTCTGTCTCAGGTCGACCAGGACTTCCGTGCCGCCAGCGAGAAAACGCGCCTGGTCGCCGTACGTCCGGCCGAGGTTGCACGCCTCGGCTAGTGTTGCGGGTCGGTGATACGCGAAGTCTGGTATTCGCATGGTTGTCACATGGCCGTATGGATGACCTCGGATAGACGACCCATGCCTTCGCGGATCGCTTCCGGCTGCACATTGCTGAAGTTCAGGCGCATCGCGTTCTTGGTGCTGCCATCAACGGAGAAGACGGCACCGGGGATGTAGGCGACCCTGCGTTCGATGGCCGGGTGGAACATTGCCGTGGTGTCCAGCTGTTCCGGCAGAGAGACCCACACGAAGACACCGCCGTTTGGCTTGCTCCACTGAGCGAGGTCACCGAAATGCTCGTCCAGTGCCTCGAGCAGGGTATTGCAGCGGATACAATGAGCGGCGGTGATCGCCTCGAGGTGCGGTGCGAGCAAGCCGCGGTCCAGGAATTCAGCCACAGCACGCTGATACAGCGTCGAGGATTCGAGATCCAGCGACTCCCGCAGCGTCGTGATGTTGGACATCAACTCCGCAGGGGCCACGATCCAGCCCAAGCGCAGGGCCGGCGCAAGCATCTTGGAAAACGAGCCCAAGTAAAACACCATCCCGGCCCTGTCGTAGGCCTTGAGGGGTGGTACAGCATCCCCTCTGAACCGCAGCGGAGCATACGGATCGTCCTCGATCACCGGCACGCAGTATTCCGCCGCTAACTCAGCCACTCGCGCTCGATTTGCAGCTGCGATGCTGACCCCAAGGGGATTGTGGAAGTCGGTGACCAGAATCGCCATGCGGGGACGCGGCGCTTGGCGGAACGCCTGTTCCAAGGCCTCCACCTCTACGCCCGACTCGAGATCGGTGGGGACCGTGCGAACTGCTGCACTGCGACCGCAGGTAACCTGGTGTATTCCGGTGAACGTCACCTCTTCTATGACGGCAGTGTCACCGGGATCGAGGAACATGCGCGACAGGATGGCGAGCCCGTGCTGGTTGCCGTTAGTGATGAAGACCTCATCGGGCGTGCACGAGACACCGCGCGTCCCCATGTAGTCCGCGATCCATGATCGCAGCGCTGCGAGCATTGGGCTGTACTGCAGGGCGCGGGCCCCGTCGCGAGCGAGTACAGTATCCAGACATTCCCTCAGCCCTTGCAGCGGCAGGAATTCGCTGGCCGGCAGGCCCCCGGCAAACGAGATGATCTCAGGATCTACTGCAAAGCGCAGTAGCTCGCGCATTACCGAGCGCTTGAGATTAGAGGCTTCGTTGCTGAGGTCGGGTGTGCCGGTGGGCATGTTAGAGATCATAGTGTAATAGAGTCGCCGGCACAATTCAGGGCCACCGGCTGACGCGGAATTGTGCGGGTATCCGCGGAACCTCTCGATTTCGGGCGTCCTGTGCCCTTGTTGCCTCGCATAACTTGCGAGATATCTGCGCTCGCGGGAGCAGAGGTCCCGCGCTAGCTTTCGCGAGTCTCTACCACTCACGAGGATGTCCGATGCGCCATCATGCTCCGCTGCTGGTCGCTGCGCTTGTCGGGATGACCCCGACTGTCGTCGCACAGAGTTTCTATCCGACCAGGTTCTCGCCCGATCTGGTCGCGGTACCAGCGGTGCGCGACGCTCTGCGCTACGTGGACGACAACTTCGAATCGCAGGTGAGTGAGTGGATCAGGATCACCGAGATTCCGGCAAAATCACAGATGGAACAGCAACGCGGAGCCTACGTTCGCACCCAATTGGAGAGCATGGGTTTCGCAGTGACGACCGACTCCATCGGGAATGTCATTGCGCGGCGGCCCGGTACCGGGATCGGCCCGACCGTAGTGTTCGCAGCGCATCTAGACACCGTGCATCCGATGGACACCGACGTCACGGTACAGCGTGAGGGCGGGATTCTCCGCGCACCGGGAGTCTTCGACAACAGCAACGCGGTGGCCAACATGTTGTCAGCGGCGCGAGCGATCAACGCCGCCGAGGTGAAAACCAAAGGTGACATCATCTTCATCGGCACCGTACAGGAAGAGATCGGATTGATTGGCATGTCCCACTGGTTGGACCACAATCCCGGTGCCGCTGACATGTTGATCGCCATTGACGGCGGGTTGGGAGCCGTCAGTTACGGTGCCTTGGGTATCTACTGGTCGCGCATGGTGTTCACCGGAGAGGGATCCCACACCAACTCGTCGCGCGGCAAGCCGCATCCGGCCAGGGCCGCCGCGCGGTGCATCACCGACATCTACGACATTCCGTTGCCAGCCGCCGACGCGCCGGTCAGCGCAGTGTACAACGTGGGGATATTGCGGGGAGGCCATGTGGTCAACGCGATAGCGCAGGAAGTATCGTTCACGGTGGACCTGCGTACGGTCGATCCTCTCATCCTGGCGGAACTCGACACGGCCATAGTGAACACGTGCAGTCGCGTGGCCACTGCAGAACGAGTCGGGTTCCGGCGGGAGTTTATCGTGCAGAATGAGGCTGGAGGAAGGCCCGAGGACCTCGCCGATCGCCGTCGTCACCCTGTAGTGCAGACCGCGGTGGACGTGCTCGAGCACCTCGGCTTCGACTTCCGAGGTAGATCGCCGGCACGCGCCTCCGGATCTACCGACGCCAATGCCGGAGTCGTGCGGGGGATCCCGGCCATATCCGTGGGTCGATCGGTCGGTGGTGATCAGCACACGCTGAGCGAGTGGGCCGAGATCGAGCCGGCGCGGCTCGCGACCAAGCAGCTCGTCCTGCTGGCGGCAGCGCTTGCAGAAATCGCCGACGGGACCGACTGAACAACACCAGCCGCGATACCGAGTCCCGTGAAATCACATGGCGGCGATACTCGGCGAGCGCGAGCGCGTCGTGCCGCCGCTCAGGCAGGCCCACGGAGAGGGATGCCAATTCGACGAAGCGGTGCACGCCAATGTAGACTTGCTGCTGTTCTCCGGTTACCCACGGTTTCAGGATTTCATCAGGACGAAGGTGTGAAGTGGCCCAGGACGCCCCGGCGAAAGAGGATCAGATGATTCGACTCGGGAAACTGGCTATTTTCGTGCTCGCGGTGGGAGGCCTTGCCGCGTGCAGCACCGCACTCAAACTCACCCCCAGTGACGCCGATGTCGTACTCGCCCGCCAACTATTGGACGCTCCCAACCCGGCGCAACCCGGTCAACATGTGGTGCGTACCCTCTACTACGGTAGCGGGACCGACCGACGGCGCGCTGAATTCCGTGATTCGGTGACCATCACGACAGAGTCCGTAGACGCCTCGAAGCTGATCAGTCTGGGCGAAAGCGCCAAGGAGCGAAACAAGTACTGGGGCTTCGAGCCCAAGAACTTCCCGCTGAACGGCCGCGTGTGGTATCCGGACGGTGCGGGCCCGTTTCCTCTGGTCCTGATCGTCCATGGAAACCACAACCCGCGAGATTTCTCCGATCCGGGGTATGGGTACCTCGGCGAGCTGCTGGCCAGCCGTGGTTTCATCCTGACTTCGGTGGACATGAACTTCGTGAACGGTGGCGTGCGGGGAGAAAACGATGCACGGGGCTGGCTGCTGCTCAAGCACCTGGAGGCCTGGCGCGAGTTCAACGCGACTCAAGACAATCCGTTCTACGGCAAGGTCGATCTGGGACGGATTGCACTGATCGGGCACTCGAGGGGAGGAGAAGCCGTGGGCCACGCGGCTGCGTTCAACCGGCTCAGTTACTACCCGGACGACGCGTCGGTAAAGTTCGCTTTCGACTTCGACATCCGATCGATCATCGCCATCGCACCGGTAGACGGGCAGTATCTCCCGACCGGTCGCCCAGTGCCGGTCGAGAACGTGAACTACCTGGTCTTCCACGGCTCACACGACGGTGACGTGTCGAGTTTCCACGGCTTGCGACTGTATCACCGCATCCAGTTCACCGATCACGATACCCCATACTTCAAGGCTGCGGCCTACGTGTATCGAGCCAACCACGGCCAGTGGAACACGATCTGGAACAACAAGGACAGCGGGCCCCGCAGCGGTCGTATTCTCGATCTCCGGCCGCTAATCACGCCCGAAGAGCAGCGTGAGTTTGGCAAGCTCTACATCGCAGGGTTCTTGGAGGCTACGCTCCACGATGACGACCGCTACCTCCCCATGTTTCGGGACCATCGCGTGATTGGTGGCTGGCTCCCCAAGACGATGTACATTACCCGGTTTCAGACGAGCAGCTTCCGCCCCCTGGCGACCTTCGAGGAAGACATTGACATCACAACCGGTTCGACACCGGGGGTCAGGCTGCAGGGTGACAGTCTGGGACGCTGGCGCGAGTCGAAGCTCATGTTGCGCTCCAGCAATCGTTCCAACACTTCGAGCTCTCAGGAGAACCAGGCAGTCTGGCTGGGTTGGAACAACGAGATTCAGGGGAAGCCCGACACGCTAGCTGAGCCGGCATCATATACAGTGAACCTGCCAACAGGTCTCCCACAGGACTGGGGCCTTAACCCCGGCACCTCCCTCGATTTCCTGCTGGCGGCGACCAAGGACAAGCCAAGTCCTCGGAAAACGGAACGCGACAGCACCGCGACCGACGAAGCGGAAGCGCGCGACCGGGACCGATCGTCGCGCGATCGCAAGGACGATGAGGCGGATGACACCGAGCCAATTGACCTGACAGTGGTAGCGTTAGACAGCGATGGCGATTCCGCCCGCGTGCCGCTCAGTCGCTACGGTCCAATCCGGAGACCCCTCGAGATCAGTATTCTCAGGCGGAAAGATCAGGAGAGCCAGCGCTTCACAGACAACTTCGACTTGATCCTCCAAAGCTATTCCATCTTGCTGCGGGATTTCGTCACCGCGAACCCGCGATTCGACGTGGTGAGACTGCAGGCCGTCAGTTTTTTGTTCGACCGCGTTGTGGCAGGGACGGTAGTCGTAGACGACATTGGCTTTTCCGCCTTGCGTCGCGGTTTCACAAGGGTTTCCGCCGCCGACCCATAGGCCAGCAGCAGAGAATCAGAGGTCGCCTGTGGCCGTTGTCAAAACAGCGATTGTGGAATTTTGCTTGCGTCACCTTGCGCACCCTAGTGCCACCGCACACCCAGTCGGTGTGCGGCACCGGGCGCATCGAATTCCTCGAACGAGTACTCGACCGTCAGGTCATCGGCGCGGAACCCAAAACCGAAAGTCACCGGACTCGCTCCATCCCCCGGCACCCGCCGTGCGCCAACGCGGCCTATGAACGTACGGCCCACGATGGGCCACCACGCGATCTCCAAGCCTCCTGCCGGAATGATCTCACCGTCCCTGCGGCGGCTCACGGACGTCGTGACGAGCACGTCCAGCGGGCCGACTGGGCGGCTCCGGGTTGCAGCCCCAAGCGTGACCCGGGACGGTAGCGGCAGATCCCCGCCGCCGATGCGCAAGCCCCATCCCAGGTTCTGGGCGCTCGCCCCCAAGGTGACGCCCCACAGGTTCCGCACGACCCCGACATCGATGGCGACTGTCGCGTCGCGCTCTCCTCCCACACGCTGCTCGATCGCTTTCCCCACGATTCCCGCCCGGAAGCCCAGGATCTCCCGCCCGTAGCCGAGCGAACCCACCAACTCCGACACCCCAATGGATCCGCTAGACAGCAGATCGTTCGCGTCGTCCGGTATGTCGTCCAAAGCCGGCCCCCCAGCCCC
>JBDHKN010000058.1:0-30579 GCA_039586365.1 Gemmatimonadota bacterium | reverse complement strand
GGAACGTGCCGTTTGAGGTCATCGGAGTGTTGGACTCCATGGGTATCGACCCGCACGGATGGGATCGGGACAACGAGGTGATCGTCCCGTACACAACCGCGATGCGCAGGCTGATGAATGTGGACTACATCGGGACCGCGAAAATCCTGGCCGAGAATGATGCGGATCTCGACGCCGCCGTAGTAGCCATCACTGGCCTCATCCGCGAACGCCACGCCCTAGCGGAAGACGAGCCCAACGATTTTCACATGATCACGCCGGTACAAGTCCGGGACATGGTGGGTTCCATGAATCGGGTGTTCACCCTGCTCTTGCCGCTCGTGGCTGGTATATCCCTTCTGATCGGCGGAATCGTGGTGGCGAACCTGATGCTCATGGGAGTGAACGAGCGGCGCAGCGAAATCGGGCTTCGCAAAGCCGTGGGGGCAAGGGCTCGGGACATATGGGTCCAGTTCCTTCTCGAGTCGTCGCTGGTGACGGCGTCGGGAGGCCTGCTCGCGCTGGTGGTGGCTGCCGGCGCGCTCGCACTCGTCGCTCAAGGGATGGAGATTCCCAGCATCATGCCGTGGGAAGCGGCCACTCTAGGGTTGGGTGCGGCTGTTGTCGTGGGACTCATCGCGGGTGTGGCTCCCGCACGCAGGGCATCGCAGTTGGAACCAGCCACGACGTTACGGGAGTAAGGCGTCCGGTGAGATGAGACTGGCCCGCAATCTCCTACTCTCCACCAAGGCACTCCTCCGCCACCGCGTTCGGACGGCTCTTGCCCTCTCCGGCATGGCGGTAGGAGTTGGGGCCGTGTTGGTGATGACGGCGGTTGGTGAGGGCACCGAGCAGCAGGTGATCAGTGAGATCGAGGCCCTAGGTCGCAACCTGCTCATCGTGAGTGCCGGTGACGCGAGCAGAGTGCCGTGGCGGCAGCGAACCACCGCCAAGGTGACCACGCTGGTGTTGCAGGACGCGGAAGCCGTGCGGGTAGGCGCTCCCGACGTGACTCTCGTTGCACCGTCCCAGGATAGGCCTCGCCGAGTCAAGCATGGGACGGTTTCCACCATGACGACTGTACGGGGCACCACGCCGGAATATGAGGAGGTCCGTGATTTTCGAACGGTGTCGGGCCGGTACTTCACTCGAGACGAAAACCAAATGTCTGCCCGCGTGGTCGTGCTGGGGGCTAGGGTGCGGGAGCTTCTCTTTCCTGACCAAGATCCTATCGGCAAGACGGTTCGTGTTGGAAGAACGTCGTTTGAGATCATTGGCGTTCTGGAAAGCAAGGGCACCACGGTGGACGGACTCTCCGAGGAAGACAACCAGGTCGTCATCCCCATCCGAAGCGCCCTCCGCCGGGTGTTCAACGTCGATTACATCAACATGATCTACGTCCAGGTGAGGGACGCGGATCGCATGCAGCACGCTGCAGCCCAGATTGCCGATATCCTCAGAACACGCCACCGGACAGTCGAGCTCGGCCGCGCGGACGATTTTGCCATCCAGAATCAGCGATTGGTCCTGGCGGCCCGTCTCCAGACCGTGGCGTCGTTCCGGCGTATGATCCTGGGCCTCGGCGCCGTGGCCGTGCTGGTCGGCGGCGTAGGTGTCCTCTCAGTCATGCTCCTGGCAGTGCGAGAGAGGAGGAACGAGGTTGGTTTGCGAGTAGCTGTAGGAGCCCGCCGCAGGGACATTCTCACGCAGTTCCTGCTAGAGTCGCTCTTTTTGGGCGCTGCAGGGGGAGCGTTGGGCGTGATCGCCGGTTCCACCGTGGCCTGGGTGGTGGGGGAGAGCACCGAGTGGCACACCACTATCAACGGCCTTGCCCTACTAGTGGGGCTCTTCTCTGCCTTTGCCATTGGAGCTCTTTTCGGAGCGTACCCTGCGCAGCGGGCGGCCTCCCTGGACCCAATCGAGGCACTGAGGGCTGAGTAGCTCGGCGAGACCGCGAAGTGAAGCGACGTTACCTTACCTTGCTATCACGATTCGGAAGAACGGCACTCAACCCGGCGCGTAGCATGCCTGGGCACCATTGGAGCGATCAGACTATGAGGGAATCAACTTGCGGGTGGCTTGCGATCTTCGCAGTAGTGACCGCGTCCCTTGGGATCGCCGCGTGTTCCCCGGCCCCGCACGCGGGCGCCGAGGAGGCGGGTGAATCGGTCGCGACGGCGGAAACCGGTGAGCACGCGAGTCCAGCGGAATCAAGCGAGCACGCGAGCACCGAGGGAGCCGGTGAACATGCCAGCGCCGAGCGCGGCGAGCATGGCGAGGGCGGTGAACACGCGCTCAGTAAAGAGGGAGAGGGTTCGGGCGAGTACATCGGACTCCGGGAAACCTGGGACGCGACGCGCAACGGAGCGAGGCTCGTGTTGTCGTTCAATCCCGCGTCCAACGCCTTCGTGGGGACGGTCGAGAACACGACCCAACAGACGCTCTGTGCCGTTCGAGTCGAGGTCCACCTGTCTAACGGCACCGAGCTGGGCCCAACGGAGCGAACGGATGTGCTGCCCGGAGAAACAACCGATGTGGAGTTGCGGACGGCGGGAGAGGTCTTCGACACTTGGACTGCCCATCCGGAGGTCTCTCCCTGTAGCGGCGGATGAACGGCCGCTGACACACACGGATCCCCTGCGAAGAGCCGAGGAGATCGTTCCTCGGCTCTTCGTTTGAGAGTTAACTACTGATTGTCGGTCAGTCTCTCCATGACGGGTCCAGTTGCTTGTGAATCTTGTCACAGATTCGCTGCTCGCTTTTGCAGTGCCGCCTCTGTATAGTTGTGCCGCTACGGACCAGTTGAGTATCCGAGATTGAATAGCATCCCGGACTCCCTCAAAGCGGCGATCCAACGGTGTTGGGCCGGGTAAGTTCGTATCGCCGAGAACGGCGCTCGTCGCGGTCTGCAAAGATTCCTTCTGGACACGGAGTGAGTGAATGTTGCGAACGTTAGGTTTGCTCGTTGTGTGCAGTGCGATAGCACTGCCCGATGCGCTTGCGCAGCAAGTGAGTTTCGAAGCGCTCGGCGACGAAGCCGTGGAACGAGTGCAAGAGTATCTCAGGGTCAATACGATCAATCCGCCTGGTAACGAAACTCGGGCAGTGGCGTTCTTTGCCGCCATATTCGAGGCGGAGGGGATTCCCTACGAAACCGCCGAGTCGGCCCCGGGGCGGGGGAACATCTGGGCGATTCTCGAGGGCGGAGACGAGCCCGCCCTAGTCCTGCTCCACCACACCGACGTAGTCCCGGCCGACGAAGAGTATTGGAATATGTCCCCGTTGTCCGGTGCGATCGAGGACGAACACATCTACGGTCGTGGTGCACTGGATACAAAGACTCTCGGCATCTTTCACCTGCAAACGTTCCTGGCGTTGCATCGCGCCTCCGTGCCGCTCAATCGCGATGTAATCTTCATGGCCACTGCCGACGAAGAAGCCGGCGGATTCTTCGGTGCGGGATGGTTGGTCGAGAATCGGCCCGAGCTGTTTGAGAATGTCGGCTGGTTGCTCAACGAGGGGGGCGGTGGAAGCGTGGCCGGCGAATTCATGCAATTTGGAGTTGAGGTAACCCAGAAGGTACCGATCTGGTTAGAGATTACGGCCATTGGAACGCCCGGCCACGGATCGTCTCCGCGCGTGATGTCGTCGGTCAATCGGCTGATACGTGCACTGTACAACATCCAGAACCACAACTTCGAGCCACGCATCGTTCCCGCCGTGGACACGTATTTCAAAGGCTTGGCTGACCGTGCGCCCGAGCCGTGGCGGAGTCGATACGTCAACATGGCGGAAACGGTGCAGGATCCCGAGGCACTGCTCGAGCTCCAGATCGAAAACCAAAGCCTGCATGCGCTTACACGAAACACCTGTTCGATCACGATGCTGGAAGGCAGCAACAAGATCAACGTGGTTCCGCCCGAAGTGTCCGCACAGATCGACTGTCGGATGTTGCCCGACCAAGACCCCGATTTGTTCGTGACCGAGTTGCGGAGCGTCATTAATGACCCTGCAGTGGACATCGATGTGTTGATGGCTTTTGCTCCCGCCGTGTCGCCGACGGACACGGATCTCTACGAAGCGATGACCACGGTCGCAGAGCGACATTTCCCGGGCGTTTCGGTCATTCCCAGCGTTTCCACGGGATTCACGGACAGTCACTTCTTCCGTGAGATCGGCATCACGAGTTACGGCTTCAGTCCCTCCATGGTTCCTGTCGCGGACAGCCCCGGAGTACATGGAAACAACGAGCGCATCTCGGTTGAAAATGTGCGGCGTGGGACGCAGATGATGTATGAGATCGTGGAGTCGGTGGTGCAGGGGATCGTACCTTAGCCGATTTGTGTTGTGCGACGTGCAGTGTTCTCAGATGGGAATCAGCAGGTGCGAGAATCACTCCGCGCACCGGACATTCCGAGCCGGCTTCGAGGGCTCACAGGGAGGCACCGAGATATTGCCACGACCGAACCAGATCCCGGAGCGGTCGTAGCTTCGTGTGATTCTGAGGCGGTACCTACCCCCTGAAGGGGGCAGGTGTCATCCCCAGCTATTCGCGAGGTGGCTGAGGGCCGGGAACAATCCCGTAGAGGTCTGGATCCTGCCCAGCCGGAACTGAGCTGCCTCCGTTCTGAGCCTTTTGCTCTTTCCTCAGCGCGCGTCGTTCTTGTTTGGCCTTGCGTTGTTCTTGCTTGGAAAGTTCACGTTTTCGTTTCGCTTGTGTCTGCGGGGTCGATCTCGCCATGAACTGCCCTCCATCTTGGAATATGGATGATCAAATGTACCTAAATAGCACCCGTTCGTCGTAGACCGACCGTGATGCATGTGTTTGCACACGCTCGATCACCGTCCGGATCAGCCGCTTGACGTCGCGGAAGCCGATCTCGGGACACACCGCGGCAATCACCGAGAATCGCCCGATGACTCTTGTCCAGTCGAGCAGTTGCGCGTGCCCAGCAGAGACTGATGGATTTGGACTACCCACGCGCCTCGCCGATGCAGCTGCAAATAGGGCACGAACGAGGGGCCCCGACTCAGTCGGGGCCCCTATTTCGCCATGCTGATCAGGGGCTAGTTGAACAAGTACTTCAAGCCGATCTGCATCCGCCACCGGGAGAGCAATCCTGGATCGTCGATGAAGGTCTGCGTGCCCATACCGCCCTTGAAGTTGAACACCGGCGCACCATTGGCGTCGAATCGCACCAATTCGAGGGGAGACGTCGCAGCGACGCTGGCTACTTTTCTGACGCCCCAGTCGGAATTGATGAGGTTCGCGACGTTGAGGATGTCCACGCTCAACTGGAACGCGTGCTGTTGGCCTCCCGCGGAGATAGCGAAGTCCTGCAGCACTCTCAGGTCGATGTTGTAGAACCACGGATTCAGCGCACCAAACCGCTCGGCGATCTGGCCGCGGTGCGAGCTCAAGTAGCTATCCTGTTCGATGAACGAATCGAACGCCTGCCACTGCTGCTGAGGGCTCACGGTGTTCCCACTCGCATCATCATAGGGATCGAAGATGATGTCACTCTGGCTGGCAGGAATGAAGATCAGGTCGTTGCCACCGTATCCGTCTCCGTTCACGTCACCAGAGTAGAGGAACGAGTACCTGTTGCCGCCTGCCCCTGCAAACCGGTTGCCCTCCGCCACCTCAACGAACAGCCCGAACTCGGTCGCTGCCAGTTCCGACCAGACGTGTGCGTAGTTGGCCCCAGCTACGATGCGATGCCGGTTGCCGAACTCGGAGAAGCTCAGTTGCGGGTTGTTAGGATCGCCGGTCACGGGCTGGTTCTGCCACAGCACGCTCGCGATTTCGGTCGACTTGAGCTGGTTCTTGGCTTCGGTAAACGTATAGGAGAGTGTGGTGTTGAATCCGAACTCAAACGCCTTGCGCAATTGGGCCGTGAAGTTCACATGATAACCTTCACTCGTATTGTCCAGCACGTAGATGCCGCCGCCGCCGTCGGGATTCAGTTCGTTGTTGCCGAATCCACCGTAATACGGCCGTCCATCGGGCAGCGTCCGTACCGGCGCTACTAGATCGGCGTTCCGCATGAACACCGCGTTCAGGTCCTTGCCGTAGAGAACCTCGAACGTGCCCAGCATATCCCAGGGTAGTTGCTGATCGATCGCCAAGTTCGTGTTCCACACCTGGGGCCATGTGAAGTCGGGGTCCATCGCGTTGAGGTCGAACGACTGCTGGAGCACGGCATCTTCCGAAGTAGATATCGGCGGTGCGCTCGGGTACAGGTTGGGGTTTGCACCGGGATTCGAGATGACGTTGCCGATCCAGACGAACGGTACTCGGCCCGTGAACACGCCCGATCCACCCCTGATCTGGGTCGACCTATCCCCTCTCACATCCCAGTTGAAGCCAAATCGCGGCGAGAACAGAGGTTTCGCGCCTGGCAGGTTGGCTTGATTCACCGTCTCGGCGTTGCCGTTCTCGTCGAGTGCCGTGAGTCCCGTCGAGAACGGGTTCGCCACTGGATCGGTGAAGTACATCGGTAGGTCCAGCCGTAAACCGAGCGTCAAGTTGAGGTTATCCTGAACCAGGAACTCGTCCTGCGCGTAGAACGCAAGTTGACCCACGTCGATCTCTTCTCCCTTGAATGGTTCGGTTTCTGGAGTGACGTAGGCGCCAAAGTCGATCGGATCACTCGGATCCGTCGCAGTGAAGAACTCGTTCAGAGTCGAGAAGGTCGATCCCACACCAACAATTGACCCCGGCAGGAAGAACACTCCATGCCGAAAGATGTTGAAAGAGTTGAAGAACGAGAACGTCTCGAAGTTGGCGCCCAACGTGAGTACGTGGCGACCGGCGAAGTAGCTGAAGTTGTTCGTGAGTTGCAGGACGTCCGTGTCTAGGATGTTGTGAATTGAGAACGGTTCATGACCCAACGTAGTGTACGTGACGCCGCCTTCCCCGATCTCGACCGTCGGGAACGGGTCGCTGAAGGGCTCGCGGAAGTCGCGCAGGCGGTTATAGCTGGCAAAGAAGCGATTGGCAAACGTCCTCGAGCGGCTGTTGAGCTCCAGTGCAAAAGAGTGCATCTCGTTGTTGATCTTGTAGCCAGCGTTCTGGAACGGGAGACTGCTCTCGTTGGGCCCGCGCCCTGTGTTGTTGAAGCTCAGGACGAACGGATGCGGCGGGAGATCTCGCCGCGCGTCCAAGAAGTTGTATCGAAACGTGAGGTTGTTGTTTTCGTTGATATTCCAGTCGAGCTTCGCGAGTAATTTGTCGTTGTTCGTCTCGTGTATGTATCCCTGATACGGTCCGGGATCATAGTTGTACACGTCGATCATACGCTGACGGATAGCGTCCATCGTGGAAGCCTCGACGCGAGACTCGCCGAAGGACGGAGTACCGCCCGTGCTCGCCACGAAGCTGGTGCCCGGATCGTCCCTGCGCTCAATCTCACCATTCACGAAGAAGAACAGCTTGTCGCGAAGGATCGGTCCACTGAACGTGATGCCTGATTGATTGAACGTGAGATCGGGATTCGCTATGACATCGGTACCGCGCACCCTGTTGCCAATCAACTGTTCGTTGCGGAAGAACGTGTACGCCGAGCCGCGGAACTCATTGCTGCCGCTCTTCGTCACGGTGTTGATATTGGCTCCAGTGAATCCTCCCTCGCGTACATCGAACGGTGCGATCGAGACCTGAACCTGCTCTACAGCATCGAACGGCACCGGCTCTGCGCTGGTCTGTCCGCCGGGCGCCGGGTCATCTAGACCGAAGGCGTTACCGAAGTAGGAGCCATCCAGTGAGATGTTGTTGTACAGCCAATTCCTGCCGCCGAAACTATAGTTACCGTCGCTGCGGGGGTCCAGCCTGGTCAGATCTCTGATACTACGCTTGACGGATGGCAGCTGCATCACCTGTTCCGGACTGATGAATGTGGCCGCACCGGTCCGGTCTGAGTTCAACACCTCGTCCTGTTCCGCCGTCACCCTGATGGCTTCGAGCTGGATTGCCTGCGGAGCCATCTGGAAGTCCAATTCGAGGCTTTGACCCAGCGATAGGAATGCCTCCTCCTCTACCTGTGGAGCGTAACCGATGAAGGTCACCGTGACCCTGTAGGGGCCGCCGATCCTCATGTTGCGGATGTTGTAGATGCCGCCAGTTCTGACGGCCGTTCTGTACTGGGTGGAGCTGGGTAGGTGCACGGCCACCACCTGTGCACCAACGAGAGGTGTGCCGTCTTGAGCGGTGACGATGCCGTTCATTGCGGCAGTGGTCACGCCCTGGCTCAGCGCGGTATCGTCCGGGGTAGCCAGAACAAATAGGACCAAGGGCGCGAGCCTCGGCAGGAGCCGTGGAGTACGGTGCATCTTCCCTCCAATCGCTATCTGAAAGAAACGCGGTTTCATTTGCCTACGCTCACCGCAGGGAGTCTCTTGTGTGGGGGTTCCGTGATTCTACTCCAGGGTACAGGGTCCTGCAATGTCGAGTCGGGACCTGTTGCGATGTCTGGTTCGGCCCCAGATCGACACACTCCTAGCAGCCTGGTGAAGCGTGCCGCAATAGTCGGTGACGGAGTCACCCATAGACGTATCCGGTCCGCAAACACATCATTTTGGATCTCACGAGTTCAATGAACTCAAAGGTTGGGCGATCGCTCGCACGTTGCGGGGTTGAGTAGGAGCTTCACGGCCAAGCATTCGGCTCTGGGCCTGCACCCCATTTTCGAGAGGAGGGTTCCTTGAGTCGGTATCACAGCGACCCTCAGGACACCAACGCCGACGCCACCGGCTTGTCCCGCGACATGAGCCTGATGGGTCTGGCGGCGACGGGCATCTGCTCCATGATGGGAGCGGGAATCACGGTCATCCCGTTCATGATTCAAAGGAACGTGCCCGGCATTGGTCCCTACGTACTTCCCGCATACCTGTTTGCTGCGATGCCAGCAGTACTCGCCGCACTGGCTTACGCCATCCTCGCCTCGGCGATGCCAAGAGCGGGCGGCAGCTATGTATATGCGAGCCGGGCACTCAATCCCTACCTCGGTTTCGTGGCGAGCTTCTCCCAATGGTTCGGCCTTTCCATCGCTATCGGGGTGGTGTCGTATGTCTTGATTCCCTTCCTTCGAGATATCGTCGCAGCGCTGGGTCTTCAGTCCCTGGCAGTGGCATTGGACTGGGGAGGAGTACGCCTCTGCTTGGCGTTGACCTTCCTGTGGGTCTTCGTTGCCGTCAACCTACGTGGGGTGCGGCTCTACGAGCGGACCCTCGTACCTCTGATGTTTCTGATGTTCGTTTTAGGGGCCGTGGTGATCGTCGCGGGTTTCTCGTTTGATCACAGCGACTTCGCCGCGGCGTTGCTGGAGCGGGAGGGTCGAGTGGTTGTTGAGGCCGAGGTGGCTCCGTTTGGGTTCGGTGTCTTTCTAGCAGCGGCTGCGCTCCTTTTCTCGAGCTTCATCGGGTTCGACTCCATCGCCCAAGCTGGAGGCGAAGCACGAAATCCTGGCCGTTCGCTGCCGCTTGCCATCGGGATAGCGATTGCCACGGTGGGAACGTTCTACATGCTGTTCACCGCGGCAGTGTATCACGCCGTGCCCTGGGCCTACATTGCCGAGGAGTCCGCCATTCGGGACCTCACAGCCCCGGGACTCCTGGGATACTTGCTTCCGGTCGGCTGGACGGTGGCGATTGTGGCCGGCGCGGCCATTGCGCTGATCAACGATCTGCCGGCAATGCTGCTTGCAGTCTCGAGGCTGATGTTCGCGTGGGCGGAAGATGGGATCTTCCCCCGGCGGGTCGCGAGCGTTCACCAGCGGTGGCACACGCCCCACGTCGCCATAGTGCTCAGCGGGATCATGGCGTCGGTTGGCATTCTCGGAAGTCACCTGGCTGGAGATTTCTTCCTCGGAGTGGACATCCTCGTCACATCGATGTTGGTGAACTTCCTACTGATGTGCCTATCTGTGTTGGTGCTGCCGATCCGCAATCCGGAACTTGCCCGGGACGTGCGCGTTGTGTACTCGCGCAAGGCTCGAGTGACTCTGGCTCTGTTGGGTACGGGCTTGCTTGGCGGTTTCCTCGTGGTACACATCTGGAAGGATCTCAATGCACGCGTCACGGCCTGGTATTTTCATTCGACACCTATATGGCTCGCGGTTATGGTGGTAGCGACCGCCGTCTACCTGCGCGAGGTGCGAGCTTTGCGTGCGACTGGCGTGGATCTCGCCGAGATCTTCACCAGACTTCCACCGGAGTAGCTGACCGTATGACAGCCGCCGTAGAACGTTGCGAATTAGCGCCGGGCTTCACGATCTCCCGTGTCCTAACCGGACTGTGGCAGGTCGCGGATATGGAGCGGGGTGGCAAGGCTCTCGATGCGGAGGCCACGGCTGCGGCGATGGCGCGCTATGTCGACGTCGGTCTGACGACGTTTGACATGGCCGACCACTATGGGTCAGCGGAAGAGATCGCCGGCCTGTTTCAGCGTGTACACGGAGCAGGCACTGTGCAACTGCTGACGAAGTGGGTGCCGAGCCCCGGGCGAATCACAAGAGATGATGTACGCGTCGCAGTTGGGCGGTCGCTCGACCGCATGCAGACTGATCACATCGATCTGTTGCAGTTCCATGCATGGAACTACCCCGATCCAAGCTGGCTCGATTGTTTGTTCTGGCTCCAGGAGTTGAAGCAAGAGGGGCTCATCCGCCACTTGGGTCTCACCAATTTCGATACCGCACACCTGCGCATCGTGCTCCACAGCGGCATAGAGGTTGTGTCGAACCAGGTGTGCTTCTCACTCATCGACCAGCGTGCCCGGTTGGGCATGTGCGATCTGTGCGTACAGCACGGCGTCAAGCTGCTGGCCTTCGGCACTGTTGCGGGGGGCTTTCTCACAGAGCCTTGGTTCGGGAAGCCGGAACCCGAGTGGGAGGACCTGAGCACTTGGTCTGAGATGAAGTACCGGCGGTTCATCAATGAGGCAGGCGGCTGGGAGGCTTTGCAGGGGCTGCTGCGCACAGTGGAACGTGTCGCTCGGAGGCATGGCGTTTCGATGGCCAACGTTGCGTGCCGTGCCATACTCGAGGAACCTGCCGTCGGCGGAGTGATCATCGGCGCGCGACTCGGGATGAGTGAACATGTCCGCGACAACCTCCGCCTGTTCCAGTTCGAACTCGACGACACGAGTCGGTCCGAAATCGACGCAGCACTAACGAAGTTGCGACCTATTCCGGGAGACTGCGGTGACGAGTATCGCAAGCCGCCGTTCCTTACCGCGTCCGGAGACTTGAGTCATCACATCGAAGCGCTGCCATCTCCGTACGTCGCACAGCTGGGACCGGATGGCCGGACGATGGTGTTGAGCGAGACTCCGTGGGAGCAGATTGCCGGGTACTGTCGGGCTCTGCGACGGGGCAACCGTATCTGGGTTTCTGGAACTACTGCGACTCATGGCGACCGACTCATTGGAGGACAAGATCCCACGGCCCAGACCCATTTCGTGATCGACAAGGTGGAGGGTGCTATTCAATCACTGGGTGGCCGGCTAGAGGATGTAGTCCGGACCCGCGTGTTCATCCGAAGCCTCACTGACTGGGAGCCCGTGGCGCGCGCGCACGGAGCTCGGTTCGCAGCGATTCGGCCCGTTAATACACTGGTCCAGGCAGCGCTCATCGGAGACGAGCACTTAATCGAGATGGAAGCGGAAGCAGTGGTTGAAATCGACAGGGGCAACGCCTAACGCGCAGTTCGCTTTGACGCCTCCTCTGCCACGGCTAGTGCCTCTCATTTTGTCTCGCGCGAGCCCGCATAGGCCTGTCGTGTCTGACCCTTCTCAGAGCGATACTGACGGGTGAGTCATGTACTCCGACGCTTCACCTCTGAGGCCGCAGACCGGCCACCCAGGTCGCATCACTCACTTGGGGCACCGATTCCGGACTCCTACCGCCCAAAGTGTTTGCCGTACCACGCAACGCTGCGGTCGATTAGATCGACCACATGAGCGGTCTCCCGCACACCGTGTCCTTCCCGCGGGTACCGTACCATCACCGCGGGTACGCCCACATCATGTAGGGCAACGTAGAATTGCTCGGCTTCGGCAATCGGTACGTCGTTGTCGTTCTCCCCGTGCACCAGCATCGTGGGTGTTCGCACTCGTGCCACGTGTTTCAAGGGTGAGCGTTCCCACAGCAGTTCCATGAGGTTGTCCTGGTGCGGATAGGCGCCAAACTCCACCGCCAGATAGTCGTGGTAGTACGCCATGTAGTTGAAGCTGATCAGGTTGGAGATGCCGGCGATGGGGATAGCGGCGGCAAACCTGTCAGTTTGCGTGATGATCCAGTTGGTAAGCTGTCCCCCGTAACTCCCTCCCTCAATGCCGAGTCGATCACCATCGATCCAGTCGTAACGCCTGAGCGCCGCCTGCACGCCGTACATCACGTCCTTGGCCTCGCCGCCGTTTTGGTCACCGAAGATGGCATCCGCAAACGCCTGGCCATATCCCGTTGACCCGCGATAGTTGACCTTCAGCACCGCCCAGCCCTGTGCCGCATACACCTGCGTCTTGTGGTCGAACTGGGGGCCTCGCTGACCGTGTGGTCCCCCTTTGATCATGGTGATCATGGGGTGCTTGGAACCCTCGTGCCGACCGATAGGATAGGTGAAGAAAGCCTCCACCTCCTGCCCGTCGAAACTGACAAACCGTAGCGACTCTACCTCGGCCACTTGACGGCGATCCAACAGCCGCCAGTTCACGTCAGTCAACTGATGTACCTGCCGGTCGTCGCGGAGGTAGAGCTGGGGCAGATCACGGGCTGAGTGGAACGCGTACGCGACTGTGCCACTGCCGGCCACCGACCAGTCTCCGACGGCCCCCGGCTCCCCAACGACCACCACGTGATTCCGACCGTCTGCGTCCACCCGGTGGAGTCCGACACTCCCGCGTTCCTGCACGGTGAAGTAGAGCGAGCGTCCATCGGCTGACCATCGTGGAGCACCTTGTCGGTTGTCGATTCCACTCCCGACTTCACGCCGAGCGGAGCCGTCAGCCTGCAACACCCATACGTGGGTGTCTTCCATCGTGGTCTCGGACGAGGTGAGCCCCCGACGGGTCCCCTGGTACGCGATGGCCCGACCGTCCGGCGACCACCTGGGTCGGTACTCGGCGCTCTCCGTCTGCGTGAGCCTGCGGGTCGTCCCCCCTTCCACACTGACCGCGAAGATGTCGTAGTTGAAGAACCGGTCGGGATTCGGCTCGCGGTTCGAGATGAACAGGATTTCCTCGCCGTTGGGCGACCAATCAATGGAATGCTCGTAGAACGGGCCGTCGGTTAGCTGTCGTACTTCGCCTGACGCCAGACTGACGATGAAGATGTGAGACCGGCGATTGTCATTGAACCGCGTCATTCCCTCAGCTGCAGTGGGCTTGTAGAGATACCGAGTTATTACGACTGGATCGCCGGAGGCTTCGGCGGACTCCGGCCCCGGGGTAGTAGAGACGAAGGCGATCGCGTTGCCGTCAGGCGCCCAGGTCAGGCGCTCTCCACTCGAAGGAAGGGGGTGGTTGGTGCCGCGAACGTCGGAGAGGAACCTGGCGCCCCGGCCGTCAGGCCGCACGACGATCAGTCCGCTGCGATCGCCCATGCGACCGAAGTAGGCGATGCGAGATCCGTCGGGTGACCACCGCGCCCCGGATCCGTCCACCAAGTGCGTGTTGGTACCAGCTGCCACATCGTGGATCCAGATCGTCGACGCTGGCCTTCCCGGATCCTCCCGGCTGGTCAGGCTATACGTGATGTACCGCCCGTCCGGTGAGAGCTGCACTTCCCCAACCGATTTGAGCTGATGGAGGTCGGCGCTCTGGAATCCGGCTTCCTGCGCATGCACGGGGAGCCCAATTGCCAGAGCTACTGCAATCGCTGGCAAACGAGCCGCTGAGGTCATCGTCATGTACCCTCCCGGTTCCTGATGGATCAAGCGGAACTCACGGTCGCTAGAAGGCGACGGGGGAATTGTGCGCTTCGGTCAGGGTAGGTGCAAGTGACACGACGAGGTGCTGACCCGGGCACCCCGCTTTCACTGCGCGCCAAACAGACGCGGCAACCACAAACTCAGGCCGGGGAAGTAGGTCACGATCATCAATGCCACGATCATCGCAACGTAGAGGGGTAGCAGCGGCCGCATGACGCGTGTGATGGACGTTTGCGCGACTCCAACACCGACGAAAAGCACGGTTCCCACCGGGGGTGTGCACAGGCCGATGCATAGGTTGAGAACCATGATGATACCGAAATGAGTCGGGTCCACACCGAGCTGCACCGCAATCGGTAGGAAGATGGGAGTGAAAATCAGCACCGCCGGCGTGATGTCCATGAACACCCCAACTGTTAACAGAACCAGGTTGATGATGAGAAGGATCAAGATCTTGTTCTCGGTGAGTCCGATCAGCGCCAGGCTCACGTTCTGTGGGATGCTCTCATACGCAAGAATCCAGGACATAGCGATGGACGTTCCCACGAGCAGTAGCACGATAGCCGTCGTGGCCGACGTACTGAGGAGAATCTGTGGAAGATCCCGCGGCGTGATCTCCCTGTAGGCCAGCGCGAGGACTAGGGCGTAGAGCACGGCGACAGCGGCCGCTTCCGTGGCGGTGAATACCCCGGAGACGATTCCGCCCATTACTACCACGAGCATCAGCAGACTGGGCAGCGCGGCGAGGAATCGCTTGCTTATCTCCCGCCAACCCGTGCGAGCCGCCACAGGGTATCTCTTCCGCACGGCCAAGACCCCGGCCACTAGCATCAACGAGAGCCCCACGAGTATCCCGGGCAAGTATCCGGCCAGGAATAGCGCGGTGATCGACACCCCTCCGCTCGCCAACGAAAACACGATCAGGATGTTGCTCGGTGGGATGATGAGGCCCGTCGTCGCAGCCGTAATGTTCACGGCAGCTCCAAAGCTCCGCTCGTAACCCTCCTCCTCCATACGCGGTCCCATTATGCTGCCGACCGCCGAAGCAGTGGCCACCGCAGAGCCCGAGATCGCGGCGAACAGCATGGCCGCAAGGACATTGACGTGTGCGAGCCCGCCCGGGAGGCCACCCAGCAGGGCCTTGGCGAATTCGATTAGCCGATGAGCAATCCCGCCCCGGTTCATCAACTGGCCGGCAAGTATGAAGAAGGGGATCGCCAACAGTGTGAACGAGTCGAGTCCCGTCGCGATCCGCTGCGCCACTGTTGTGAGCGCGGGCCCAGTCTTGATGCTCAGCAGCATAGTGAGCACGGTGGAGATGCCGATGGAGAACGCCACCGGTACACCCACCGCCAACAGGATGGTGAACGAACACCCGAGCACGATGATGTCAACCCATTCCATCAGCGCGTCTCCCCGGCTCGCTCGATCCGGGCTTCCCACTCGCGCAGCGCGACACGGTGTGTCACCACGGCCCCAACCGAGTAGAACATCATCAGGAGCCCGCTCAACGGCAGTGCCAGGTAGACGTATCCGAGGGGAACGTGGAGTGCGGCGGAGGTCTGACCGAGCATGAGCGTAAGCACGACGAGATGGATGCCACCGATCACGAGCACTGACAGCGCGAAGAGGAAGATGCAGGCTTCTATCAATACGCCTAGATAGAACCGCGGAAATCCGGTGAGCTTCGTCGGGAGCAGGTCGATGGCGAGGTGCATCTGCCTACCCGCCGCATAGCTTGCGCCCAGGAGTCCAATCCATATCAGGAGATATCGGGCTAGCTCGTCCGTGAAGGAACTTGGATCGGCGAGCACGAACCGTGTGAACACCTGCCACAGGACATTCACCACCGCAACGCCCATGAGCGCAGCGAGCACCCAACCGAGTGCGCGGTCGACGACTTTGGCAGTGCCTAGCATCGGTGATACGAGAGAATCAGCGTTGGTCGCCAGTGATCCCGGCCGCCGCTCGGATCCGTTCGATCAGCTCGGCTACGGCTGGCTCCTCGCGGTAATCTGCGTACATGGGTGCGAGCAGTGTGGCAAACGGAGTCTTGTCCGGACGATTGACTTGGACTCCGGCGGCCTGCACGGCGCGCAATGCCTCCTCCGTTGCCTGTTGCCACAGCAGCTTCTGGTACTGGGCCGACTCGTCGGCGGCTTGCTGCAGCCATTGCCGCTGTTGCCTGGTCAGATCGTTCCATACTACCGTGCTGACGAGAAGAACGTCTGGGACGCCCGTATGCTCGTTGAGGGAGTAGTAGCGGGCGACCTCGTAGTGTCGGGATAGATGGAAAGAAGGGGGGTTGTTCTCCGCGCCGTCTACGACGCCCTGCTGCAGGGCCGTATACAGCTCACCCCACGCGATGGGTGTCGCGGAGCCACCGAGTAGGCTCACCATCCGGGTCGCGGTAGCGCTCTCCTGTGTGCGGATCTTGAGTCCATGGAGGTCCGACGGCACTAAGATGGGACGGTCCTTCGTGTAGAAGCTTCTGCTCCCGGCATCGTAGAAGCAGAGACCGCGCAGACGAAACCGCGCTGCCAGGGCCAGCATCTCCCGGCCGATGGGACCCTCGAGCACTGCCCACTGATGCTCCTCGTCGCGGAAGATGTACGGCAGACTCAACACCTTGAATGGCGCCGCGAAATTCTCCAGCACGGCGGCGGATACCTTAGTCATCCCCAGGCTCCCGATCTGGAGCAGTTCCAGTGCTTGCCGTTCCGTGCCGAGCTGCTCGCTCGGATAGATATCGACACGCATCGTCCCGCCCGACTCTTCGAGAACGCGTCGGGCCAGGAACTCCATTGCTCCGTGAACTGGGTGGGTTGGGTCGAGGCCGTGGGCCAGCTTGATGACAGTGACTTCGCTCCTGGTCCCGCACGCGGCTGCTGCCAGGGAAAGAGCCAATACTAGACTGCTGTGACGATTCATGACTGTAGCAGGACGCGTTACCAGCTGTGCATGGTGCCGTCGAGTTTTCTGCTGACTGGCAGGTAAGCCCGTTGATACGGATACTCGGCGGCCAACTCTTGGTCGATGTCGACACCTAGGCCCGGAGCCTCGCCCGGATGCATCGTTCCTCGCTCGAACGTGTATTCGTGAGGGAAGACGCGATCCGTCTCTTCGCTGTGCCGCATGTACTCCTGGATGCCGAAGTTGTGCACGCTGAGGTCAAAGTGGAGGGCAGCGGCCATGCACACTGGGCTCAGGTCGGTGGCTCCGTGGCAGCCGGTTCGCACGTGATACAACTCGGCGAGGTGCGCGATCTTGCGGAGGTGGCTGATGCCGCCGGCGTGGACAACCGTCGTTCGGATGTAGTCGATGAGCTGTGCTTGTATCAGTTGCTGGCAGTCGTGGATACTGTTGAACACTTCGCCGACGGCGAGAGGAGTAGTAGTGTGCTGCCGGATTAGGCGGAAACCCTCTTGGAGTTCGGCCGGAACCGGATCCTCCAACCAGAACAGGTGGTACGGTTCGAGACTCTTGCCGAGCTGCGCCGCTTCGATTGGCGTGAGCCGGTGATGTGCGTCGTGCAGGAGTAGCGGCTCGGGGCCGAACTCGGACCGAGCCCGCGCAAACAGTTCCGGTACGAAGTCCAAGTATCGCTCCGTACTCCAGCGCTGTTCCGGCGGCAGTCCCGGTTCGGCAGGCTCATAGTACATGTCTCCTCTGCCGACACCGTACGCACCCTCGAGGCCCGGAATTCCGGATTGCACGCGTATAGCCTGGTAACCGAGTTCGCGGTAGCGCTCGATCGCCCGGAGAGTGTCAGCGACGTCGGCTCCGCTCGCGTGTCCGTATACCAGCACCCGGTCGCGCGACGCCCCACCCAACAGTTGATGGACGGGAACGCCAAGTGCCTTTCCCTGTATGTCCCACAGTGCCGTGTCTACTGCCGCAATGGCGGCCATGGTGACCGGTCCACGGCGCCAGTAGGCCCCTTTGTATAGGTATTGCCAGGTGTCTTCGATTCGGCGCGGATCCCGCCCGATGAGGAGCGGTAACACATGATCTTCCAGGTAGCTCGCAACGGCGAGTTCCCGACCGTTCAGCGTTGCGTCGCCCAGGCCGTAGATCCCCTTGTCAGTTGTGAGTTTGAGCGTGACGAAGTTGCGACCGGGACAGCAGACGATCACGCGCCCGTCTACGATTTTCATGGCAGACTCACTTTCAACGTACTGCGCCTACTCCTTTCATGGAGCGGTGATCCAGCTGTGTTGCGGGTCCTCATGGACAGCGAGGGCTCTCTGTTCCCCGACCAGGGCCCATAGATAGTACAGGCGGTATCCCGGCGGCGCAGAGACCGGGTGATACCCGTACGGAATGAACACCGCGTCTCCGTCTCTCACCATATGGGTGACCGATTCTCCAGCGGCCGTGTACAGCGACTGGTGGCCGAAGCCCTGGGGTGGATCCACTCGGTAGTGATAGACCTCCTCCAGCCGTGGCTCCCCATCCTTGCCGTCGTGCTTATGCGGCGGATAGCTGCTCCAGTTTCCTGGAGGGTTGAACGTCTCACCCACCAGCAACCGTTTCGCATAGGTGTCGTGCACGAGAATATCGTGGACCTCACGGCAGTAGTTCGCTGCGCCGCGCCGATGCACCTGGATCTGGTCGGCACCCACCAACACGGGCAGGCCACCAGGCTGCGCCGGAGCGGCGACGATGATAGCCTCGAGCGGAGCGTGCGCGGTAATCGTGAGCTTCACACCTGGCGGGAGGTACAGAGCCGTGGCCGGCTCGTCGAATACGCTGCTGCGGCTCACCTCCCAGGCGTTGTCCGTCGCTGCGAGTCGGCCGTTGCCTTCTTGGAGTACCAACACCGCCTCTTCGTCCCGTGACTGAAACACCGCGTTCTCTTGAGGCCCCAGCCTCAGCCGCCAGCTGCTCAGTTCTCGGGCTCCAGCCTCCCCGCGTTGTTGCACCGCGTGAAGGCCGTCTTGGCGGGGGACTCGGAACAGCGTGTCAGCTAGCGTCGGATCCCCAGCGGTGCTCAGTGAATTCATTGGTTGACTCCGCTGGCCAGGAATCCACCGTCCACAACGATCACCTCGCCGGTCACAAAACTCGCCGCCTCTGAGGCGAGCAACACGGCAGCTCCAGCAATCTCAGCCACTCTGCCAAACCGTTTCATGGGCGTGCGCATAAGCAACTCTCTTCCCCGTTCGGTGCCGTCCAGCAGTTCCCGGTTCAGATCAGTCGGGAACACGCCCGGAGCTATCGCATTCACGCACACGCCCCTCGAGGCCCATTCCACCGCGAGTGATTTGGTCAAGGCGACCACACCCGCCTTGCTTGCCCCATACGCCGCCACTTGGTAGAGGCCCACGAAGGAAGCCAGCGAGGCAATGTTGATGATACGGCCCCATCCGCGTTCCAGCATGTGCTCTCCGAAAATCAGACATGCGCGGAACGTTCCGGTGAGATTGACGGCAACGATTCTGTCCCAATCATTCATGTTCATCTCGAGAGCTGCGACCTTCTGGGTCGTCCCGGCGCAGTTCACCAGGGCATCGACGCCGTCGAATTCCTCGACGCACGCGGTGAGGAGCTGCTTCAGCGAATCGGAGTCGGTGACGTCCGTGGTGATCCGGAGCGTGCGGCGGCCGAGTGCTGCGATCTCATCGGCAGTCGCTGCCACCATGTCAGCACGCCGTGAACTGGCGACAACGTCGGCACCTGCCTCAGCGAGGCCGCGGGCTATGGCGCGTCCAATCCCCGACGTTCCGCCGATGACCACTGCCGTGCGTCCAGCAAGACTAAGGGAATTGTGACCCATGCACGGTACCTTGGAGAGCCTTCAGATTGATGCCAACGAGAATGAGTCGTACGAGCCACGCTACGACGCAGAGCTGGCGGACCGACCGGCGCTATATTATGCGAAAGTACTCCATTCTGCCAGCACAAACGAACGACGCCCGCTGACGACCGAGAGCGAAGCATGAGATCCGACGTGCTCAAACTGCATCCAGCGGACAACGTAGCGGTGGCATTGACCTCGCTAGATGCAGGAACAGAGGTGTCCATCGACGGCCGGTCGCTCTTGCTGCACCAGAACGTAGCGGTCGGTCACAAGATCGCCCTGGTTGATATGCAGACGGGCGCGCACGTGGTCAAGTACGGACAGCCAATTGGTAGCGTCACCCAGTCGGTTGGGCGAGGCTCCTGGCTGCATTCGCACAACATGAGGACGAATCTGGCAGGGGCGGTGGAGTATCGGTATCAGCCGGTGGCTGCTTCACCCCAAGCGATCGGTCCCGGCCGCACGTTTGACGGGTACCGCCGCTCGAACGGAGCCGTGGGAACGCGCAATGAGGTTTGGGTTGTGAACACCGTAGGTTGTGTGAACCGCTCCGCCGATCGAATTGCTCGGGTTTGCAGTGAACAGTTCGGCGCACGCATCGATGGCATTCACACTTTCGCGCACCCATATGGTTGTAGCCAATCGGGCGACGATCTGGAGCACACACGGCGCATACTTGCGGGTCTGATCAGACATCCCAACGCCGGCGGTGTGCTCCTGTTGGGCCTTGGGTGTGAGGACAATCAGGTCGACAGTCTGCTGCAGGTCACCGGGGACATCGATCGCGCACGGATACGGTACTTCAACTCGCAGGATGTGGACGACGAAGTGGAGCATGGTGTGGCAGTAGTGGGGGAGCTGGTCAATCTGATGCAGCAAGACTGCCGCGTGGAGCACCCCATTGCCGGTCTCGTCGTGGGACTCAAGTGCGGAGGTTCGGATGGCTTGAGCGGTGTCACTGCCAATCCTCTGGTCGGGCGAATTACCGACCGGATCACCGCGCACGGCGGCGGGGCTATTCTCACTGAGGTGCCGGAGATGTTCGGCGCGGAACAGACGTTGATGAACCGCGCAGCCAGCGAGGGGCTGTTCCGCGAAATCGAACGTTTGGTGAACGGTTTCAAGCAGTACTACCTAACGCACGGTCGTCCCATCTATGAGAATCCCTCACCTGGCAATATTGCGGGCGGCTTGACTACGCTGGAGGAAAAGGCGCTGGGTGCGATTAGGAAGGGCGGCGGCGCGACCGTGACCGAGGTGCTTCGCTATGGAGAGCGGAAACGGACCTCGGGGCTCTCGCTGCTCGAGGCCCCGGGCAATGACGGCGTATCCACGACAGCCTTGGTTGCGGCAGGGGCAACCGTCCTGCTGTTCACTACCGGCCGCGGCACGCCCATGGGCTCGCCCGTGCCGACGATCAAGATTTCATCGAACACCGCGGTCTCTGAGAGTAAACCGCGTTGGATCGATTTCAACGCGGGGGCCGTGCCGGACGGGTCCGCAGAGATGGGTGACCTGGAAGCCGATCTGTTCGATCTGCTGCTGGATGTCGCCAGCGGCCGGGTACGAACCAACAACGAGCGCAACGACTACCGCGACATTGCCATCTGGAAGACCGGCGTGACGCTGTGATTTAGAGCTCCGCTAAACCCAGACCCGCCAACACACCCCGCATGTAGGCGAAGGACCGCTGCATGCCGGCCAGGGGATCGGAGGCATCGATCTCGTACTCCAGGTTCACGTACCCCGCGTAGTCCATGGCCACCAGTTGCCGGAAGATGGCCGGCAGCGGCATTGCACCCTCGCCTACAATGCATTGGCTGTCCCTGTCCATCAGGTCACGCAGGTCCTTGATGTGGATGTCGAGCACGCGGTCTCCGGCTTCAGCCAGCGCCTCCACTATGTCGACACCCGTTCTTGTCGTGTGACCCAGGTCGACGCACAACCCTACACGGGGGTCCATGTCCTGGATTACGGGCATGGCTTCCCGCGGCCCGGGGAAGTGTTCGTCTTCGGGGCCGTGGTTGTGGATGGCAACCTTGATGTCGTACTCGCGCACGAAACGCTCGATGCGCGGCAGCGTCGCCCGCGTAGGCGCGATGACCATGAGCGGCATGCCGCACGCCCTGGCGTAGTCGAAGTAGCTGCGGATGTCGTCGTCATCGTCCTGTTGCAGCGTGATAACGCCTCCTCCCACGATCACGAGTCCCGCGTCCTCAAACTCGCGGCGTCCGGCGGCCAGCTCCTCGGGTGAACTCTCGTACGGCAGGTGGAAGGACTTGACGCTGACGTACCGAGCGCGGAGCGAGTTGATTGCCGCAATCGCCTCGGCGCGGCTCAGTTCCCTGAGCGAGTAGCTCGCGACACCGAGTTTGATCCCTGCTGTCGTGCCGGATGGTTGAGCGGCCGCGCATGCAACCGTGGTCGCGGGAAGCGCCATGGCTGCGGTACCCAGAGCCGCCGTCTTGAGGAACTCCCGTCTGCTTCCAGTATTGCCGGTCATCTGTATGCCTCTTGGTTATCGGTCCTCACGGCCGTGAGACGCGAGGCTTCAACGTGGTCAACGACGCGATCTTGACTGGTTCGCCGGTCTTCACGCTCGTGCGGGCACCGATCCCGATCAGGATGGACATCGCTCCGTCTCGGACGCCCGCGGCCTGGTGATACGGGTCCGGGGCGGCCGGGTCCTTGAAGATGTGATCCCTGAGCCGCGTATCGCCGCCGCCGTGGCCGCCACCGGCGTGTGGGATCTGAATCAGCTCCGTGGCGCCGAAATTGTCGGTGACCCGGATCTCGTCATAGTCCTCGGCCTGCCACGGTTGCCGCTCCTTGATCCAGGCCTCCATTCTTCCCTTCGTACCGTTGAAAGCGATGCGATAACCCTCGTACGGTGAGTACGTCGTACATGAGTAGCTCACCTGCACGCCGTTCGCGTAACTGATTTGAGCCGCCATCTTGTCGAAAATGTCGATGTCCGCGGACCACACGCATCCGTCCCGCAGGTATCCGTCGTGGTGTTCCTGATCGGCGTACAGGTTCGTCAGCAACTCGTCTTCAGTGATGTCCCAATAGTGCTGGCACTGATCCGTGTGCGGACAACCGCGGCAGTTGGTATACCTGAACGGATGGTTGTGTCCGTAGTACTCCAGGGCACCATGCGCGAAGACCTCCTCGGGTTCCGAGTCCACCCACCAGTTGAGCAGGTCGAAGTGGTGCGTGGCTTTGTGGAGGAACAGAGTCCCACTGTAGCGCTCCTTGCCGTGCCAGCGGCGGAAGTACGCGGCACCGTGAATGATGTCCAGGTACCAGTGGAAGTCCACTGAGGTGAGGCGACCGATCCGCTCTTCCATCAGCAGTTCCTTCATCTTCGCCCGATGCGGTGAGTAACGGTAGTTGAACGTGACGGCAATGTTCTTGCGCGTGCGTGCCTGCGCGTCGAGGATGGCCTGGCACTTGAACTCATCGGTGGTCAAGGGCTTCTCGGCGACAATGTCGCATCCCAGCTCCATCCCCTTGACGATGAACTCGTCATGGGTGCTGTCGACCGTGGTGACGCACAACGTATCGGGACGAGTCTGGCGAATCATCTCCGAGAAATCTGTGAACGTCGGGCAGTCGACGCCGATATGATCCTTCGCGAACGCGAGGCGCCCCGGATTGATGTCGCACAGGCCGACGAAATCCACGTAGTCGGCGTATTCTTCAGCGACGTCGCGGCCCCACATGGTGACCCCCCGGATGCCGGTTCCGACGATGGCGTACCGCATCTTGGCGCGATTCTGCCGGGAAGAAAGCGGCGTGATGAGTGAGGATGGTTGTGCCACCATGGAGGCGGCGACGGCTCCGCCGCTCGTCTTGATGAAGTCCCTGCGGGAAACCGAGTGTTTCTCCTTACGCATTTATGCCTCCGTCGAGTTCGTTCACAGGTGACGGCAACCAGGGCTTCAGATCACACGTTGGGCTCCCAGGCCGGTTCGTATTCGCGGGTCCACAGTGCCATCGCTTCAGCGTCATCCAGTATGCGTCCCGTCGTCGGATCGCAATGGAGCGCGCGTCCCGTACGCTGCGCGATGTTGCCGAGGTGGCAGAGCAGCACGCTTTTCCGGCCGTCATCTATAGGAGCGCGAAGTGAATCTTCGCCCTGGATGGCTGCCAAGAAGTTGGCGATGTGCATGTCTGTGAGGACTCCTGCGCCACTCGTATCGAGGGCCGCCTCCGTTTCGGGGCGCATCTCGCGCTTGATCTCGCTGTTGTCGTTGTCGTAGACGACGTAGCCTGACCGATCGATCACCACGGTTCCTTCGGTGCCGTGGATTGCGGCGCCGCGCCCCCGTCCCTCGACGGGCCGCCCGTTGCAGCTCCGCCCGTCCCAAGTGATCGTCTTGTTGCCCTCGAAATCGAACGACGCCACCTGGGTGTCGGGACACTCCCAGTCGTCGTCAAAATGGTAGCGGCCCCCCGCCGACGTGACCCGCGTGGGGTAGTCAACGTCCAGCGCCCAGCGAGCGATGTCGAGTTCGTGCGCGGCGTTGTTGTTGATCTCACCGGTACCCCAGTGCCAGAACCAATGCCAGTTGTAGTGCACCACGTTGTCGCGGTACGGAGTGCGCGGAGCCGGTCCCTGCCACAAATCGTAGTCGAGCCATTCCGGAACCGGAGCGACTTTGCCGCGGCCGATCGGGCCGCGTGTGTTGGCGTACCACGTGCGGACGTAGTAGGGCCGGCCGACTATCCCGTCGTGGATCTGCCGGATTGCGGAGATCGACTCCGGTGAAGAACGCTGCTGGCTGCCCATCTGCACCAGTCCGCCATAGCGGCGTTGCGCTTCGACCAGCAGCTCGCCCTCGCGCGGGTTGTGGCTGCAGGGTTTCTCGACGTACACGTGCTTCCCGGCTTGGAGCGCGAGGATGGCAGCGGGTGCGTGCCAGTGATCCGGCGCGGCGATGACCAGCGCGTTCACGTCGTTGTCGTCGAGTGCGTGCCGGAAGTCGGTCACGCCTCGAGGCCGGCGTTCCTGAAGCGGTGGCAGTGCGCGGGCCGGTGCGCCCTCCCGCGAGCGCGTCTGCCGTGGCTCACTCACCCCTGCGATGGCCGTGTCTATGGCGCGGGCATCCACATCGCAGATGTACGCCACCTCTGCACCGGCTTGGGCGAAGCTCTGGGCTAACACGAAGCCGCGGCTGTTCACGCCCATCACGGCGACCCTGATCTGGTCGCTTTGAGCACGGGACGGGTGCATCCATGGAAGAGCGCTCCAGGCACTCAGCCCCAGGCCAGCAGCGGCTCCTTGCGCAACGAAGGTTCGGCGGTCGATGTCATTCGTCATGGCGAAAGCTCCCGAATCTTGATGTTGCGAAACCACACGTCGTCGCCGTGGTCTTGCAGCACCAGGTATCCCGACCTCTTCTCGGCGAATCCTGCGATCGGTTTGTATTTGCTTGCCGCGAACGCCGAGTCGAAGCTGGAACTGTCCAACTCGAACTCCAGCACTTTGGCGCCGTTCAGCCAATGCTCGCCGTGTGTGCTGTGGAAGACGATGCGCCCGCGGTTGTAGGATCCCACGGGAAGCAGTTGCTTTGCTGCGATCGGTGGTATCAGGTCGTAGAGCGCTGACGCTGTACGCGTGGGGCCGTTTTGGGCGTCGGGGTGCAGATCATCGTCGAGGATCTGGTACTCGAAGCCGAGTGCCGCGTGGACAGGCGGCGATGCCAGCGACATCTCTTCCGACACATTGTATTTGATGCCGCTGTTGCCGCCTGGGCTGACCTTCCACTCGAACACCAGCTCGAAGTCACCGTAGGTGCTCGTAGTCATGATGTCACCGCCCTCGAGTGGTTGTCCATCAGGGGCGGTGGGTACCTCGCCGCTCGCAACCTTACGGATAGCACCATCCTCGATGGTCCAGTGTCCCTCCGGGATCAAATCACGTCCAATCCCGCGCCAACCCTCGAACGTGCTTCCGTCGAACAACAGCTTCCAGCCTGCAGCCTGCTCGGCGGCAGTCAAGGTGTTAGGAGGCTGTTCTGTCTCGCGACCTGCGGCCGCGTCGCCGCCGCGTTCCGTGTTGCAGCCAAGCCAACCAATAAGGGCTACGCACGTGAAGGTGAGGTGTGCTCTGCGGTTCATGGTCGATGCTCCATGGGCCTCTTGGCTCGAATGTCGTTTGGTACTGACATCTACAGCGACCACCCGTCGCGGTATTCCGGCTTGATATAGCCTTGCGGGATCGCCGTGTTGGTGACTTCGCCGCTTCGCGGATCTATCTCCAGTGTCTTGGCGGTGCGAACTGCCAGATTGCCCAACAGCACCATCTCGGTCAGCGGCCCGGAGTGTTCGGCGAAGTCGGATCCGGCCCTGCCGCCGGTCTTGCACGCTGCTATCCACTCGGCGTACACGCCCTCGGTTCGTGCATATTTTGGTTCCGGCAGATCCGCCATGAGCGCTGCGTGGCGCTCGCTGTTTACCAGGCGTGGGTTCTCGCCATAAATGCCGGCCACCAACGCTCCCTCGTCTCCGATCCAGAGCTGACCGCTATCTCCCCAGGGCCAGGTCTCACTATCGGCCAGGTCCGTGGGACGCGGTGGTGCGAGGTTGCCATCGCGCCACACAACGGTTATGGGGCCGCGGTCGCCACTTGCCGGGAAGCGATACTCGATGCGCGACGCGGCGGGTGCCGTTTCCTCGAACAGCTGTGTCGACTCCGCCTCGATCGCGCTGGGATAACCAAGCTTCAGTGTCCAAAAGGCGGCGTCCATCGAGTGACACGCGATATCGCCCAGCGCACCGGTGCCGAAGTCCCACCAGCCACGCCAATTGAATGGCGCATATGCGGGGTGATAAGGACGCTCCGGCGCTGGGCCGAGCCAAAGATCCCAGGCCAGGCTATCTGGTACGTGGTACGTCTCCAGCGGTCGCTCGATGGCCTGTGGCCAGATGGGACGGTTGGTCCAGTAGTGCACTTCGCGCACGGTACCGATCCAGCCGGCTTCAACCCACTCTCGGATCTGTCGCGTGCCTTCCCAGGAATGCCCTTGGTTGCCCATCTGTGTGGTGCAACCCGAACTGCGGGCTACGCGCGCGAGTTCCCGCGCTTCCCAGATGGTGCGCGTGAGCGGTTTCTGGCAATAGACATGCTTGCCTAGCTGCAGGGCCATCATAGCTGCCACTGCATGCGTGTGGTCGGGGGTTGAGACCGTGACGGCATCGATGTTGTCTCCGTCCCGCTCGAGCATGATGCGGAAGTCGCGGTAACGTTTGGCGTGAGGGGACTCAGCGAAGGAACGTGCTCCCCGCTGCTCGTCCACGTCACACAGCGCGTAGATGTTCTCGGTGCTCATCCCTCGCACGTCGCTCGAACCCATCCCGCCAACTCCAATGCACGCGACGTTCAGCGTGTCACTGGGCGCACGAAACCCCGGCCCACCGAGCACGTGCCGGGGTACGATGTGGAACATGGCGCCGGCCGTTGCCAACCCGCCCACGAAATCTCGCCGTGCGATGTCGCTGGACATGGCAAAGCTCCTTGAAGGATTTGTGGTGGTCAGCTTGTAGTATGTGGCCGGTTACGCGACAGCACTAGAGCGGTTCGTGAGTGGTTGGACTGTCGCTCCTGCAGCCACCCGCGTCCCGTCGGCCTCTAGCGCTCGCCATGTTCCACCCGCAACTTACCGCTGGCGCTAATTGCAGGAGACGAGACCGATGTCGGATTGCTTGAGCCGGCGCAGCTTTCTCCGCACCGCAGGCGGTTCTGTTTCTATGTTCATGCTGTCCCCCCGCATCATGAATGCCGATTCCTCGAGCGGATTCCCCGCGCAATCTGAGTTGTTCAGCATTTCGCTTGCCGAGTGGTCACTTCACCGCACGTTGAACGCTGGCGAACTGGACAATCTCTCATTCCCCACAGTCGCACGGGACGAGTACGGGATCGATGCGGTCGAGTACGTGAACACGTTCTTCAAGGATCGAGCGACCGAGGCCGAGTACCTGCGCACTCTCAAGCGGCGCTGTGAAGACAACGGAGTGAGGAGCCTGCTGATCATGTGCGACGGCGAAGGTGCTCTCGGCGATGCGGACGAGTCCAAGCGGAAGGTGACCGTCGAGAATCACTACCGCTGGGTCGAGGCGGCGAAGCTGTTGGGATGCCATTCGATTAGGGTCAACGCTCAGTCGCAGGGAGCACCAAACGAGCAACGCCGACTGGCAGCCGATGGCTTGAGCAGGCTGACCGAGTTTGCCGCCGAATTCGGCATCAACGTCATCGTGGAAAACCACGGTGGCTTGTCGTCCAACGGCGAGTGGCTGGCGAGCGTCATCCGAGCCGTCGCACATCCCCGGTGTGGCACGCTGCCGGATTTCGGCAACTTTCAAGTGGGGCCGGACCAGTGGTACGATCGCTATGAGGGCGTGCGGGAGCTGATGCCGTTTGCCAAGGCTGTGAGTGCCAAGTCGCACGACTTCGACGCGGCGGGCAACGAACGACACACCGACTACTTCAGGATGCTGCGAATCGTACTCGACTCGGGCTACCGGGGCTACGTGGGCATAGAGTACGAAGGCTCGGAACTGCCGGAACCCGAAGGCATCCGCCGCACCAAGACGTTGATCGAGCGAGTACGAGCGCAGCTGGAGGGCGAGTACGAATAGCTCGGGGCTCTGAGCCGGCGCTCGCTGGCGTGATCCCCTTATCGACTGATAGATTCTTCGCGGTTCGCCCACGCGAGGGAGACCGGGACCGATGACGTCAACCTCCCAATCAGAGAATCGACTCGCCGCCTTGATGGAGCTCGGTTTCGAGCGAGTGCGGACGACCCCGGTCTCAGTGGAGATTACTCCCGTCGATCGGCGCACGTGCAAGATGGTCGCCGCCAGGCCAGCTATGGGCACGCTGGTGTCGCTCTCGTTGCTCGCCCGCTCGCAGGACCAGGGTGAGGCCGCGGCCGGCCGCGCGTTCGAGGAGATGGACCGGCTGATCGCTGTGTTCGACCGCTACGATGGCGCATCGGCGGTCTCGCGGCTCAACGAGGCGGGCCGGATCGTGGGGCCGCCGCCGGAACTCAAAGGTCTGATTGCTCGTGCCGTCCGCTACCACAAGCTGAGTGCTGGCGGGTTCGACATATCAGTGGCCCCGGTGGTCGACCTGTTCAAGAACCGGCTCGGCGATGAGCCACCCGCTGCTTCGGAAGTGCGTGAAGCGTTGGAGCTAGTGGGCACCCGCCATATCGATGTCTCGCGACGGCACATTGGGTTCGCGAGATCCGGCATGCGTGTGACGCTGGACGGCATCGCCAAGGGTCACATAGTGGATGCCATGGCGCGAATGCTGGAGCGGTGTCGCGTCAAGAACTACCTCATCGAAGCTGGCGGCGACATTCGCGTGAGCGGCACGAAGGAGCGGCAGCGGCCGTGGACCGTGGCCGTGCAGGACCCCGGCAAGTCAGGTTGCTTTCCCGATGTCATAGAGCTCAAGGCGGGCGCGGTCGCCACGTCGGGGGCCTACGAGGCGTCCTTCGATGCTGCCGGCGAGCATCACCACCTCGTGCACTCCGACACAGGACAGTCGCCGCAACACAATAGCAGTGTCTCGGTCTTTGCCCCCAATGCTATGGCGGCAGACGCATTGGCTACGACTGTGTTTTTGCTCGAACCGCGACGCGGCATCGAGCTAGTGGCGAATCTCGCTGGTTGCGAGTGTCTGGTAATCGAGCGTGATGGAGGAGTGTTGAAGTCACCGGGGTGGCCCAGCGCCGACCCCACAAGCAGAGGAAAGGCGGAAGCATGACCCAGCAAGCGGAACCGAAAGTGGGTGGAGGGGAGTGGACGCAGTTCCAATCCACTGCCCTCGTCACACTGCGAATCCTCGTCGGCTGGCATTTTCTCTATGAAGGGTTGGCCAAATTGACTAATCCCTATTGGACCTCGGCGGGGTATCTGGCGGAGTCGCAGTGGTGGTTCAAAGGCTTGTTCCTCAACATAGCAGCAAACCCAACGCTCTTGACACTGGTTGATTACGTCAACATTTGGGGCCTCATCTTGATTGGGGTCGGCCTCATGCTGGGTGCGCTGACCCGGACCGTGACGGTCGGTGGAATCGTACTGCTCGCGCTCTACTACATAGCCGCGCCTCCATTCGCAGGATTGTCCTACTCGATGCCGGCTGAAGGCAGCTATCTCGTCGTCAACAAGGTATTGATCGAGCTTGGGGCGGTGGTTCTGCTACTAGCGTTCCCGACCGGGCGGATTCTGGGCATTGACCGGTTGATAATCGAGCGGCGCCGGACAGGCGCACCGCAGTCGGCCTGAAGGGAGTGAATCATGAGCGATGAAAACGCGAAGACTCCGAGCGCTGAACACAGCACTGACCAAGCGGGCATCGGGCGGCGCGGCTTCCTTGAGCTGCTGGTGTCCGTTCCCGTCATCGGCGTGTTTCTCTACAACTTCTTCAAGAAGAAGCTGGCGGAAGACACCGTCAAGGAAGCGATCATGGCGGAGCTGGGCGTGCCCGAGGGTGGGCCGGCCTACATTCCGGAAGCTGTCTCGCGTCCGCCGGGCGATCGCATCCGGCTCGGCATCATCGGCAATGGTGGTGAGGGAGAGTCCCTCGTACGGCACGCCGGTTTCGCACATCCCGACTGGATAGATGAAGCGCGGCAGAATGCGGCAGAGGATCCGCGGAACAAGGCACTGGAAGTCTACCTGGATCAGCAGGACTTGAACGTCCAGCTCACGGCGGTGTGTGACGTGTTCGACGTGCGTGCCGAACGCGCGATAGCGGCGTCGCAGGTGGACGTCCGACCGGGTGGGAGACCGGCGGATCCACCCGCCAAGCGATACCGGCACTATGGTGACCTGCTCCAGAGCGGCGATGTGGACGC
>JBDHKN010000122.1:0-8286 GCA_039586365.1 Gemmatimonadota bacterium | reverse complement strand
AATCACGAACGGATGGGCTGATAGCAACGGCGGAGGGATGTTGATTGAATACAGCAGCCCGACGGTCAGCAACTGCACGTTCAGTGGAAACACGGCCGAAATCGGCGGCGGGATGCGCAATGAATCCAACAGCAGCCCGACGGTGACCAATTGCACGTTCAGTGGAAACGAGGCCAGCGGCGGCGGCGGGATGGTCAACTGGGACAGCAGCACACCGACGGTCACCAACTGCACGTTCAGTGGGAATTCGGGTGTTAACGGCGGTGGGATGTACAATTATTACAGCAACCCATCGGTCAGCAATTGCACATTCAGTGGAAACGAGGCCGGTAATATGGGTGGCGGGATGCACAATATATCCAGCAGCCCGACGGTGACCCATTGCACGTTCATTGGAAACTCAGCCGGTAATAAAGGCGGCGGGATGTACAATTATTACAGCAGCCCGACGGTCAGCAATTGCACATTCAGTGGAAACAAGGCCGATCTGGGAGGCGGTGGCGGGATGTACAACGGGGGCAGCAGCCCGACGGTCACCAACTGCACGTTCAGTGGAAACTCGGCCGGCCACAACGGTGGTGGGATGAACAACGGGGGCAGCAATTCGACCCCGTCGATCACCAACTGCACGTTCATTGGAAACTCGGCCGGTAATATGGGTGGCGGGATGTACAATATGATCTACAGCAACCCAACGGTCACCAACTGCACGTTCACAGACAACACGGCCGCCGAAGGCGGCGGTATGTACAATATAGAGAACAGCCACCCGACGGTCACCAACTGCATCCTATGGGGCGACCTGCCTGATGAGATCTACAATACTGTAAGCAATCCGATAGTCACCTACAGTAATGTACAGGGTGGCTTTACCGGGGAAGGCAATATCGAGGAGGACCCGTTGTTTGTCTCCTTTCACGGCTTCGATTATCTACTCGCGAGAGGCTCACCCTGTATTGATGCAGGTGATCCTGATATAGAGGATGGAAGATCCTGGCCGATTTGGTACAATAATAGTATTCGATCCGATATGGGAGCTTATGGTGGGCCGGGGAATGTGGGGTGGCTTCAATAGACAGGAGGAATATTGAAGCACCTGTAACAATTGTAATATAAATACAGCCGGGTCCGATTCGAGGCCCGGCTTTTACTTGAATCGCCTTGACTTCCCGCAGGCCTCTGGTATCGTGGCGAGAGAAGAGAGAGACAATTAACAATGTCCTACTCATTCAATGGAATACCGCTTCATCTGATCTATTCCACCGGGGTCGATTCCAGTTCCCGCAATTTAGCTCGATATGGAGCGGCCTTTTCGGGTTTCCCCCATGCTTCATACAGGTCGATCAGATACTGGTGGACTCGCTTCCTATGGTATGGGGAGTACTGAAGGGATGTCATGATCGAGTAACTGGCCAGGAGTAATGATTCCGCTTCGGCGAATTTTCCAAGGGCAATAAGGGCGCCTCCGAGATAGGCCCGGGGCGTCGCTTGATGCCGAGGTTCGGACTTGGCTTCGAGTATCTCGATTGCCTCATTCAGCGTCGGGATAGCCTCCTCGTTTCTTCCCATTACCACAAGAACCTCACCGAGCCCAGCCTTTGCACTGGCTACCTGATGGTGTTGTTTGCCATACAAACGCTCGCGAATGGCAATGCATTCCCGGAAGAGTTCTTCCGCACGCTCAAGCTCTCCCGCACAGAGATGCGTACTGGCTTTAAGGCGCATGCACCACGCTACTTTAATACTTTCCTTATAAGTCTCCTGGATAATCGGGAATGCTTCATCCATGAGCTGAAGAGCTTGTACGTAATCTTCTTTATCTCCTAGTACCCCTCCGATATCAAACATTAATAAAGCCTCATCAATAGAACTGATATCACCGTGGAGAAATCTCTCCATACGGATCGCCTCGCGAAATATCGCTTCGGCTTCGTTCAATTTGCCTTTTTTATGAGCCAAACGACCCATGCTATGCAGGTTATGAGTTAATAGTGGATGCCCCTCCGGGAACAGATTTCTGAGTATATCATCAGTATCACGAAAACATTTTTCTGCCTTTTCATCGTCATTGAGATGTTGGTATGTTTGCCCAAGGGCGGAAAGAGTCTGTGCGACATCTTTACGAACCTCTCCGATTACTTTTTGCTGGATCGCGAGAGCTTCTGAGTAATAACGTTCGGCTTGGACAAAATCGCCTTTATGCTTCCGTTGATCACCCAGGATAAAAAGACTCCGAGCCACGGTCGGATGTTCCGGACCAAGTAGCGTACGGCCCCTTTCGAGAGCCTCCCGTGCAAGCTGCTCCGTACGTTCATTATATCCGGCAGATTGGTCATGAATCACCCAGGCGAGATCGTTCATCGAGACGAGCACGTCCGGATGCGGATCACCAAAGATCCGGCGCCGCGTCTCGAGCACAGTGCTGAGATGACCGATAGCTTCTTCGAAAAGATTCAGCTTCTGGTAGGTCAGGCCCAGAGCCCTCTGGATGGTTGCTCTGATCTCGGGCTGATCTCCAAGTTCTCCTTCGAGCCGCTTGGCCGCCTCTTCAAGTATGTAGCGAACATTCACCTCGCGGCCCACTGCCTCTTCAGGTGCCACAGACGAGAGCATCGACTGCAGGAAGTCGCTTACCTGCTCGGCCTTCGCATGCTCCGCCTCGGCGCGAATCCGCTCCCGGCGTTGACGGGCGAAAAGAACCGACATAGTAATGCCGAACCCAGCGAGCAACACCAGAATCGTCGTCGCAAAGGCAAACGTGGCAAAGACCGCGAGTAATACGAAGGCGACAGCTCCAGAAGCGAATGGAACACGATGTCGGGCGATTAGCTTCCGCACTTTATAGAAAGAACTTGGCGGGCGGGCATGGATCGGTTGACTGGTCAGATATCGCTCGATGTCGTCCACCAGCGCCCCCACGCTCTGGTACCGACGCACCGGGTCCTTCTCCAGCGCCTTGAGTGTGATTGTCTCGACATCACCCCGAAGCATCCGTATTACAGTGCTCGGCCTCCGCGGTGGCTCTTCCTGGATCACACGCACCGCGTCGTGGATGAGCGTACGAAGCACATCATAGGGCAACGCGCCCGTCAGCATCTCGTAGAGGATCACCCCGAGCGAATAGATGTCACTCCGTGCATCGATATCCCCCGGAACCCCACGAGATTGCTCCGGACTCATGTAAGACAACGTCCCCTGGATCTTTCCCACCTCCGACACCATCGTCGCCATCGTGACGTCGCTGTCGGTGATACGTGCTAGACCAAAGTCGAGTACCTTCACCTGCACCGACGCGCTGGTTGACCCCTGCTTTTCACCCTCTTCTTCACTTACAACCAGGACGTTCGAGGGCTTCAGGTCACGGTGGATCACACCCCGCTGGTGCGCATAACCGATCGCGTGGCAGATCTGAAGGAACAGTTCGAAACGAGAACGGATATCTGCTTTGATATGCTCGGTGCGGATTGGGTTGTCCATTAAATATTCGTGGAGCGGCACACCCTTTACCAACTCCATCGCGAAGAAGTGTTCCCCACTGTCGGTTCCCCCCGACTCGTAGATGGCTGCGATCCCAGGGTGCTTGAGATGAGCGAGGGCCAGGATCTCACGCTGGAAGAGTTTCACTCGCTGGTCGTCAAGGAAAGGACCGCCTCGGACTACCTTGAGTGCCACTCGACGGCGTGGATGCTGCTGCTCCGCCTCGTAGACCACACCCATACCCCCTTCCCCCAGCTTCCGGATGATGCGGTAACCTGCGATTTGATCCGGTATGGGGAGAGGTTCTGGCTCCAGGAGTTCAGGAGTCTCCGGAGTTATGACAGCTGTCTGAGGGATCTTGGATGGATCGTCATCATACGTTAACATTATCTCTACTTCCCGACGCAGACCGGGATCGTTTTTACAGAATTCGTCGAGGCGAGCTTTGCGCTCCTCCTCGGGGAGGTCGACAACCTCGAGAAACAGCTTCTTTACCTGCTTGAAACGTTCGGGTTTCATGATGTGCTTCTCGACTCCAGTTCACGGGCCAGCATCACCTTGGCAACACGCCAGTCGTTATGTACCGTTTGCCGGGTGACACCCAACACGTGGGCGACATCTTTCGCCGTCATTCCCCCGAAGACCCGATACTCCACGACACGCGCCATCCGCTCATCCATATCGGTAAATTTGCTCAGGATCTCATCGAGTTCGAGGACTTCAAAACAGGGCTTCTCCCCCAAACCGAGCTGTCCACTGAGAGTCACGCGTTGCCACCCACCCCCGCGTTTTGCTGCCGCCATGCGGCGCGCATGATCGACCAGGATATACCGCATTGCTCGGGCGGCAAGCGCTAGAAAATGGGCGCGATCGTTCCACTCGACGCGTGACTGATCAACCAAACGAAGGTAGGCCTCGTGTACCAGGGCGGTTGGTTGCAGGGTATGGTCAGCGCGTTCCAATTGCATCAAGTGAGATGCGATCTGCCGGAGTTCATCGTAGACGATCTCGAACGCCCGGTCAAAGGCCTTATGGGAATCGACTTCCCCGGACTGGATCGTCAGGAGGATATCGGTGATCTCGAACTTTCTCGGGGATGCCATAGCGATCTCCCGTCTGTCTTTTGCTTCACCTTTTAAACGAAAATAAAAACGAATCGTGGAAGGTCCACGAGGAATATCGAGGATAAATGAAAGTATCTCTCAAACAGTTGAGGGGAGTTGAGATTTTAGAGTCTCTAACTTACCATAATACCACTTTAAATGGCCTAACGTCAAGTGCGAAACCTCAATAATAAAAGGTCGTTCAAAGGCACTGAACTCGCAACCTGGATCAGTTCTAGGGGGTTACGTCACCGAAATTAGACGGATATCTAATCCAGAGCTGCGGTAAGCCCGTCAATAAGTTGGCTGATCTCATCCTCAATGGTGTAATGGAGGAATGATAATCGAAGAACACCCGTTTCAATGGGGATGTTCATTCCCATTAACGGACGTACACCATAAAAATGTCCTTGCCCTGCCATCAGTTTCTTTTCTGTTAATACCGCAAAGATTTCATCAATTGATTTCTTTTTTGGTACGATGGATACTGTCGGGACTCGCTGTCCTGGATCATCCGGTCCAACAATGCAAAGATCGTCGCGTTGCCGCAGCCATTCCATGAGCTTTGCCAGCAGACTTCTCTCATGATCCTGGAACAGTTTTTTGAGATGTCTTCCTTTCTCTGCCTGATCAACCGCTTTGGAGAAATGGTGCTCATAAACAGTATCCAGATACCGGGCCACACCGGAAGCAGCAGCGATCTGGGCATGGTCAGGGCCTGCCGGCAGCATCTTTTTACGAATAATGTGTTCATTAAAGAAGTGACTCTGGTTGGGCAACTCGTCCATGATCTCTTTTTTAATGGTCATGAGCCCGAGATGCGGCCCCCATGTCTTGTAAAGGGAAATCAGGTAAATATCCGCCCCCAGCGATCCAATGTCCGGCAGTCCATGGGGGGCATAGGCCACCCCGTCTACTACTACGCAAACGCTGGCAGTCTTTGCCTTCGATGTGATTTCAGCCACCGGATTGACATGACCAATAATATTGGAACAATGAGGGAAAGCCAGTAACCTGGTTTTATGGGAAAGCATGGCATCCAGGTCATCCGGATTCAACATTCCTGTTTCAGGATCAACTTGCCAATCCTTGATCACGATACCTGTTTTTTCCAGGCGTCTCCAAAATCCTGCATTGGCCTCGTGATCCTGGTTGGACAGGATCATTTCGTCGCCCTCGTTCCACAATTCTCGGAATGCCTGGGCCAGAACATAGAGGTTCTGAGTGGTTGAGGGGCCGAACTGGACTTCATCTTCTCTGACATTGAGGTATGCGGCTAGTCGGCTGTAGGACTCATCCATTGCCGCACCAGCTTTTTGCGATGCCGGGTAATTATAATATGGTTGTACCTTGGTCTGTATATAGTAATCCTGCAGACAGGAAATCACCTGCCGGCATGTATAGGACCCGCCTGCATTTTCAAAAAAGCCCCAGCCGTTTAATGACTGCTCTTCAAATGCAGGAAATTGACTTCTTATAAATTTTGAATCCAACTGCGTCAAAATTCACTCCTTTTCTTTATCAACGATAAAGCATAACCGGCTTATCATGCCCAAGAAGCGCTATACACCTGATTCTTACCGCCATATTTTTCATCCCTTCCACTCACTCCCCCTCCAGGTATTTCCGGACTTCGCCGTGAGCCCCCATCACATCGGGGAGCGATAGAACCCTATCGCATAACGCCCTGACTTTTTCCGGTTGACCCATTGCGTCGTGGATTTGAGCCAGGCGGACGTAACTCCAGGATACGGACCAGTGATACTTTTTCGACGCTTCATAGGATTCTACGACCCGCTCGTAATGCTGTCTGGCTTCTTCCAGGTTGTCGATATTCTGATAAGCCCTGGCAATCTGGTAGTGCCCTTCCATGTGGTTCGGCATCTCGTCGAGGAATTGAACGAGTTTTTCGATGGCCTCTTCGTTCCTGCCGCTGACCCTCAGATTCACCCCTTCTCCAAAGAGCGGTAAATATCGGAATTCATCCGTCCAGCGCAAGATTTTATAATCCGGATCGAATAGCACGGTATCGGGTCGGAAGGGAACCAAGAAATCGAAGGTCACCGCTTCATCCGCAATCGTTATTTTCCTGATTTCCTTCTCCTTTTCATGAACCAGCGAAATCTCCGCCTCGACGGCGTAGATATCGCGCAGTTGTATCAGCTCACCACGAATCCCAAAGTCACCGTTCCGGGGTTCGATCTCGTAATTGAATCTGAACTCCGGTGCACCCCGGCGGTAGAACCACTGATCGAAGAATCCCTTCAAGTCCTTTCCGCTCGTATTCTCGAATTCCTTGATCAACGCTCGAAGATCGATTCGCGTCATGGCATATTGCCGAATGGTGTTTCGTAACGCCGTGACGAAAGCATCATGACCGATCGTTTCCCGCAGCATGTTGTAGACGAAGTGCCCTTTCGTATCCGCCAGCCGGTGAAGCGCCGCCTCCTTTCCGATGCGGGGAATCCCCAGTTCCAGGTCCCCAACATTGATGCTCTGAAAATACATGCTCGCCGACTGCGGATAATCCGAAAAGCCATTCTTCAGAAAATCGCGCATTGTCTCTTCGCCCATGAACTCTTGGACGCAGAATACGGCGGTCATCTGGGCCAACCCCTCATCGATGATGGTAAAATCCGCGCTCTTCACCCAGTTTCCCCACCAGCTGTGGCCGATCTCATGGGCAAAAAGCGGCAGATTGAATTTATCCTCGGCCAGGGTGCCGACCGGGTACAGGTTCATCCCCTGCTCGCTCGACCCTCCCAGATTTCCGGTGACGTCGGAGGGAAGTTCCACGATCGAATAACTGTCGTATGGATACATACCATATAGCTGCTTCAGATACCGGATGATCTCCGCGCATTTGTTCACATAGAGGCTTGCCTTGTCGATTCCGCCCTTGAGAAAATAGACACCAATCGCAATATCATCGACCGATTCCTCATGGTGAAAATAGTTCGCCGCGCCAAAGGAATAGTCCAGGGGTGCGTTCACGTCGAATACGTGGAGTACTTTATCGTCAACCGTCTCCTTCTTCACGAGTGCACCACTGCTGGCCACGGTGGTTCCATGCGGTACGAGATATGAGATTCTTCCTTTCGATTTGGAAATGCCGGTCGACAACCGGGGATACCAGTCCGTCACCCAGCTGGCAAAGGAACCCTGAGGACCGATGTTGACCTGTGAGTAGCCCAGTTCCTCCGTTTCGTTGAAGAAAGAACCCCGGAAATCAACGGTAATTGAACATTTGTCCTTCTCGCTGAATGATGTTTGCCATGGTACAATAATGGCGAGATTGCGACGTTCGTAAGCGAGTTCGGCATCGTCCTTTCCCGTGAGGGACGTGACGTTCAGTCCCCTGTTGAGACTCAACACCACATTGTCTTCGTGGGGTTCCATGATTTCGAATTCTATGATCGCTTTTCCATCGATGGTCGCCTGCTCGGGATCGAGTTCGATCGACAAATCTGTAAAAATCGGTTTTGCATAGACACGCTCTTCCTCTGCCGCAATTATCCAACGACCTCCCCCCTCCCGAAGTTGGACAGTAAGCCACGTACCTTCGCTGATATTCCTGTCGTACTGTGTAAAATCAATCTCCTGGAAAATAACGACGGTCGCCTCGTTGTCGTGAATTTCAATATGACTTACGCGGTGGTCGTATCGGAAATCATCCAGCGACAACCAGTTTCGGTATTTGTGCGAT
>JBDHKN010000057.1:0-31162 GCA_039586365.1 Gemmatimonadota bacterium | reverse complement strand
AGTGAGTTCGCGCTCCACCATCCCCCCCCACGAGGGACTTTGTTGGTGGCGCGAGCAGGCACGTCTCCTGGCTCTGGGGAGTCGGCTCGCCTTCCCGGTTGCCCAGTGGCGCATGAGCCGACGGATTCACCCCTTACAGTGGCGGGGCCGCGCCGGATTCACACCGGCTTCCGTACACCGCGCTCGCAATGAAACGGGAACGTCAGGTGACTATCTAGTCTCCTCACACCCGCTGACGACCGGGCTGATGCCCAGGTCGACCAGCACAGAACTTACCCCTTACCCCCGTTTGTCGCCAGCACCTCGGACAAGCGTGCCTTGAGTTCAGCCCGGCGTTGCTCGTACATCGCACGCTCTTCGGTGGTTACACTGGCACCCTTGTTCTCAAAAGCGCGATCCAACGCAGCAATTTGCTTGGCAAGGTCGTCGGATACCACGCGGGCCACCGCCGGGGCGCGACGCTTGCGCATCCACCACCAGAAAGCAGCCACGAACACAACCGTGGTCAGGAGCACGACGGCCCCCGACAGCACTTGTGGCGCACGGGGGGGTCGCGGAAGACTCAAAGTAACCACCGCACCGGGCTCAACCCCTCCCGCAGCATACCGATTGAACGAGGATTCTCCCAGCGAGTCGAGCCCAACGAACCTAAACGCGGGCCCCGCCACCATGGCCTCATTTTCTTCAAGCAGGACATTGAGACGATCTATGGAGTTGTCGGCAGTGAAAGATGTTTCCTCGACACCGGACGGAAGCAGGTAGCTCACGAGGATCTGCTTCAACCCCGGCGGTATGGGTGCTGCCACCGCAATGTGGTCACCACGACGGTATATCGCCTGCGGACTGACATCCGCATCACCAACCTCGAACTCGATCGCTTGGGACGGAAGCGCTGCTTGCCAAACCGGAGTGCTCGTATCGTCAGTTATCCTGGTGAGTGACCCCAGGTTCTGGATCTCGAGAAGCTCGATGACTCGCCTTGTGCCGTCTTGTCGAGCCGACTGAACGATCATGTTTCGGTCGCTCAGGAGAATCCGCGGTTCACCGTAGGAAGTATCGTATACGACCAGAGTTGCGATTGTGTCTGTCGACCGCTGGCGTGGAAGAAAGGGCTGCGAGAAATACCCAACTCCACCATGCTCGACGCTGACCAGGTAGCTCGCCGCCGTATCGAGCGTGGCGACGCTGATGTCGTACCGACCGTCCCGCCTCGTGACGGTGGAATCTATGGGCTGTCCCTGTGCTACCGTGACACCATGTAACACGACTTGACGGCCCCCCAGCGGTACAGAATCGCCCTCTGCAACACGCATCACTCGGCCGGTAACGCGAAAGCCCTGAGCCAGTCCCGTTGAGGGAACGCCCAGGGCGAGAGCGGCAGCAAGGAACCGACTAGGGAGTGAACTTGCCGAAATCTTCCGGATCCAGCTTTTCAAGGTAGGACTTGAGTGAGTCGGCATCGAGAGTTCCTGGCTCGGTCGAACTTGATTCGATAGTGTCAATCGAAGTCAGTTCAAGCAAGTCTTCTTCGGTGAAGATCGGAGCATCTAGCCTCAAGGCAACCGCGATACTGTCCGATGGCCGGGCGTCCACTTGGACGACGTGATTGTTGCGGTGGATATGTAGCTCCGCATAGTAAGTGTTCTCTTCTACACGTGTGATAATCACACGATTCAGTTCCCCACCCAGACCCACTATCACCTGCTTGACGAGATCGTGCGTCAATGGCCGCGAAAACTTCACGCCAGCCAATTCCATCGCTATGGCGCTCGCTTCGGCCGGACCGATCCAGATGGGAAGTACACGCTCACCACCCTTCTCCTGCAGAATCACCACAGGGGTGTTCGTTGAGCGGTCTAGTCCGAGGTGCGCGACTTTGACTTCCACCATGCTGGCCGGCCATTCTTGCGAGCTCGGACGGACGTGGAACCGTCCGGTAAGATTCGTCTAGTAGCGGTAGTGATCAGGCTTATAGGGTCCTTCCACTGGAACCCCGATGTACTTGGCCTGTTCCTCCGTGAGCTGAGTCAGTCTCACGCCGAGGTGGTCCAAATGCAGCCGGGCCACCTCCTCGTCCAATGTCATTGGCAGCCTATACACCTTCTTCTGGTACTTGGACGTATTCAACCACAACTCGAGTTGTGCCAACACCTGATTGGTGAAGGACGCAGACATCACAAAACTCGGATGTCCCGTCGCACAACCCAGATTCAATAGGCGGCCTTCAGCCAGCGTAAGAATGCTGTGACCGTCGGGGAAGACCCACTCATCGTATTGCGGCTTTATGTTGACTCTCCGAATGCCAGGCACCTTCTGCAAACCAGCCATGTCGATTTCGTTGTCAAAATGCCCGATGTTGCCGACGACGGCCTTGTTCTTCATCTGAGCCATGTGTCCGGCGGTTATGACGTTGAAATTGCCGGTCGCGGTGATGAAGATATCGGCACTCTCGACCACATCGTCTACCGTCTTGACCTCATACCCTTCCATTGATGCCTGAAGAGCGAGGATGGGGTCGATTTCCGTGACGATCACACGGCAGCCCTGGCCACGCAATGCCTGCGCACACCCTTTACCCACTTCACCGTAGCCACAGACAACCGCTACCTTCCCACCCAACATGAGATCCGTCGCGCGATTCAAACCGTCAATCACAGAATGCCTGCATCCGTAGATGTTGTCGAACTTGCTCTTCGTAACGGAGTCGTTGACGTTGATGGCGGGGAACAGGAGAGTGCCCTCCTGTTCCATCTGATACAGCCGGTGCACGCCCGTGGTGGTTTCTTCGCTGACACCTCGAATACCCTCGGAGCACTTGGACCAACGGCCGGGTTGGCTGACCTGTTCGGCCCTGAGCGTATCTAGAAGGACACCCCACTCCTCTGGCTCAGTATCTGGATCGAAGTCCGGCACTGCGCCGGCCTTCTCGAATTCCCAGCCCTTGTGAACAAGCAGGGTTGCATCCCCACCGTCATCGACGATCAGGTCTGGTCCAGACCCGTCAGGCCACATCAGGGCACGCGCGGTAAAGCGCCAGTACTCGGCCAGTGTCTCACCTTTCCGCGCGAAGATAGCTGAACCACGCGGGTGTTCCGCGGTACCGGTCGGCCCCACAACTGCCGCCGCAGCCGCGTGGTCCTGTGTGGAAAAGATGTTGCAGCTCACCCACCGAACATCAGCTCCCAGGATTCTGAGAGTCTCGATTAACACCGCGGTCTGCACGGTCATGTGTAGACTGCCCATGATCCTCGCGCCATCCAGCGGCCGTTGCGACGCGTGGCGTTCCCGTAGCGCCATCAAACCCGGCATCTCGTGCTCCGCGAGACGGATCTCCTCTCGTCCCCATTCGGCGAGTCCCAGGTCCCTGACTTCGTACTCGAGTCTACTACCGGACGCTGCCTGCTTCTCACTTGCTACACTGGTCATGGTCCCTCGTGCTACAGGTTCTAGTTCGAACTCAACTGTGAAAGATAGCGTGAATCGTCAACCGATGTTCCGCACAGCCTCTCTGAGATCTGCCGCGCGCGTTGGGTCTTCCCAGGTGAAGTGGCGAACCGCTACACCGTTGACCCGTGTGTCCTCGGGTTTCCTCCCGAAGTGACCGTATGCAGCAGTCATACGGTAGATAGGCTTCCTCAGCTTGAGAGCCCCTATGATCCCGTTAGGTGTCAGGTCAAACACCTCGCGGACGGCCCGTTGCAGCACGTAGTCCGCAGCGATTCCGGTCCCAAAGGTCTCCACCATGACAGAGACCGGATCCGCCACTCCGATGGCATACGCCAGCTGCACTTCACAGCGCTTGGCCAAACCGGCGGCCACGAGGTTCTTGGCAACCCAGCGGGCACCATAAGTTGCAGATCGATCGACCTTGGTGGGGTCTTTGCCGCTGAAGGCCCCACCTCCGTGGCGACCGGCACCACCGTAGGTATCAACGATGATCTTGCGACCAGTCAACCCCGCATCCCCTTGTGGCCCACCTACCACGAACCGGCCCGTCGGGTTTATGTGCAGCTCGACACCACTGACGTCGAGGTCTGATTCGGCAAGGACGGGCGCAATGACCTTCTCTGCGATTCCCTCGTGGATGTCTGTGTTTGCCACGTCATCAGCGTGCTGCGTCGACAGCACCACTGCTCTGACCGCGACCGGTCTCTCGTCCACGTACTCAATCGCCACTTGACTCTTGCCATCCGGTCGCAGCCACGGCAGTTGCCCCGACTTGCGCACGGACGCGAGGCGATGGGTAAGACCATGCGCCAGCATGATAGGCACGGGCATGAGTTCCGGAGTCTCGTCGGTGGCATAGCCGAACATCATTCCCTGATCCCCAGCTCCACCTGTGTCGACTCCCAGCGCTATGTCCCCGGATTGCGTGCCGAGTGACGTCAGAATTGCACAGGTTGCAGCGTCGAACCCGTACGACGCGTCCGTGTACCCGATATCCTTGATGAGATCCCGGACAATGCTACGGGGTTCAAAGTGGGCGTGGGTCGTGATTTCGCCGGCGATAACAACGACACCGGTGGTGACCAGAGTCTCGCATGCCACGCGCGCGTCGGGGTCCTCGGCAAGGATCGCGTCCAGGATACTGTCAGATATCTGATCGGCCATCTTGTCAGGGTGGCCTTCGGTGACCGATTCCGACGAAAACAGCTGTCGTTTGGAACTCATCTCGTCTCTTAAGCTCTTTGAAGACCTGAAGTTAGCTGTCGGTCACCTTACCGACAGCCTGCCTGCAACGAGTAGGTTGAGGTCGACGCGTTCGGCGATGGTCTGTGCGAGAACGTCCATAACCTCCCGGGTCGTGGAGGCCTCCATGGCCGCGACGGCCGCCCGTTGCGCTGCTGCAAGATCTACCTGCCGGACCAGCCAACGAACTAATGGCAGCGCGCCCGGAGAGGAACTCAGCACTCGATAGCCCAAACCCAGGAGCAGTAAGATGCTCAGCGGCTCCGACGCCATCTCACCACACACACTCACATCCCTACCACGGCAGACCGCGCAGTCAACCACCCGCTTCAACAACCGTACCACCGCCGGATGGAGTGGCGAAAACCGGTCCGCCAACCTCGCATTGCCACGGTCAACGGCGAGGGTGTATTGCGTGAGATCGTTGGTCCCAACGCTCAGAAAATCACTGTATCCAGCCAGTTCCTCCACCATCATGGCAGCCGCTGGGGTCTCGATCATCACTCCCAGGGGCAGGTCGGGCCCAAACGCGACGCCCTCACGCTCCAGTTCCTCCGCTGCAAGCACCATCATCTCACGAGTGCGAATGAGTTCTTCCACCTGGCTTATCAGGGGAAGCATCAGTCGAACGTCGGACGAAGCCCTGGCCCGCAACATCGCTCGGATCTGGGTCCGCAGAATGTCGGGTTCATCGAGGCAGACTCGTATCGCCCTCCACCCGAGGAACGGATTGGACTCCGGGGCTGCGCGGAAAGCAGCAGGGAATTTGTCGCCCCCTAAGTCGTAGCTGCGAATAACCACTGGGTAAGGCGCAAACCTCCTCCCAATCCGCTCGAAGAACTCCGCCTGCTCGTCCTCTTGCGGCAGCTCGGTCCTCCCCACTACCAAGAACTCTGTCCTAAAGAGGCCTACGCCCTCCGCACCGTGCTCAGCAGCTGCCTCCACCTCTTCAGGTAGGTCGACGTTCGCCCGCAGCACCACTGCGGTACCATCTCTGGTAACCGCCGGCTGGCCGAGGATCGACTCTAGTTCCCGCCGTAACTGGAGGCGCAGTCCTTCGCGTTCGTAGGCATCCGCAACCTCAAGATCCGTGGGATCGATCAAAACCGTGCCCTGCGTACCATCCAACAGCGCAGTTTCGCCGGACCTAATTCGATCGATTCCTCCAACCAGACCCATGACGCACGGGATCCCCATGCTGCGCGCCAGGATAGCAGCGTGCGCTGTGCGCGCACCGTATTCGCTGGCCAGGCCTATGACTGAGCCCTGCTCGAGCTGTACCGTCAGGCCCGGAGTGAGATCCCGAGCCAGCACGATGGCTGGACGGTCACCCGCTTCGTGCAGCACGTCATCTAGAGACTGCCCCAGAAGGCGGTGGAGCACGCGTGTCTGGATGCCGACGAGATCCGTTACCCGTTGCTGGAGAGTTGCACTTGAGGATTGGCCCCACGTCTCTCTGAGTTCCAGTGCCTCGAATTCAAACGCCCGCTCGGCCGTCAGCAGATTGTCGCGCACCAGACTCTCCACTGCGCGAAGGAACTCCTGGTCCTCGAGCATTGCGATTTGAGCGTTGAAGATCTTCGCCTCCTCGATACCGGCCCGAGCTTCTGTGTGTTTCATGAGCGACTCGAGTTCCTGGCGCACGTCGCCCACGGCCCGATAGAGCCGGTCAGCTTCAGCATCGACCTCGTCCCGCGAGATCACTCTGTGAGTGATCTCCGGCAACTCGGTGCGCATGACATAGACCGGCCCAACCGCAATCCCCGGCGAGACTGCTATGCCCTTGATTAGTCTCTCGTGGTTCATTCCTCTTGGTAGTTATGTGCCAGCAACGCCGCCAGCTCTTCCACTGCCTGTTCCGAGTCCGCCCCCTCCGCCTTGAGGAGTAGTGTGCTGCCACACTCGGCTGCCAACGTCATCACCCCAAGGATGGACTTGCCGTTCACGGCCATCTCATCCTTGGAAATCGTTATCTCGGACTCGAATTTGGACGCCAGCTTCACCAATTCTGCCGCAGGGCGTGCGTGCAGCCCGAGCCTGTTTTCGACGGTCACCAACCGCTCCGTGTGGTTCACAGCCAGCCTGCCAGTACCGCCAGAGCAACTGCCCCGAGCGCAAACCGCAGGCCTCCCAGCGTAGGCCAGACTGACCTGGCAAACACGATCCCCACCGCGGCGATAATCCCTACACCCAACAGTGCGTTCATATCGAGGCCCCTGGCAAGCCAGGCACCAACCAATGGTAGCGCCAGACCGACAGCAAACGCGGCCACTGGTCCCACCACCATCAGGCACAGCTTGATCACTCTGCCCCCCAAAAACTTGGCCACTTGCATGCCTCCCCGCCAGCCAGCGGACAGAGCCCACACCCGCAACCCCAGGTTCACGATGTTGTGGAGGACCAGGAACCCAACGACGCCCACCATTGGCGAGAGCGTGACGGCCAGTAGAAGTCCCACTGCCGAAGCGCTCGGAAGAGTGCCCGCCCACACCATCTTGTCGCCTACCGACCCGAGCGGCCCAGTGAGAGCGGACCGAAGGCGTCCCATCTGCTCAGGAGGCACTCCCTCGTGTTCAGTCCGGGCAAGCGCCCCCACAGCCAACCCAATGAGGTACGGGTGGCCGTTGAAGTATTTGGCAGCCCGGACCAGAGCATTCCGGTATTGCCGCCCCTGCACTCCGCCTGGCAGGTCCCGTAACAGTGGCTCACTGGAGAACGCCACGCCAACCCCAATCATCCGGTCGTAGTTCCACGAAGCCTGAATCAGGAGTAACCGGAACCACGAACTCACAATACCGCGCTTCACCTGAGCATCAATCCGACCAGACCACCGAGCAGCCCCAACATGAACCACTGTTGGGCTGACTTGCGCCCAGCCAAGCGGATCGCACCGGTCACCGCCGCTGACAATGCTGCTCCCAGCGTCACTATTCCGAGGTACACCGCACCCTGCACCGTGAGGGGAGCCCAGCGTCTAATGCCCTCAGCCAGCAACAGGCCCAACGCCGTCACTATCACTGAACGAAACACTTCACGTGCCAGACCTCGAAGGTGCAAGGAGTAAATAGTCCGCAGATCCCCGTGCTCCAGCTGATCCACGTGCCGTTCCAGATCCAGTCCGTTCCGTAGCCGCCGCAGATGGATACCCCTACCGCCAACGAAGGCCACTATCAAACCCAAGCTCACCCCCAACCCGGTGCCGAGAATGGCTGGTGCGCCCGTGGCCGCGGCTGCCGCGGCCACAGCTCCTAGTCCGTAGTCGGGATAACGCGCAGCTCCAAACGGCAGCACCTCGAAAGCAAACAGCTCCAGTACGACCCCCACCGCCATACCGGCCATAGGATCACCAGCGATAGCCCCGGCCACAGTCCCAGCAACCAGCGGCCGAGAGACCATTGTCTGGGCCACGCATATCAGGTCCAGGCCCACAACGACACCCCACAGCAAAAGCCAGCCGGCGTTATCGATCATGCGAACCCCGACAACGGAACTGACTTCGCTGTAGGCACGTCCCGAGCGGATATCTCGACACCCCGTTCGGACAGCTGTAGCAGTTTGGCTGCCTCCGTTTCCGATAAGAACACATACCGCAGTCGCCTAGTGCGACCTTCCCCTTCGTGGATTCCTCCAACATTCACATCCTTCACAGCCTCGCTAGCCCGACAAGCCGCAACCAGCGTGTCTACATCAGCTATCACCACGATAGTGCGTTGCTCCGATTCGGCACAGCGATCCAGCACGGTACCGGCTTGTTCAGTCGTAGCGAACTCCACCTCTAAGCCCGGAGGAACACCCAGGGTGTAGAGTTCCCGCTCCCACTCGTTCGCTGCCACCTCGTCATCGATTAGTAGGATCCTGTCAGCGCTCAGCGCATGCACCCAGCCGACCACCACTTGACCGTGGATCAAGCGATCATCGAGGCGTACTAGTACCAGGCTCACGGCTGCATTATTCGAACGGCGCGCTCACCGGCCGCCACCGCGCGATCGGCCGCTTCGCGTGGTGACACATCCCGGTGGTAGACAAAGTCGATCAGCATCGGCAGGCTGACACCAGTGACAACCACGACATCGTCGCGTTCTCGGATCTGGGTTAGCACTGCTTGCAGACAACTGCCGCCCAGGATATCCGTGAACACTATCGTCGGTCCTTCACTCAGTACCTCAGACACGCGCTGGCAGAGATCCTCGCGGCACAGACCGCGGTTGGACACTGGAACAAGAGCGTTCTCCTCACCTGTTATCAGGCGAACCGCATCCACCAGGGCGTCGGACAACTCGGCGTGCGAAACCACCACAGCTCGCAACACTTCACTCATAATCTTCTGCCAGATACTCTCTGAGGTCACGCTGCTCGGCCAACTTGGTGAGCAAACGCTCATTGAAACTGACCGCAGGATCCACTCCGCTATAGCGCAGTAGCAGGTTCATCGCGACGACTTCCGCGATAACGGTGATGTTCTTACCCGGATTGAGAGGAACTACGACCTTGGGTAACTCAACTCCCAGAATTGTCGTCGTCGCCCCGTCGAGTCCCGTCCGGTCGACCTCCTGGGCCTTCTCCCACTCCTCGAGCTCAATCACCACTTCAATCCGCTTCTGCTGACGCACAGAATGCACCCCGAAGAGCGCCGACACGTCGACCAGACCGACTCCGCGGATTTCCATGTAGCGGTGGGACAACCCCGTGGCACGTCCTATCAACACGCCAGCTGCTCGTTTGCTTATGTGGACTATATCGTCAGCCACAAGGCGATGCCCCCGTTCCACCAAATCGAGCACACACTCGCTCTTCCCGATTCCGGACCTACCGGTTACGAGAAGGCCAACCCCGTAGACGTCTGCCAGAGAAGCATGCATTGTGGTCGCCGGTGCGAACACCTCATTGAGATAAGGAGTGATACGGCGATAGAACTCTGATGTGCGGAGCTTCGATCGCATCACAGCAACGCCACGCTCCTTTGCCAGCCTGAGCAGGTCGCGCGGCACGGACTGGCCCTTGGTCACAAATAGGCACGGTATGTCAAAGCTCATGAGTTGCTGCAATGTGCACCGCCGTACGTCGGCTTCGAGCGACCTCACATAGGCTATCTCGGTCTCGCCCAGAACGTGCATCCGCTCCGGTACGAATCGCGCAGTGAAACCCGCCAGTACCAGGCCTGGGCTCGACACTTCCGGTACCTTGATCGTCCGATCCAGACCCGCGTCACCTGTAAGCACCTCGAGCTGAAGGGACTTCTGTTTCCGCTCGACCAATTCCCGAACAGTCAGAACAGCCATGCACTACACCTCGGGTGACCGATGAGTCGACCTTCGCGTCTCCTTGTCGAGTTGATTGCGGATCTTGTCAGCGGCTCGATCCAGTGCAGTCTTGAAGTCATCCCCTTCAGCTGTGGCCACCTTGATCTGACCGCGGGGCAACACCAGCTTGAGTTCAACCACTTTACTGCCGTGGTCCGCATCGAAGATCACTTCAGCCGCTTGGCAACGGCTGGCCAGCTTTGCAACTTTCCCGACCACTCTCTCGGCACGCACCCTCAGCTCGTCAGATATTTCGCAGTGGCGCGCAGTAATAGTAATCCGCATTGTAGCCATCGCTCCTTCCGCCCTTCATCGGGTGCTGTTGAGTGTCTCCAGTAGATGGGTTTCAGTCTCTTCTGCCGCTTGGTCCCAGGAAAGAGTCTCCGCGAATTGTCGAGCATTGCCCCCGTAGGAATTCACCAAGGCTGGCTGCCGGCACAGTCGGGCAATCGCGTCCGCCAAGGCGAGCGTATCGCCGTGGGGTACGAGTATACCGGTTGACCCATCCCGCACCGACTCGCGAAGCCCCGGACTGTCTGAAGCCAGGGCCGGAGTACCGCACGCGGCTGCCTCGACATTGACGATCCCCCAGCCCTCCTTGGCAGAAGGAAACACGATTGCCCATGCACGTCGCAGCAGATCACGCTTCTCTGGCTCTGGGACGAAGCCGTGGAATTGCACGACAGTCTCCAGTCCTAGCGTTTTGGCCAACCGTTCGAGTCGCTCCAGATCCCCGCCTCGGCCGGCGATCCTCAACCTGGCATCTAGGCCCTCCGCACGAACCAAAGCCAATGCCCGCAGAATGGCGTCTATCCCTTTATAACGCTTGAGCCGCCCAACGTACAAGAATGTCGGCTTCTCGAAACGCTGAATGGCCGGATCCGGCGTGAACCATTCCGTATCTACCCCCGGAAAGATCACCTCGATGGCAGATCGCGACACCCCTCTGGCAACCAAGTCAAGCCGCGTGCTTTCACTTATTGCATGAAACGCAGCCCCTTCATACACGGCTGGGATCGCACGCTCGGCCAACCAAACGGCGCTTGCCACAGCCACGGACGCCTCCCTAAACGCCGTAGTACCAAAGAGATGTGGTACGATCACGTACACCGGGAGGTCAGTCAGGGTGGGCATGTACAGCGGCAGTTTGTTGATGTCCTCAACCACGATGTCGTACTGGGACGCCTCCAGCTCCCGGCGAACCATGCCACGCCCCTGGAGTGCGAATGTGTAGCGACCGCCGATTCGCTTCACTGCTATCCCGCCGATCGAAGCCGTGGCGTCGGCCCCCCTCCAGCCGGACGCCACTAGCGTGACTTCGTGCCCCCGGTCAACCAGGCGCCGGAAGATCTCGAAGAAGTGGACCTCAGCCCCCCCCGCTTGAGGGTTTTCGAGATCGAGCCAGTTAACAGCCAGAATCCTCACAGGCAGCCCATTCTCCGGGCTATCGTGTCTAGCACGCCGTTAACGAAGCCCGGTGCCTTCGGACCTGCAAACCAGTGAGCTAGCTGGATGGCTTCATTAATAGCCACCCGGGGTGGGACCGCACGAACATGCAGTTCATAGACAGCCAGCCTGAGAATGTTGCGCTCGACTGCTCCGATTCGCTCCAGCCGCCAGTTGTCGGCGGCTGAGCCGATCTCAGCATCGAGGCGGTTGACGTCCGCAACCACGGCTTCAGCCAGGAGTTCTGCAGCCGTGATCACGTCGATCATCCGCCCGGCGAGATTGCTGAGCCCAGCGGCAATCACCCGCAGCGAGAGGGCGTTAGTGACATCCCAGGCGTAGAGCAGCTGTAATGCCCGAGCACGGATCTTGGATTCAGTCCTCAGCACCCCGATCGAACCGCTGCAGGACCCGCGCCGTCTCCATGGCAGCTTGTGCGGCCTCTTCCCCCTTGTTTCCGGCCGCTCCACCAGCCCGTGCCAGCGCTTGGCCCATTGAATCACAGGTTAACACCCCAAATCCAACAGGCACCAAATAACGTGTGGCAGCCTCAGCCAACCCCCTCGCAGTCTCTCCTGCGATGAAGTCGAAGTGTGGTGTCTCGCCCCGGATGATGGCGCCCACCGCGACGGCGAGCGCATACTCTCCGGTGGCGAGAGCACCATGCACAACGACTGGGAGCTCGAACGCCCCAGGGACCCACACTATCTCCACGTCGGCCTCGGAGAATCCCCCGGCCAGCAGTGTACTCTTCGCGCCGTCGAGGAGCTTGCGAGACACCACTTCGTTGAAGCGACTGGCTACAATGATGGCTCGTCCGTACAGGGCCCAGGGGGCGGCTACCGAATGAGGCATCTAATGAGAAAAGAGGTGACCGAGCTTGTCGCGCTTTACGGCTAGATAGTAGCGGTTCTCGATCGTGGGATCGGCAACTAGCGGGACCCTCCCCACGATCTGGAGTCCATATCCCTCCAACCCTACCAGCTTGTGGGGATTGTTTGTTAGCACCCGAATGGAAGTCAGGCCCAGATCCATTAGGATCTGGGCACCTATCCCGTAATTGCGAAGGTCAGGGGGGAAACCCAGCCTCTGATTGGCTTCAACAGTATCGTGTCCGGCGTCCTGCAGCTCGTACGCTTTCAGCTTGTTGAGCAGTCCTATCCCGCGACCCTCCTGATCCAGGTAGACCACGGCTCCCGCTCCCTCATCCGCAATGGCAGCCATGGCACTCCGAAGTTGCCAGCCGCAGTCACAGCGATGCGAGCCGAAAACATCACCCGTCAGGCATTTCGAGTGCATTCGCACCAGGACGTCATCTCGTCCCTGAAGGTCACCAAAAACCAACGCCACGTGCTCAGAACGATCGACATCGTTCTCGTAGCCGATGATGCGGAACTCGCCATACGGAGTCGGTAGCCTAGCCTCAGCAATCCGATGGACCAACCGCTCGTTCTGGAGTCGGTACGACACCAGCTGCGCTATGGTAATGAAGGCCAGGCCATGTTCCTTGGCAAAAGCCCCAAGTTGAGCACGCCGCATCATGGTCCCGTCGTCGGCTATTATCTCGCAGATCACACCGGACGGATAATGGCCCGCCAACCTCGCGAGGTCCACACTGGCCTCGGTGTGCCCCACTCGCTGCAGTACGCCACCTGGTCGAGCCCTCAAGGGGAATACGTGCCCCGGCCGGTTCAGGTCAGCCGGAGCCGTCGCTGGGTCGATCGCCACCTGTATTGTCTTGGCCCGGTCCGCCGCCGAAATGCCCGTTGTTACACCGAACCTCTTTGCAGCATCGATACTTATTGTGAAAGCCGTCTCCGAAGACTCATTGTTGTCTTCAGTCATCTGAGGCAGCCCGAGCGCCGCACAGCGTTCGGGGAGCAGAGTCAGGCAGATCAATCCGCGTCCGTGCTTCGCCATGAAGTTGATCGTCTCGGGTTTCACACACACCGCCGATCCGATGAGATCACCTTCGCACTCTCTGTCCTCGTCGTCGGCAACTACAACGAGTCGTCCCGCTCTTATGTCGGCGACGGCCCGTTCTATGGATGCAAAACTCATTTACCGTCTCCTCCAGTGCTCACCTCACCTCGGTCGCGGAGAAGTTGGCGTACGAACTTGCCTATCATGTCACCCTCAAGGTGCACCGGATCTCCCGGCTGCAACTTGCCCAGTGTCGTGTGCTGCAGCGTATACGGTATCAGAGCCACCTGCACGACGTTGGGATCTGGGACCTCGTTGACGGTGAGACTCACTCCATCGATGGCGATCGAACCGTGCGGTACCGTTAGCTCCGCAATCTCGCGGGGTACGGAAACATCGAGAAGCAGTGCGTCGGCTTGCTCCCTTACCCCTCGCACGTTCCCTACTGCATCAACATGTCCCTGCACGAAGTGACCGCCCAATCTATCACCGACCTTCAGAGCTCGTTCGAGATTGACCTCGTCTCCGACCTGCAATTCGCCAAACCATGTCCGACTCCGCGTCGTCACGATTGCTTCGACTTTGAACCAGGTTGCAGTCCTTTCCACGACCGTGAGGCAGGCGCCGCCCACGGCGATACTGTCGCCCACCTCCAAGTCGTCGTAGGGCGCCTCTATTGTAAAGGACAGGCGGTCGGCTTCCCGCTCGACCACCGATACTCTTCCGATCTCAGTCACTATTCCAGTAAACATAGCTTCCTATCAAGCACCAGTAAGTTACTATCACCGAAGGCCTTGCGCTCGACTGGGATCCACCGCTCAGCCGCGTCCAGTAGGACAGGATCGGTAGTGGGAAAAGGCGACAGCCCCTGTGAGAGCAGCAGGGGTGCCTGGAAAAGGAACAGCCGATCCACCAAACCCGCCTCCAACAGACTGACCGCTAGCTCCCCCCCACCTTCAACCAGGAGTGATCTTATCCCCACACCTCTGAGAGCCTCTAGGATGCGTTTTGGACCCCTGGCACCAATCACGGCCACTCCGGTGTCTGCCATCGCGTTCCGCGCTGCAGCGGCCTTGTCATCATCAACGATCAATATCGTGGGGACGTCCTCGGCTGTCCTGACGAGATGCAGGTCAGTACTGAGAGACCCTGATCGGCTAAAGACGATACGGGTGGGCGGAATCCGGGGGACCACGGCACCCCGTGCCGTGAGCCAGGGGTTATCAGCTTGCGCCGTTCGCCGACCCACTCCGACTGCATCATACCCGGCACGCAGCCAGTGCACGTGCTCACGGGCCTCCGGACTCGAGATCCACTGAGAGTTACCCCCCTTGTCCGCGAGGAATCCATCGAGCGAAATCGCCAGCTTGAGAGCAACGAAGGGCCTTTCGCGTCGCACCTCACTCCACAGAAACGGCGCGTTCAGCGCTGCTGCGGCTTCTTTGCAGACACCTGATTCGACCTCGATTCCAGCAGAGCGAAGCAACTCGGCTCCACCTCCAGCAGCGTGATTGGGGTCGGCGGTGGCAAAGACTAAACGGCCTATTCCAGCTGATTTCAGCGCTTCACTGCAGGCAGGAGTCTTGCCCAGATGTGCACAGGGCTCGAGGTTAACTACGCAAACCGCTCCGCGAGGTTGATCGCAAGCGGCCAGAGCAACGACCTCCGCGTGCGAATCACCGAATTCTGCATGGTACCCTTCCCCAATCACCTGGCCATCGCGGAGTAGCACGGCACCAACCAATGGATTAGGAGCGACGCGACCCCAGCCCTTGAGTGCGAGTTCCATTGCTCGCCGCATCGCCTGGTATTCGTCCATCGGAGTCCGTCGCTCAGCCGCTAATTCGCCTCATCCCAGCGACCACGCGCCGTGAGAAGGCCCATCCATTGTTGAGCAATCTAGTCACCAATCTCCACGCCTTCCCCTCCCACGACCTCTCCAACCACCCATGTCTTCACTCCCACCGACTCGGCCTGTTTCCGTACCGGTTCCACTCCCGAGCCCGGCACAACCGCAATCATCCCGAGGCCCATATTGAACACTCGCAACATCTCCGCCGCATCAACTGCACCAGCGTCTTGGAGTACTCGGAAGACGGGAGGTACTTCCCACGCCGATCGCTCCATCCGCGCTCCACAGCCCGCCGGCAGCGGCCGACTCAGGTTTCCCACTATGCCTCCCCCGGTTATGTGAGCCAACGCGTTCACTTCAGCAATCACCGGGCTAATCGCGCTCCAATAACTCCTATGAACTTTGAGGAGTTCCTCCACAACCATCGTCTCCAAGCCCGGGAGTACACTGTCGATCTCGAGTCCCATGTCTTCGAAGAGGATACGTCGAGCAAGTGTGTAACCGTTGGTGTGTAGACCCGACGATGCATATCCCACAAGCAAATCACCGGGTCTTACGCGGTCACCATGCAATGCAGCGTCCGCCGAAACGACTCCCACGATCGTGCCAGCGAGGTCGTAATGGCCAGGGTGATACATGTCAGGCATCTGGGCCGTCTCACCACCCACCAGCGCCACTTCGTGCATGCGGCAACCACGCGCCACACCGTCAACCAGCGCCGCGATCGTCTCAACGTCGAGCAGTGAACCGGCGATGTAGTCGAGAAACGCAAGAGGTTTAGCACCGTGCACGAGGATATCGTTCACCGAGTGGTTCACCAGGTCTTCGCCAACGGTATCGTGCCGCCCCGCTTTTATCGCCACGAGAACCTTGGTGCCGACACCGTCAGTGCTCATCACGAGTGCCGGTCTATCCACATCTTCAGGAAGGCGGACGATCCCTCCGAAAGAACCAAATCCCCCCATCGTCAGTGGTGTGTGCGTGGAGGTCACGGCCGCCCTGATTCGCTGTTTGGCTTGTTCGGCTGCGGCGAGGTCAACTCCGGCCGCTCTATATCTATCTGCGGTGGTCATAGATCCGCACCCTCCCCTCCTTCCCTACTTCAAAGTAGTTGGGGAAAGTGGCAAGAGGAACAGTAGAGCTAGGCGTTGCTACTTCAGCTCGAGAGATGGCTCCACCTCAAAGCGCACCAGATCACCAAACTGATGGACACGTTCCGACACCTCAGCAACACCGATTTCCTCGAATCGCTGGGTCGAGAAGCGTTCGACAGCGAAGGACCCCATGGCAGCACCGTACACCATCGCAGAACGCAGATTCGCAGGTGACAGATCATCAGTGCGAGCCAAATGACCCATGAAACCTCCTGCAAACGAGTCGCCCGCTCCAGTGGGATCAAACACCTCTTCAAGCGGAAATGCGGGGACATAGAAGATCCCGTTTTCCTCGACAAGCACCGCGCCGTGCACGCCTTGTTTGATTACCGTAATCCGGGGCCCATGGCCCAGTATCCAGCGAGCGGCTCGATAGATGTTCCAGTCCCCCGAGAGCTCCCGCGCTTCAGCATCGTTCACCATTAGTACATCGATCTTGCCAAGCAACTCGAGCAGAGCGCTGCGTTTACTATGAATCCAGTAGTTCATCGTATCGCACGCAACCAGTTTGGGCCGGTGTATCTGTCCAAGTACACCGAGCTGCAGCTCGGGATCGATATTGCCGAGGAAGACATACTCAGCGTTCCGAAATCCATCCGGGATTCGGGGGTTGAACTCGGCGAACACGCCGAGTCTCGTCTCAAGCGTCTCTCGATTCTGTAGATCGTACGAGTACTTGCCCTTCCAGCGGAAGCTCTCGCCCTGCACGCGTACGACACCACGCATGTCCACACCGCGCTCAGCTAATCTGTCCAGCGCTTCGTATGGATAGTCGTCTCCGACGACCCCAACCACCTGCACCGGGTGCAGCAGACTTGCTGCATAGCTGAAGAAGACAGCCGAGCCCCCCAAGGCATCAGCGTTCGACCCGAACGGGGTCTGCACAGAGTCGAGTGCTATACTGCCCACAATAAGAAGTGACACCTGTTACATCCGCTCCGGGGCACTTACGCCCAGTAGACGTAGTCCGTTAGCCAACGCAATCTGAACCGCGCGGACGAGAACCAATCGGGCGCGTTCGAGATCTCCTCCCGATCCAACAACCCTGTGACGATGGTACCAACCGTTGGCCAACCGCGCCAACTCTTCCACGTAGACGACTATGCGGTGAGGTTCAAGCGCCTCTGCCGCTCTGGCAACGGTCTTGGGATACTCTGCCAGATGCTTGATGATCGCTTGTTCATCATCTTCGACTAGTAGCGCCAAATCGACACTGTCGGTGGTGATTGCAGCCGGCTCGAGCTTGGCAGTGCGTAGGATACCAGCCATTCGCGTGTGTGCGTATTGCACGTAATAGACCGGATTCTCGTCAGACTGCTTCGTGGCAAGGTCGATATCGAACACGAACTGTGCGTCGCCCCTGCGCATCAGGAAGAAGTACCTAGCTGCGTCCACGCCGGTCTCCTCAAGCAAATCCCGCAACGCCACGAACGTCCCAGACCGCTTGGAGAACCGCACTTCCTCACCGTGTCGCATGACTCGCACGAGCTGCACCAGTACCGCCTTGAAGAAACCCGGCGGCTGTCCGATGGCCTGCACCGCGGCCGCCATCCTGTTCACATAGCCGTGGTGGTCCGCCCCCCAAACGTCGATTGCCAGATCGAACCCCCTGGCTGCCTTGTCCCGATGGTAGGCAATGTCCGGCATGAAGTATGTGTACGAGCCGTCCTGCTTCCGCAGGACACGGTCTTTCTCGTCACCGTATTCGGACGTCTTGAGCCACAGCGCACCGTCCCGTTCGTACGTGAGGCCCCTCTCGGTCAGTTCCCTGAGAGCCTCATCAACCTTGTTCCCGGCATACATATCGCTCTCGCGGTACACAACGTCGAACTCGACACCGAATTCCCGGAGATCCCTATCCTGCTCCTGTCTCTGGATCTCGACCGCGATCTCCCGACACCGGCCCATGCCTTCTTCTGGGGTTCGGTCGGCGAAGTCCGTCCCCTCGGCCGCGATTATTCCCTCAGCTAAATCCTTGACATAGTCGCCGTGGTATCCATCCTCCGGGACTCGAGCAGGGCGGCCGACCGCCTGCTGCACCCGTACCCATAGCGACTTCGCCAGCCGGTCAATCTGCACACCAGCGTCATTCACGTAGAACTCTCGAGTCACTTCGCAGCCGGTTGCTTGCAGGAGAGACGCGATGGCGTCCCCCAGCGCTGCGCCACGACCGTGACCAACGTGCAGCGGTCCGGTGGGGTTCGCGGACACGAACTCCACGTTGACTTTGCGGCCGCGGCCGTCATTCGAGCGACCGTACGTCTCACCGTCTGCCAGTACCCTGCGCAGTGTGTCGGACAGGGCGGCCTCTCCCAACCAAAAGTTGATGAATCCCGGACCTGCGATCTCGACCCTGGAAACGGAGCACGCCGCAAGATCCAACTGTGAGATGATTTCCTCGGCGAGTTCTCGAACGTTCTTGTGCAGTCGTTTGGCGAGCTGGAGGGCCAGATTAGTGGCCAAATCTCCGTGCTGCGGCTCCCGCGGCGGGTCCAGCCGGATAGCTGCGTCCGCTGCACCGAGAGTCGCAGCGACCCTCTGTAACTCGGCACGAAGGCGCTCGGCTCCTACGGTCAGGAGTCCGCTCCGGTCTTCGGTTTGTCCTTGGGTTTCTTCTCGTCCGTCTTTGCCTCAGGCTTTGCTTTGTCAGGTTTCTTCTCGCCCGCACGCTTGTAGTCGGTCTCGTAGAAGCCAGAGCCTTTGAAGACTATGCCAGCTCCGCCGGTGATCTGACGCTCGCCCAGCGCATGACATTCCGGACACTCTACCCGGGAAGAATCACTGATCTTCTGGAACCTGTCATACTGGTGCCCGCAATGTGGGCAGCGGTACGAATATGTCGGCATCTCTATGCATCCGCTGTGGAGACCGAGTAGCGAACCTAGTGGCGGCCTTGCGGAGGGTCAACCCGGGATTCGGAACGTTCCCCAAACCGTCCGCAGTGCGTCACTTATCTCCCCCACAGTGGCCCGAGCCCGCACGGCATCGAGTATGCTTGGCATTAGCGACTCCGTGCCCCGTGCGGCACTCTGCACTGCATCCAGCGCAGATCTCCACCTCACTGGATCTCTCCTCTGTCTCACCACTCGCACACGCTCCTTCTGTTTGCTCGCAAGCTCGGAGTAGTCCGGAGCGGGAAGTACTGGAGGCAACGCGTCGTCAGCAAAGCGGTTCACGCCCACCACAACCCTATCTCCAGATTCCACCGCCCGCTGATGAACGTACGCCGATTTCGCTATGGCTTCTTGGAAGTAGCCGCTGGCGACGGCGCTGGCAGCTCCACCCATTTCGGCCACCGCCTCGAGCAACAGCTCAGCCCCCTGCTCAATCATGTCAGTAAGAGATTCGATGTAGAACGAACCGCCCAGAGGATCGACCGTTTGAGCCACCCCAGATTCATACGCAAGGAGTTGTTGAGTCCGCAGCGCCAACCGAGCCGCATCTTCCGAGGGCAGAGCAAGAGCCTCATCATAGCCGTTGGTATGCAATGATTGAGTCCCGCCGAGCACTGCCGCTAGCGCCTGGACGGCGACGCGTACGACGTTGTTGAGAGGCTGTTGTGCCGTGAGCGTGGATCCTCCCGTCTGCGTGTGGAACCTGAGCCGACAGCTTCTGTCGTCACCGTCGTAGCGTTTTCGGATCAGTCGGGCCCACAGCCGTCGTGCCGCTCGGAACTTGGCTACCTCTTCGAAGAGATCGTTGTGAGCCGCGAAGAAAAACGAGATGCTTGGCGCAATCTCGTTTACATCTAGCCCGGCTGCCACAGCGCGGTCGACGTATTCGATACCGTTGGCGAAGGTGAAGGCCACTTCCTGAACCGCCGTGGCTCCGGCTTCCCTCATGTGGTAGCCACTTATCGATATCGGATTGATGTCTATCTGTTCCCGGGAAACGAAGCCAATTATGTCCGTTACGAGCCGTAGGGAAGGTTCGATGGGGTAGATGTACGTCCCACGCGCTATGTACTCCTTCAGCACATCATTCTGGATTGTTCCCCTCAGTTGCCTTGGGGTCACTCCCTGCTCTTCGGCCACAACGATGTACATTGCCAGGAGGATACCGGCTGTCGCGTTGATCGTCATCGACGTGGAAACCTGATCCAATTTGATACCGTCGAACACGATGGCTAAATCGTCGGCCGAGTCTATCGCAACACCTGCCCGGCCGACCTCCCCTTCGGCGATCGGCGTGTCAGAATCGCAACCCATTTGAGTGGGTAGGTCGAACGCAACGGAGAGTCCGGTCTGACCCGCATCCAACAACCTGCGAAACCGTTCGTTCGTCTCTTCGGCCGTCCCAAACCCAGCGTACTGCCGCATCGTCCAGAACCGTCCGCGGTACATGCTGGGATGGATGCCGCGGGTAAACGGAAACTCACCCGGGAGTTCCCGCGTGGCTGGGTGATCATTGGGACCGTAGAGCGGATAGACCGGGATGCCGGAGGGCGAAAGCCGCTCTTCGGTCACTGGCCATCCACCTCGGCAATTGTGCGCTCAACAAATGCGACGTCCTCCTTGCTGCCGATGAGGAGAGGCGTCCGCTGGTGCAGTTGCCGAGGTTCGATGTCGAGGATCGGTGTCGTCCCGTCCGACGCCGATCCTCCGGCCTGTTCAGCAATGAATGCGAGAGGCGAGGCCTCGTATAGCAACCGTAGCTTGCCTTCCGGCGTCTCCGAGTCGGCCGGATACATGAAGACGCCGCCCGACAACAAATTGCGATGAAAATCGGCCACGAGGGAACCGATGTAGCGGGCATTCTTTCGATGGTCTGCTCCGTCGGAGCCCTTGAAAGTGCTCACGACACGGCGGTAACCGTTCGACCAACGATGGTAGTAGCTCTCGTTGATGCTGTAGTAGTCACCCACCGGTGGGGTCTTGATGTCCGGATTAATGAGTCGGAACTCGCCAATGGTCGGATCCAGTGTGAACGCATGCACACCGTTTCCGGTGGAGTATACCATCACTGTGCTGGATCCGTGGATTACGTAACCGGCAGCAACCTGTTTCCTGCCCGGCTGCAGACAGTCCGCTAGCGTTCCCGGCCCACTCTCGGTAATCCGCCTTTGAACGGAAAAGATGGTCCCGATCGAGACATTCACATCGATGTTCGAAGATCCGTCCAACGGATCGTGCAGCAAGGCGTATTTTCCTGCGTTTTCGGCGGGAATGGGTACCGGATCCTCATCTTCCTCAGACGCCATTACGCACACCCGGCCCGTCCAAGCGATCATTTGCTTCATTGTCTCGTTGGCAATGACATCCAGCTTCTGCTGGGTCTCACCATAAACGTTGGTCCCACCCGCAGCGCCCAAGATGTCAACCAATCCGGCACGCCGGACATAGCCGGAGATGACTTTCGCGGCTAGCGCGATGTCGTAGAGCAACTGGGTAAGCTCACCGGTGGCCTGCGGATGCAACTCCTCTTGCTCGAGGACGAATCTTTCGATCGTAACAACTGTTCTGTCAGGCACCTTAGCGCCTCCAATACGGTTGTTGGCTCATCCTGCGTGATCTGAAAATAGCTTCCGTTGGACCGCACCGTCACCGTCCCACCACGGTCGGTCCGGTACACTGCAATGCGGCGAGACTCCAGTCGACCTAGTGTGGCCGCTGCAGGATGACCGTACCTGTTCGTTCCCACACTTATGACCGCGGCCCGAGGTTTCACTACACCAAGCCATGCATCAGTCGTGCCTCCAGCCGAGCCGTGGTGACCCACTTTGAGCAGATCCGCCTCACCGACGGAGGTCAGGAGGAGCGACTCCGCCGGCCAGCCAATGTCGCCAGCCAGCAAAGCGGTGAAGCACCCATAGGTCACACGCAGGACTACGGAGTTCTCGTTGGGTTCGAGTTCCTGGTTGATCCATTCGGAGGACGGATGCAGCACCATCATCTGCACCGAGTCGATCTGAAGCACGTCACCAGCCCGGACGGCGCGCCACTCGGAGCCCACCCTGTCAAGCGTCTCGAGGTACTCAAGATAGAGCTCGCTGCCGAGAGGTTGGCCGGCTTCCAATACCAGATCGGGGGTGAGGTCGCTGACGATCGCAGGAATGCCACCCAGGTGATCCGCGTCACCGTGCGACACCACCACGGCTGAGAGTCCCTGCACGCCCTGCCGCCGTAAGAACGGCAGTACGACCCGCCTCCCAGCATCGTGTCCCGCCACTCGCGGTCCACCGTCGATGAGCACCCAAGCCTGATCCGGCGTTCGCAGCACCACAGCGTCGCCCTGCCCCACGTCCAGAAAACGAATCACCAACTCCGCTGACCGGTCACGCCGGAACGCCAACGGAAACGCCACCAGTCCCCAACTCACGGCCACTCCTGCCACCAGCAGGCGACGACGAAACACCGCTAGGGACGGCCGACGAGCCCGCAACCAGATAGCAGCACTCAGAATGGCCACCCAGGGCACAGCGAATCGGATCCCCTGAGCTCCCGCCAGATGGCCGCCTGGGACCTCGGCACACCAAAACGCTAGCCTCTCCATAACCGCGAGAACTAGCGCCGTACCTCCGGCGAACAAGTCGCCGAACAACAGGCTCAGGAAGAGTCCTGGAACCGCTACGCCGGCGAGCGGCACAGCCACCAGATTCGCCAACACCCCAATTGGCGCTACCGCTCCGAACGCGTAGGCCGTAATCGGTGCAGTGGCGAGGGTGGCCCCCAAAGATGCGCTGAACAAGCGAAATCGGCGCGTTGACCCGGTCCCAGCCCGTGTTCCCCAAACTGCCGCAGCGGACAGCCAGGCTCCGACAGACGTCGCCGCGCTAGGATCAACCGCAAGTACCCACATCAACGCCACGGCGAGGACCGCACCTGGAGGCGGATGGCGCTGCCGAATACGAGCGATTCCCAGGATCGTGATGAATGCCGCAGCCCGTGTGGCCGGGGCGGGAAATCCCAACACCACGACATAACACCAAACGACCCAAGCACTGCAGCTCCATGCGAGACGCCTACCGCCCACGGCTCGCAACAGGATAACGATCCAGCCCGCCAGCACGCCCACGTGAAGCCCTGAAATAGCGAGGAGATGCGCTAGGCCAGCGTTCACGAAACTCTGGCGTAGTTGAGGGTCGACGTCGTCGCGACGACCCATGATGATCGCTTCCACCAGGGGGGCCCGAGTACCGTACAGAGAACTGATGCGTCGTCCCACTGCATCTCTCAGAGCAAAGCGCCAAGCCCGATGGCGGCCCAGCACCAGCAGCCGCTCCACGCGGAAGGTTCCGCGACCGCGGTACCGTCCGGCGATTAGCACCCTGGATCCCCCGGGAACGGTATCGGTCCCCAGACTCAACCTGAGACTACCTCCACAGCCCTCGGCCGAATGGACTACAGCAGCTGTCGTGGTCATGCGATCTCCTGGCCGATCGTGTAGCTGCACCACAACGGCATGCACTCCCGGTTCCCATACTCGGCTGCAGTAGGCTGATTCCTGAGTCTCCTTAGCCGCTCCGGTCGCAACCCCCACTAATCCCACTCCGACCAGGATCCCGCGCCAGACCCGCCGCCCGACTGCCAACACGGCAAGGCAGAGCAGAACCCAGACTATGCCAGTCGGTATCAAAAAAACGAGGCCGACCCAAAGGCCGGCCCCGTATGCTATGGCAAGTTGAACGATTGGGGGACTCATTACCCCCTCACCAAGTCACTCCCTTCCCTCACGATCTGCGTGGCCCGGTCGGGGATCAGCGTGCACCCGCTGCAAGGCCTCCAGGAGAACTACTGACAGATCCGCTTTTGGCTGATCAGACCCCATCGATACGTTCGTTAGCACTTCACCTTCCCGTCGGGCGACATACTTGGGTGCCAACCGGTTCAGTGCATACACCAACACATCATCGCGACACATGGCACAGCCACAGAAGCCAGGGATCGTGTCCTTCAGGACTTCGTATTCCCGGAATACCGCATCTTCAAGCAAGTTCTTCACCCCACGATAGTCAGCTCCTTCCCCAGGGTGGACTGGACTCCAGTGAACGTGGCGCCCGTGGTTCCCGTGAGACGCACGGTTCGGTAACTACCGATCCAATCAGTCGGACCGGCCACCAACACCACCTTATTATTGCGCGTGCGAGTTTGCAACACCTCACCTCTGCGGGCGATCCCCTCGACAAGGACTTCCCGCATCGAACCGACGAGTTCCATGTTCTTCTTGGCAGCGATCTCCCTGACGGTTGTGATTATCCGCTGGATTCTCTCGGCCTTGGCAGATTCCGGAACATCTCCCGTCAGCTTGGTGGCAGCAGTGCCCGCTCGTTCGGAGTACTTGAACGTAAATGCGTCATCGAACTCCACTTCCCGCACCAGACACTCAGTCTCCTCAAAGTCCTTCTCGGTCTCGCCTGGGAACCCGACTATGATATCGGTTGTGATTGCCAGATCTGGCATTGCCCCCCGCAGACGGTCCACGCAAGACATGTACTTGCTGCGATCATAGCGGCGCCCCATCCGCCGGAGCACCCGGGATGATCCACTCTGTACCGGAAGGTGAACGTGCTCGCAGACCGACCGTACCTCATCCATGGCCTCGATGACCCGATCCGTGAAATCATTGGGGTGCGGACTGGTGAACCGGATTCGGCGGATACCGGTGATCTCGCCGACCGACCTCAGCAGGTCGGCGAAGTCGTAGTCCCCGTCGTGATAGCTGTTCACGGTCTGCCCAAGGAGCGTGACCTCCGTGATTCCCTCCACTGCAAGTTCCGTTGCTTCTCGTACTACGTCGCACAACCTACGGCTGCGCTCGCGACCGCGTGTCATCGGAACTATGCAAAAGGTGCACCGGTAATCGCACCCTCGCTGGACAATGACGAATGCCTTCACCCTGTCGCTGCGCTGCTGCGGAATGTCCTCGTAGTGTTCCCAAGACTTGAACTCGACGGCGCTGGCCCTGCCACCCTGCGAAGCCCTGTCGATCAACTCAGGTAGTGCGCGATAGCTATCCGGCCCCACCACCAAATCGACTTGTGGTACGAGGTCGAGCAGTTGTTGACCCAGCCGCTGTGCCATGCATCCCACGACCCCCAAGACCACTCCGGGACGCTTGTGACGCTTCAGCTCACCCATCCTCCCAATCACCCTCCGCTCCGCGTTATCGCGCACGGCACAAGTGTTGACAAGCAGAACATTGGCTTCGGCGGGGTCCTTGGTCGCGGAATAGCCGGCTCGGTCGAGCAACCCGAACATCAGCTCGCTGTCGGCCACATTCATCTGGCAGCCGTAGGTCTCGATATAGACTCGGTTCATTTCACTCAGCAACGGGACAGGCCTTGAGGCCTGCTCCATCCAGCCTGAGCTCAGCGGCGAACCGCTTGGGTGGTGTTCGATCCGCCGGAACGAAGACCGTAAGGTAGTCTTCGGTCAGACCTTCGTACCGCCCACCGGCCCGCTGCAAGAGAACCACGTCGGCTCTGCGACCGTGCTGCAACTTCCGGTAATTCGCGGCCTTCCGCCGTGCCAATTCGCGCAACTCACTGGACCGACCCCGCCACGTGTCCGGGTGAACTGGCGGACCCAGCTTCCAGGCTAGGGCATCCGACCGTTCAGAGTAGGGAAACACGTGCAGGTAGGTGAAGGGCAGTGCTTCGATCATCGTCCTGGTAGCTAAATGGTCTTCCTCGCTCTCGGTTGGGAATCCCACCATGATGTCCGCTCCAAGGCCGAGATTCGGTATCCGATCCGTCAACCACTCTATGCGGGCCCGGTATGCTGCCGCGGTATACCAATGTCGCCCCATCTGCCGCAGAACCCGATCGCTGCCCGACTGCAGCGGTGCGTGCACGTGTGGCGCAAGTCGATCTGGTGCCTCCCTCATGAGTTCCACCAGCCGGTCGTCCAGCTCCGTGGCCTCGACGGATGTGAGCCTGAAGCGCACGCGTGGGACGTCGCTGACCAACCGCTCCAACAACTCCCCCAAGGATATCGCGCTATCCAGATCAGCACCGTAAGCACCGACATGAACCCCGGTCAGGACTATCTCGCAGTGCCGGTCGGCGAGCGCGCAGGCCTCAGCGACGACATCTTCCGGCCCACGTGAACGACTGTTGCCGCGCGCGACTGTGGTGGCGCAGAAGGTACAATGCTCGTCACAACCATCCTGGATCTTGAGCCACGCACGGCTACCTCCAGCAAACTTCCGCAGGATTGGATCAACCCGATTCGGGTGCAGGCCGAGGGCCCTGAGGACCAGCCCAGGATCAGCACCTGGCACCACATCCACTACGGCGGGGAGTGAAGCCACTGCAGCGCCGTGCAGGGCGGGAGCACACCCCATAACGACGGTGCGTATGGTGCGGTTTCTACGAGCTAGCCGCCGAACCAGGCTGCGCATTTTTGCCTCACTCACGTGCGTAACGGCGCACGAGTTGACCACGGCAGCATCCGCCTCTGCAGGATCCTCGACTGGGACGGCTCCGGCGCATTCGAGGGCCTGGCGAACGACCTCGGTGTCGTACTGATTTGCCTTACATCCGAATGTGTGGAGGTAGACCTTCGTCACGGGCTCACAGTCAGAGAGAAGGACAGATACCACGCTCTCTCCTCGGCCCTACCACCATCTCGCAATATGCGCTCAAGGGACAGGTCGAACATGACGCGACCATTGGCGAATACGAAGTTGGTACCCCCCGAGAAGCTCAGTTCGGTTGGTTGCTCCTGCGTGGGACTGAACGGAAGCTCAGCGTACCGAAATCCCAGAAGCAGCGGTACTCTCCCGCTCCTGCTGGATCCACCCAGCTCCAGCCCCGTGCCAACGTCCCAGGTGTGATCGAAGGCGTTGGCTCCGCCGATGGCTGCAAGATCGGCCGAGACACCAGACCAAGTCGTCATGATAGCGGTTGTCGCCAGCCGAATTGCCGGCACCGGCGCTATGGTCAACCCTGCAGCATACGACAGCGGGAGGTCAAACTCGCCGACCGTCGATGAATCCAGTCCCGTGTCGAGCTTTCCGTCACTCCGGATGGCCGCTGCAACCGTGAGACGAGGATCCAACGAAGCTAGTACGCCGGCGGAGAACCCCAGACCCGAGAAGACCAGCCGGTCCGTGTCAAGCACATCAAAGTAGTCGGGACTAGAAAACTCCCGCCGCGTCGATCTCTTACTGGATCCACTCAGAACATGCACGCCTCCACCAACGCTCAGCCAGGAGGTGACCCGCACCCCCAGGGCACCTCGGATGTCCACCACGGCTCCATCCTCGCTGATTCGGTCCTTGACAGCTATGGGCTCGCTGCGGATGACGACCGTGTCCTCGGTGAAGACATCGTAGGTCCGTTCCAAATAGGTGCTGTAACTCAGTGCAAAGGACACTGGTGTGCGGCGTAGGTTGCCACCGATGATACCGATCGGCGAGCGGGTATCCGACAACCCCTCGACAGTCGAGTCTTGCACCGTGTAGTTGCGCAGCGTGGTTCCGCTCACCACGGCTACGCTGATTCTCTGGAATCCCGCCACCGTTGCGGGATTCAACACAGACCGCGCATCGAACATTGCCATGCCGCCACCACCCGCACGCGTTCTCGTACCGATGGGCCGACCCGGGAAGCCCAGTCCCAGTATCCCATAAACAGAGCTTTGCGCTTGCGAGGTCGCCGGTATGGTACAACAAATGAGCAGCGTGCTAACCAGAGCCTTGCGCATCATCGTACCCCAGTGAATGCAGGCGGCACGTACGTTACCTGCATGATAGGAGACTCGATGCCCTCGCTGGAGTGGAAGCGGAACTCCGCCAGCGACTGGCCTTCGAACTGCGTCATGAGTATAAATGTGCGGGGCAAATCCGGATTGTCCCTCCACTGGGCCACTATGTGTGTTACCTCGATACGCACTGGCTCGAGCGCTCCGACGGGTATGTCCGCTTTCCCGAGTGCCAGCGTGTCTTCCAGCGCGTTAAGGAACGGAGACTTCGGACCGACGTCAGTGGCGAGCGGCTGTACCCTTACGAAGACTGTGTCTCCCGGAGCTCCCAGGGCTGGACCGGCAGGCAGCAACAGCAGAGTCGCCCGGACAACATGCGCTGAATCAACGATGTCTGCCGGTAGTACCGTACGCATCAGTACTCGTGCCGCTGGGGCTCCCCCGACGGCCAGCACCGTCGGATCCGGCGGTGGGACCTCGGAAAACACATATGTATCCATCTCAACTCGTACGCTGTCACTTGCTTCGGCCAACTCTCCGCTCGCGGTGTCAACTTGTGCAAATCGCGCCAGCGTCGTGGCGGAGTCAACAAAGTCGACTGCTGCAAGATGGGCGAAGCCAGTCAAGGCAGGCCCGAACGCGACACCTATCGCAGCGACCATGCTGTCAGCGGTGAGGTTGGCCAGCAAAGCTCCCGGGAATACCGCTGAGATGGTCCCACCGGTAACCGAGTCGGGAACAACCAAAGTGCCCAGCTTGGTGCTGTCCTGGAAAAACGGATCCAACTCTTGAAAAGTCGTCGCTGTATCAACGCCGGGAGGCAATCTGAAGATTGCCAACTCGAGATCCGAGACGTCTGCGGAGCGCTTCTGAAGAAGGAGTGAAATCTGGAACGAGTCGATCGCCACGATCGAGTCCGAGTTGATCTCCTCCGGGAACGGGAAGAAACGCATCACGACCCGGCTTTCGGCAACACCACCGCGAGAGACTTCCATGCGGATCGCTTCATGAGGATCTACGTAGCCCCTGTAGGAACTGTCCCGTTCAATGCTGCCGGGTATGATACTGTCCAGAACCTGAATGTTGATGGCCGGACAGTAATCCGGACACGCGCCCGGTGCCATTACGTCTTCGGCGCACGCCGCGGTCAGCAACGCTACACTAAGCCAGGCGTGTCGTTTTGCCATGAGCTTCAAACGAATCCAAAATAGCCATTATCACCGCATCGACCGGTCGGTCGCGCGTCATTTCTGTCTGCCGAGCCGAGGAACCTGAGGCGTAGAGCACAACTTCATCGGCCCCGGCACCCACCGCATCCACCGCAACCACATATCCTCCTTCGGGCGCCAGATCAATCCCGAGGTTCTCGACCACCAGGAATTTCACCCCTGCGAGCAAAGGGTCCTTCCGAGTCGCTACGACGGTTCCGACCACCCGCCCCATTCTCATCGCGGTAGATCCTCCGGTCCGAAAGCGCTTGGCAGCAGTTCGCTCAATAGCCATCGTCGAGAGCCGCTCGGACCCACGGCTTCGACCACAATATCGTCACCGAATTCAACTAGCACCTGGCGACACGCTCCACAGGGTGCGGCCGGCGGCGACGACTCCGTGACTACCACGATGCGGTTGAACCTACGGGCACCAGTTGCAATTGCCGCTCCGAGAGCGACCCGCTCGGCACACATCGTGAGGCCGAACGACGCGTTCTCCACATTCGTGCCGACGAAAACGCGGCCATCATCGGCCTCCAACGCTGCCCCAACCACGTAGTTGCTGTACGGCGCATATGCGTTGGCTTGGGCTACTCGAGCGATATTCGTCAATGCATCTTCCACGCAGCAACCTCTTCAAGAAACGAGTTTCCCGCCAGCGGCTCAAGCCCAAAATACTGCGCCACAGTCGCCCCAATATCGGCCAAGGTCGAGCGAGTTCCTAACCGTGCAGCTACCACACGACGACCAACCACCAAGATCGGCACGGCTTCCCTGGAATGGTCAGTAGAAGGTGTCGTGGGATCGTTACCGTGATCTGCCGTCAAGATCATCAGATCGTTCTCCCGCAACCGAGCCACCAGATCCGGCAGGTTCTGGTCCAGCTCCTTGAGCCCACTATAGAACCCCACAATATCGTTTCGGTGCCCCCAACTCTGGTCGAATTCCACCACGTTCGCGAACAAAAGGCCTCGCTCCATCGTGTCGAGTTGCTCCGCGATCATGGAGTAGGCTTCGCGATTCGTGGCTGCGTGCCGGCTCGAGATATTCCGCCCGGCAAAGAGATCATCCACCTTACCGACCCCTGCACGCGGCACTCCAACTCCTGCCAACCGGTCGAGCAGAGTCTCCGTGACGGGCTCGAGCGAGAAGTCCTTGCGGTTCGTGGTACGATTGAAACTACCTTCTGAGCCCACAAATGGCCGGGCTATTACCCGAGAGACGGCATGTCGCCCGACAAGCACGTGGTCCCTTGCACCCCTACAGGCTGCATACAGCTCGTCGAGTGGGACGATATGCTCGTGCGCGGCCACTTGAAAGACACTGTCGGCGGATGTATACACAATCCAGGCTCCGCTGGCGAGGTGCTCTGCTCCGAACTCCTCGATAATCCCGGTGCCGGAAGCCGTCTTGTTCCCGATTACATCACGTCCGGTGATCCGCGAGAACTCGGAGATCAACTCTGCCGGGAAACCTGCCGGATAGGTCGGGAACGGATCATCTAACAGAACTTCACAAATCTCCCAGTGACCCGACGTGCTGTCCTTGCCTGCCGAATGGGGCTGTGCCACGCCATACGCCGCCTGCGGCTCTGAGCACTCAATCCCCGCCAGGGATCGGCAGCAGCCGAGTCCGAGTGACTGCAGGAACGGTAGGTCCAGACCCCCGACTGCCTTGGCGACGTTGCCGAGAGTATTGCTACCGTCGTCCCCGTAGGCAGCAGCGTCTGGAGTGTCCCCAATGCCCACACCGTCCAACACTATGAGAGCTACGCGACCTTGTCTGCTGAGGGTCAAGAAGAAACGTACTCCCGCGGTAGTCTGGAACCCAATCCCGTCAGCACTTCGTATGAGATCGTTCCAGCCCAGCCAGCAAAGTCGTCAACCGTGATTTCAGCGGAACCATCTCGTCCGATCAACGTCGCGACATCCCCGACTGTAGC
>JBDHKN010000007.1:0-94357 GCA_039586365.1 Gemmatimonadota bacterium | reverse complement strand
CTAGACTCGGAGTGGGTCGCCGTGTGTTGTGGCCCGCAGGCGGCGGCCGCGGGCCACTGACCCGCTCCCAGATCACCAGCAGCCACCAGATGCCACATCTGATGGCTGCTGGCTTTTATGAGCGGCTGACAGAGTATCGCAAGCAACTATGCACCCTCATCAAAGGCGCGTGCGTCTCTGGGCCAAACCGGCCACTCCGAGGCGTGTGCGAGTCTATCCCAGGTTCGCTGGACACTTGAGGTTTCCGAGGCATGTTGGACATTTGAGGCAGCAGCAATCGTGGCGCGCGCGCCTGACAAGTCTCAAATTGTAGGTGTGAGAGCAATCCGACACGTAATGCGTTGGAGCTTGAGGTGACAGTGAAGTCGTCATCCCCGCGGGTGCTCGTTGCGGACGATCAGCAGGACGTCCTCGAGGCTCTGCGTCTGCTTCTCAAGGGTGAGGGGTATCGAATCGATACGGCCAAGTCACCGGGTGCAGTTATGCGGGCCGTAGAGGGTGAGGAGTTCGACGCCATCCTAATGGACATGAACTACACCCGCGACACTACGTCGGGACTGGAGGGGATGGATCTGCTGACGCGGCTTCGGTCGCTGGATTCCACTCTTCCCATCGTGGTCATGACCGCCTGGGGGAGCGTCGAGAGTGCAGTTGAGGCGATGCGGCGAGGCGCCAAGGACTACATCGAGAAGCCGTGGGACAACGCTCGCCTCTTGGCCACTCTGGCGACTCAGATTGAGCTGGGAAGAGCGCTCCGCAAGAGTCAGCGACTCGAAGACGAGAACCGCACCCTGCGAAGGCAGGGCCTCCCCGAGTTCATAGCCGAATCGTCAGTGATGCAACCGGTCCTGGAAGTGATGCGGCGAATTGGTCCGTCGGAGGCCAACGTTCTCATAACTGGTGAGCACGGCACGGGGAAAGAAGTAGTAGCCCAATGGCTCCATGCGTCGTCGGAGCGATCCGCCCGCCCGCTCGTGGCCGTCAACGTAGGTGGCTTGTCGGAGGGTGTTTTCGAGAGTGAGCTATTTGGCCATGTGAGGGGGGCTTTCACTGATGCGAAAGCCGATCGTGTCGGTCGCTTCGAGATGGCCGATGGTGGGACACTGTTCCTCGACGAGATCGCCAATGTGCCGGTGAAGCAGCAGGCAACTCTTCTTCGGATCCTCGAAACTGGTGAAGTGCAGCGGGTTGGCTCGTCCAAGATACGTAAAGTCGACGTGCGAATTCTGTCGGCTACTAATGCGGACATCCAGGAAGAAGTCGTCGCTGGGCGATTCCGCGAAGACCTACTGTATAGACTGAACACAGTGGAGATTCACCTACCACCATTGCGTGAGCGGCGCGAAGACGTCATGTCGCTAGCAATGCATTTTCTGCCACGGCACGCCGAGCGCTACAGGAAAAACGTCACCGGCTTTGCGTCTGACGCGACCGCAATGCTGCTCGACCACCCATGGCCGGGCAATGTCCGCGAACTGGAGCATGCCATCGAGCGTGCAGTGCTGATGGCCCAAGGAGAGAAGATACGCGCTCACGATCTGGGATTGGCGGCGGTCTCGGGAGGCAGTGAACGAATGGACGAGCTGACACTCGAAGAAGTTGAGAAGCTGTTGATCGAGAAAGCTCTCAAGCGGTTTGAGGGCAACGTCAGCCGCGCGGCGGAATCACTCGGCCTCAGCCGAAGTGCGTTATACCGCCGTCTACAAGAGTACGGGCTGCGGGCACCTACATGAGCACAGGTCGGTCACGTCTCTCGTTTGACTTCTATGTCCTCTTCTTAGCCCTACTAGCTGGGTTGCCGGGCAGTGGAGTGGCACTCGTGATGCTCTGGACTGGCGACTTCGCGGCGAGGTTGCAGTGGACTGTGACGATCGGAATTGGCGCTCTGTGGATTGGATTCGCGGTGGCGCTGCGGGAGCGGGTGACTCGCTCATTACAGACGCTGGCCAACATGCTGGGGGCTCTTCAGGATGGAGATTTCTCGATGCGAACGCGACCGACGGGCGTACGAGACTCCCTCAGCCTGGCCATGCTCGAGGCAAATACGCTGGGCGAGACACTGCGGCTCCAGCGACTAGGAGCGCTCGAGGCGACTGCGCTGCTCCGCAAGGTCATGGAGGAAATCGATGTTGCGATCTTCGCCTTTGACGAACAGCATCAGTTGCGGCTGGTCAACCGAGGTGGTGAGCGGCTGATCGGGAAGTCTGCAGGAAGTGTACGCGGTCTCAGGGCTGAAGAACTCGGGCTCGCCGACTGTCTTGACGGAGAGATCCCGCGGATCGTCGAGCGCACGTTCCCCGATAGGGCCGGTCGCTGGGAGATCAGAGCAACGACGTTCAGGCAGGACGGACGGCCGCACCATCTCGTCGTCATCACAGACCTCAGTCGGGTCCTCCGCGAGGAGGAACGCCAAGCGTGGAAACGATTGATCCGGGTTCTGGGCCATGAGATAAACAACTCGCTCGCTCCGATTCGCTCGCTCGCCGATAGCTTGCAGAGCATCCTCAAGAAATCCCACATGGGACCCGACAGCGATCAAGACATGATTCAGGGGCTCTCAATCATATCATCCCGAGCCGAGGCGCTGAGTAGGTTCATGGCATCATACGCCCAACTTGCGCGGCTGCCGCCTCCGATCCTCAAGTCAGTGGACGTGGCCAGCTGGGTGCAGCGGGTTGCTGCCCTCGAGACCAGGCTGCAGGTGAACGTCATTCCTGGCAGTGCTGTCACGATTCTGGCAGACGGTGACCAATTGGATCAGTTGCTGATCAATCTGATCGACAACGCAGTCGATGCAGCTCTCGAAACCGGCGGCTGCGTAGATGTCGGCTGGCACGCCAAGAATGGTCACTTGGAAGTGCTCGTTGAGGATGAGGGTCCTGGCTTGACCGATACCTCCAACCTGTTCGTTCCATTCTACACTACAAAGGCGAAGGGATCTGGTATCGGTCTCTCACTTTGTTTGGAAATCGCAGAAGCGCATGGTGGCACAATAGCTCTGATGAACCGTGAGGACCGTACTGGGTGTCGTGCGTCTCTCAATCTGCCGATGCACAAGGCCAAGGTCGAATCGCGGCGTATGTAGACCTACCTTGGCCGCTGGAGGCAAGTTGGAGTCTCTACGCTCGTCAATTCTCGACCTTGATGAGTCGACTGCGGGCAATCCTGGAGCGGCCTGTTACGTGAGTGGAAAGTGGGGAGCGGAGAGCAGCAGCTGACCGCTGCCCGCTGATTTGAGCCTCTTCAAATCATGCGTGGAGGGTTTATGAGGCGTGAAGTCAGTCGCCGGGACTTTCTGAGTACAGGAGTGTCAGCGACCCTGGGTGTAGCTATGTACCCGGTATCTCGTATCCTACCGTCGCCTAGTTTCGATGTGGTCGTCGTGAACGGGAATGTGCTGGACGGTACCGGTGGCCCGGCAATGCGGGTGGACGTGGGTATCATCGGTGATACCATTGCTGCAGTCGGCTCGATCGCTCCTGAGCAGGGCAGGCGCGCACTGGACGCCGCAGATTTCTACGTGGCACCTGGTTTCATCGACGTTCACACCCACTCCGACTCGAGTATCTTCGCCTATCCCAGTGCCGACAGTCGGGTGCGCCAAGGGATCACTACCGAGGTTACCGGGAATTGTGGCTCTTCCGCTGCTCCCCTGGAGGGACCGAGTGCAGAGGAGTTTCGCGCTGAAGTGCTGGAAGACCATGGTGTTTATGTGGAGTGGACAGGAGTCGACTCCTATTACCAGACGCTGGAGCAGATCGGTGTTGCCACCAATCAGGCAATGCTCCTGGGTCAGGGTACGGTGAGGGAAAACGCTGTCGGGCTCGAGAACCGGGGTCTGTCCCAAGGCGAATTGACGAGCGTATTGCGGGCTGTTGAGGAAGGTCTCGACCAGGGTGCTTTTGGTCTTTCGACCGGCCTTGAGTATACGCCGGGACGATACACGCCCACGGCGGAGATCGTTGCACTAGCGCGGCTTGTGGCGCGGCGCGGTGGCCTCTATGCCTCCCATATTCGGAACGAAGAAGCGAATCTGCTGGCTGCGGTACACGAAGCAATTCAGGTGGGGCGGGATGCCGGTGTGCGGGTCGAGATCTCGCATCTGAAGGCCGCGGGAAGGCCAAACTGGGCCAAGCAGCGTGCTGCGCTGGACCTAATCGAAGCGGCCCGCAGTGACGGTGTCGATGTGATGGCTGACGCCTATCCTTACACGGCCTATTCCACCGGGCTGACGATCTTCATGCCCTCCTGGGCGCTGGAAGGGGGGTGGCCACAGCTCGCTAAGCGACTCGAGGACCCTGCAGACCGGTCGCGGATTCGGGAAGCGTACAGTTCCCAAATCGCGGTCGATCCCGGGGACTACGATCTGATCGTGCTCGCCTCGACGCGCTCAGAGAAGAACCGTCACCTAGTCGGCATGGACCTGGTGCAGCTTGGTGCTGAATGGGATCTCGATCCGGTTGATGCTGCCCTCAGGTTGGTGTCGGAGGAGGAGGGGCGCGTGAGCATAGTCGGACACGGGATGAGTCCGGAGAACGTTGAGCTCGTGCTCGCCCATCCCCTGGTCATGATTGGCTCTGACGGATCGAGCATGGCGCCAACTGGTAGGGCAGCCGAGACCAGGCCACACCCACGCTCTTACGGAACCTGTCCTCGCGTGCTCGGTCATTATTGTCGCGAACGCAAGATCTTCGATCTGACCACGGCAATTAAGAAGATGACGAGTATGGCTGCTGACCACGTGGGATTACGGGACCGTGGTCGCATTGCCCGCGGTAGCAAGGCTGACCTAGTGGTGTTTGACGCCGCAGAGGTAAGGGACCAGGCGACGTTCGATGACCCGCACCAGTACCCAGTCGGAGTCCGGTACGTGCTCGTCAACGGCAAACTTGTGGTCGACGAGGGTCACCACACGGGTGTGCGTCCTGGCATGGTGCTGCGTCGGACCTGACGCCAAACAGGAACCGTCATTCGTCAATCATCGCTCTTAGTGTGGCGACATGTTCCGGCGTGGTCCCACAACACCCACCGATGATTGATACGCCGATCGAAATTAGCGCCCTCGCCTGCTCGGCCATGAATGTGGGCGTCTCGTCATACACCGCTTTGCCGTTGGTTATGTGAGGAAGGCCCGCGTTGGGCTGAATAGTGAGAGGGAGCTGGCTGACGCTCCGGAAGGTTCGCGCGATCTCAACCATCTTTTCGCTGCCGTTACCACAGTTTGACCCGATCGCGTCGGCCCCTACTTCGGTGAGTCCGGCTACGGCGTCCGCAACGCTCACTCCCATGATCGTGAAGAACCCGTTAGGCGTGGCATCGAACGTCATGCTGGCAGTGACCGGTGTCCGAGGGGAAACATCCTTTACGGCTCGCACAGCCAGTTTCGCCTCCGTGAGATCGATCATGGTCTCAACGCAAATGCAGTCAACTCCGGCGGCAATGAGGCTCTCAACCTGCCTCAAAAAACTCCCGTACACTTCCTCCGGCTTGGCATCGCCGTACGGTGTGAGCAGCTTGCCGCAGGGACCAACGGACCCGGCCACGTATGCGCGGTCCTCCACCGCGTTGCGGACAGCGGTTACAGCGCGTGTGTTGATCTCGTTGGTGCTGTCCGCGAGCCCGTAGGCAGCTAGCTTCAGGGGGCAGCCGCCGAAGGTGTTGGTCCCGATTATGTCTGCACCGGCTTCCAAGTAGAGGCGCGCGATTTCCTCGAGAACCTCCGGATGGGCAAGTGTGATGGATTCAGGGCACGCACCCGGGTCCAGGCCCCTCTCGAACAGCAGAGTGCCCATTGCGCCGTCAGCTACCAGTATCTCACCGGAGGCGAGTCGCTGGTCCAGCGGTGTTCTGTCAGACAACGTTGAAGAGACTCTTAACTCGGTCCACCGCATTTGCAGCGTCAAAGCCATATGCGTCGGCGCCGATTTCCCGGGCAAACTCGCTACTCACGGGTGCACCACCAACGATAGTCCTGATCTTGCCGGTTAACCCTTTCTGAGACAGCATCTCAACGACCTGACCCATCACTGGCATGGTCGTGGTGAGCAGGGCTGACATACCGATGACAGTGGCTTCGTTTCTTACGGCTGACTCAACCATTGTCTCTGGTGGAACGTCGTTGCCCAAGTCGATGATCTCAAACCCAGCCCCCTTCAACATTATGCTGACCAGGTTCTTGCCGATGTCATGTAGGTCTCCCCGCACCGAACCGATGACCACCCTGCCCATCGGAGGGAATCCTTGTTCGATCAACAGGGGCTTCAGCAGATCCAGGCCCGCATACATCGCCTTGGCCGCAAGGAGCACGTCCGGCAGGAAGATAGTGTGCGCCTTGAATCGTTCCCCCACCACGTTCATTCCGGCGATGAGCCCGTCATCCAATATGGTTTTTGGCGAGGTACCTTGGTCAATTACCTTTCGGGTCATTCGTGCAATCCGTTCGTCATCTCCGTTGATCACGCCGTTGGCGATCTCGGCAAGAAGATCCATGTTTAGACTCCGTACTTGGTTCACACTCTAACCAGCAAACAGCGTCCGCAACCGCCGGCGGCAGCTGCGCGTGTCGCAATCGCTGCAGCAGTTATAAGAGATTGGAAAGTTGTGGATATCTCTATGGCCGGCGACGATGACGCCGGAAACTGATTTCAGCGGTTCCATCAGAAAACTCTCTCTCAGTGTCAGTCCAATCTGTTCTGGCCGCAAGAACTCGAAGAGTTTCTTCTGCCCGCTGATGTGCCAGCCGCAATAACCTGGACTGTACCGCAGGACCCCTGTCGCCGGTGTCGTGCGCCCGGTTGTTTGCAGTACCTCGCTGAATTGTCGCTCGGTGACTGCGGCGGCTCTATCGGCCGCCAGCGATGCTGTGGAGTCAAGCATGCATGCGAGCGCGAAATCGTTCGATTCGAAAAGGCTCCCGATTTCATGACCTGGCCGTTCTCCCAACGTCACCGCAAAAAGCGCCAGGTGATCTGCTCGCTCGAACATGTCGCCGACAGGGGTTCGTAGTTCGTTTCTGCCCTCCCCCGAGTACACATGCGCGAAGTCAGAGTTGGAGATCTCGCTCAACACGCCCACCGGTGTTGCCGTTTCTGCAAGCAGTCGGCAAGCCACGTAGTAGAGATCCTCGATCTGCTCGCTGACAGTTGTTCCGGCAGGAACGCCTTGATTCTCCAACACGGCCGTCGTATCAGGCATGAGCTCAGCGACGGATAATTCCAGGATCTCGCTCATGAGCTCTCGTGGGGGAGCGTGCCCATGCCATGGCGCCTCACTTCATCCAACATGAGCTTCGTCATCTCTCGCCGGATGTCCTCTGGCAGTCGAGAGGGGTCGTGCGAGGCGATGAGCCTCATGACCTCGTCATGCGCTCGCCGGTCGAGAGTCCTGCTTCCTTCCTCGCGCCAGCGCGAACGATTGGCACGGTCAATTGCAATCCCCGGCATATAGTGCTCATGCCGGAGATACTTGCGTGTGTGCTTCGATATCAGCAGATGTTGATCTTCGAGTAGTTCCTGGAACCGCTCAAGAGCTGGAAAGTCTTCTTGCGGAACGATTCCCCGCACGAGTCGCAACGCCATACCGCAGATCTCGTTATCGACCACCAGTTTTTCGAGGCTGAAACAGCTCTCGAAGTCGAGCATCCCCGGTCCCGAGACGTTGTTGATGCCGGCCAGGGCGGCCAAAGTAGCGCCCATCGACGACTCCAACCCAGCCTGCGCATCGAGTTGCTTGGCGTCACTCAGAGCCATGTAAGCTTGCGTAGGCAGCCCCAAGAACTTGCCGATCTCGTTATAGGCGCAGTCGATCATCATCGTCTCAATCGCACCCATGGGGGTGGTCTCATAGCGCACGTCAAAGATTGCCGGAGACCCCCCGTACAACGCCGGCGTGCCGGGGTTCGCTAGTTGGCTGATGACGATCCCGCTCAGGGTTTCGGCAGTATGCTGCACCAATGTACCTACGAGTGTGACCGGAGCTACAAAGCCAGACAGTGGCATCGCCACATACTCCACCGGAATCGAGTATGCGGCGCAGTCAACCAAATTCTGCGAGGTGACGTCGCTCCACTTGAGGGGTGCGGTCGGACAACAGGAAAACACTGTCAGCGGTCTCGCTGCAAGCTCCTCCTTGGTTCCACGCACGACGAGTTGCAGCTCCCTCATGATATTGAGTGCGTCGATGGTGAACGCCCCGGTGACCACCGGCTTCTCGCCGAACATGAGGCTGAGAAAGAGCCTGTAGCTGTCGGATACGTTCTGGTGAACGTCAGCGGGAACTAATGCTGTGCTCTGAGAAGCTATGTGGTCCAGCTGAGCAACGACCTTTACATACTCGAGGTAATCCCGTGTAGTGGGTGGGTGGATGTCCTGTGTGTCATAGACCAGGACATTTATGGCTGCTGAGCCCGGCGTGAAATGGACGTTGGTGCCTGACAGGTCATGCGTTTGACGTCCGTGTACATCGTAGAGTGCGAAACCATTGGGAGCGGTTTTCAGCGCCATGTCCACGATGTCTGCGGATATGAAGGCCCGGTTCTTTCCGGCCTCAACGCGCGCTCCGTGATCCGACAGCAGCGACAGTACAGCGGGATTGTGGATCTCCACACCGAGTTCGCTCAGGAGACTCCGTGCCTCAGCGACGATTCGCTCCAGCAGCTCGTCGTCTAGGAACCTGACGGCCGGTCGCATTGTCTGCTCCTCATAGATAGCCGTGGTTTTCTCAGGGTTGGCGCAGGGAACTCAATCCGCTGCAACACCCTATCCTTCAGACGGAAACGCAATGCTGCCTTCGTAGATGCTCGAACCGGATTGGTTCCTCACGGTCATGCGCGGCGGGCGCTGACCACTGGTGGCGGCGCAGCCGTAGGCACCTTCCACGTTCATGGCTACGAACTTCTCCCCGGGCAGGTAGTCGAGTCCTACCGCCCGATACCGCTCAGCGATCATGTTCAGGGCGTCCTCACACGCCTGCTGGGGTGAGCGTCCATCCTTCATCCGCATGACCATATAGTAGGACGCGCAGGATTTGATAACATCTTCACCTCGCCCGGTGGCTCCTGCTGCACCCACTGTATTATCGACATACAGGCCTGCTCCGATGATGGGGGAGTCACCAATCCGACCTGGGATCTTGTAGCTCAGACCGCTGGTGGTTGTGATTCCCGCGACATTGCTACTTGCGTCCACTGCCAGCACGTTGACGGTTCCATAGGTGAAGTCGAGCAGTTGGTTGCTCGAGGACCCACGGTCAGCCGGCCGTTTCAGATGCTCCGGAGGTCCCCAGTCGTCCTGTTCGCTGTGCATCTCTCTCCACCTGAGCCAACGCTCACGGGCCTTGTCAGTAAGTAGATCCTCCTCTTGAAACCCCCATGATTTGGCGAACTCAAGAGCTCCGGCACCCACCAACATCACATGGTCAGTCCGCTCCATGACGAGGCGAGCTACTGAAGAAGGAGTCTTGATGTTTTCGAGCGCAGCGACCGATCCGGCACTGTAGGTCTTACCATCCATGATCGATGCATCCAGCTGCACCACGCCTCGCTCGTTGGGAAGACCTCCATAGCCCACGCTGGTGTCCTCCGGATCGACTTCTATGATGTTCGCGGCCTTCTCGACTGCGTCCAGGGAGGAGCCACCACCGGCCAGGATATCCCAGGCCGCCTCTACCCCAGCTCTCCCGGTATCGTTCGAGTGGCTGGTGATTATGAACGGTGTGGTATTTCTCTGGGAGGCGCCGAACCTGTTGACCGTGGTACCTGGGCTCGGGAACAGGTTGGAGGGTTGATACAACAGGGCGCCCGCACCCAGCGTGGCGCCTTGACGGAAGAAGAGCCGGCGCGAAATGTGGCTGGGCATGTTCTGTTTCTCCTTTCCGGCTCGCCATACTGGCGAGCCCTCACCGTTCGCCTTCCCAACGCAAAAATCCGTTTCAAATGTTGGGGATTCGATATATGGAAGGTACGTAACGTGGGCCCAGAAGCCGCCAACTGCAAGGGGCGTCTGGAGTTGCTCTGGCGGCCGTGCTTTGACGCCTGGTTGGAATCATACGCCGCGCCGGTTCGTATTTAGCCTAGGGAGTAGCTGAGTCCATTCTGACAACGATGTTCCGATCTTTGTAGTGACCAGGAAAAATGGCAGCTATGGGGCTTCCACGCGTGTGGCGCAGGCTTGCTCTGCACTCGCGTCCTCTGGTCTGGTGGTGCATCTTACTCTGCGTCGCTCCTCGGCGATCTGCTCGAGATCGCCAATTGCAGATAGGATGTTCGAATCCCAGAGTAAACTCACACCAGGGTGACAAGATGAGACAAGTGCACGGTGTTGATCGCCATTGCATCGGACTGTCGATAATTGTGCTGGAGTGCGTTGCCACTGTCGTCGCTGCGCAGCAGGTCGACCCCAAGCTGTTTCAGGGGATGGAGTGGCGCAACATTGGCCCGTTCCGTGGCGGTCGATCAGTGGCAGTCGCTGGTGTGGCGACGGACCCAATCACCTATTACTTCGGCGGTGTGGGAAGCGGGGTGTGGAAGACCACCGATGCCGGTGTGACTTGGGACAACGTTTCCGACTCGACATTCGGCACATCGTCGGTAGGGGCAATCGCCGTGGCCGAGTCGGATCCAAACGTGGTGTATGTGGGAATGGGAGAACACGCTGTCCGAGGTGTCATGACGTCGCACGGCGACGGGGTGTACAAGTCGACCGATGCTGGTCGCACTTGGCAGCACATGGGGTTGGAGCGCACGCGGCAGATCTCCGGCATAAGAGTGCATCCACACAATCCGGATATCGTGTACGTGGCGGCGCAGGGGACGCCGTACGGCGCAACGGAGGATCGCGGCGTGTACGTCTCCAGGGATGGAGGCAAGACATGGGACAAGGTGCTTTATGTGAGTGAGACAGCGGGCCCCAGCTCGTTGAGCTTGGATCGCAACAACCCACGTGTGCTCTACGCTTCGTTCTGGGATCACTTGCGATTGCCTTGGAAGGTGCGAAGTGGTGGACCAGGAAGTGGCATCTACAAATCGACTGATGGTGGCGACAGTTGGAAGAGACTCACCGACGGGCTGCCCGAGTTGATTGGAAAGACAGCGGTATCGGTGTCGGCCAGCTCGAGTCGCGTATATGCCCTCATCGAGGCTGACCCGGGCGGAGGACTGTTCCGCTCGGATGATGGTGGCGAGAGTTGGCAGAACATCAACGAGTCGTGGACACTGCGAGCGCGCGCCTGGTACTACATTCACCTCCACACCGACCCCCAGAATCCGGACGTGGTGTGGGTTCTCAACGCGCCGATGATGAAGTCAATCGACGGAGGGAAGAGCTTCACGAGGGTTCCCACTCCTCATGGAGACAACCACGATCTTTGGATCAATCCGACCAATAGTGCCTACCTGATAAACGCGAACGACGGTGGTGCCAACATCTCGCTGAACGGTGGAAGGAAATGGTCCACGCAGAACAACCAACCCACGGGTCAATTCTATCGCGTGAATACCGACAACCGATTTCCCTACTACGTGTACGGGGGTCAACAGGACAACACTTCGGTTGCCATCGTGAGCCAGGCTCCTGGCGGTATCGGATGGAAGGATTGGTATGCGGTTGCGGGGTGCGAGACGGCGGTCGTGGCATTCGATCCCGACAATCCTCTGCTGAACTACGGTGGCTGTTACATGGGCCAGATAGAGGAGTTCGACGAGCGCACTAAGTCATCGCGCAATATCATGGCCTACCCGATCCTTCCGGCAGCTTTGGCGTCCCGCGATATGAAGTACCGCTTCAACTGGAGTGCCCCGATTGTAGTGTCGCAACATGACCCCAGAGTGATATACCATGGCGGCAATGTGTTGTTGCGGTCGGCCGATCGGGGCCGGACGTGGGCGGAGGTGAGTCCGGACCTAACGCGGGATGAAGACGACAAGCAAGGTCCCGGAGGCGGCCCCATCACAAATGAGGGTGCCGGTGGTGAGATATACAACACAATCATGTACGTCGCCGAGTCTCCGCATGACGCACAGACCATCTGGGTGGGATGTGATGATGGACTTGTACACCTCACTCGCAACGGTGGCACGCAATGGGAGAATGTGACCCCGGCAGATCTCGAGGAAGGAATCGTCAACGCCATCGAGGTATCACCGCACCGTCCTGCCGCTGCGTACATCGCCTTCAGTCGCTACAAGTTCAATGACTTCACTCCCCACATATACAAGACGGATGACTACGGTCAGAGTTGGCGGCGAGTCGTGACTGGGATCGCGGCGGAAGCTCACGTAAGGGTGGTCCGGGAAGACCCACTACGTCGCGGGCTTCTGTACGCCGGGACCGAAGCCGGAGTGTATGTATCGTGGGACGAAGGCAATCAGTGGCAGTCGCTCCAGCTCAATATGCCCGTGACTCCGATCACGGACCTCGAAGTGCAGCAGCGCGACAACGACCTAGTGGCCGCAACAGGTGGGCGTGGATTCTGGATACTCGACGATTTGTCACCACTCCAGCAGATCAGCGACCAGGTCGCCACTTCTGGGCCGTACTTGTTCAGGCCGGGTGACGCCTACCGAGTTGCTGGAGGTGGCGGGTCCGGCGGGCCGGCCCCGGGCCTCGGCAAGAACCCGCCGGTCGGTGCCGTAGTCGACTTCTATCTGTCGGCCGTGTCCGATTCCAGCACCGTTGCCCTCGAGTTCCTAGACGAAGTGGGGAACGTCGTGCGGTCTTTCTCGAGCGCCACAAGAGACGAAGAGGAGGCGGATTCAACTACGCTACTCAAGGTCAAAGAAGGTCACAATCGGTTCGCCTGGGACCTGCGCCACGAGGCGGTGAAGAACGTACCCGGACAGTACGTATTCGGGACTCTACAGGGCCGGAGAGTAGTGCCGGGATCATATACTGTTCGCATCACCAGTGGGGAGGAGACTCGGACAGAGGTATTCAACGTGCTCAAAGATCCGCGAGTGGATGCGACGGACCAGGAATTCACGGAGCAAGATCACCTGGTGGCGGAGATTTCTGGCGAGCTATTGGAGATTCACGAGAGAGTGATCCAGCTTCGCTCCGTCCGGAAGCAGCTCGAGGATCTCATGCAACGCATCAGTGAGATAGATGGAGCGGAGGTGGTGTCCGAAGCAGCTACCGAGTTGGTTGAGAGACTGGCTGCGATGGAGGACTCACTGGTTCAGAACCGAACGGTGGACGGCCAGACTGTAATCAACTTCCCCTCACGGCTCAACTTCCACTACACGTACCTCATGGGAGTGGTCGAGGGCGCTGAAGGGGTTGTGACCGCCGGGGCCCGGCAGATGTTCGAAGACCTCAAGGCACAATGGTCAGTCTTCCGGGCGGCGTTGGAGGGCCTTCTGGGCGAAGACTTGGGAAGGTTCAACTCCCTGGTTGCGCAAAGTGGCATTCCAGCGGTGGTCGTACCACGGGAGTAACCCATCCAGCATCGCGGAGCCAGCTGGAGAACTTCGATTCCGACACTCTAAGGTGTGGCGTAGCAAGCGATCATGGATCTGTCCACAGATCTGACTCCGAAAGCTAAGGCTGCTCTCATGCTGTTCTTGGCGGTCTACGGGCTCATCATTCTGCACGACCCCAGCACATTCAGATTACTCGATAATGTAGATCTCGCGATTCACGAGGCTGGGCACGTGTTCTTCGGGCTATTGGGGGAGTTCGTCGGATTCCTCGGTGGGACGCTGTTCCAGCTGATCATTCCCCTCACTTTCTTGGGCTATTTCCTCTATCACGGCAATCGCTATGCAGCCTATGTCGTACTTTGGTGGGTTGCCCAGAACCTCTGGAATATCTCGGTATATGTGAAGGATGCTCGCAGTCTGGAATTGCCCCTCGTGGGTGGTGGTGAGCATGATTGGGCCTACATACTCGGCGAGCTGGGCTTGCTGCACCGCGATCAGGGCATCGGCCAGAGCTTTGTGGCCGTGGGAGTCATTCTGTTCGCGCTGTCGATCGCTGGGGGCCTATTGAATGTGAAGCGGGGGAGTGGTGAGCCGCGAGTCAGGAACTTGGAGCGGTGAGCAAAGAGCATCACGGTCAAGCGGGTGCGGACTATCCTTCTAGCTAGGGCACTGCTCTTGGCTCTCAGCGCGTGACTCACCATTCACAGACCCATACAACCGACCTGCTTCCATCAACGTAATCTTGTATGTTTGTTGTTGAGGGCCCGTTTTCAGATGGGCTCGTTGTTGGGATGGATGTTTCAGGCTCCGGGCTCTTCACTCAGAACTCAAGCTGCCGCGTGCAGGGAGGTCCACATGGCATCAGCCATCGGGCATGTCCGTTCGTTCGTTGGTTTCTTTCTATTCCTTGTGTTTAGTGTCACTGCGTCCTGTGCGCCAGAGCCTGAGGTTGCAGCAGATCTGGTGCTGCGTGGCGGGAAAGTGGTGACGGTCGACGACGCTGTTCCTGATGGTGAGGCCATCGCGGTCAAGGGAGATACGATCCTCGCAGTGGGGACCGTCGAAGAGATCGATGCCTATATCGGGCGGGGGACGGAGGTCATCGATCTTGACGGTAAGCTGGCTATCCCAGGTTTCATCGATAGCCACGGTCATTTCCTGGGTGTAGGCGACGCAAAGATGCAGCTCGACCTGATGGATGTCACCAACTGGGACGAGGTCGTGGGGATGGTAGCGACTGTGGCGGCCGACGCTCCTGCAGGAGAGTTGATACGAGGTAGAGGGTGGCATCAGGAAAAATGGGATAAGACGCCTGAGAACGCCGTGGATGGCCTACCTAGCCACCATTCGCTGAGCGCCGCGTCGCCGAACAACCCTGTCGTGCTCCGGCATGCCAGTGGGCATGCGTCATTTGCCAATGCCAAGGCAATGGAAATGTCCGGCATCACGCGGCAGACCCCAGACCCCCGAGGTGGTCAGATCGTCCGAGACGCGAACGGAGAGCCTATCGGCGTCTTCCGCGAGACCGCTTCCGGACTCTTGGGGCCGGCTACGCGTGATGCGGTGCGACCGGATCCGAAACGTCAGGCAATGGTGGCTGCGGAGGAGGCGTTATCCAAGGGCATCACCACTTTCCATGACGCTGGTTCCTCGTTCGAAACAATCGACATGCTCAAGGGGATGATTGACGAAGGGACGTTGGGAATCCGCATGTGGGTGATGATCCGGACTTCAAACGAGCGGCTCGCCGAACGGCTACCTGAGTACAAGATCATCGGCTACGGTAACAACCATCTCACGGTGCGGGCCATCAAGCGAAGCATCGACGGAGCCCTTGGACCGCACGGTGCGTGGCTACTTGCACCATACGAAGATCTGCCCAGCAGTAGGGGCCTGAACACCAGTGAGGTTGCCAGCGTGGAGGAGACTGCAAGGCTGGCGATGGAGCACGGGTTCCAGCTCGCCGTCCACGCGATCGGCGACCGGGCCAACAGGGAGGTGCTCGACATTTTTGAGCAGACGTTTCGGGCCAATCCCGAAAGGACGGAGCTTCGCTGGCGCATCGAGCATTCACAACACCTACATCCCGATGACATACCGCGCTTCGGCGAGTTGGGCGTGATTGCTTCGATGCAGGGGATTCACTGCACCTCCGATGCCCCCTACGTGCTCGCTCGGCTCGGTGAGAGAAGGGCCGAAGAGGGTGCGTACGTTTGGCAGAAGCTGCTCCAAACGGGTGCAGTTATTTCGAACGGTACAGACGCTCCCGTGGAGGACGTGGATCCGATCGCAAGTTACTACGCGTCCGTGTCGCGTCGCTTGAAGGATGGATCAGTCTTCTTCCCGGACCAAAGCATGTCACGGATGGAAGCCCTCAGATCATACACGCTGGATGCCGCGTACGCCGGATTCGAGGAAGACATCAAGGGCTCTCTGACACCGGGCAAGTTGGCTGACATAACCGTACTCTCCAAGGACATCATGACGGTTCCGGAAGAGGAACTTCCCACCACGGAAGTGGTGTACACCATCGTGGGGGGGAAAGTGATGTACAGCCGCGGAGCGGGGGAAGGCTAGTGTCACGGCTTCGCGAGAGTGCTTGAGCCGATATCCGCGGGATCGATGGATTGATGTGGGACACCGGACAACTCTCACCGTTCGTCGGGCTGTCCGGTGTCTCGTAATGTCGAGACGTCGGATTCAATGGGATATCGGTTACACCAGTTGTCGATGTCCCCCGTGCGCTCGGCGATACATCTGAGCCCTACGGCCGCAGTGCTGCACGATTGGGGCGTGACGGAGTTAGACCGGCAATTCGAAGCAAGGCAATGACCAAACACGGATGTGAGTTCACATTTGCAGCAATCCTGGCGACTACCACGCTGGCATTTGGTGCCGCCGCGCAGGAACCCGACTTCACTCTGACCCACGGTCCTTACCTGCAACAGCTTACCGAGACCTCGGTCATGATTGTCTGGACCACCAACGACAGAGCCATTTCCTGGGTGGAATACGGAACTGGCGAGAACTTGGGGAGTTTCCCCACCTATGGGAGTGTGGTGCAGACTGCGAAGAGCAGCAGTCATGGATTGGTGGAAGCGTACACGAAGCTTCACCGAGTGCTGATCTCAGGACTGGAACCTGGTGCACAGTACAGATATCGTATTTTCTCGAAGCAGATTCTCGAGTTTCAGCCCTATGAAGTCACTTATGGCGCCAGTACAGCGAGTGGGGTGCATCACTTCACAACTCTGGACTTGGAAAGGGATTCGTTCTCTTTTGTGGTGCTGAACGATATCCACCAGGATACCACCGAGCTCGACGGCATGCTCCGGGACCTCCCGTGGGGCGAGATCGACTTGGTCTTCTACAACGGTGATCTCATCGACTATTACGAAGACGACTCACAGTTGTTCGATGGGTTCCTCGATACATCGGTGAGGCACTTCGCCCGCGAGATCCCACTCATCCTGGTCAGAGGCAATCACGAAACCAGAGGAAAGAACGCAAGACGTTTGATGGATTTCTTCCCGACGCGGAACGGTCGGTTCTACTATTCGTTCAATCAGGGGTCAGTCCATTTCATCGTTCTCGATTCCGGTGAAGACAAGGAGGATTCGCATCCCGTTTATGCGGGATTGGCTGAATTCGATCAGTATCGGCAGGAGCAGGCGGATTGGCTAAGACGGGATATCGAAACAGTGGCGTCCAGGACTGCCAGATTCAGGGTGGCTCTCTTCCACATCCCGCCCTTCGGCGGCCGCGGCCACGGTGCAACACATGTGAGCGAGACGTGGAATGAGCTACTCAATGAAGCCGGCGTTGATCTCGTCCTTAACGGCCATACTCACCGGTTTTCCCGCCTCGACCCTGAGCCCGGGAAGAACATGTACCCGATTCTAATCAATGGAAAGGACATGCTCACGCGAGTCGATGTCACGGAGAACCGGTTGAAGGTCATGGTGACGCAGTTAGGTGGCGGGATTGTGGACACGTTCACGATCATGGCACAGGGTCGCTAGAGGTTCGGGTGGCGGAACTCTCGTCGGGTCGTACCAGGCAGTTATTGGGTAGGAGTCATCACCGTAGTGCCTCGAGCAGCCGAGCGTTGTCTTCGTGGACGAGAAACGTATCGAATTCCAGATAGTACCCCTCCGGATCGTATCCCACGAAAGCGCGATACCGTTCGTCGTCCTCGCTGATCTCCTCGAGTCGTAGTTCGAACGCGTCGTGGCTCTTCACATAGTCAAACCAGCCATCGAGGTCATCGGTCAGGAACGATACCGTGACAGCCTTGCTCTCGGTGTATGAGTGCATCCCTCTGGTCGCATCCACTGGTCCGATATACCCTGACGGCGATGTCTGATAGATTTTGGCCCAGCCCTGGTCGACGATCATGTTCAGGCCTAGGTGTTCTTCAAAGAAGTGCTGGATGCCCTCCATGTCTCTGTAGTAGAGCCAGAGGACTGTAGCTTTGAAACCTAGCCCCGGCGGTATTGAAGTGCTGATCGCGGGATCTGGGAAAATCGTCTCGGTCTTTTCCAGCAGTGGGATGAGGTATTGGTTTTCCGGATGCTCATTGAACCGTTCGAACTCTAGGTAGTAGCCCTCCGGATCGAGCGCGACGAAACCGTGATGCGGACGGCCCTCGACCGGATCATACTGAAACTTGATCTCCACGTTCTCCCCTTCGAGGTATTCGTACCACTCGTCCAGTTGATCGGTTAGCAGAGCGATCGCCACGGTCTTAGGCTCGGCGGTAGTGTGCATTCCCTTGGTGGCGTCTACCAAAGTGATGTATGAGGTTGGTGCCACATGGAGGATCTTGGCAAAGCCGTAGTCTGCCGCGATGGAGAGACCCAGAGTTTGTGTGTAGAATGCAGTGGCCCGCTCCAGATTATCGTAGTAAAAGAACACGTTGTTCGCTGTGATGCCGAAGTCACGGAGTGGATTCACCTGTACATCCTCCTGGTTCTGCCCGCAGCCAAAGGCCAGCACCGAGAAGCAACACGCAGCCCGCCACGGCACACACCACGTCATCGATGAACTCACGGACACCTTATGCGTTAGCAAAGCCGACTCCTCTTGTGAGATGGCGAGGGTCCCAGTCTGGATTTGGAAGATATCCGGTTCCGGTCGAAGAAACAGTCGCGGCTATGAATGGATGGCTCTCTATGGTTCCGGATGGCGGTTATGTTTGGTGAACCGGACCATCCAGTATGAGAACCGGGGGAACTACGTTCTCGGGCAGTTGTACAATGGAACCATACGCATGGTGATGAGGTTTATGAACCGGCAACTGTCCAGGGTCGCGCGTGCGCTGTTGGCACTGTCCTGCACCTCCTTACCATCGGCTGCTCAGGAAGTGCGCGACGTGATTGGGACCGTACTCACTGTGGGTGATAGCGTCCCGATCGCTGGCGTGCGTGTGCTGGTACCCACGTTCGGCTTAACAGCGGTGACGGGGGATGGGGGGATGTTTCGGTTGCGCAGCGTACCGCGATCGAGACTGGCTATCACTTTCAATCGTTTGGGAGTCAGGCCCGACACAGTGTGGCTTCCCCCCGGCAGGGACGTCTTGACGGTGTATCTACGCACGGCAGCAGTCGAGTTGGCTCCGGTGGTGACTCGAGCCAGGCCAGCAGCGCGAGAGAGATTCGAGGAATTGGTTCAGCCGAGTGTGGTCAGCATTGGCCGTGAAACGATCACGCGCGTTCCTGGCCTCGCCGAAGCCGACGTAGTCCGGGCAGTGCAACTGCTTCCTGGGACAATCGCAACGAATGACTACTCGATTGGTTTCAATGTGCGCGGTGGGGAGCCGGATCAGAATCTAATCCAACTCGATGGCATCACCATCTTCAATCCATCTCACCTGGGCGGGTTGTTCAGCACATTCGACGCGGATGCTGTAGAAGATGTAGAGTTCATCACCGGGGCTTTCCCGGCAGAGTACGGCGGACGATTGAGTAGTGTGATGGATGTGTCAGTGCGACCAGGGCGGATAGACCGAGTTAGGGTCGATGGCAACATCTCGCTCATATCCAGCAAATTGCTCGTCGAAGGTCCAGTACTCGGAACTGGGGCGTCGTTTTTGTTGGGTGCACGGCGCACGTATGCTGATTTCCTCATCGGGGCTCTGAGTGATGAGACGATGCCCTACTACTTCGGGGATGGGTTGGCGAAGCTGTCGCTGCCGGTGGGAGATGGAGGGAGCGTCTCAGCCACGGGGTACTGGGGAAGTGATGTAGTCGAGTGGCCGTGGATCGAACAAGAACCAGGGCGGGAGGGAGTGGATCTCGATGCGAGGTGGGGCAATCGCCTGGTTGGTATGAATCTCCGCTACCCATTCGGGAATAGACAGCTAACCGTCGATGCCGGTGTCAGTGAGTTCTCCATTACGTTCGGCCTTGAACCAGGAATCTTCCGGGCTTCCAACGATCTCCGGATGCTATCGACACGGGTCAAGCTCGCGCTGGCTCCAGGCGCAACTCATGACGTCCGGATTGGTGGTGGCGTCGATGACTATCAGATGGCTTACGATGTGTCTAGCGAGGTCTTCGGAACTGACTTCTTCACGACAACGTACGACCCGCGCATCTGGTCCGCGTTTGTCGACGACCAGTGGCGCGCTCTTCCCTGGCTGTTCCTGCGGCCCGGAATACGAATGGAGGCGGTAGAAGGTCCAGATGTGGTTAACTGGGCGCCCCGAGTCGGCCTCAAGGCATTCCTCTCGCAAGACATGGCAATCACGGGTTCGGCTGGCAGATACTACCAGGCCATCCATTCCCTGAGAGATCAGAACCTGCCCTGGAACATATTCGATTTTTGGATCGGCGCGGACAGCGTTACGCCAGTGGCCAGATCAGATCATCTCGTTGTCGGCTTCGAGAGATGGTTCGGTTCTCAGGTGTCGTTATCGTTGGAGGGTTACTGGAAGACCTTCGATGACATCATCGACGGCAATCTGGAGGAGGATCCGCGAATCACGGGAGATGAGACGGTCCCAGTTGAAGGCCACGCTTGGGGAGCCGATCTCCTCGTGATGAAGCACGCCGGCCGCGTCACAGGATGGATCGCTTACGGGCTATCCAAGGCTATTCGGCGGTCGAGAGATCGCGAGTATCCTGCAATCCACGATCGGCGCCACACCCTGAACGTTATCGTGCAGGCCCCGGGACCGTTGGGGAGTGAGATGAGTGTGCGGTGGGGATACGGGTCACCTCTACCGTTCACTCCGTTCGTCGGGGAATGGCGGCACCGCTACTATAACGCCACGGACCACACGTTCGAGGATTTTGAGAGGGAACCAATTGCGAGCCCGATGTTGAACAGCGGACGATATCCGTACTACAGTCGCTTCGATATCAGCTTCCGTTGGGAGAAGCGGAAATGGGGTGGTGTGCTCCGCCCTTACATCCAGTTCGTGAACGCACTCAACAAGAAGAACGTGTTCCTGTACACGTTTGACTACAATGACTCACCACCCACGAGGACATCCGTATCGCAGCTGCCCCTGCTACCGAGTATAGGGTTGGAGTTCGAGTTTTGAGATACCCGGCTCTCTTTGCTCTGGCTTGCGTGGTGGCGCTGTCTGCTTGTGAATTCGGCGAGACCGTGATTCCCAAGAGTGAACCTATGGTTGTGGTCCACGGCGTGCTGCGCCCCGATTTGGACAGGCAGTGGATCTTGATCGAACAGACGCTAACCGGGGCGGACGACAATTTCTTGGCGGGCGGTGCGATTCCGGGTAGCCCGCCTCAGCTCCCTGTCATCGGTGCCGCGGTGAGTGTGACCAACTTCAGCATGGTGAATGATCCCTGTGGTGTGACCTATTTCAGTGAGACCCCCGCCACGCGTGATTTGCCGCAAGCCGCCGGCCTGTACTGGGGATCTCCGGAATGTCCCACGATGCGGACCGGTGACACGCTGAATCTTCGGATAGCGACCTTGGATGGTCAGGTCGTTACCGGAACGACTGAGGTTCCGGGTGCGGTGGAGATGATCCTGCGAGTGGGCGACAGTACAGTCACTCTGCCTGGCCCGCCGCTCCAAATGAACCGTGACACTGACACGCTCGAGGCCAGGATAACCGTAGCGTCCGGGCGGGCGCTGCATCTTGAGGTGCGTCGTCCTGACAGCGCGGGGACCTCGCGATCAGTATTCCGGTTCTTCGTCGATACGACCGAAGTGATGTTGCCCGGCAATCTCCCGAACTTCCTGGAGGGACTCCTCGGGGAAGAAGACACCACAGCATTGGAGGACGCTGGGCCGATCTTTACCGCCGGTCGCTACTACACGGTTACGCTGGGACTGGGTGACGAGAAGTACTTCGACTTTATCCGATCCGCGAACATACCGGTGTCAGGGCGCGGATTCATCAACAACCTGACGGGTGGCATGGGGGTGTTTGGCAGCTTAGTAGCTGAGACCGATACCTTGAAGGTGGTCGGTAGCCGCGACGACGAACGCGAGGGTTTTTACCGCATGGTTGGGATCGTCGAGGGTGCGGAAGTGGACGTCATCTTGGAGCTCTATGTTGCGGCTACTGGTGAAGATACAACTGACCTCTCTGCATTCGTCAGGGGTGAATGGGTGTTCGGTGGTATTGATACCAGTACTGATGGTGTGTTCCTAGGAGATAGCCTGAAGTTCTCCTTCTATCAGTCGCTACCGCTGTTGATTGAAAGGTCTTTCTCTTACTTGGTCCTCAGCTCTGCAAGTTCTGATGGAGTATTTGGGGGAGAGGTACTTGACCGTGATCTCGACGTGGTCGGGTCCGTGACGCTGACCAAGATTCCACAGCCCGTTACAGTTCCCAAGGACAGACGCTATGTTGCCGTCTTGAGACTTGGAGGGATCAACTGACCGTGTCGCTTTGGTCGCCATGAGCAGGGACTGTGCTGGTTACCTCACGTGTAATGTGCATCCTGAACGGAGGTGATGGTGAAGCTCAAGACAACGGTTGTATCGCTGGTTCTCGCCAGCGCCTGGGTACTGGGGTGTGACGAATCCACCGAGCCGGTGGAAGCGGCGTTCAGCTGGGATAGTCTGATCGCTCAGGGCGATCAGATTGAGATCAAGGGCGTAAACGGCGACGTGTTGGCTACACCGACAACAGGATCAGAAGTGCGAGTGTCTGTGCTCGCCGAACATGAAATCGATCCGTCTCAGGTCAGTTTTGAAGTGATCACTCACGCGGCGGGCGTCACTATTTGTGCTGTGTATCCGGATGTCCCTGGGGAACCGGCCAACGAGTGCTTACCCGGGGATCAGGGACACATGGCGGTCCGGGACAACGACGTGGAAGTCGTCTTCGTGGTTGCTGTCCCAGCCGGTGTTGTCTTCGTTGGTCGGACCGTCAATGGGAATGTGTCTGCAGAACTGCTGCTGAGTGATGCTTTCGTCTCTACCGTGAACGGCAACGCTGTCGTGTCGACCACTGGTCAAGCCACGGCCTCTACGGTAGATGGTTTCATCAACGCGGCAGTTGGGTCAGCCAACTGGGACCGGGGACTCGAGTTCACCACAGTCAATGGCAATGTCACCGTTCAGATTCCGTCTAACACCAATGCCGAAGTCCATGCCAGCACTGTGAACGGAATCATTACCTCGGATTTCTCACTGACCGAGGTTGCACCCGGTGTGATGCAGGGCGTTATCGGGCTCGGAGGGCCGGTGCTGACTCTCTCGACCGTAAATGGCAACATCACACTGTTCGAAAGCTCGTAGCTGCAGTGTAGTGGGTGGTCTTGGTGCAGGCACGTGCAGCCGCCCAGGGACCTGGCGAGACTCGCCGACGCCGACGAGTATTGTGCTCCGACGCGATCGTGGCGACAAGGAGTCGTGCAACGCCGGTAACGCGTGGATTCCACATGCCACTGCTGACACAGCGGGAGGGAGAGAAAGCGGGCATGACGGCGTAGCGGCGATTGAAGGAAGCACCCGTTTCTTGCCTGTCTGAGGGGGCTAGGGGCAGCAATTGACGCGGCGAGTATATGGGGCTACGCTTTACGGTTGAAAGGCCCGCCGCAGTGGGCCCATCTGCAGCCAGTGAATGGGATGGAAGGCGATCTGGCTCTGAGCTGGATGCCGTTTTTTTTGACTACAACCCACCAGAGAAGGTGGGCCCACGCGGGGGAAGTTCCGCGGAAAACGATGCCCGCTCGGTAGGTACGGTCGACCCCGGACTCCGACGACATCATGACACCAATAAGTAGGAGTACGGCAATGCGTACCACAGGAACAGTGAAGTGGTTCAACGAGAAGAAGGGGTTTGGCTTCATCACGCGTGATGACGGAGAGAAGGACTGCTTCGTGCATCACACGGCCATCCAGGGCACCGGCTTCAAATCATTGCGCGAGGGAGAGCGGGTCGAGTTCGACATAGTGCAGGGCCAGAAGGGCCCCGCTGCGGGCAACGTCACCAAGCTTGAGGAGTGAGTGCAGTGATGCTCACTCGAGTGCGCATGAGCACTCGCACGGGGTAGAATCATGACTCATATCATTATCGATGAAGCCGATCGCTTGGAGTGGGCCCTAAGCAAATTTCGACGTCTTGTTCAGAGATCGGGCATATTGAAGGATCTGGGGAAGAAGCGTTACTACGTCAAACCAAGCACGGCAAAACGGATGAAGGTGGCTGCTGCCATTAGGCGGAGACATCGAGCCAACCGACGTAGCCGCTGACGCGTGCACTCGGTATGTGGACCCCAATGGCTCCCGCAGCGATTGGGGTTCTCGTTTATAACGCTACTGCGTTTGTTGCCGGGGTTGGGGTCCCGATAACCTCTGAGTCTCCCAATTCATAACCGACTGGCCCATCTTATAGGGCAATGAACGAGGTGTTCGACCAGGTGCAGCAGGCCCTCGCGGGTCGCTATGCCATCGAGCGTGTGCTTGGCAGCGGTGGGATGGCCACCGTCTATCTGGCCAGGGACTCGAAGCATGGCCGGCAGGTCGCCGTGAAGGTCATGCGACCCGAGTTATCAGGTTTCTTGGGCGGCGACCGCTTCGTGCGGGAGATCCAGATTGCCGCCCAGCTCAGCCACCCTCACATAATCCCGGTGCACGACTCCGGTCTGGCCAACGGTGTTCTCTACTACACCATGCCCTACGTCGAGGGCGAGTCGCTGCGAGCTCGGCTGAACCGGGAGCGGCAGCTCTCCCTCGACGAGGCACTGCGCATCGCGCGGGAAGTGGCCACGGCCCTGAGTTACGCTCACGGCCGCAGTGTGATCCACCGCGATATCAAGCCCGAGAATATCCTCCTCTCGGGTGGGGTGGCAGTGGTTTCTGATTTTGGGATCGCCCGGGCGGTCAGCGCAGCGGGCGGACCCAACCTTACAGCTTCGGGTCTCCCGCTGGGGACCTTGGGCTACATGAGTCCGGAACAAGCTGCTGGGAGCCGCGATCTGGACGGCAGGACGGATATCTACAGTCTAGGCTGCGTGCTGTATGAGATGGTTGTCGGCAAAGCGCTCGAGCGATGGTTAGACGACAAGTCCGTGACAACCGGGCGCATTGCTGACGCGTCGCCCGAAGAGCGTAGACAGCTGGACAGCCTCCCCGATCCGGTGGAGACAATTCTCGTCAAAGCACTCGCTCAACGCCCATCTGACAGGTTCGCCACCGCCGCTGAGCTGGTAACAGCTCTCACGACCCGGAGCGACACACCCGTCCCAGTGCCGGAGCGGGACGCCCCAGAGGAGGTTTCACGGCGGAAGATACGGCCCCTCCTCTGGATTGCCGGGATCTTGGCCGTCGCGGTAGTGGTCGCAGGGGTGTTCCTGTTGCGGCCCAGGCCGGAACTCAATCCCAACGTCATTGCGGTCGCACCGTTCGACGTGTTGAGTCCCGAGCTGGAAACGTGGAGTGAGGGGGTGGTCGATATGCTCTCGGCCAGCCTGGACGGCGCGGGTCCTCTCAGGACAGTCTCTCCCTCGGTGGCCATCAAGAGTTGGAGTGGGCGAGCCGATCCACCTTCGGCGGCAGATTTCGGGGCGAGCTTGCAGGCTGGTTTGGTTGTCTACGGCCGTCTCGTGGGAACTGGGGAAGACTCCGCCCGAGCGCTGGCAACTCTGTACGACGTCGCGAATCGTCGGGTCATTTCCGAGTTTGACGTGCGAGACCGCTCGGATCGGATCGACCGGCTCACTGACTCCCTGGCGGTCCGGCTGATGGGGGACCTCAGTCGTAGCCGGCCGCTTGGAGCCTGGAGGCTCGCCTCGCTCGGTTCGTCCTCGCCGGCCGCGCTCAAGGCCTTCCTGCAGGGAGAACAACACTACCGCCGTTTCGACTTGGACTCTGCACAGGCTTACTACGAACGGGCCATCGAGCTGGACAGTACCTTCGCGTTGGCCCACAGCCGCCGTGCAGCCACCTTAGGGTGGGATCTGTATGGTGACACAGAATTCGTCGCCTCCCTACTGCGCGCCGGAGAGTTGAATCAGGGGTTGGCTCGGCGTGAAAGCCTCTTGCTGGTATCAGATTCTATTTGGGGAGCGCTTGCCTATTTCAGGGGAGATTCGAGCAGCTGGCCGCGGCTACAGCGACTGCTACCCACGCTGGAATACGCCGTCAGGCAGTATCCTCTGGATCCGCAGGTGTGGTATGAACTCGGCGAGGCCCGCTATCACTTCGGTCCCTATCTGGGGGTCACGGACGAGCAGGCGCTAGCGGCTTTCTCCAAGGCGGTGGAACTGGACTCGGCTTTCGTTCCCGCCTACAAACATGTCATTGAACTGACGCTAGTACTTGAGGGAGCCACGCCTGCCGCGCGCGTTGTTGAGGCATATCTGGCCCGGGCTGGCTCCAACCCTCTTACCGATGCGGAACGAGTCACCCTCAGCTTACTGGATCCCGACCGGGCCCGGGGTGCCGATCTAGCTGCGGTGCTCGAGCCGCTGCCTGGCAATGCTATGTACCAGGTGTGGTATGATCTCAAGTGGTGGGTCGACTCAGCGGAGACGGCTACGCAGGTCGCCCGCGTTTGGGCCCTGTCTGACTCAATGATGGGGCGGCAGCCACTCGCCCTGGCATTGGCCTATCGTGGCCGACTGGGCGCAGCCTACGAGGTAGCCGGCGACGATTGGCCTGCGCTCGTCGGTACTCTGACACGGCTGGGTGCGCTGTCGCGCGATTCTGCGGCGACGCTATACGACGGTTGGCTCCGCAGCGGTGACGGTTTCCGAACATACATAGGACTTCGCTGGTGGCTGCAGGAGCGCGACAGCCTGTCACTCCAACAGGCTGTCGCCTCGCTGGACTCGCAACGGGCCCAGGCTCCGCCCGAGCGGTCGGGCGTGTGGGACTGGCTGGTTCGGGCCGGGCCGGCCTATTTGGCACTTGTGCGGGGTGATACGGTCACAGCCCTGCATGAACTCGAGGCGATCCCGAACTGGCCTTTTTCCTACTGGCAATACGGCCCATGGCTCGTCCGGGCGCAGGTGCTGGCGGCCATCGGTAGGGACAGCGAGGCAGCATCGCTGTTGCGTCAAATGCCATACACCCGGCAATTTGCGCCTCCCGCTGAAGCGGTCATCGTCGCGCTCGAGCGGGGTCGGGTCAACGAGCGGCTTGGCAACACTGAGGAGGCAGTGAGGTCTTTCTCCTACGTTGTGGATGCCTGGCGCTATGCCGACCCTCACCTTCAGCCACTGGTTGAGGAAGCACGAACCGCGCTAGCACGACTGACGGGAGAACCGCGTGAGGGGACCCGCTGAGGAGCGCTAGCCGCATGGCTTCGGGCCGTACTGTGGTTGATAGGTCGATCTTGCCCCATTCCGAACTTCACCGAACACTTCTTCGGCCGATCCTGAAACGCTCCGTGCTCCGAGCCGTATCTTAGTTTCAGAGGCCGTGCGGCTGTGTCCGTTTGCGCCCTACAGCCAACTGGCCGGTACCGCCCTTCTGGCAACTCGACTTGGGTATGGGGCTAGGAAACATGCGTGTTCGACTGAAGCGAGAACAACTGCTCGACCTCATAGCCCGGAGTAATCTCTCCCAGAACCACTGGGCCATGAAGCTCGGACTGTCGCGTGGTCACTGGTCCGATATAGTCAACGGTAAGCATCCTTATCCATCCCCCAAGACGCGCGAACGGATGCTTGAGGTGTTCCGGGTCGACTTCGACGATCTGTTCGAAGCGGAGTCAGGCGGGTGGTCGGACCAGAACTTCCACGCCGCAATGTCGGACCGTTACCTGATCGATCGTGAGTTGGGGCACGGTGGAATGGGAACAGTCTACCTAGCGCGTGACGTCAAGCTCGGTCGACAGGTGGCGATCAAGGTAGTCTCTCCAGAGGCCGTCAGCGGGATAGGTATCCAACAGTTCCTCAAAGAGATTCGCAATACTGCCCGCCTGGAGCACCATCACATCCTGCCACTTCACGATGCGGGGGAGGCAGCCGGCTATCCCTACTATGTAATGCCGTACATCCGCGACGGGTCATTGCGGGATCTTCTGGACCGCAAGCAGAGGCTCTCGGTAGACGAGACCATGAGCATCACCCGTGGCGTCGCCGCCGCTCTGGAGTATGCGCACGAGCGCAGAGTAGTGCATTGTGATGTCAAACCGGCCAATGTGTTGCTGTCCGGCAATCACGCTTTCGTGGCTGACTTCGGGATCGCACGAGCGATTCACGCCGAGGCGTTTGAATGGGGGAAACCTCCAGCTGTGGACTCGTCCGCCGGCACTCCGGCATACGTGAGTCCGGAGCAGGCGAGCGGCGAGCATCACCTGGGTGCGCGCTCGGATGTATACAGCCTCGCGTGTATGGTGTTCGAGATGCTCTCCGGGCGTCCGCCATTCGTTGGAACGACGACGCTGGCCATCGTGTCACAGCGGTTCACCTCAGAGGCACCCGATCTAGGGGCCTTCGTGCCCGGAATACCCAGCAGAGTTGAAAGAGCGGTGAAGCGTGGGATGTCGTTGGAATTGGAGCGGCGCCACGCCTCACCTACCGAGTTGGTTGCGTCGCTGGAACGGGGAGTCGGGCACGTATCACCCATCCGTGAGAAATTATCGCTGCTCGGTCCCCGTCTATCGGCTCTCACTAGACGCTTGTTGGGAGACACGGCCAAAGCTCCACGGACACGTGCCGGTTATCCCCTACTGACCAGAGGACGACAGATGCTCGGTTCCATCAAGCAAGACTGTATCTACGCACTTCGTAACCTGTCGCGGACTCCCCTGTTCACCACCGTGGTGGTGCTCACTCTCGCATTCGGAATTGCCGCCACTGCGCTGGTGTTCAGCCTCATGAACCCCTACTTCATCCGGCCCCTACCGTTCGGAGAATCGGACAGACTGGTGCAACTGGGCCAGGTGGACGATGCGCTCGGATGGGGTCGTATGAGGTTCTCTCTCCCGCAACTGGCAGATTACAGGGAGCGAACTAGTGCGTTCAGCGATTTGGGCGCGTACTACTACGGGTCGCGGAACCTGACCGGTGTAGCAGGGCCCGAGCGCATCTTGGTCGGCTACGTTACCGGCAACATGTTTTCGCTGCTGCAGGTGACCCCTTTGCTCGGCCGCGCCCTCCTGCCTGAAGAGAGCGAGCCCACAGCGGGCGAAGTGACGGTGCTGGATCACGGCTTGTGGCAGAGACGTTACGGAGGAGATCCGGAGATCGTGGGCCGGTCGATCACGATCGACGGTGTTTCCCGTACAGTAGTGGGCGTGATGCCGCGCGACTTCGTGTTCCCGTTCGGTGGCATCGATCTATGGCTTCCGATCAGGATGAACTCCGAGCAGGATCTCCGCGGGCGCATGGGCAGCATCATCGTGGGGCGGTTGAAGGATGGCTGGAGTCCGGAAGTTGCGCGGGAGGAGTTGAACGCGATCCAGAGGAACCTAGCTGAGGCTTACCCTGAGGAAGATGGCAGATATTCCGGGATCAGCGTACTGCCGATTCGGCAGGCACTGAACTTCGTGTGGGACATCTTCCGCATAATGTTCACACTGCTCATGGTCTCGGTAGCTTTCGCGCTGATAATCGTGTGCGCCAACGTCGCGAGCCTAATCTTGGCGCGCGGGACGGCACGGAAGGGTGAAGTGGCAGTGCGCACGGCTCTCGGTGCGGGGCGGGGGCGGCTGATAAGGCAGCTGTTGACTGAGAGCGTAATGTTGGCTGCGGTTGGTGGAATCCTGGGATTGGCGGTGACGCAGTGGGGCTCGAAGACCGTCGGTCCACTGATCCCGGAGGATTGGTATCGGGTCGGTGAGGCGTCCGTCGACGGGACAGTATTGATGTTTGCGATGGGTGTAACGGTTCTCACGGCTCTCATGTTCGGACTGGCACCGGCGCTCTCCGTCACGCGGACGGACCTGAGTGCCGCGCTCAAGGAAGGACGCGGCGCAGGATCCGGAATGCGATCGATGCGGACGCGGCGCGCCCTGGTCGTCTTCCAGATCGCTGTTGCGGCGGTCCTGATCAGTGGAATGGGCCTCGCTGCACGTAGCCTGTTGGCAATGCAACATCTCGACTTGGGCTTCGAACCGGATTCCGTCTTGACGGTAACCGTCACGCCACCGCAACTGAGCTATCCGGAAGCAACCGATGTGCAGGCGTTCTACGGAAGAGCGACGGCAGAGCTCGAGGCACTTTCCGGGATTAGGTCGGTGTCGACAGTTGACCGGCTGCCGCTCAATAACGAGAACTCCCTGACGGGCTATTCCGATCCGGCTCAGGTGCCGGCCGAGCGGGAAGACTGGTCCGTGGGCCTGTTCCATATTGTCTCTCCAGGGTACTTCGAAGTAATGGAGGTCCCGCTCCTTGCAGGAAGGGACTTCACTGCGGCCGACAACACCGATGCGCCGCAGGTCGTGATTGTCGGTGAGCGATTGGCAAGAGAACCGTGGCTCGGAGATGATCCAATTGGCCGAACGATCGTGCTTGCCGAGTCCGACCAACAGACAGCCGCTACGATAGTAGGCGTGGTGGGCGACGTTAGGTTTGAGGGTATCTCAGCCGATCAGCGTCCCCAGCTCTATGTGCCGGTGGCGCAGCAGGCCGTTAGACGCCGGTTCTTAGTCATCGCGGCTCATGGTGCTCCCGGTACAGCCGTGAGCTCCGTACGGAGTGTACTGCGCAGCGTCGACGGTGATCTGCCTGTCACGATTCGGACCATGAACAGTGTCGTGAGCGAGCAGACCCTGCCGTGGAGCATCAGCTCGGTGTTGTTGGCTTTGTTGGGGGGTGCCTCCTTGTTACTTGCGGTCTTGGGACTCTACGGTGTGGTGGCCTACTCTGTTGCACAACGGCACAGAGAAATCGGAGTGCGCATGGCGTTAGGAGCTAGCGGGACAACCATTCGTCGGCTCTTTTTGAGCGAAGGCCTGAAGCTCAGCGGAGTAGGGTTGGGTCTGGGTCTGTTACTGGCGCTCGTGGCGAGTCGCGCGATGGCTTCTGTGCTGTTTGGGATTGGGCCATTCGATCCGATCACGTTCTTGGGTGTTGTGGTGATCTTTGTATCGGTAGCCACCCTGGCCAGCGTCGTCCCGGCAATGCGTGCTAGTCGAGTGGATGCCGCTTCGGTGCTGCGGTATGAGTAGCCATGCGTATACTGTTGCCTCGCTGTTCCTTCGATGAACAGTCAGCATCCTGCCCTGAACTTGCTGAACTGATCTGGGAACGGATCAGGCAGCCCGACGCTCGGTTCCCCTGCGGCGGTCGGCGATCTGCCTTCTTTGCTTCTTGCGGAGATTGCGGATCCGCAGCTTGTCGAATACGCGTTGGCTTGCGTTGCGGCGATCACCATTTACTCGGCGATCACGTCCTCGCCGGCGCGCTCCCTTGCGACGATCAACGAGTGCCGCTTGGCACTTGGCAAGACCTGCCTCCCGCACGGCGTTGCTCTCACGCAAGCCATCCTTGAATACCTGACGTATGGTGCTTATCAAGGCCTCCAAGCCATTACGCGACTCCAAGGTGAACACAACTGGGTGCGTCAGATCGTCGTTGTCGAGGTAGTTCTGAAACCACAGCGTCCCAGCCGTGACTTCTGCTTGCAGTTCTTCGGCAGCTTTCTCAAAGTCGATTTCGAGGTTGTCGTCTAGGGGTGGGGAATACCACGCGCGCTCGAAAGTGACACGCACCCCACTATGATCTTCCCCTTGGGTCACATCCAAGTAGGGATTGCCTCGCTTGTCACGTTTTGGGATACGTTTCTTCCTTGGCATGACCTTACCCTACTTGCACCGGCACTCGCTGGCCTAGGCCCAGGCCCGTTGAGCGGTACGGCGAACCCGGAGTGAGCTGGAATTATAGGGTCGGTGCGACGGGTCCGTCAATTGTGGTGCTGCTTGGTGAGTAGGGATCACAGCTGGACAAGCGTGTCTGGTGTTACACCGGCGGTCTTATATGTTTTACCAGAATATCAACAGTGGGCAATTTCGGTGTTTGACAACCGGCAGACCAGGTAACGGCGATGGCAGTACTGCTATTGGAGCGCTTGCGTCTGTTGCTGATCACCAGCCTGATAGCTGGCTTGTGTTCCGGCTGTCGTCCTGTGCCGACGACACATAGGTTCGTGGCTCCTCGCGAACAAGTGTACGCCGAGATTGATCGTATTGCACTTACTCCGGTTGTCCTGGGAGAGGGTGCTGAGGTGCCCGAAGCAGTGCTTCTGGAGCTGGACTCACTCATCGCAGCTAAGGTCCACGACGCCGGCTTCGAGACGCTTCCCTCAGTGGTCCACGCAGAGATATGGGCGCGCGTTGTGGAGGAGATCGGCGGCCTCTACAACCCCTACACTGGCGCGTTTGACGAAGAGCGTTTCAGGACTGCCGTCGGACAACTCAAGGAGGAGCTGCGGGAGAAGTTTGACCCCGACGCATTGCTCTACCCGGAGATACAGGTGGTGGAAGCAGAGTCAGACTACTCTCAAGCTAGGTGGGATGGAGTGTCACAGTCCGTGGGAGTCAGGGGTTGGGGCGTCTTCTATGCCTTGTCGTTGTCTGTAGTTATCGAGGATATGGACGGAGTCGGGTTGTACATAGGACGCGGTGGCTTGGAATTGATCGAGAGGTGGGACAGAATGGTTGGGGACTACGCATCCGTACCCGACAGCAGCCTGTTTGTAGACAAAGCACGAATTGTAAATGCCGTGGAGCTAGCTCTGGGGCCGATCGTGCAGCTCCGTCCAAAAGCCCAACCCGAGCATCCCTAGGTCACTGCGCCGACACCCTAAGAGTCCAGAGCTTGACCCACGGGCAAGGAATAGGTCTCGTTCCAATCAGGAACGATCCGCACCAGAGCCATGGATGGTTGCCTCCTGAAACCACACGTTCGTTTCATCCGTAGAGTCCAATGCCACTGACTATCTTCTATAGCTAGATACCAAGTGGCGGCTTCCCTCTCCCCGAACCTGGAGTTGACCAATGGGAGCGCTGCTTAAGGACCTGCGTTTTGGTCTCAGGATGGCTCTGAAATCTCCTGGTCTCACGGCGATAGTAGTCCTCACGTTCGGCCTCGGTGTCGGACTCACGACAACGGTCTTCAGCATAGTGAACGGAGTGATCTACAAGGGACTCCCATTTGAGGACTCCCACCTGATCATGTCGTTGGGTCGCACCAATCCATCGCGCGACATCGAGTTCATGGGTGTGAGCACCCACGACTACGGCGATTGGAGGGAGCAGCAGACGACGTTCGAGGACCTAGCTGCCTGGCGTACCAGTCCCGTGAATCTGTCGTGGTCCGAGGGGCAGCCGGAACGGTTCACGGGTGGCACATTCACCCCCAACATGTTTGAGATACTGAAGGTGCAACCTGTAATAGGTCGCACGTTTAGGGAGGAGGAAGCCCGCTCGGGAGCCGAGCCGGTGATTATCATCGGCTACGAACTGTGGCAACAACGCTTCGGAGGTGCGCCCGATATCCTCAACCGGACCCTCCGTGCCAACGGTGAAACGCGTACCATCGTCGGTGTCATGCCCGAGGGGTTCGAGTTTCCGGGCAACGAGCAGGTATGGCTGCCGTTGGAGCTGGATCCCACGGCGCATGCGAGAGGAGAAGGTCCGGCGTATCCCCTCGTGGGTCGCCTGAAAGAGGGCGTTTCAGTAGCGGAAGCCAGAAGCCAAATTGCTGCCATCGCGGCTCGACTCGAGCAGGCCTATCCGGAGAGCAACGATGGTATTGGTGCCGACGTCAGACCGTTCACTGAGCTCATAGGCACGCAGGTGTACGCCCTGCTGTACACGATGCTGGGGGCGGTGTTGGGTGTGATGCTCATCGCTTGTGTAAATGTTGCCAATCTTCTGATTGCCCGGACATCCGTCAGGACAAGAGAAGTTGCGGTCAGAACGGCGCTGGGCGCAGCCCGCATCCGTGTCATCAGTCAGCTGCTGACCGAAGTCCTGGTGCTGGCGTTTGCCGGGGGTGTGCTGGGACTCGGTCTGGGCATACTTGGGATCGAGTGGTTCAAGATGGTGATACAGGTGAATCCGCCTCCATTCTGGATTCGGTTCGATCTCGATCACCGGGTGATGTTGTTCGTAATCGCTGCGACGCTCATAGCTGCGGTGGCCTCAGGTGTTGTTCCTGCGCTGCAGGCGACCAGAAACAAGGTCGGCGAAGCGCTGAAGGACGAGAATCGTGGCTCATCGAGTTTTCGGATGAGCAGAGTGACTGGAGGCTTGGTCGTTGCGGAGGTTGCCCTATCCTGCGGTCTCTTGATCGCCGCCGGTCTGATGATCAAGAGCGTCACCCAGCTCAAAACGGTAGACCTCCCATTCACCACTGACAACGTGTTCACGGCGCGGATCAACCTGCCCCAAGTCGAATACCCAGACACCGTGAGCCGTCTGCAGTTCTATGCGGAGCTGTTGCCGCGGCTCGAAGCAATACCAGGTGTCGAGGCGGCAACACTCTCTGACGGCCTTCCCGCTTCAGGCAACGGAGCCAGGGTGTTTGAAGTCGAAGGACAGGACTATGCAGAGGATGATGACTTCCCAACGGCGCGGGAAGGCATCGTAACGCCGGGATACTTCCGCACCTTCCAAACGGAAGTTCTGCAGGGCAGAGCCTTCGGCCTTGCCGACCGCCAGGGGGCCCTTCCGGTTTGCGTTGTCAACGAGACGTTCGTGCGGACGTTCTTCGCAAACGAAAACGCCTTGGGCAGGCGCATTCGTATGGGCCAGCGCGACACCACGGCTCATTGGTTGACGGTTGTTGGTGTAGTACCCGACATGCGCATGGAGGGCATCGGCAACAACGATGCGAGCCCCGCAGGGTTCTACATTCCGATTGCACAGAGCGGTGTCGGTAACTTCGTCAGCCTGGCGCTGCGGACACAGGGCCCACCGATGTCCAAGACTGCAGAGGTACGGGCTGCCGTGGCGTCAATCGATCCCAACCTGCCGATCTTCCAAGTGATGTCCATGGAAGGGGTGATCGACCGCCAGACGTTCTTCTTCTCGGTGTTTGGCAAGCTGTTCATGGCATTTGGGTTCTCAGCCCTGTTCCTCGCAGCCGTGGGCTTATACGGAGTGATGTCATTCGCAGTAGCGCAGCGCACGCATGAGATGGGGGTCCGCATGGCCTTGGGTGCACAGGGTCGCCAGCTAGTCGGCTTGGTGATGAGAAAGGGCGCGGTCCAACTTGCGATCGGGCTTGGACTCGGCCTCGCACTCGCAGTGCTCGCAGCCGGTCGACTGCAGATAATTCTGTTCGAGGTCAACGCGCGCGATCCGGCGGTGTTCGGGACGGTCCTGTTCACTCTGGCGAGTGCGGGAATCCTGGCGAGCTTCATTCCGGCGAAACGTGTCACTCGCGTCGATCCGGTTTCTGCCTTGACATCAGCTTAGAGTTGCAGAGATACGCTGATCGTTATGGATGGACGCGGCTGACGACTAGTGGGATTCGATCTGACATGTGAGGGAACTCCGTTTCTGGCGCGGGTATGTCGGGCTCTAGGCTATAGATGTGGGAGCAGTACGGTCGGGCTCCCGAAACGTCCCCATCAGCAAGATTGGAGTGCAGGATGACGTTCATTCCTCCCACTACCTATGTGCCTCCACCTCAGGCGACATTGGAGGCGCAGGAACTGGCGAGAGAACTCGAGTGCCTGATCGAAGAGTTCCAGGACCGTCACCCGAGGATTGACGCCAAGGATGTTCAGCAGGCCATCCGGATCGTGGGGATGAGGGCGGGCGCAGGTCAACTCAGACAGAGGGCCGCAGTGGTCGTGCTTGCTGTAGGCCTCGGATTGTTGGCCTTCGTGCTCTTCGGGCTGATGTATTTCCGGAGTGCTGGCTAGCTACGCTCGACCATCTCTGATCGTTTCAGCACATCAAATCCGTTGAATTGGTATCGTCACAGTCCATCGCCCTCCGAGAGCTGGTCCGACCTCTCGAATATCGCCATGAATGCGTCACTCACCCCCGGTTCATTGTGGCCTGAGACTACATGGGTGGCCTTCTTGGTGTTGCATCCACCTGAAACTGGTATTCCTCTGGCGGTTCGGCACCCAATAGATGGCGCACGAAGTAATCCCAGCGGCGCCGCATCATGTAAGGTTCGCTGCCGAACCCGTGGCCACGGTTGGGGAAGAGGATCAGATCAAAGTCCTTGTTGGCGGCGATCAACGCGTCCACCACGACCAGGGTGTTGTACGGCGGAACGTTGCTGTCCATCGTGCCGTGAGCGACGAGGAGCTTGCCCTTGAGGTTCTCGGCCAATAACTGGTTGGCCTGGTTGTCATAATTGGTGGTACCATCGGGGTAGGTCTCGAGCAGCCCCTGCCACTTCTCTCCCCAGTCATCCTCGTAGTTCCGGTTGTCGTGGTTTCCTGCCCCCGAGACCGCCACATCGAAGAAGTCGGGGTAGCGGAGAATAGCATCGGTTGAGGCGAATCCGCCACCGGAATGTCCGTAGATTCCCACGCGATCAATGTCGAGCCAGGGGTGGCGCCGGGCCAGTTCCTTCATCCCGGCGATCTGATCGGGGAGTCCATTGTCACCCATGTCGCCGTAATACGCGGCGTGAAAGGATTTCGAGCGCATCGGCGTCCCCATGGCGTCAATCTCAACGACAACGAAGCCCAGTTCGGCTATCGACTGCTTGTCACCCCGTGATGGATTGAAGCTGCGACTCCCCACGCTTCCCGTCTGCGGTCCAGGGTAGATGTAGTTGACGATCGGGTACTTCTGGTTGGGATCGAAGTTCGTTGGCTGGTACATCAATCCGTAGAGATCGGTCGTGCCGTCACGGGCCTTTACCGTGATGGGAATCGGCGGTTGCCATCCGCTGGCCACAAGGCGCGAGATGTCGGCCTCTTCCACAGTGAGCCTGGACCGGCCCCGGGTGTCTCGGACCACTGTGACTGGAGGTACAACCGGCGTGGAGTAGCTATCGACGAAGTACCGACCGGAAGGAGACAACGTAATGGTGTGGTTCGCGCTGTCCGGGGTGAGCAGAGTGAGGTTCCTTCCGTCCATCTGAACGCTGTAGAGGTATTGAAAGTACGGGTCTCCGGCTTCGCGCCCCGCTGCAGTGAAGTAGAGCCTGCGGTTCTCCTCATCGATCCGCAGAAGCTGAAGCACTGTCCAGTCGCCGCTGGTGATGCGGTTCTTGAGCTGGCCGGTCGCTAGGTCATAGAGGTACAGGTGTCCCCAGTCGTCGCGTTGGGAAAACCAGATCACTTCGTTCGATCCTGGGAGAAAGTGCCAGTTGACCATGTTGAACCCGGACTCGAAGAAGGTCTCCACCGTTTCCTCCATAACGTCGCGCACCAAGCCCGTCTCGGGATCGGCAACTCGGAGAACCTCGTGCTTGTGGTCACGCGATGTGGAAACAAACGCGAGCTGGGAGGCATCTGGGCTCCATTCGACGTCAGAGAATCCCGCGCCTCGGCAAGCGATGTGGTCGCAGATGGTTGAGCGGTGCTGATCAGGCGGCATCTGGAGAGGGACAACACGAGGGCCATCGAGATGGATCACTACCCGATGGATCCGGAAAATGACACTGTCCTCCGGGAGTGGGTACTTCCAGGCCTCCAGCGTCGGGTGCCCCACCTCGGTCGTAACCAGGTACATCTCTCCCACACCCCGGCCGTCATGCTGGAACGTGGCGATCTTCTTCGAGTCAGGTGACCAGAGGAGGACCGGCCGGTCACTCTTGGTCCACCCAGCGTTGTTTGTAGCGTAGCCGAAATCCTCCACCCCATCAACGGTGAGCTGGGTCTCGCTACCGGTAGCGAGATCGCGCACCCACAGGTTATGGTCGCGGATGAAAGCGGCCGTCGCGCTATCAGGTGAGAGCACAACGTTGCGGTCTGACCTGGGGCGGTGAAGCTGGTCAGCGGTGCACTGGTTGCCCTGCACGTCGCAGGTGAAGTGACGGGGTCCGACGTCGAACTCGATCGACCGGCCGTCCGCCGAGAACGCGAATTCGGTGAATGGCAGGTGGAAGGCATCGTACGTCGTGTCCGACTCTGCTGAGAGAGCTGCAGCCAACCTGACGTGGTCAAAAGCTCGCACCCGTGTGCGCGTCCTCGGATCCACGAGGACGAACTCGGTTCCCTCCGACATCTGGTTCCCATACCAGAAGCGGTCGTCTGTGAGCCAGGTCGGGCGGACCGTCGCCCCGAAAACCAAAGGGTTCGTATTGGCGCGCAAGAACTTCTCGGCGCGGGCGTAGTCGGTAGCAGTGACGGCTCGCCGGGCTCCCTGCCGTGATGCCTCCTGGGCGACGGCTGGGGAAGCGACGGCGAGCATGGCGAGTAACAACGCACGATATCGCATAGTCATCCTTGTTGTGTGTGGCTGCTGAGGAGCGCTGTAATCAGGACAGGTCTTGTCCAAGATAGATATCTCGATGGTCCCATCTCAAGTATCGCGATGAGCGTGGGGGCTGTCCATGGGACTGGTGCGGACCCTCGCGTGCTGGGGCGGTGCGGTTAGACTTATCACGACTCTTGGGACGGGCTCCGAGGTTTGGGGTCGCCGGGCGCTCGAGCTGCGTGCGGCAGCACCCGTCCCGCCCCACCTACCGTTGCCTGGAGGAAACTGATGAGGAACCGAAGCGTTCTCTCTGCGCTCATCATCTGTGCGTTTGCGTTGTGGCCCATTCCCACATTGGCACAGCAGCCCACCAGCCCCCCACCGCCCGCGGCGGGTAAGGCGGGCAAGGAAGCGGAGTTACTGCCGGATGAGCCGGTCGTGACCCAACACAGCACCCGCATCGGCGGGCAGACCGTCAGCTACGCCGCCGAAGCTGGTTGGCTCCCGATCCGCGACGACGGCAAGGTGACCGCCAAGATGTTTTACATCGCGTATACCCGTGACGGTATCGACGATCTGAATACCCGGCCGTTGGTATTCTCATTCAACGGCGGCCCGGGAACCGCCTCTGTCTGGATGCACATTGGCTACACCGGCCCGCGGAGGGTCGTCTACGATGATGACGGGTTCGCGCTGCGGCCTCCTGGCAACCTAGAAGACAACCCGCACTCGATCCTGGACGTGGCGGACATAGTCTACATTGATCCGATAGCTACCGGTTTCAGCCGCATGCTGGAGGGAGAGGAACTTCACAAGTATCACGGAACGGTGACTGACATTCAATCTGTGGCAGAGTTCATTCGTCTCTACATTCTCCGCAAGGACCGGTGGATGTCTCCCAAATTCCTGATCGGGGAGAGCTACGGGACGACTCGTGCGTCTGGGCTTGCCGGCTACCTACTTAGCCAGCACCGCATCTTCTTGAACGGGGTCATCCTGGTCTCTATGACAGGGCTGGACGTGGACCGCGGGCCGGATATCTCCTACGCCACGTCCCTCCCTCAGCGTGCCGCCACGGCTTGGTACCACGGTCAGCTCTCCGGTGAGTTCCAATCTCGGGCCATCCGGGACTTCCTGGACGAGGTGGAGACCTTTGCCATGAGTGATTACTTACAGGCCTTGGTGAAGGGCGACCGGCTAGAGGACGCTGAGCGCGACGAGATTGCTCGGAGAGTGGCTCAGTACACCGGCCTCACCTCAGACTACGTGCTCTCCGCGAACCTTCGCATCGACTCGCGACGCTTCTGGAAAGAACTGTTACGCGATCAGCGCCTCACAGTGGGGCGCCTTGACAGCCGCTACATTGGGGTGGACAAGGATGCTGCCGGGGAGAATCCCGAATATGATCCGGCCATGTCGGACTGGAATGGCCCGTTCTCGGATGCTGTGAACCGCTATCTCCGGGAAGAACTCAACTACAACCCAGACCTCGAGTACAATGTTTGGGGTAGCGTGCGGCCCTGGAACCGGGACCAAGGGGTCAACGTTGGAGAGATGCTCCGCCAAGCTATGCGGGACAACCCGTATCTCAAGGTCATGATCCAGGGGGGATACTACGACGCCGCCACCGACTACTACAGCGCCGTCTACACGATCTCTCACATTCAGCCCGGTGGAGAGTTCCGGGATCGCTTCCGGTTTTCCTGGTATGAGAGTGGTCACATGATGTATCTCCGGAAGCCGGACCTCGCCAACGCGAACAACGACCTGCGGAGCTTCATCGCATGGAGCCTGGAGGATATCGACGATTATCCCAGGACTGCGCGGTGAGAAGGTAGGGAGTTCTAGTGACTATTAGGCACTGAAATAGTGTGTGAACGGGCGGCTTAGTGGGGCCGCCCGTTGCACCATGAGTCAACGCTGAGTTCGGAACGACAGTGCCTATTTACGTCTCGCCGACCTGATGACAACCGGCTCTATTGGTGTTTCGCTGCCGGCTCCGGTCCGGACAGCTGCGATCTCGTCAACGACGTCCATTCCTTCAGTTACTCGCGCGAACACCGCATAGCCGAAATCACGCACGCCGTGATCGAGCACCTCGTTGTCCGCGACGTTAATGAAGAACTGTGAAGTGGCGCCATTGACGGCCACAGTACGGGCCATGGAGAGAGACCCCCGCACGTTCTTCAATCCGTTGTCTGCTTCGTTCTGGATCGGTGGACGCGTGGCTTTCCGCTGCATCTCCGGTGTGAATCCGCCGCCCTGGATGACGAAGCCAGGGGCAACACGGTGGATGATTGTGCCGTCATAGAAACAGGATTCTACATAGGCCAGGAAATTCTCCACCGTGATGGGTGCCTGTTCGGGATAGAGTTCAAGAGTGATATCGCCCATGCTGGTGGAAAACACGACCTCGTTCGAAGCTCCTCCTCCGCAATCCGTGGCCGCCGGTTCCGCCGTAGCAGTTGCTTCGTCCGCTTCCTCCGTACGGTCACTGACACACGCTGCGGTGAAGGCCAAAGACATTAGTGTTATCGCACCTACGGAACTCCGCATATTCTACATCTCCGGTTAGGATAGACCGTGCATTCTCGACAGTTGCTGGCCGTGCGTCAAGGAGAGTCGAGCTCGTCAGCCAATCGTCCACGCCTTGAGTTCACCGCGGCAACACATTTGATCCTACCAGTAACCAAGAACCTTCCACCAGAGGCCGCCGAGGCCAAGCCATATGACCACATTGACCAGGCTGACAATCACGCCGACTCTCCACCAGTCAGCGATCTTCACGTAGCCGGCGCCGAACAGCACCGGTGCCGGTCCTGTGCCATAGTGGGTCATGCTACTGAACAGGTTACTGAAGAAGCCCAGTACCAATGCAGCCAATAGCGGCGGGGTGCCAACGGCAAGAGCAACGCCGAGAAACGGTGCATACATGGCACTGACGTGGGCGGTGTTGCTGGCGAAAAAGTAGTGGCTGTAGAAGTAAATGAGGCTCAAGGCCACGAATGCAGTGAGCCATCCGACACCGCCGAACGCTGTTCCGACGGCGGTACTGAACCATGGAATCAGGCCGAGTTTGGTGAGGAACGACGCCATCATCACCAAGGCAGAAAACCACACGAGCGTGTTCCAAGCGCCTGTTTCGTTCAGCACATCGTCCCACCTGAGAACGCCCGTCACCAGCAAGACTGCCAAGCCTACCATCGCCGTCACGGTGCTGTGTAGCGACAGTTGCTCACCGAGTACCCACAGAGTTAGGAGGAGCACGAAGCAGCTCAACATGACCCATTCGTCACGTTGCACCGGTCCCATCTCACGGAGTCTATCCTTCGCCAGCTCCGCTGCTTCCGGTGTCTCTCCGATCTCAGGCGGATAAATCTTGTAGATCAGGTACGGCACGAGAGAGAGACTGGCAAGGCCCGGAATCAGCGCGGCAATTGCCCAGACCGTCCAACTGATTTGCACGCCCTGATCTCCAGCCAGCTGGGCCGCAAGCGGATTGGCGGCCATGGCTGTAAGGAACATCGCGCTGGTAATGACCGTCCCTTGATACGATGCCTTGGTCAGGAATGCACCGATACGACGAGCAGTTCCATCATCGGGACGGCTCTCATAGGCTCGAGCCACCGATTGTAGGATTGGAAAGATCACTCCGCCGGCACGAGCCGTGTTGCTCGGTATTGCGGGAGCCAACACCAAGTCCGTGGCAATGAGTCCGTAGCCAAGTCCAAGAGTCCGCCGGCCGAGCCACGCCATGAACAGATAGGCGATCCGGGCTCCCAGACCCGTCTTGATGAAGCCACGCGAGATGAAGAACGCCAGCACGATCAGCCAGATCACTCGGTTGCCGAATCCAGTCAAGGCTTCATCAATGGAGAGGGTATGAGTGGCAGCAGTTGCGGTGATACCCAAAATCGCCACGGCACCCATTGGGATGGGCTGAAGGATGATGCCGGTGATTGTGGCAGCGAAGATAGCCAGAAGATGCATCGCCGCCGGCTCCACTCCCCTCGGTGGTGGTACGAACCAGATCGCCAAGGCTACCACGGATGGAATCCCAAGGCCGACTAGGAGGTGACGTTGCGTTTTCGACTCGGCGCGTCTTTCTTCTGGGTTGACCATGAGTTCACCATCCTACTTGTCGCGTGGTGAGCATTCCTGCCCCATCTTACAGCGCGTGGCTGATGGTCACGTCTGCTCAAAACATATCAGCCGACCATGAAGAGTCGCACGGGGAGAGAGAAAGTGAAAAGGCACATTGGATGGCTACTGTTGTCGGGTCTGCTGTTCGGGCTCCACCCGGTGCATGCGCAGCGGCCACAGGCCTTTAGCGTAGGGCCGATTCGAGCCAGCGTTGGTGAAAAGGTATCAGGTTTCATCGAAGTTCCCAGGGGAGTCGACGAGGGGGCCAAGATACCCGTTACTGTGGTGCATGGTGCCCGTCCTGGTCCTGTGCTCGCTCTCATTGCAGGCACACACGGCTATGAGTATCCTCCGATTACTGCCCTGCAGCAAGTGCGTAAGCACATTGATCCAGCAGAACTCTCCGGCACTGTCATCATGGTGCACATCGCCAACATGCCATCGTTTCTGCAGCGGACGATCTACTACAGCCCAGTGGATGGGAAGAACCTGAATCGGGTATACCCAGGGGACTCCAACGGGACCGTGAGCGATCGTATCGCATACGCTATCACCACGGAAGTGATCGATCGGGCCGATTACGTGATCGACATGCATGGCGGAGACGGCAATGAGGCGCTCAGGCCGTACTGTTACTGGATGGTTAGTGGAAATGCACAACTCGATTCGGCGACCAAAGGTCTAGTGGTTGCGTTTGGCTTGGATCACATCGTGATCGATGGCGACCGACCACAGGATGCCAACGCCTCTGTCTACACATCAAACACTGCGCTCACCCGGGGGAAGCCTGGAATCACCACGGAAACCGGGCGCCTGGGATCGAATGATCCCGTCTGGGTAGATATGGCAGTGCGGGGAGTCTGGAACGTGTTGCACTACCTAGATATGGTAGCAGGGCAGGTGACCATTCCGGGCGAGATAGTCTGGCTCGAAGACTATGAGGTGATCCGGAGTCCTGCAACTGGGATATTTCAGGCCAAGGTTCGGGACGGATACGCTATTGCCGAAGGTGGACTATTGGGGCTTTTGATCGATTTCTTTGGCGAGCCAATCCAAGAGATCAGAGCACCCTTCGCGGGCGTCGTGAACTATGTGGTGGATACACCCCCGGTGAGCGAGGGCGAACCGGTAGGGATGGTGAGCCGGATCAAGCCTGTTCGGTAGACTGGAGTCTGGGCATGGAAATGCTATTGGCTGGTGCATGGGTGGATCGCGCCGAACGGATCGAGGTCGTCGATCCGTTCGACAACTCGTTGATAGATACCGTTCCGTCGGCTACGATGGCCGATGTCGAGACGGCGTTGGCCGCCGCTGTGGAGGGTGCCAAAATCGCTCGGGACCTACCGGCTTTTGAACGCGCTCGGATACTGGCTGCAGTCGGCGGGATGGTTGAGGAACGCGGCGACCACTTTGCCCAGACGATCGCACGTGAGGGTTCCAAGACGATCAGAGAGGCCCGCAAGGAGGTGTCTCGTTGCGTCAACACCTTGCGCAGCTCCGCCGAAGAAGCTCGAAGGATTCACGGGGAGACGATTCCGTTCGACACCTTCCCAGGAGGTGAGCAGCGACGTGGATACTACGAGAGAGTCCCGGTCGGTGTCGTCCTGGCGATTACGCCATTCAATGATCCGCTGAACCTGGTAGCGCACAAACTGGGTCCCGCGATTGCATCTGGCAATGCTGTCATCCTCAAACCCGCTACAGTGACTCCTCTCTCTGCACTTGAGTTGACCCGAGCCTTTGTCGAGGCTGGCCTGCCTCAGTTGACACTGCAAACCCTCACTGGCAGCGGTTCTGTGATCGGTGATCCCCTGGTCTCCGACGAGCGGGTCCGTATGATCTCGTTCACTGGTGGCGTCGAAGCTGGCAAGCACATCACATCCCGTGCAGGCGTAAAGAAGATCGGCATGGAGCTGGGATCGAATTCCCCGGTCATCGTCTGGAAGGACGCGGACATCAACTGGGCGGTGGAGTCGTGCGTATCGGGAGCATTTTGGGCTGCGGGTCAGAATTGCATCGGCGTGCAACGGATCTACATTCACGAAGAAATCTTCACCAAGTTCCGTGATGACGTCGTGGAGCGCGCTGCTTCTTATAGGATTGGGGACAAGCTAGACGAAGCTACCGATATGGGGCCTATGATCACCGAACAGGAGGCCGACCGGGTGGTGAAATGGGTCCGAGCTGCGAGTGAAGCGGGAGCCGAGGTTCTTACGGGTGGCGGGCGCAGCGGCGCCTTGGTGCAGCCAACCGTGCTGGAAAGGGTACCGAAGTCGGTGCAAGTGCATTGCCAGGAGGTGTTTGGGCCGACAGTGAATCTCTATTCGATCCGTGATGCGGATGAGGCCATTGTCGAAGCAAACAGCCTGCCCTTCGGGCTCCACGCCGCTCTATTCACACAGAACGTGGACATGGCTTTCAGACTGGCGAACGGGCTCGAATGCGGCGGCGTAATGATCAACGACAGCACCGACTACCGACTCGATACGATGCCGTTTGGCGGCATCAAGTATTCGGGGTTGGGCCGAGAAGGGATTAGATTCTCGATCGAGGAGATGACCGAGATGAAAGTCGTATGTTGGTTGCTGCGGGAGAGCTGACCAGGCATCGGTTTCAAGCCGGAACATCGCCTTGCGGTAGAGTAGTGCCCATGGAGATTAACCTGCACAGAACGCGTTTCCGGGGGGATCAAATGATTCGACGGCCGGTCGTAGCGCTAGCGCTCCTGACAATTGGAGCCCTCGTCGCGGGGTGCCAGCGCGTGGTGGATGTACCGCAATATTCCATCCAGGAATTCTTGGGTACAACCGACTACAGGGGTGGATCGTTTTCACCTGATAACCAAAGCATCCTGGTCAGCAGCAACCGGACGGGGATCTACAACGCATACGCGATTCCGGTAGAGGGCGGTGAACCGGTTCAACTCACCAACTCGACTGAGGAGTCCATCCTGGCGCTCAGCTATTTCCCGGATGACGAGCGCTTCCTGTACATGAGTGATCGCGGGGGTAACGAACTGTACCACGTTTTCGTGCGAGAACTGGATGGGAAAGTCGTTGACCTCACACCTGGCGAAGATCACAGGGCGATGTTCCAGGGGTGGGCCGTAGATCGCAGGTCCTTCTTCATTAGCACGAACGAGCGGAACTCGAGGTTCATGGACGTATATGAGTATTCGCCCGATACCTATGAACGAGCGATGATCTTCGACAACAGTGAAGCCTACGTGGTGACTCTGGTGTCGCCGGACCGGCGCTACGTCGCCCTCATCAGAGTCAACTCCAACGCGGACGCCGACATCCACCTGCACGACCGGGACGCGGGAACGACGCAGCTGATCACTCCGGATGAGGGCGATGTCAACTACTTCCTGCAGGACTTCAGCCCAGACGGATCTGAACTCTACTACACGACCAATCGTGATAGCGAGTTCGATTTTCTGGAGAAGTACAATCTGACGACCGGCGAGCGGGCTGTTGTCGCGCAACCGGATTGGGATGTGATGTACGCGGGGTTTTCCCGCGCTGGTCGGTACTTCGCATATGCGATCAACAATGATTCCCGCACCGAACTGAAGATCCTCGACGGTACGTCATTCCAGCCGATCGAGACACCTGCAATACCGGATGCTCAAGTAACTAGCGTTGGTTTCTCCAATGACGAGAGCCAGATGCGATTCTATGCCAGCAGCAGCCGGATGCCAGGTGACCTATTCGTGTACGACCTCGGCGGCGGCGAACCGAGGCAGCTGACCCACTCGCTGAACCCGAATATCGATCCCAGTCATCTGGTAGATGCTGAGGTGGTTCGGTTCAACTCTTTTGATGGTGTGGAGATTCCGGGGATTCTCTACAAACCGTACGGGGCCAGCTCGTCCGCCCCGGCCCCCGCCTTGGTGTCGGTGCACGGAGGTCCGGGGGGGCAGTCCCGTGTCGGCTATAACGGTCTCATACAGTATTTGGTGAACCATGGGTACGTCGTCTACGCCATCAACAACCGGGGGAGTGGGGGATACGGTAAGACTTTCTCCCATATGGATGACCGGCAGCACGGCGGCGCCGATCTCGACGATTGTGTGGCTTCAAAGCAGATGCTGATTGAGACGGGTTACGTGGATCCAGCTCGGATCGGCATCATCGGTGGCAGCTACGGGGGTTACATGGTTCTTGCTGCCCTAGCGTTCAGGCCTGAGGAGTTCGCGGTCGGCGTAGACATGTTCGGCATTTCGAATTGGCACCGAACGGTGCAGAGTATTCCACCGTGGTGGGAGGCACAGCGGAAGGCTCTGGAGGATGAGATGGGCGATTTTAATGACGAGGAGTTCTTCCGCGCCAAGTCTCCGCTGTTCCACGCAGACGACATCGTCAGGCCTCTAATGGTTCTGCAAGGAGCTAATGATCCCAGAGTGCTGCAGGTCGAGTCAGATGAAATAGTCGACGCAGTGCGTGCCAATGGTGTTCCGGTGGAGTACATAGTGTTTGATGACGAAGGGCACGGCTTCGTGAAGAAGGAGAACCAGGAACGCGGCTACGCGGCGGTCCTCGATTTTCTGGAAACGCACATGGGTGGTGGAGGTGGTAGCTGAGAGCCACCCGCTACCACAACCAGGGTTTCGACATGACGAATGCACCTCGGCCCTACGGAGGTGGGCGGATGTTGCGGTCGAGCAATACCATTGCAGCGGCGCTGGTAATTGTTGTCGCAGGCTGTTCCCGGGGCAACCCCATCACAATTGCCCACACACCAACTCCCCTGGTCCGCGATAGCATCATCGTTACGGTCATTAACGATCACTTCTACGAAGCGCGGGTGCACGCTGTCTATAACCAGGGCCTCCGTTACCCGTTGGGTGTGATGGGCATGAAACGTGAGAATGGGCCGTTCACAATACCGTGGCACATTGAGGAACTCGCCTTTGAAATCGACATGATAACTATTCCCGGTAGGTACGTATCGGACGAGATACCCGTACAGCCTGGTGACCTGGTGGAGCTTCGCATACCACCGAATATCGCCTCATCGGGATTCTTCACCCCTATCAGACAGGAATAGCGTGAGAGCTGCGACTGCAGTCATTAGGGGCCGCCCATTGGAGCGGCCCCGCTCTCATTAAGGAACCTAACTGATGCCACTCGCGAGCTTCGGTTACCGCCCACATCTTGGTGTGAGTCAACTCGTGACTGAGTCTGACGAGTGCCGGTAGCCAGACTCTGACTGTCACTCTCGGAGGTAATCGGAATGCCGTCGCCTCGCTTCCTCGCCAACTACCGCAAGCTCCTAATGTCAGCTTTCAGCGTTCTCCTACTCGTTATGCCCACGGTGCTGGTGGCGCAACGGAGGCTAGAACTCGAGGACTACTATCGACTCGTGTCCGTGAGTAGTCCTGCGATCTCTCCCGACGGTCGTCGCGTCGCGTACGTCCGCAGCCGTGTCATTGAGGTACAGAACAGAATACACAGTGAGATCTGGCTCGCGAGCAGCGATGGTTCTGCAACGGCAATCCAGCTTTCCAGCCCAGCCTTCAGCGCCTCGAATCCACGGTGGTCCCCAGATGGGGCTCTGCTGAGTTTTTCATCTGCCCGTAGCGTAGTCGAAACCAACGGCGAGACCGACAACTCGATCTGGTTTCTCAGGATGGATCTGCCGGCGGGTGAAGCATTTCGCATCGAGGGGGTGGAAGGAACACCGATATTTAGTCCAGATAATCGGTGGATCGCGTTCGTCGATCCAACACCCCCGCTGCAGGACAAGGTGCCGGACGCACGATCGGATTTCGATCGGCAGATCGACGAACGATTCGACGGGCGGATCTACGACTGGATGAACTACAGGTTCGATCGCCGCGGCTATTTGCGTGACCCTCGTGATCTCACAGCCACACCGCCGAGGGAGCTGTATGTCGTGGAGCGGGAGGGTGGGGAGCCGCGGCGGCTGACGGACCTGGGCGTCGATGTGCAGACGCCTGCTTGGCGCTCCGATACTAGGGCACTGGTGTTCACTGCTGATTCTCACCAGCGAGATGAATACTCTTATGAGAGAGCCGACGTGTGGATTGTGGATCTGCAGGGGAATGTCACTCGGTTGACAGACGACTGGTTCAACTATTCGAATCCCGCTTGGTCACCCGACGGGCAGTCGATCGTGGTGCGTGGCTCTGAAGGTCTGGACCGCATCATAGCACGAAAACAGTCTCATGGCTCACCGATCGATCTCTTTCTCGTTCCCGCCTCGGGAGATGAACTGCGCAATATCACTGCGGAATGGGATCTCATGCCTGGTGCTCCGAGCTGGAGTCCCGATGGCAGGCACATCTACTTCAGCACAGGAATCGGAGGCAACACTCATCTGTTTCGTGTACCTGCGTCCGGCGGGCCAGTGGAGCAAATTACTGAGGGGAACCGTCGGCTGAGTGGCATTTCGCTCTCTTCGCGTTACAATCGAATCGCTTACAGTGCAGCTGACCCTACTCATCCTGGCGAAATCTACACGGCAGAGGTTGATGGGTCCGGTGAAACTCAGCTCACACGGAGTAACGGAAATCTGCCAGGTGACCTTGGATTGAGTGGAGCCGAACGCCTTTTGTTCCCGAGCCAAGACGGTACCCAGGTTGAAGGGTGGCTCATGTATCCGCACGGCTATGAGGAGGGTCGGGTATATCCGCTGGTCCTTGCGATTCATGGTGGCCCGCACGGATCCTACGGGAATGAGTTTTCGTTCAGCCGTCAACTCTTGGCTGCCCACGGGTACTTCGTTCTCTACATCAATCCACGGGGCTCGACCGGGTACGGCGAAGACTTCAAGTGGGCGATCTGGGGCGGGTGGGGTGTCCTGGACTACCAGGACATCATGGCAGGAGTTGACTACGTCCTGGAGCGCTATCCAGTCGATCCGGACCGACTTGGTGTTACTGGTGCTTCGTACGGTGGCTTCATGACGAACTGGATCATAGGACACACGACCCGGTTTGCGGCTGCTGTCGCGAGAGCGTCGATCTCGAACTGGATGAGCGACTATGGGACTGCCGACATTCCGCGCACCAAGGAGAGTGAATTCTTCGGACCTCCTTGGGAGAAGCAGAGCCGCGATTTGATGATTGAGCTGTCACCGCTCACCTATGCTGGCTCCGTGACAACTCCGACACTGTTCCTACATGGAGAACTGGATCACCGGGTGCCGATTGAAGAGGCTGAACAGATGTACGTGGCTCTGAAGAAGCGGCGGGTCCAGGCCAAGTTCATCCGCTATCCCGACTCGTATCACGGTGGTTGGACTCCGTGGCGTCAACTGCACGCGCACCGCTCGGAGCTTGAGTGGTGGCAGAGATACTTACGATAGTCGTGGCATCCAGATATCAAGTCGTCCCGCGGCATTGCGACGGGTCGGAACAGTGCGTGATTCCCAGGTGGAAGCAACTCTCCAAAGGAGAAGTCATGCGCATGACAGCGTTGGTACTATCGTCGTTGGCCATATTCCTTGCATTGAATGTCGGGTCGACTGGCGCGATTCGAGGCCAGAACTTCGACGTGGTCGAGGCGACCATTGCCGAGATACACCGGGCGATGGCGGCGGGGGAGATAACGGCAAGCGAGCTGGTGCAGCTCTACATTGATCGGATCGAGGCGTACGACAAGCAGGGGCCGGCCATCAATGCGATCATCACGCTCAATCCTGATGCGTTGAAGAGAGCTGACGATCTCGATCGAGCCTTCGTTCAATCTGGAATGGTGGGTCCACTACATGGAATCCCCATCATAGTCAAGGACAACTACGACACCCACGACCTACCGACGACAGCTGGATCACTGTCCCTCGAAGGGTCGCTACCAAAAGACGACGCCTTCCAGGTGAAGATGATTCGCGAGGCGGGGGCAATCGTGCTCGCCAAGGCGAATATGGCTGAGTTCGCGTTCACGCCCTACGAGACGGTGGGATCCATGCTGCCCGGATATACACTAAACCCCTACGCACTGAACCGGGTGACAGCTGGATCCAGTGGGGGAACCGCGGCTGCAGTTGCAGCAAGCATGGGCGCTGTTGGATTGGGTACTGACACGGGTAATTCAATCCGTGGGCCTTCGTCCCATCAGGCGTTGGTCGGCATACGCTCGACCATGGGCCTCACGAGCCGAGACGGCATCATTCCACTGTACTACGACAAGGACATAGGTGGTCCGATGGCGCGGACCGTGGCCGATGCGGTAGCGGTTTTCGACGTCATCGCAGGCCACGATCCTGCCGATCCTGTCACTGAGTCTGCCCTAGAGCACAGGGCGGAGCACTACACTGACTTTCTCGATGCGACTGCATTGAATGGTGCCCGGATAGGCATTATGAGGCAATGGTCGGATCGGGACGGCGCAGACCCTGAAGTATTGGAGCGGTTCGAGGCAGCCCTGGATGATATGCGGCGTCAGGGAGCCACGATCGTCGATCCGGTCACGATTCCGGCGATGAACGAGTTGCGTCGGGACGGTCTGTGGTGTCGCCGTTTCAAGTATGACATCAACAACTACCTTGCCACGTTGGGTCCTGAGGCGCCGGTCAAGGACCTCGACGAGATCATAGCATCGGGACGAACGCACCCGACGATCAGGCCACGGCTCGAGTTATTCCAGCAAGTCGAAGATCCACCGGATCAGGACGAAAGTTGCCTACGATCGTTGCCGAACCGCGAGCAGCTGAGATCTGCGGTTCGGACCCAACTGGAAACTCATCAGCTGGACGCAATGGTCTATCCGACGTGGAGCAACCCGCCGCGCTTGATTGGTGACTTGAATACCCCCCACGGAGACAACAGCCAGGACCTCGCCCCCGGGACTGGTTTCCCGGCGATAACTGTCCCGATGGGTTATGTGAGGGGGAATCTCCCGGTGGGCTTGCAGATCTTCGGGGACGCATGGTCGGAGCCCAGACTCATCGCGCTCGCCTACTCGTATGAGCAGGCGACAATGCATCGCAGAGCGCCGGCGACAACTCCGCCTCTGGGACGCTGATCCGGCTGCGATCGAGACTCCAGGTCTCCATCCGGAGCGGCTCTGCCTAACGGAACATCTCAGATGGTAGCCTGTGTCGCGGATAGTGTGAGCAGGCTAGGCAGACAGTGGAGTCTGACCAGGAGAGTCGCTAGTGTGGCACAGGCGTACCATGGCAGAATAGGCCTTATGATGAACTACGTACAGACGATTCCCCGGCGGGTTTTTTTCAAGCGGACGTCTGCGGCTGCCGTAGCAGCCAGTCTTGGGATGCTCAATTGCACACCGAGGAGGGAAGCAAGTGTCGGTGGCGGTCCCAGAGCGACGCTCCCAGAGCCCGGTCCGATGCTACCACCCGTTCCTGCCATCCTCCTCACTGTTAACGGCAAGCCGGGAGATCCCGATGAGGTTTCCGTGGTCTGGACCTTTGTGGTGAACGGCACCCCTCCGCAGATCGGGATCAGTGTGGGAGATGAGCATGTAGCGCGTGACCTCGTGACTCTTCATCGGGAATTCGTGTTGAACGTACCGACGGCGGACATCGTTCGCGAGTTCGACACCGTAGACATGAATTCCTCGAGGGTCGCTGACAAGTACATGTTGTCGGGGCTGACGCGTGGACGGGCAGTCACGGTAAACGCTCCTACAATCGAAGAGTCACCCATTCAAGTCGAGTGTAGAGTATTCGACACTATACGGGTCCCACCAGCGAGGACGGTGTTCTTGGCTGAGGTCATGGCGTCGACCGTTCACCAAGGAGTCTGTGACGATACCGGTAGGCTCGTTGTTTCGGCAGTGTCGTTCTTCGGGATGACGGCAGGTAGCGGTGAGTTCTATACTATGGGTCGGCGCGTGGGTCACATTGGCATGACCGTAGGCAGAGATGATATCAAGTATTGACGTATACCGCCTAACGCAGCGAGATGGGCGTGAGCGGAGGCTGGACGGGAGCATCTGTCACTCACACTGAACTGCAACGCGTAGCTGAGCGAGCGCTGCGCACGGCGCTGGCGGGGAACTACAGCCTACAGCTTGGTGACATCCACCAGTGCCTAGTCGTCACGCAGTTCCTCCGGAACGCGGTAGTTGACGCCGATTCTGTCCAGTGTTTCCATGTGGGGCCCCAGGCGCTGGAGGAAGGAATCCCAGTTGCGTGCCTCCTTAGGTGACCACACGACTTCCGATAGGGCCAGCATGCGAGGAAATACCATGTACTCGACGTAGTCCGTGGTCCTCATGTACTCGGTCCAGACGTTTCCCTGGGCACCCAACACGTGTCGAGCTTCTTCGTCAGTGAGTCCTTCCGGCACGGGCTCGAACTGGTATACCTTGTCCAGCGGAGAGTATCCGCCGATTGCCAGCGGCTCGCTCTCCTGTTCACCTTGATAGTGGTCGAAGTAGACGTGACTGTTTGGTGTCATGATTACGTCGTGGCCTTGGTGAGCCGCTTCGATCCCACCTTCCAGGCCGCGCCAGGACATCACCGTCGCTTCCGGGGCTAGTCCTCCTTCCAAGATCTCGTCCCATCCGATAAGCCGTCGGCCGTGTTGCAGCAGGAATGCCTCGATCCTCCGGATGAAGTAGCTCTGCAGCTCCTGCTCGTCCGCCAGACCCTCTCTGCGGATTATCTCCTGAGCGACCTCGCTGTCGTGCCAGCGATCCTTCGGTACCTCATCACCTCCGATGTGGATGTACTGGCTCGGAAACAGATCTATCACTTCAGTCAAGACGTCCTGTATGAAGGTGAAAGTCCCTTCTCTCGGGCAGTAGATGTCATCGTGGACGCCCCAGTTGGTGGATACTTCTATGGGACCCTCGGTACACGCGAGCTGCGGATAGGCTGCAAGAGCGGCAGTGGAATGGCCCGGCATCTCGATCTCTGGGATCACCGTCACATATCTCTGATGTGCGTACTTCACTACCTCGCGAATCTCGTCCTGCGTGTAGAATCCACCGTGCGGGATGCCGTCGCCTATGTAAGGGTCGAAATTCCTCTCGAACACGGTTTCCTTGCGATAAGCTCCGATCTGCGTAAGCCGTGGGTACTTCTTGATCTCTATGCGCCACCCCTGATCCTCGGTGAGGTGCCAGTGAAACGTGTTCATCTTGTACATCGCGATCAGGTCGATGTATTTCTTGACAAACGATACCGGGAAGAAATGACGCCCGACGTCCAAGTGCATGCCTCGATATGGGAATCTCGGACGGTCTTGTATCTCGACCGCGGGGATCACACCTGGACTCTCAGCCGAGAGGAACTGCCGCAGCGTTTGCAGTCCATAGAAGATCCCTCTGTGATACGGAGCAGAGATAGTGACCGAACGCTCATCCACGATGAGCGTGTACTGCTCCGGACTTGACACCGCACTGTCTGAGGAGAGGGCCAGAACGATCTGATTAGGTCCATCACCAGTCACCGGTTCACTCGAGACTGGGATCTGGATTCCCACTGCGTCAGCGATCATTCTCGCACCGTACTGCCCTAGGTAGAGCAACTCTTCGTCCGAGGGATTTGACAGAGCTATGATCGTTGACTGATCCACCCAGAAGGAGCCGGACCTCGGTGTCACCTGTCTTGGCAGCGGAATGACGTGGTAGCCGGTCACGGCGGGTTCACAGCCTAGTGTGACGGTGAACGCGACAACAAATAGCCCCAGCGCCACGGAGATTGCCCCACGGGTTCTTAGATGGCATGTTCTCATGGTGCACGTGTTATGATGTGTAATCCGGGAACCCGCCGTGGGCCCTTGCTATTGGTGGATCTACGCCGGTGGTAGCCCACCTCCAGGGACACCTTCCTGATGGCTGCTATGCGGCTCATTGCTTAGCAGTCACACCGTGATTTGAATCGAGACTGTCAAAAGTACACCGTCATTCGGCAAAACAGTGAGTAGAGGCCGGAGGGGAAAGCACCATCCTCTCTACCGATGGTGAACGCGCTGAACGCCACCAGATCCGCGTTCTGGGCGATGGATGCATCCACCCGGGGATTAACCAAAAGCGAGCCGTCCGGAGTGGCGAAAAGATAGATGCTGGCCAACGTAAGCTCACTGATATCTCGTCTAATGCCAGCCATGATCCACCCAGTGCCAATCGGCTCTCCGAAATACAGGTTCGCCAACCAGTCTTCCAGAGCATATGGTCGGTCAAGCTGGTTCCGGCCGTTGTAGAGTGCTTCAGCCAGTAGGTACGTCCCATCTTCCAGAGTGTAGTCGATCCCCAGCACGAACCGGGTGAAGTCTGAATCGTGCTGCATCCAGTTGTAGTTCCCTTCGAGCCAGGCACCAAGGCCAAGCAGCTCTCCCGATAGCTCCATGCCCAGTGCAGAGCGTCGTTGAATAGTTGGTTGCAACGTTGTGGGATCGATTGCCGTGGAGTCTCTGACATGATGTGCGGTAACTGCGAAGTCGTAACCGATTGACTCGACATGCGTTGCGAAGCGGACGGCGTAACCGCTGCTTGCTAGGTCCTCGGCCGGTGTGGCGATGACCGAGAGCTGGCCGCTGACTCCCCACCCGTAGTCGGTGCGTATCGCGGTGACGCCTTCTTTCTCATACGTGGGGTCCAGCAGATTCTTCCGATGGAACAGGTCAGTGGGGTTGTAGCTGTAGGCTGGTCCCCAGGAAAGCTGCTGCTTGCCCAGCCGGAGCCGCACTGGTCCCGCTAGCCAAGTGAGATAGGCATTGTCGAGGAAGGTCCGGGTCGCATCGAGAGCATACGTAGCGGTTGCACCTGCAGACTCTAGCTCGCGTGCGGTTGCATCAGGCAAATAGGGCCTTATGTCCCGCTCGATCGCACCCACGTTCACGATGAAGTTGATGTTGCCGGTGAACTCGAGGCCATTCGAGATGCTGCTCGAGAAGTCCAGCCGGAGTTTTGCAGCATTGAGAAGCTGTTCCTTTGTCTGAACAGTATAGTCGATCTGGAGGGTGTTCTCGAAGTAGCCCGAGATATCCACCGTCTGAGCCGAGACCGGTGCGGCCGACATGATACTGGCCAGGGCCATGGCGGTGAGCGAGTCCCGCTTGGCTGGGCTGGTGTGCTCCTGGGTTGACGACCGGATCATAGCTGCCCCGGATAGTTCAATCGCCAGGAATCCGGCGACTCAAAGCTGCCTGAGTGAATAGCGAAGGGTCGGGTTCCTCAGCGAATGTGATCTCGATCGTCTCCAGCAACGTCTTCGACCCTTCCCGGTGGTTCACCATCTCCAGCTTCATGGCCACTTTCCTGTCCTCGATGACTCGGATATCGCTGAGGAGGAGCGTCTTCAGATGGTGCTGCTCATCGTAATACTCGATCTTGCGTGTGAGATTGTCTTCCACGCTGGCCCACAGGACCAGGTGATCGTATGAAGGCCCGCTCTCAGTGGGAGTGCACCGGAGCCTGACGGTCTCAACTCCGTCGACTTCCTCGAAGCCCAGCACTTCAGCGGTATAGTCTTCAGTGAGGTCGCCCGTCGCCATGTCTTCATAGGAAAAGTCCGAACCCATGGCACTCTGCCTACGGTTGTGTCCGGCAAAATGACGTGTTACGTCGCGCCGTTTCATATAGTACCAGAAGTCGTCTCCGCCCTGGAGCTGAAGGATCTTGTCCCCGGCGACTCTCGGTGGATCGACATAGGCCATTAGTGAGACGTCACCGTTCTCGGCAGACCAGGTCCGTATGGTGAAGGTCCTAAGTGATCCACCCGAGGTGGTGATTGTCTGCCTCATTACGCCGTAGGAGTGGGGTATCCGTTCGGCAGTGTCGATCCGTTGCAGCCACAGGGCTCCATCGTCCTGAGCCGAGCCCGTCTCGGTGTGGAGCGATGCGGCCATGCAACCGACAACTGCCAGCCGTCCGATCCGCTGGCCGGTCGGGGTCGCCCGATTATGTCGCTGCACCACCCACCTCCTCTCCTGGTTCTCTGATTGGCGCGGCTCTGGGCTGCCGTAACACCACGCGAAGTAGGGCGGGTAGCACGAGCACCGTTGCCAGGAAGCAAGCGCCTACACCCATGAACAAGACCTGACCGAAGCTCGCCATCCCGCGCATCTCGTAGAATGCCACGCTGCCGAACCCGATCATCGTCGTTAGGGAGGTCAACAGAATTGCCCTACCGACCGATTGGAAGGACCGATCCACGGCTTGGCTGCCGCCGCCCGCCTCCCGGTAGCGGTGCAGGGCATGCACCCCGTCGTCGATGCCTATGCCGAGGATGATCGGAGTCGCAATGAGATTCATGTAGTTGTACTTCATATGCAGCGCGTACATCATGCCGAGCATGATCAGCGTGCCAACGACGAGTGGTACCAGCGCCACCAGGCCGACAGGTCCCCGGAAGTGAATGATCAGGAGGAGCGCGATCACTGCGAGCGCGAGAAATGCCGCGTTGCGCCCATCCTCGAGGGTTGCGTCCATCATGACCAACATCAACTGCTCACTGCCGATCACGTTGGGGTCCACGCTCTCGGCCTGAGATGCGAAGCGCTCCAGGCTGGGTCGGTCCCAGAGCGAGCGCCGCGGCACCACGTGCACCAGGTAATCTTCGCCTGATCGTGGCGTGAAGCTCTGCAGCATGTTATCGGGTACCTCCTCAAGGCTCACGGGCGCGGGATTGCTCATGCGGTGGAGATTCTGCTTGAGGTGCGTTGCCCACATTTCGGCAAACGATCGCAGGGTGGAATCGTCCGTGATGTTGGCGAATTGCCGCGACAGTGTCGGCAGTAGCGCTGAAGTGTCGGTAACGCCGGTTTCAGAATCGACTCCGGTTATGCCGTCGATTACGCTGACTATGCGATCGAGTCCCGCTGTGTAGGCCAAGTTGGAGATCAGGTCTAGGTTGTCCCACAGGCGCCCCATCTCGACGGAGAGGCGTGCGGCGTCACCCGGTATCCATGCAGGCCGGTCACGCGTGAGAACCGTACGCCGGAATTGCTCCAGTCTGGGGGCGTATTCAGCGAACCGTGTGGACGAGGGCACGAAGTCACTAATGGCGTTCACGTCGCCGACTTCAGGCAAGTTGCGGAGTTCCTGCTTCAACTCGCGGCTGCGCTCGATCGAGTTGGCAACCAGCCAGGCACTGTGATCCGAGGTGCCGAACCGTCGCGGTATCTGCCGCTGCAACTCCACCGACCGCAGTCCTTTGGCCTCCAGCTCAAGGAAGTCGTATTCGTAGGCCGTGTGGCGCATTGCCCAGATCGATGCGGCCACCACGATTGCGGTCGCTACGAGGAAGACTGACGGGTGCTTCCAGCCGGCTCGCACCACGTTCCCAATCCACCTGTGGCCGTGGTTCCAGGACGCAGTGCTGGTCTGCACAGCACCGGCCTTTTCCAGCCTGCGATACCGCAGGACGAGTAGCGCTGGGAGCGTGAGGAAGATCGCAATCAGAGTGATGACAACGCCAAGGCCCGCCGCAACCCCGAACTCGAACACACCCTTGGTATCACCCACCATGAGGGTCAGAAACGCAATCGCGGTTGTCGCCGCTCCCATCATGACCGCGACACCTGTGCCTGCAAACGTGGTTGCGATCCCGGCTTCAAGGTCAGTGCCCCGGGCGGTCTCCTCCTGGAAGCGACTGATTAAGTGGATGGAGAAGTCTATGCCGAGTCCCAACAGCACGAGCATCATCATGGCGGTGAACAGGTTGAGGGCGCCAAACAGGATCTGGAGCACCGCCATGGTCCAGAAAATCCCTACTATCAGCGGAAGTAAGGCAAGGAGTGGGATGACCCAACCGCGGAACGCTCTGGCAAGGAGTAAGTAGATCAGCAGCAGGGCCAAAATGGAGAGCAGTACGGTGTAGCCACCCACACTATTCATTTCGTCCTGACTGATCTTCCCCATCCCTGTCATGCTGGCGTAGACCCCGGGGTGACTGGCTGTCACTTCCTGCATCACGGCGTCGACCTCGGCCACCGTGGCGAGGGTTTCATCTATCTGCGTGGTCGAAGCTTCTGGGGTAACGGCGATGAGCAGCATCTGCCGGTCGAGTGCAAGCAACCAAGGATCGCCAATAGACAGCGCGTCAGCCGCTTCGACCATGACTTCGGGCCCCGCCTCGCCAGCCAGCCCAGCGGAAAGCAACTCGAGGCTACGGGTAAGTCCCAGGATTCCGCGCGCGATCTCGACTTCGTCGCGCCTAATGTTGGATTCGTTCTCGGTGTACTCCCGTTCGTAGTCGTCGTTCATGCCTCGTAGTGACCCGAGGACCGTCCAGTTCTCCAGCGAGCGGAGGGTGCGGTCGAACTGTTCCGGTTTCAGTAAAACGAACCCGTGATCGAGCAAGAATTCCACAGGCATCTTGCCGATCACGTTGTGCAAGCTTTCCAGCGCGTGAAGCTTGGGCTCCAGCTCCTCAGCCATGGCGACGATGGAGTCGCGCTCCCCTTCGAGCGCGATCACGATTGACGTCTCGCCGAAGCGGTCGAGGACGTCACGATAGAGCCGTACCTGGGGATGGTCCGACGGGAGCAGATCGGTCCAGTTCATGTTCAGTTGGAGTCGCTCGGCCAGCAGCATGCTGCACAACGTCAACACGCCCACGGCCGACAGTGTCCAACCTGTCCTGCGCGTGGCGAGATGCGTCAACACCGTCACCCAGCGGCTGTACCGACGTCGCGATGTTGTCGGTGACTCGATGGAGTCGATATCGTCCTCGTTCATCGTATTAGTCAGTCGTGTGTGGTGTCAGATTCAGTTCGTGGTCGGTTGCCTGGCGGGCTCCAAGCCCGTGTACAATGAAATCCTTTACCTCTTTCGCCAGCACCGGATCCTCCAGGGGACCCGGCTCGTTCATCACCCTCGGCATCAGTAGGTAGACCGTATCAAGCAGGCCAAGCACCACCCACATTGCGGCGTGCGGGTCCACGGACCGGAACTGTCCAGCAGCCATGCCGTCCCGAAGGATCTGATCGAAAGGCCCACCCATCTGTGCCATGCGGATCTCGTCTACATGCTCACCGAACAGACGCATAAGGTCGAGGTCCTCAACCAGGACTCGGAAAAAGGGATGTAGGCGCATAGCCGTGGCGTACAAGTCGAGCAGGGAGCGAAGGCGTCCCAGAGGATCTAGCTGCTTCGGTAGGCTCGCTTCCCACTCCACGGTCAGGTCGTTGAAGACGCACTCGGCTAACTGGAGCAGCAGGTCCTTCTTGTCACTGAACAGCTCGTAGAAGGTCCGCTTGCTGGTTCCGGCGGCGTGGCAGACGTCTTCTACCGTCGTCTTGCGGTAGCCGAAGCGCTCGAACAGCGGCTCGGCGGCCGCGAAGAACCGGCGGTGCCTGGCGTCCACCGGTGAGACCGGCCGGGGCCCTTCTGTCTGATTCGGCGAGTGCGGGTCAGTGGCGTTGTCCATTGTTACCGTTTCCAGAGTCCGGCTAATCTTGCAGGCGGCCGGAACGAATATAAGGTAAACGTTTTTCCGATTATCGTCAAGTCGTTTCAGGAGGGGCCGGCTCTCGCTGAGACGAGTCAACTGTGCATAGGGATACCAGGAGGTGCGGTTACAGCGAATGCGTTGACCAGACGACCTAGGGTGGGAGCTGCCGACGCTACCTCAACTGGTGCGCAAGAGGGTGCGGCGAGTCGCGACGGTTGCCTCGACCGAGTCTCCCTGACAGTTGTCACGGAATCCGACGGTGGTTCGGGGTTGTCGGCTGCACTGAGGTTGTGATGCTGAGCGGCTGATTGCTCTGCACAACAAATCCCGGGCGGGGCGGCCGGGATTTGTCGGATGTTGGGTCTTACAGTGTTCTGCCTGTGCGTTGCGCCTGCCCCTGCCCCTGCCACTGCTCCCTGTCGTCGGGACTGGGCTAGGCCTGTGCGATCTTGAGTAACTCTTCCTCGATCACGCCCTTGAAGAGCGGAATCTTGTAGCCGTTTCGTTTGAGCGGCGTTGCGTTGCTTACTGCTGCTTCAGCTGCCTCTGCCGCTAATGCCGCGTCAATGCGTCTACCAGCTATGACCCGCTCCGTCTCCTGCGACCGCCACGGTACCGGAGCGGCGCCGCTCAACACCACACGTCCCCCGTCGACTCGGTCACCGTCGAGACGGAGAGCCAGCGCTACACCTGCGAGTGCGAAGTCCCAGGCGCCGCGGGCTCGGACTTTGCGATAAGAGCTGCGTTGGCCGGATGCCGGTTGGGGTAGGATGAGCTCTGTTACGATCTCGTTTGCCTCCAGCACGGTTTCCCGTTGAGCGTTGTCTCTGGGGGCTACGTAAAACGCGTCAATTGGCACGGTCCTGCGCCCCCGCGGACCAGCAATGTGAACCACGGCATCGAATGCTAGGAAAGCAGGAGCGGTGTCGGAGGGATGTACGATGTAGCAGCCGTGACCGCCCAGGATACAGTGGTACTGGCTCTCACCGGCGAGGGCGTAACAGGTGTTCCCGCCTTTGCGCAGGCAGTGAAACTCTCCCCGGTAGTACCAGCACCTCGGCTTTTGGCAGATGTTGCCGCCGATGGTTCCCTGATTGCGTAACTGAGGGCTTGCCACCTCCGAGGCGGCCTGAGACAACCCTGGATATAACTCTTGCACAAGGGGATTCCCGGCAACCTCAGCAACCTTGGTGAGTGCACCGATTCGCACTCCACCTTCCTGAGTTCTCGTGATGCCTTTGAGTTCGGTGAGTCCGGCTATGCTCACCACCTTCCCGCACTCAAATACTTCATCGCGCAGGCAGCCCAGCAGGTCCGATCCCCCGGCATGCACTCGCGCTCCATCCGAGGAGAGCTGGGTCATCGCTTCATCGAGGGACGTCGCACGTACGTATGTGAATCTCGGAATCATGGCTCAATCCCCCTCTCTCGCAGTGGCAATGGCTTGCACGAGCATGCTGGGATCGATCGGTGTGTTCGCTACCCTCACCCCTGTGGCATGGTGGATGGCGTTTGCCACCGCTGGGGCGGTCGGAATCGTAGCGGGCTCACCAATCCCCTTGCAGCCGGCGATGTTTGCCTCGTCGTCCGCGACATCGATGGGCACGCAAGTCATATCGGCCGGCACGTCCAGGGCCGTGGCGAGCTTGTAGTCGTGCCAGTTCTTGTTCACCATCTTGCCTGTCTGATCGACATCGAGGATCCGTCGCTCCGTCATACCGTACCCGATGCCCATGGTGATTCCCCCAAACACCTGATTCTGATAGGTCAGCCGGTTCATTACGCGTCCGCTGTCATGGGCGCCGAGGAACCGGACGATCTTCACCTCGCCAGTTCTCGTATTTACCTCGACCTCGCAGAAATGCGCGGCAAACGGGCAGGTCGCCTTGTCGGCAGGGTTTGGAGCGCGGTAGCCGATGCCGGTAATCGACCTGCGTCTTTGCAGGCTTCGCAGCCGTGAGATCTCGACTTCCTGCGACGGGTCTGTCGTATTGACGACCTTGCCGTCACTGAGCGTCAGGTCAGAGACGGCCACTTCCAGCTCGTCGGCGGCCAGTGCAAGCAGCTGTCTCTTCACATCGATTGCGGCCGCACGCACCGTGGGTGATTCGGTTGGAACGGTCTTGCTACCTCCACTGGCGGAAGCGTATTGGGTGGTGCCGGTGTCGGCGTGCTCGATCTGAATAGCTTCCGGCGCGACACCCAACTCTTCCGCGGCAACCATTGCCATGATGGTCTTGGTGCCGGTGCCGATGTCGCTCGCACCCATGTTGAGATTGATGCTGCCGTCCGAGAATACCTTGATGATCACCGTGCACGGAGGTCCGCCGGCGCCGCCCGACCAGAGCCCAGCCGCCACTCCCACGCCGCGGCGGATATGCCCGCCGTTGCCGGCCCGCTCGATTTGCTGCTTGGTCTCACGCCAGCGGAAAGCAGTGGATCCATCTTCCAGGCACTGGCTGAGGCCGGTCGTGGTGTAGGGTGGAGCCCCCTCGCGCCCTTGGCTGACCGACGGGATGTTCTTGAGTCGTAATTCGACGGGGTCCATCTGTATTGCTGCGGCCAGAGCGTCCATCATCTGCTCCAGTGCCCAGGCGCCCTGGGGGTGACCCGGCGCGCGGAACGGGCGAGACGGTCCGGCGTTGATATAGATGTCCGTCAGCTCGGTCTTTACGTTGGGGCATAGGTAAAGGTCCCTGACGACCCAGTCCAGAGAGGACGCTCCGCCGGTACCGTAGGCCCCGCCGGTTCCGGATCCGGCGAACTCGAAGGCCGTGATCGTCCCGTCGCGCTTCACACCAGCCTTGAGCCTCATATTGGCGGGCGGACGGTTGCCAACAGCGAGGTAGGTTTCCTCGCGGGTTAGGGTGATCTTGATTGGGCGCGCTGTCTTCTTGGCGAGCAGGGCCGCAGCGGTGGTGTACTTGCCGGCTTGCAGCTTGGCACCGAATCCGCCTCCCATGTAATGCCCTATGATCCTGACCTTGGACAGCGGCATACCGAGAGCTGCGGCAACACCGGTCTGCACATTGTACACACCTTGGGTCGACTCCCAGACTGTCAGGCTGTCCCCGTCCCACTTGGCCACACACCCATGGGCCTCCATAGGCGTGTGGATCTCGCACTCGCAGCGGTACTCCTCTTCCAGTACCACGTCGGCTTCAGCGAAGCCTCGTGCCACGTCTCCCCGTTCGTAGGTACGTGGTTCCCTGCCTAGGTTCCCTCTCTCGTACACCAGTGGCGCGCCGGGCTCGAGTGCCTTCCTTTCGTCGGCCACGAATGGGTGTACTTCGTACTCGACGTCGATCGCCCGCAGGGCGTCGTGAGCAACATAGGGGTCGTCTGCTGCCACTGCTGCGACGGCCTCGCCCTCGTAACGACAAGTTGGGTTGAATAGTTGGCTTCTGATGAACTCGGAGTGTGGCCTCGTTGCTTCGTCGTCGGGTGTGAACGCCGAGATCACAGCGTGTACGCCCGGCATCTGCTCGGCCGCGGATGTGTCGACGCCTGTAACCGTCGCATGCGGATGCGGTGACCGCAGGATCGCACCGTACAGCATCCGAGGAAGGGTGATGTCGGCCGGGTAGACCGCGCTGCCGCTCACCCGCTCGTAACCATCCACTCTCGCATGTGGCTTGCCGACGACTTTGGTCTCACCCCACGGCTCCTGCTGGACTTGCTGCTGTGGAGTCTCAGGCGGCTCTCCCTCAACCCAGTAAGGTCTGTCAGGTTCGGATCTCATGACTCACCTCCTCCGCCGCGTTTCAACTCCGCCGCCCTCTGAGTGGCCGCGAAGATGTGGGGATACGTGCCGCAGCGGCACAGGTTGCCGGACATATTATGCTGGATCTCGGCGAGTGAAGGGTCTGGGCTGGCCCGGAGCAAGCCTTCGGCAGCCATGATCTGACCCGAAGTACAATACCCGCACTGATAAGCATCTTGCTCGACGAATGCCTGCTGGACGGGTCCGATTTCCTCGCCGTTCATGAGTCCCTCGACCGTCACAATCTCAGCACCTTCGGTCTCAACAGCGAGGGTCAAGCAGGCATAGCGCGGGATCCCGTCTATCAGAACTGTGCATGCACCACACTCGCCCCTGTCGCAACCGATCTTTGTTCCGGTGATGCCGAGCTTCTCTCGCAAAACGAAGGCGAGTGACCAGCGCGGTTCCACCAGGACCTCTTTGCTGCGACCGTTGATGTGGAGCGTGATCTTCGACATCTCGTGGGCGTCGAGTACCTCGGTGGGCGCCAGAGGTTGGGCTGCAATTTTGCTGGCAGCTGCAACCGACAGAGCCCCTGTACCTACCGAGGTCAAGAAGCCGCGCCGAGAAACCCCGCGCTGGTCCCCACGCGGAGTCTCGTCGCCTGCTTTGCCGTTTTGCGCCATGGAGGCCTCCTCGGGCACGGGAAGGAAGGGGTTGGCGTGCCGGCCGGCTGTGCGGGCGGCCAAGTAAGACGCCTACCACTATGGTCGTGATGATTAAGGAGACATGAAAGCGGTGTGAAGCGCAAGTAATTGGTTCGCCAGGATCCCTGGCGACGATGACATGCCGGTGCGGACATCTTGCCGTGGGCAGAATAAGTCCCAATCTGACAACGACTTGTAGGGATACTCACTGGTAGATGACAATGGCGGCGTCGGAGCTTTGCTGATTGACACGAAACGACCGCCCTACTACGCTTCCTGCGGCGCCTGGCATACCGGGCTGGTATGCCGCTCGATCAGTGAGTGAGTCTAATAACGGGACCTGCCTGATACGCTGGTCCCTTCTCTTTTGTTGCGGTTGGGACGGCACCAAGCCTCTCGCGCGACGGAATGCGCGATCTGAAGGAGTGTAGGTATGAGACATCTTACGACTGCTAGCCTTGCCTCTTGCCTGATATCGGCGCTGAGCGCCTGCGGGTCAGGTCCCCAGGCGGACCTCGAGTCGTTCGAAGGAAAGTCGAGCTATGCAGTTGGAATCGACATCGGTAGAGAACTGCACCGGACGGCTATCGAATTCGATCTGCCATCGTTGACTCGAGGAATTTACGATGTCTTTGATGAGCGCGAGCTGCAGCTGACTGATGAAGAGATGGCTGAGGTGCTGCGGGAACTCTCAGCCAAGAGTCAGCTGGCTCAGGCTCAACGACGCGAAGAGATGCTGCAGCAGAACAAGGAAGAAGGTGAAGCATTCCTTGCTGCGAACGGCAAGAAAGAGGGTGTCATTACTACTGCCAGTGGGCTGCAGTACCAAGTGCTCACGGAAGGTACCGGACCGAAGCCTGCAGCGACCGACCGGGTGTCAGTCAACTACAGCGGCAGCTTGGTGGATGGCACGGAGTTCGACAGTTCCGAACGGCACGGGGGACCGGCAACGTTTGTGGTGAACCAGGTCATTGATGGATGGACCGAAGCGCTACTGCTGATGAGCGTTGGAAGCAAGTATCGGTTAGCCATACCGTCAGAACTAGCCTACGGTGAGAACGGCTCTGGCCCAGTCATCGGACCAAATGCGACTCTGATCTTTGAGGTGGAGCTGCTGGAAATATTGCAGTAGTCTGTACCGAGTCACAGTGAGCGGATCGGTCGGGCTACCTCCATGACCGCTCCGCTCACTGCCTAGCGGACACTCCTCACGCTCTCCAGCCCGGCCGCAATGAGCGTCAACTGAAGTTCCATCTGATCCCTTACTGGCATCGGCCGTAATCCTGATGCAATGGCCTCCCGCAATATTTCCTCGTCGGTATCCTCTCTCGCCAGCCGCAACCTCCAGTGGTCTATGCGTTCTCTCCAAGCCTGTGCGACTGGGTCAGGTGGCCCCAGCGTATCACCGACGCCGGGAGTGATGAATAGCGGCATCTCCGACACCAGTGTGAGAGGGTCATTACCGAGCGATCTGATTGTCTCCATCGAACTCGGCCGAAATAGAACCGCGGTATCCGCATCGTCCCGATTCGAGAAGTACTGTCGCATGTGCCGTGAGTCTGGTCGCGTGCAGAAGCCGCGCTCGATGCGGAAGAAGCCTTTTTCCCCTTGCCGCTCTACGTCGTGTAACTCGTATCCGAGTTCGCGAACCCGCAAGGTGCAACGGAGTCTGAGTGGGCGGCAACGATCCCGCCAAGTCGGCTCGATGAGAAACCAAGGTCCTGCTGCGAAGGCTATGCCGTGTAAGGATACGTGCAGTACGAATGGGTTATCGCCGCTGCGCCACCAATCGAACACGGCGCGATTCTCCGGCCGGGCACCTGTATCATCCTCTCTCCTGGGGAATCCGAACTCGATGTCTGCGCCCGGCTGCTCACGAACCACATTGAGGAGATAGCGGACCAAGTCGTAGCTCTCATCGCTATCACGGTGCCAGGTGCGGTTCCGTTCGTCACCATCGGGATTGATGTGAGGTACGATCCACCACTGGTAGTTGGTAGTGAGCGGGTCGGCGTCTGGTAGCTGCGACAGATACGAGGCGAAGTGACGGAGTAGCCGTGGGCCTACCGGCTCATCGGCGTGACAGCCGGCGAGTAGACTGATGCGATCGCTCCCGGTGCCAAATCGAAACGCACGGATGGAGCGTCCTTCTCGCGATCGTCCGATTGCGGTTCCCGCACAGCGAGCGACCGGTCGCGTGGCTAGGATCGAATTGATGCGGTCGTACACGGGTCGGCTAGGTCGCCGGTGGGATGGTTGGACCCCTGACTTCCACCCGGGGTCGGCCGAGTCTGTGGCTGCCGTCGCTGCCTAGTCGAAGCCCCCAGTTTCATCAGCCGATGGTCCATATGTCATCGGCAGCGGTACCTCGTTCAGCCGCAAGTAGACCGTGAGCTGGCCCCGGTGATGTACCATGTGGTTCATGACAGTACCGCGGACGACCCCGATCTTAGGTGACGAGAAGACCTCCTGCCCTTTGTATTTCATCGTCCATATCTTCATGAACTCTTCGTCAGGTGTGTTCGCGAGCAATTCCTTAAAATCAGTCACGTTCTTGTCGAACAAATGCAGGATTTCTTGGACCGATCCGAGAATGGTCGGTGTGAAGCCTTCTCCGATATCGAGCACATCCTGCGCTATGGTGACTTTGCCCCAACCCGGTAGTTCAGCGAGGTGAGTCGCCAGCCGGCCCAACGGCATAGACTTCTCGTGCGGCTTCCATCCAAGTTTGTCTTCGGGCACACGCTCGATCAGTCTGCGGGTCACCGCAGCTTCCATCTCTAACTCGGGAATTAGCGATTTGCTTATGGCCATGACGACCTCCTGTTGTTGCGATCAGGATCGTACTGATGGGGACTCGGTGTCGCAAGTCGCGAGCGGGTCACGACCTTGCCAGGTCGTGCCCTCTGCTCCATGATGGAGTGCACTTATCAGGGGGAGGGGCAGTGCAGCAGTTGCCGCCCATCAGAGTTCTTACAGAGGCAGATCTCCGCGCTTGCGTGGGATTGGATTATGAAGCCCTGGCAGCGGTCGAAGACGGGTTCACTCGGCTCGCCGATGGCAAAGCCACTGTGCCGCCGATCATGATGGTCGAGGTTCCTGAACACCACGGCGAGGTCGATGTCAAATCCGCCTACGTCAAAGGCCTCGACAGTTTCGCGGTGAAGATCGCCTCCGGGTTCTTTGACAACCTGCACAGGGGACTGCCGAGTGGCAGTGGCATGATGGTAGTGCTCAGTGCTCGGACTGGTTTCCCTCAGGCTGTACTGCTGGACAACGGGTTCCTGACCGACCTACGCACGGCGCTTGCGGGAGCGATTGCGGCCAAACACCTGGCCTGTGAGAAACCGGAGACGGTTGGAGTGATCGGGGCCGGTGCCCAGGGCAGGTACCAGGTTAGGGCGCTACAGCTGGTCCGGGATTTCCGGAGAGTGCTGGTCCATGACGTGAGACCTGATGCTGTCGAGCAATATGTGGCCGAAATGCCAGGGGTGCTGGGAGTTGACATAGCTGCTGCAGGAGGTGCTGCGCAACTGGTCGGCGCCGCCGAAGTGGTCGTAACCACGACACCGTCAAGGGTCCCGGTGATCAATGCGGGCTGGCTTCATGCTGGATTGCATGTTACGGCCATGGGATCGGACAGTCCCGAAAAGCAGGAGCTCGATCCCAACGTGTTGGTGCGGGCCGATCGGCTCGTTTGCGACCGAAAAGCCCAGTGTTTTCGGTTGGGCGAGCTTCACCACGCGATGGAAGCCGGGCTTATCGCCGAAGATCACCCAATAGACGAGCTTGGCGAATTGACAGCCGGTCGTAAACCAGGACGGAGTCGCGAAGAAGAGATCACGGTATGCGACCTAACCGGTGTCGGCGTGCAGGATACTGCGATTGCCTTGCTTGCCTGCAGGAAGGCTGAAGAAGAAGGCCTGGGGCTCACGATCGGGACATGATGGAGCTGGGTCTTCTGCCTCCCTCCATTGCCGACGAGCCAGCGGCATTCATGATTGGACAGCAAGTGCTTCGAGCAGGGCGATCACGAGGTCGCCGACCTTGACCATACCCGGTACATCTAACAACCACACGTCGTCGTTGGGCGTATGCCAATCTTGGTGCATACCGGTACTGAGGAACAGTACCGGCTTGCCCTGTTGAAGAAACGGCCACTGATCACTGCGGCTCAAACCGTCGTCGCTAAACAGGAGCGACAATTCGCCTTCGTTAGCACTGTCGAGCAGACCAGTCCATTGGCTCGCAGTGAGTGAGCCGGCAACGACGAGCCTGTTGTCCCTCATCCTCCCCACCATGTCCAGGTTCACCATGGCAACGATGCTGTCCATAAGTACTGTCGGGTTTTGCGCGTAGTGCCACGAACCCAACAAACCACGTTCCTCGGCGTCGTACGCTTGGAACATGATCGACCGGCGGGCGTCGTCCGCTCCTACCCCGGCCGTGTAGTAGTGAGTCAGGAAGCGTGCGACCTCAAGCAGCAGGGATACGCCTGATGCGTTGTCGTCGGCGCCATTGTAGATAGTCACGGAATCAGCATTCCAAGAGACGAAACCCAGATGATCGTAGTGGGCTCCTAGAATTATCCATTGCCCGACCAGGTCGCCCTTACCCGGCAGTACGGCTAGGACATTTTGGGCCGTCAGCTGCATCTCCCGCTGTTGAGTGCTGAGTACTGGAGGGTGACTGCTGAGCGTTGACAGCTGAAGGCTGATCGCTGACAGCTGACTCTGTTCTGCCACAGCTACCGTTGCTGCTTCAATCGAGAAACCCTGGAAGTACTCCGGTACAGCTGGTTCCAAGCCATATTCGCTGAACTCGTCGCGGACATATACGGCTGCTTCGAAACCGTAAGTGGAGCCGGCGGCCCGGCCGTACAAGCTGTCTCCAGCCAGGAACTCCAGGTGCTCCAATATCGCGGCCTCACTCAGGAGATCGCTGGGTTCCGACGGGGAGAAGGTGTCACAGCCCCAAAGAGCCGCGACCGACAAAAAGAGAAGCCGTTTCATGTGTTTGTCTCAATGTCCAGAAGAACGGTGCCAATGCTCCCACGACCCGATCAAGTGTGGATGCACTTGCCCACGCGATCGAGTTGCGAGGCTTGCCCTAGGTGCCGTCGTGCGTCGTATCGTGTGGCGCTGGGGGTTGTCCGGGCTGGTGCATCTGATGCTCGTGCATCCCGTGCATAGCCTGGGATCCCAGGATTCCCTGTCGCATCCCAATGGACCAGAGGCCCGCAACCAAGACTCCTGCAGCTATCGCTCGCCGGACACGAATGTCGCGAGCGACAATCCGCTGAACACCCAGCGCGACGGCGGACAGAACTGGGGCCGTGCCGATTCCAAATGCCACCATTGCTAGGGCACCCCAGCCGGGATGCGTTGTGGCTACGGGTACGCTAAGGGCTGCATAGACCAGTCCACAGGGCAGGAACCCGTTCACAATACCGAAGGCGTAGCGGCTGCTGAGGCCGGCGTCACCGGCCATGGCAGTTCCCAGTCGTTTGAGCCCGGGGATGACGATCCGGGGCTCAGGTACCAGACCGGCCAATGCTGCCGAGAACCAAATCATGAGACCGAGCGATACTATAGCCGCCACCCATGAAGGACCGGGAACCATCGAGCCAAAGGCGCCAGCCAGCGCTCCGAGCAGTGCGTAACTGGTGAGCCGACCGGCATGCCAGACGGCGGTATCGGGTACTCTACGCCCACACAACACGGCGAATCCACCGCACATCCCGATGCAGTGGGGACTTCCAACTAGGCCCGCCATCAGTGCCGCTCCGAGCAGGCCGATCATTCGTTACCCCCCCTCTTGTGGGGACTTGACCTCGAATGGTTGACAGGTATGATCAGATCTCAAGTGACTTCTATTCAGCCATTTCGAAGGTCGGGATAGTCAACCCATGCAATATACCAATCCAGCCAAGGTGGATGAGTCGGCTTACGACGACGACATAGTCCGCATGTTCTTCGCTGCCACGCTGTTGTGGGGCGTCGTGGGCATGTTGGTCGGGGTGCTAATTGCACTTCAACTCGCCTGGTGGCCGGCGAATCTCGGGCTGCCCTGGACCACCTTTGGACGACTCCGCCCACTGCACACTAACGCAGTGATTTTCGCCTTTGCTGGCAACATCTGCTTCACAGGTATCTACTACTCTATGCAGCGCCTGCTGAAGACCCGGATGTGGAGCGACTTGCTGTCGCGGGTCCACTTCTGGGGGTGGCAGTCGATAATAGTGGCGGCGGCAATAACGCTCCCGTTGGGTATGACCCAGTCTAAAGAGTATGCCGAACTGATTTGGCCGATCGACGTCGCCATAACTCTCATCTGGGTGGTCTTCGGTGTGAATTTCTTTGGAACGCTGGCCGTGCGCAGAGTGAAGCACATCTATGTTGCGATCTGGTTCTACATCTCGTTCGTGATCACAATCGCCGTGCTCCACATCGTAAACAGCCTGGCGATTCCGGCGACTCTATTCCGTTCATATCCACTCTATGCTGGATTGACCGATGCTCTAGTACAGTGGTGGTACGGTCACAATGCTGTAGGGTTCTTCCTGACGACACCATTCCTAGGCTTGATGTACTACTTCCTGCCCCGTGCGGCTGAGCGCCCGGTGTACAGCTATCGACTCTCGATCGTGCATTTCTGGGCTCTCGTGTTCCTCTACATCTGGACTGGCCCGCACCACCTGCTTTACTCTGCGCTGCCGGATTGGGCGCAGACTCTGGGCGTGATCTTCAGTATCATGCTGCTGGCACCGTCTTGGGGAGGAATGCTCAACGGGCTCCTCACACTGCGGGGTGCTTGGGACCGTGTCCGGACGGATCCGGTACTCAAGTTCTTCGTGGTCGCTGTGAGTTTCTATGGAATGGCCACATTCGAAGGTCCGATGATGGCCATCCGAGGCGTGAACGGCCTGGCCCACTACACCAATTGGGTAATCGGCCACGTACACAGTGGTGCCCTTGGGTGGGTCGGTATGATGACGTTCGGCACGGTCTATTGGCTGATGCCCAAGTTGTGGAAACGTCCGCTCGCCTATCCAGGCTGGGCAACCACGCACTTCTGGCTGGCCACGGTGGGCATCGTGTTGTACACGCTCTCGATGTGGGCTGCAGGTCTGATGGAAGGCCTGATGTGGCGCGCTGTCAATGATTCCGGTCTATTGGCCAATCCCGCGTTCATGGACATTGTAGACCGGCTCGATCCGTTCTACGGGATGCGGTTGCTTGGTGGGGTGCTCTACTTGGTCGGGGCGATCATGATGACCTGGAATATCGTTCGCACAGTCGCTGCGAGCCGCAGGGACGTCGTAACAGTATCGGCCGTTCCGGCTGTTTCGTGAGGTGAGGAGACCATGTCAGACACTAACAAGAACAAAGAGAGTTTTCATCGCCGCGTCCTGGAGAGCAAGGCGGGTCTGTTCACTGTCTTCACGACGATAGCGATCTCAGTCGGAGGGATCGCCGAGATCGCTCCTATGTTCACGGCGACTGCCGGTCCGGAGCGCCCAGATTGGGTTACACCGTACAGTCCCCTAGAGCTTGCTGGTCGCGATATATACATCCGCGAAGGTTGCTACGTGTGTCACTCACAGATGGTGAGGCCCATGCGAGCGGAGTTGTTACGCTACGGCGAATGGTCTCGAGCTGGAGAGTACCGCTACGACCGACCGTTCCTGTTGGGGTCGCGCCGGATCGGGCTAGATCTTCATCGCGTTGGCGGCAAATACCCCGACGCGTGGCACTACGAACACATGCGCGATCCGCGCAGTACGACGCCCGGTAGCGTGATGCCACCGTATCCGTGGCTGCTCGAACGGACGGTTGATGCCGGTGACATCCAGGCCTCGGTGAGGGCACTGCGGAGGATCGGGACCCCGTATACCGACGCTGACCTGGCGAGCATCCCGTGGAGTATCAGCACTCAGGGTGAGAGGATCGTCGCACAACTTCGTGACACTGGCATTGAGACAGAACCCGATCGCGAGATCATTGCACTGATTGCCTATCTGCAACGACTCGGGCAGGACGGCCGGCGCGCCATCGCAGCAGGGCTGACGACTCGGGTGGGGCAGCAGTGAATCCACTACTCGAGGTGGCAGCCCAATCAGTGTCACTGGGCTGGTTCATGGGTCTGCTGACAGTGTTCTTCCTAGGGTGTTTCATCGGCTGGACGTGGTGGGCGTTTTCGCCCAAGAACAAGCAGAAGTTTGAGGAGGCAGCCCGCATGCCCCTCTCGGACGGAGGCGAGCAGTGAGCGAAAAGAAAGAGCGTGACGTGATCCTCGGCCACGAAGAAGAGGCCGATGGCATTCAAGAATACGACAATCCGCTACCCGATTGGTGGGTGGGACTGTTTTGGATCACCATCATCTGGTCGGTCGCGTATCTGGTCCACTACCACTTCATAGCGCATCGCTCACCTGAGGCAGCGTTGGCCCAAGAGTTGGCCTCCGCCGAGCAGCTGTATTCGCAGACCGGCGCCGCGGGGGGTATGGCGGAGTTCGCTGTCACCGCTGAGGCCGTTGCTGCGGGGGAACAAGTGTTTCGGGCCAACTGTGTGGCCTGTCATGGGGCGAATCTGCAGGGCGGTATCGGTCCCAACCTGTTGGATGACGAGTGGATCCATGGGGACACACCAGAGGACATTATCCGGACCATTAGGGAGGGAGTCCAAGAGAAGGGTATGTTGGCGTGGGAGCCAATCCTCGGAGCAGAGACAGTCAACAACGTGGCGGCATATGTGATTTCGAGGCATGGCGAAGCAGCTGGTGGTGAGACTGCAGTCGAGACCCAACAAGGACAATCGGACAGTACGCCCGTAACGAGTGAGTTTGCTATTACGACGGAAGCCGTGGCAGCAGGACAGGAGCTATTTCAGACCTACTGTGTGGTTTGTCACGGAGCAAACCTCGAAGGCGGCATTGGACCGAGTTTCATAGATGATGAATGGATTCACGGCGGTAGTCCGCAGGACATCATCCGAATCATCACCAACGGGGTCCCCGAAAAAGGTATGGTGTCCTGGGGGCCAGTGCTCGGTGCAGAGAGCATTAACCATGTTGCCGCCTATGTGATCTCGAAGAATGCTACAGCTCTGGGGCGTGAACCTGGAGCACAGTAGGTAGTAGATGGTAGGATTTGCCGGCACCCGCAAGTGGATCTATGTCCAGTCGGTGCGGGGGAAGTTCACGACGATCCGTCGCTGGACTTTCTTTGCGCTGCATTTGGTTCTGTTCCTGACCCCGTGGATCCGGATTGGTGGCTACCCGGCACTACTTTTTGATCTACAGTCTCGTCGGCTCTTCGTACTGGGAGCGACGTTCACAGCTGCAGACACAATCTTTCTACTGGTCATCCTCCTCTTCCTTGCGTTCACACTGTTTTTCGTCACTTCACTGCTTGGCCGTCTGTGGTGTGGCTATGCGTGCCCCCAGACAGTTTTTCTCGAGGCATGGATCCGACCTGTCGAGCAATGGATCGAAGGCGACCGGAGTAGTCGGCTGCGTCGTGAGAGAGCAGATGTGTCTCTCGACTTGATCTGGCGCAAAGCTGTCAAGTGGGGTGTGTTCCTCCTAGTGGCTTTCGCGGTCTCTATGGCGTTCATGAGCTATTTCGAGGTGGCGGCCGATCTATGGACGGGAAGAGGGAGCCTGGTGGAGTACTCAATTGTGGGGTTCTTCACAGTCGTCTGGTTCCTCGACTTTGTGTGGTTTAGGGAGCAGTTCTGTAATTACCTCTGTCCGTACGCGCGCTTCCAGGGTGCGCTCACCGACGATGAGACGGTGCAGATCACCTACCTTCCGGATAGAGGTGAGCCGAGAGGTGGCAAGCAGGCTGCGAGAGACGGTCGCTGCATCGACTGTGGGAAGTGCGTGGTTGTGTGTCCGGCTGGGATCGACATTCGCGACGGATTCCAGCTCGAGTGCATTGCATGCGCCAGGTGCATAGATGCCTGCACTAACGTCATGGAGAAACTCGATCATGAGACGTTGGTGGCATACCGCAGTGTGGCGGAGCTGGAGGGGCGTAAGCAGCGTGTGGTACGCCCACGCACTGTCGCATATGCGGCAATGCTCGTTGGCCTGGTTGTGTCGGGCGGTGCGATGGTTGCCGGTAGAGTGCCGTTCGAAGCGACTGTCAATCGTGCCCCGGGATCGCTGTTTATTGTGGACAATGACGCTCACGTGCGTAACACGTACCTGCTCAAGATCACCAACAACAGTACGGGCAGTGAGCGGATAACTTACCGCATCCGGGTTGAGGGTCTAGATAATGCAGAGGTGGCGGCTCCTCCGCTTGAGCTGGCAGCCTCTGAGAGTCGCACTTCGCCGTTGGTCATTCGCGTGCCGGTCGCCAATGACCTGCGGCGTACAATCCCGATAACGGTACACGTGACTTCGCCGCAGGGCGAGTTGGTGCTGAATGCAACGTTCAAGACCGGAGCAGAACTCAGAGCGGGCAGGTCGACGGAGTAGTCTGGGCTGGCCCATAGGCATCGCAGTGGGTCTATTGCTGATGATTCTTGTGAACCTGGCGTTCATCTTCATTGCCGTTCGCGGGGCCGACGAAGTTGTCCCTTCTTACCAGACCGAACCGCGCTAGGTCTCGAAAACGCCCCAACGCGCGGGTGGCTACTGGCCACTGCCCTCACTGCGGGACCGCGGTCGAGGGGAGGGAGGATACATACTGCTGTGGCGGCTGCGAAATGGCTGCCGCACTCATTCGGGGCGCTGGCCTCGAGCGTTACTACCAGGAGCGCGAGGTGTTGGCACCCCGCTCCCGGTATCTCGAAGCTGGATGGAACACCGTCCCCACTGAGACAGATTCTTCAGGCATAGCCGAGACTCGGCTGATGGTGGACGGTCTGCGATGCGCCTCCTGCGTGTGGGTCACCGAGCACGTTCTTCAGAGCACGCCGGGAGTGGCTGAAGCCACGATCAGCTATGCTACGGGACGCTGCATTTTGAGGTGGGATCCCGAGCAGGTTGACCTTGCGGAATTGGCTGGTCGCATAGCTACACTGGGATATCGACCGCGCCTGCTAGGCGAAGAGACTACGGTAGACCGCGACCTCTTGCTCAGGCTCGGTGTTGCTGCGTTCGCTGCCGTAAACATCATGATGATGTCCGCCGCACTCTACCTCGGATGGTGGAGTTCGATGGATCCGCGGTTCGTGGTGCTGTTTCAGTGGACCTCCTTGATCCTGGCAACGCCGGTTGCTCTGTGGTGTGCTGCGCCGTTTTTCTCGGGTGCTGTCTCGGGCCTCAGGAACGGCGTGCTCCACATGGACCTCCCAATTGCACTGGGCGTCGCGGTGCTCTACGGTCAGGGCATTGTCGCGACGATCAACAGGGAGCATGCCTACGTGGACTCGCTGGCCATGCTGGTAGCGCTGCTCCTGGCCGGTCGCATGCTCGAATCGCGTGGTCGGAGACGGGCGGCAGAGGCGGCAGTTTCCCTGGCAGCATCGGTTCCCGCCACAGCCCGGCGGTCGACCGGCGAGGGAGTCGAGACGGTGCCAGCTGACCAACTGCGGCCAGGTGATCTGATCGATGTCGGAACTGGTGAGGAGGTTGCGGCAGACGGTGTGGTGGTGACCGGATCCGGTCGCGTGAGGATGGCACACATCACGGGTGAGGCGGAGCCTGTTGAAATCCACCCCGACCAGGAGATCGTAGCGGGTTCGGTACTCCTCGACGGTGCGATGACTATCCGGGTGTCCGCCGTCGGAGGCGACACGGTGCTGCACCAGATGGCTGAGCAGCTTCGAATGGCAGCGGATAGAGGTAGCCGACCCACGTCTGCCGACCGCATCGCCCCTTGGTTTACTGCGGGTACTCTGGTGGTGGCTGCCGTCACATTCGTTGCCTGGGCGCTCCACACTGGGTTGGGGGCTGCCGTACCACGCGCGGTGGCGGTCCTAGTGGTGGCGTGTCCCTGTGCTCTCGCGCTCAGCCGACCGCTCGCGGCTGCGGCGGGGTTGGGCGCGTCCGCCCGTCGCGGACTGCTGTTCCGTTCGGCCGATGCTCTACTGGACCTCGTAGACGTCAACATCGTGGCCCTCGACAAGACAGGCACGGTAACCCAAGGCGCACTCACCGTGCTGGAGGCAGAAGATGAAGCCCTCCGGGTAGCTGCTGGTTTGGAGCGCTACAGCAACCACCCCATAGCCGCGGCGATTGTGGACGAAGCCGGGAACCGTGGCATCCCGTTGCCGCGCGGGTCCCACATAACTGAGGAACCCGGCGTGGGCATCTCGGGAGTCGTGGACGGTAGGAGTTGGCGACTCCGGCCGGGTGGACCGGGCCAGGTATTGCTTCTGGACGACGCAGGCAGAGAGCGAATCATTGCGTTGGGTGACGTGGTAAGGTCCGATTCAGCTCGGACCATTGCGGCGCTGCGCCAAGGCGGACTTCAGGTCGCCTTGCTCACGGGTGACCACCAGGACATTGCCGATCGCATAGGCCAGGAGACCGGAGTCCGAACCGTTGTGGCGCGGATCGATCCAGTGGGCAAAGCACTGTGGATCAGGGCCAGACGAGAGAGAGGCCATAGGGTGCTATTCGCAGGAGACGGGATCAATGACGGGCCGGGTCTTGCCGAGGCCGACGTGGGCGTGGCAATGGGAAGTGGAGCTGCGAGCAGCGTGTTGATCGCTGACGGTGTGATTTCGTCCGGCAGTCTGGCGCCGATTCCCGTCGCTCTGCACGCAGCACACGAATGCCGCAGGGCCATCCGCTTGAACCAGGCACGCTCGATCGGGTACAATATCCTTGCCGTTGGAGCAGCGGCTGCCGGGTATGTGAATCCGCTTGTTGCGGCCGTTCTGATGCCACTTTCGAGCGCCATGGTGATGTGGGGAGCCTCGCGAGTCGAGGTCAACGTACGGGAGCTTAGCTTATGAACGCGGTTCTGTTCCTCCTGCCAATCGCGGTATTCTTGGGCGCCGTGTTCTTGGTGCTGTTCGTAGTTGCAGCCCGTAGCGGACAGTTCGACGACTTGGATGACCCGCCAGAGCGAATCTTGAAGGATTAACCCTTCCTTCATGATCCCTTCAGTGAATCTCGGTTGGGGCCGGACTACATTCTCGGCTCGGCCCAGATCAAGTCACAGATTGCTGGAAGGTGAAACGGTCATGAGTGTGAATCTGCGTCTATCGGCACTATGCGGTCTTGTCGCGATGGCAGTCGGCTGCAGTTCGCCTGAGAGCAGTGGTGTCAAGTACGGCGAAGAACTGACTCTCGCGGAAACCACGAGAATATCCCAGATCTTGGACGATCCTGAATCCTACGTGGGGCAGCGGTTGCTGGTTGAGGGCACGGTTGTGAATGTCTGCGAGATGCGGGGTTGTTGGCTCGAACTCGCCAGTGATAGGGACTTCGAGAAGCTACGGATCAAGGTCGACGACGGAGTGATCGTGTTCCCGATGAGTGCCAGAGGACAGAAGGCCCGAGTGGAGGGCGTGTTTGAGAAACTCACTCTCACTGAGGAAGAGGCTCTGGAACAAGCGCGCCATCAAGCCGAGGAGCACGGCACAGAGTTCGATCCGTCAGTAGTCTCGGGCCCCGCGACGATCTACCAACTCAAGGGTATCGGTGCTCTCATAGAGGACCAGGAATAGCGGGGGCAGTTGGCGCGATGAAGTGGCGCAGATGGAACAACATCATTCACCGCGACCTGGGATACCTGTGCGCGGGGTTGACCATCGTCTATGTCGTTTCCGGGATCGCGGTCAACCACGTCAGAGATTGGAATCCCAACTTCAGAATTGAGAGCGCAAATGCCCGGATAGACCCCGTGCCTGCTGGTGATCCAAGGTCACCGACGGTGATCCGCGAGATCCTGAGCAGACTAGGCGAGAGCAGCGAGTATCGCGACAGTTTTCGTCCCGACAGCGGCACCCTGGAGATCTTCACTGCAAACGGGCTCATATCGGTTGACTTGACTACGGGAGACGTGCGGCTCGAACGAGTCAAGAGTCGCACGTTGTTGCGCGAGGCCAACTTCCTCCATCTCAATCACGCCAAGAAGCTGTGGACCTACATGGCCGACCTATACGCGATTGCGTTGGGGTTGCTCGCGATAACGGGTCTGTTCGTACTGAAGGGAAAGAAGGGAATCACTGGACGAGGAGCTTGGCTCACTGGGATGGGATTGTTGGTCCCGGTGGTGTTCCTGTGGGTCTACCTGTAGACGCTCCCGCACCCTTCCCTAGACAGCGCTCTCGGTTTCTGGCTCCCGCTCCGAGGCCGAGTGGTTGAGTGTACCCAGCGCGACATCCCAGATCGGTGAACTCACTCCAAAGTTCCTGGACGGGTCTTGGAAGTGGTGGCGGAAGTGGTGCTTCTTGAGATACCGCCCAATCGGAGTGCGGGGCCGAACGTGGTGCACCGAGTAGTGGATCATGTCGTAGATCAAGTACCCGGTCACGAGACCGGCAAACGGTGGCAACATGTCGACGGGCCCTAACAACATTCTGAGGAGCCAGTAGAAGACCACCGCCAGCGGGATGCTGACGATGGGTGGCATGACCAGCCGCGTCGAATCGTTAGGATGCGTGTGGTGGACTCCGTGCGCCAAGAAATAGCGGAGTTGTTGCCAACTGCTGAGGGCTGATAAGGCCGCTTGACCGGGACCGAGCTGACCGATCGATTCGAGGACCTGCACTTCTGCGTCCCGGCTCACGTGGAACCCAAAGCGATGGACCACGTACTCGGCAAGGCTCCAGATGGCGATCCCACCCAGATACAGCAGTGCCCCCTTGCCAAACCGCATACCATCGCGGTATGCCAAGAAAAGTGAATAGCAGGCGACGGGAACGAAGATCACGAGTGGTATTGTGTGATGCACATGGGTGAACCGTTCGAGGAGCCTGCTACTGAACATCTTCACCGATTCGTCTTTGTTGGAAACATACAGTTTCGTCATGCGTACGACTCCCGTGTCGGGTCAGCGGCACTGCAGTATAAAAGCGCGTGAACGGAGGGCTGGTTCCCGTGGCTGACCAGGTGGTCCCGAGCTTCCGCACCGTATTCATTCTCGCTCTGCAGTGCGCCTAGCGGCAAGTCTCTATCTGGGTTGTGCTGTGCACCTCCAGGCTACGGCCTGGGATCGGCTACAGGAATCCGGCGCATCCCCCAACCTTCCGCCTGGAGGTTGGCCACATGGTATCCGCAATCGACACTCGGTACTTTACACGTCATGGCTGCCGTACCGGACTCACTGAGGACCGCGCTAGAAGGTCGGTATAGGCTCGCGCGTGTGATCGGTAGTGGTGGTATGGCTACTGTCTATCTCGCTCATGATGTGCGGTACGGCCGTGAGGTGGCGGTGAAGGTGCTACGTCCTGAGCTCGCGGCTTCCATAGGCACCGATCGGTTCCTACGGGAGATCGAGATAGCTGCACAGCTCAATCACCCACACATTCTCACCCTCATCGAATCCGGTGAAGTGGGCGACCTACTGTACTTCGTCATGCCGTTCGTGGCGGGCGAATCGCTCCGGGAACTAATCAGTCGCAGGCACCGTATCGGCCTCGACACTACCGTGACGCTGGTCAGAGAAGTGGCTGATGCTCTCAGCTATGCACACCGGAGAGGTGTGGTTCACCGTGATGTCAAGCCCGAGAACATTCTACTTTCTGAGAGCCATGCAGTCGTCACCGACTTCGGGATCGCCAAGGCGGTGGCAACTGCCGGTGGACCGAACCTGACTCGATCGGGTGTTCCTCTAGGTACACCAGGATACATGAGTCCGGAACAGGCGGCCGGGCGGACCGATCTCGACCTCACAACCGACGTCTACAGTCTGGCGTGTGTCGCATATGAGATGCTGGTCGGCGAGACACCGGGATGGTGGCCCACCGACGAAGCTGTGAGGCTGCGCCGTCTCATCGATGCCCCGCCTCACCATCGAGAGGTTCTGGATCTCTTGCCGGGTTCCCTTGAGCAGGCCCTGGTCAAGGCGATGGCGATGCGGCGAGAGCAACGCTTCCCTTCCCCCAGCGACTTCGCCGCTGCCCTAGTACGGAGCCGTGCTGGAGGAACGAGTTTCGACGATGTGCAGGCGCGACAGATCTTGGCGCGCGCGGCAGAGATCGACAAGACTCAGCCGAGCCAGAGCGACGCACTTTCGCTAGGTGGGCTCCAACAAATAGCTGCTGAGGTGGGTATTGCGCCGGAGCACGTTAGGGAGGCGATTGAAGACGTTCGTGTCGAGTGCCGCCCATCGGAGCCCGGTCCGAGCGGTTTCATGGGTGTTCAGCATAAGATCGAACTAGAGCGGTTTGTGGAGGCCGAGATATCGCCGCGGGATTATGGAATGCTGCTTGAGGAGATCCGTGTGACTCTCGGAGAGATTGGAGAACTCAGTGAGACTCTAGGGACCTCACTGGCATGGAGTTCCCCGTCCAAGGGTACGGGGCGGAAGACCCAGATTCTGGTGAGTCCGCGGGGTGGTCGGACTCGCATACGTATCACCGATGACGAAGCGGTTCCTCCTGGCATCGTCTTCATCCCGATCACCACGGTGAGCCTGATCGTGCTTGGCATCACCGGAGCTGTCCTTGACGGTGCTGGAGCAGCAACAATGGCCACAGTGGCAACAGCCGTGGGAACTGCCGGTCTGACCTTCTCGGGCTCCTGGTATGCCTTGAGCAAGTTCACCAAGCGGCAAATGAGGCGGCGGTTTGCGGTTATCTCGAACTTGTTCGACCGGCTGACTGGGCACGCGGAGCGGCTGGGAGTCTCTAGTCAAACGCCACCGAGTCGTAATAATGGTATCTCTGAGGAGCCCGCCAACTAACGCGGCCAACTCGGAGCCCGGCAGCCGGCGTTCGGAGCTTCACGTCGACGCTGCATCCTGCTATTCTTTGACGCCTGACAGCACACGGCACCTCTGACGATTGTTGTCGTGGGTCAGGTGCTTGGTGCCACAGGCGTCATGGCGCTTGGAAAGAAAGTGTGGGTATGAAAATAACACAGGGCGGAGAAGCTCAACTGGAACCTTCGGCACGGCCGGCTTCCATCGATTTCATTCGAGCGAAGGTCGCTGAGGATCTGAAGAAGGGGAAGTACAACCGTCCGATAATGACGCGATTCCCTCCCGAGCCGAATGGATATCTTCATATCGGTCACGCCAAATCGATCTGTTTGAATTTCGGTATTGCTGAGGAGCACGGAGGGGGAGTCTGCAACCTTCGGTTCGATGACACCAATCCGATCACCGAAGAGGAGAAGTACGCCCAGGCGATTCAAGATGACGTTCGGTGGCTAGGCTACGACTGGGAAGACCGGCTGTACTACGCCTCTGATTACTTCGAGCAGTTCTACGAGTTTGCCGTCAAGCTGGTCAAAGACGGTAAGGCCTATGTGGACAGCCTCAACGAAGAGCAGATAAGGGAGTACCGGGGCACCGTGACAGTCGCCGGGCGTGATAGTCCGTTTCGGGACCGTTCGATTGAGGAGAATCTGGACCTGCTGGAACGTATGAGGGCAGGTGAGTTCCCGAACGGTGCCCACGTCCTGCGGGCAAAGATCGACATGGCAGCCCCGAACATGTTGCTGCGCGACCCCCTGTTGTACCGGATCCGCCACGCAAGTCACTACCGTAGAGGCAACACATGGTGCATCTACCCGATGTATGACTATGCACACTGTCTGGAGGACGCGATCGAGGGTGTGACGCACTCGCTGTGCACGCTCGAGTTCAAAGACAACCGTGCACTGTATGACTGGGTGCTTGAGCACGTCGGTTTCGATGAGCCACCGGAACAAACGGAGTTTGCCCGGCTCAACCTCGACTACACGGTCCTGAGCAAACGCAAGCTCATCAAGCTGGTGGAGGAAGGCCATGTGGAGGGATGGGACGACCCACGCATGCCGACAATAGCAGGCCTGCGTCGCCGCGGCGTTACACCTGCAGCGATCCGCAGTTTCTGCGACATGATCGGTGTCGCCAAGGTGGACAGTCGTGTGGACATCGGCAAGCTCGAGTATGCCATCCGCGACGACTTGAACCGTGCGGTGCCTCGGGTGCTCTGTGTACTCAGACCACTCAAAGTTGTGATCGAGAACTATCCTGAAGGCGAAACCGAATGGCTGGAGGCACCCTATTATCCCCACGACGTGCCCAAGGAAGGCTCTCGCAAGTTGCCGTTCTCGAGGGAGTTGTACGTTGAGCGAGCCGATTTCATGGAGGATCCGCCGAAGCAGTTCTTCCGTCTTGCTCCGGGGCGCGAAGTACGCCTGCGCTACGCTTACTACATCACATGCACAGATGTCATCAGGGACCCTGAAACCGGCGAGATCGAGGAATTGCGCTGCACGTATGATCCAGAGACCAAGGGAGGTGGGGCTCCAGACGGCCGCAAGGTCAAGGGGACCATTCACTGGGTTTCGGCGCGGCACGCTATTGCCGCTCAAGTGCGGCTGTACGACCGGCTCTTCTCGGTACCCAATCCTGATGACGTGCCTGATGGCAGTGAGTTCACGGGCCATCTGAATCCGGGCTCGGTCGTCATACTGAACGAAAGCCGCATCGAACCCAGTGTCGGAAGTGATCCTGTCGGCTATCGCTACCAATTCGAGCGCCAAGGCTATTTCATCAGCGATTCGGCCGATTCGACTCCCCAGCGGCTCGTGTTCAATCGGACTGTAGCGTTGCGTGATACTTGGGCCAAGCTATCGACTCAGGTGGCAGGACGCCGCCCCGATCAAGGCGCCTAGAGGTCGCCTTGATTCCCGAGGGTGCTACCTGACACGCGGCAGCAAAGAGCGTCTCTTCAGAGATGGTGACAGGCGCTGTTGGAGTCCCTTCTGGGTAGGTTCTGCTAGTCCTTGTAGACCACCCCACCCTTCATCACAAAGACAACGTCACGCAACGTAGAGATGTCGCGTGTGGGATCCCCCCGCACGGCAATGAGGTCCGCCAGCAGGCCTGCCTGCACGGAGCCTAGTTGGTCTGCCAGTTCCAGGATTCGCGCGTTGACCGAAGTCGCCGCACGTACTGCGTCCAATGGTGGCATGCCATATTCGACCATGAGTTCGAGTTCCTTTACGTTTTCGCCGTGCGCGAACACGCCGACGTCGCCCCCAAAACACAAGTCGACGCCCAGTTCGAGTGCCATCTGGAAGACCTCCTTCTTGCGTCGAATCCGCTCCGGCTCTGAATCGATCCCCTTACGCCAGCCACCGTACTGCAGAACCGCGTCCGACGCGGCCAGAGTTGGACAGAGGCCGACGCTGTGGGAAACCATTATTTCCAAGGCCTCACGGTCGGCTTCATCTCCGTGCTCGATGGTCTTCACTCCCGCCCGGACAGCCCGCTTGATGGCTTCGGCTGAGTTTGCGTGTGCAACCACTCGGCGACCCGAGCTCTCAGCCACTTCGACCACCAATCTGAGTTCCTCCTCGGTGAAGGACGGTCGGTTGGTGCCGTTGGGTCCCCACCGATAATCGGCGTAGATCTTGACCCAGTCGGCGCCGTGGCCAATCTGATCCCGAGTGACTCGGATCAACTCGTCGTGGCCATCAGCAACCTCCGCCCCCTTAGGCAATCTGAGCTCCGGGGCACCCTTGGGATTGTAGCTGCCGGTTGCAACGATTGCTTTCGTGGTGACGATGAGGCGTGGGCCGGGAATGACGCCCAACTCAATTGCCTCTTTGAGGCCGACGTCGCCGTAGCCCGCTCCCTCGGTGCCGAGGTCTCGCTCAGTGGTGATCCCGGCCAGCAAGGTGTTGCGGGCGTGTACAACTCCTCGTGCAATGCGCTGTCCCAGGGATTCGTTGAGTACCTGATTCGTCCAGGGCGTTTCGTTGTACGGGTGGAGCAGTAGATGCGAATGGCCCTCGATCATACCAGGGAGCAAAGTCAATCCAGCCAGATCTATGATCGTTGCGCCAGGTGGAGTCCTGATACTGCTCGCCGGTCCCGCCTGAGCAATCCTATCTCCACTGACAACTACGGCCCAGCCATCGTGCATCTGCGATCCATCGAACACCCTGTCAGGTCGCAGGATTGTGGCTTCCTGTGCAGCCGCGGCTTGCGGGAGGGCAAACACTCCCAGGAGGACGATTGTCGAGTACCAGATTGGTCGGTGCATCGTGGTTCTTTGGAGTTGGGTGGGTTGAGAATGTATGACTTGTGCCAGAAGATATGCTCGGGATTGGGTATCTGCTAGGAGCGTATCGACGAGCCTCGTACCCTGGTCGGCGGGGGCGTCTCGGGGTTTCTTTTGGAACTGACGATGTCCAGCAATGATAGCATTGTGAACTCAGCGACACCTGTAAGCGAAGAGCGGCCCCCGACGCTGACCCGCCAGCTCGGGCTCTTCGACTCAATCATGATGATGGTAGGGATCGTTATTGGGTCTGGGATCTTCCTAACGACAGGAATCATGGCCCAGAGCATTCCGTCAGCTCCACTCATACTCTTGGCATGGCTGGCCGGTGGGATTCTGACTCTCACCGGCGCTTTGACGTTTGCCGAGCTGGGTGCAGCGATGCCCGAGGCCGGAGGACAGTACGTCTACCTGCGAGAAGCGTATGGCAACCTCGTCGCGTTTCTGTTTGGCTGGATTCTGTTCCTCGTCTCTATGGGAGGGTCGATCGCAGCGCTTGGGATGGGCTTTGCCGAATACGTTGGCTATTTCTTCCCCGGTCTCTCAACGGGGCAGAACCTGCTTTTGTTTGATCTGGCCCCCTTCGGGGTCGAGTTCCGCTACTCACTTTCAGCAGGTCAGTTGGTAGCGGTGGCTGTGATACTCGTCTTGTCGACCTGCAACTACTTGGGAGTGGTATTTGGTAAGCTGATTCAGAACTCCTTCACCCTGGTCAAACTCGCAGTGATAGTGGGGTTCATCATTCTTGGCTTGGTCAGCGGCCGAGTTGCGCCGGTGGAACACGCGGTCAATCCCACTGCAATGAGTTTTGGCTCTCTGCTAGTCGGATTCGGGGTTGCCATTGTGGCCGTCTCGTGGGCTTTTGACGGATGGAACAACATCACCTATGTAGCTGGTGAGATAAAAAATCCCAGGAGCAACATTCCGGTCGCTTTGGTGGGCGGAACACTTGTCATTACGACGCTCTACATGCTGGTGAATCTCGTCTACCTCAGGGCCCTCTCGCCGAGTGACATGGCCGGCGTCGTTAGGATTGCTGAAGAGGCGTCCACTACCATGTTCGGCGGTACTGGGGCCAGTCTGGTGTCTGCCGCAGTAGTAGTGTCCGCCTTTGGGGCACTGAACGGTGCCATCTTCGTGGGGCCCCGAGTCTACTATGCAATGGCGAGAGATGGAGTCTTCTTCCGGAAGGTGGGCAAAGTACATCCACGATTTGGGACACCAACTTTCGCTATCGGGGTTCAAGCCTTGTGGGCAGCTGCCCTGACTTTTACTGGCACGTATGAACAGCTATTCACGTATGTGATCTTCGTCACGTTGATATTCTGGATCGTGGGGACCGCATCGGTATTCGTGCTGCGTAAGCGACGTCCGGATCTTCCGCGCCCGTATGAAACATGGGGATATCCCTACGTACCTCTGATCTTCATCGTTGCGACTCTGGTGATCCTGCTGAACACGCTGTTCGCCAGGCCAGTGGAGTCACTGGCTGGGTTGGGGATCGCGGCTCTGGGAGTGCCCGTGTATCTATATTGGCGACGCAGAGCGCCGTAATATGTCGATCATTCTGAGTGGACGTTGAAATGATGATTTGGATCATCCTCACCGGGAGGGATTATGGCACGCATCCTAGTTGTGGATGATGAGGCGATGGTGCGTGATGCCCTGAGGAAAATCCTCGAGCGTGATGGTCACGAGGTGGACCAGGCTGAGAACGGCCAGGAGGCGATCGAGCGATATCGTGAGAAACGGGCCGACGTTGTGGTTGCCGACCTTTTCATGCCGGTCATGGACGGATTGGAGTTCATCAGTGAGCTTCAGAAGGAGGATCCCGCTGCGAAGATTGTGGCAATCTCGGGATCAGTGTACCGGAGGGAACCACGGTTTCTTCAAATCGCAGGTAGAATGGGGTCGGTGAGAACGCTGGTCAAGCCGGTAACTCCCGAGCAGCTGACGACCGTCGTGCGTGAACTGTTGGCTGTGGAAAGCGAGAGTTCAGACAGGTAGGGGATGCTTAAGAGCGAGGGGGACCGACTGAAGCGAGTGGTGGTATCAACGCCACAAAACGCGTATTTCGATGTCGCGACTCATGAGGCTGCAAACATCCCTCAACTCGCTGACCCTGCTGCTACCATAAGACAGCACGATCGTCTGAAGGATACTATGACCAGTTTTGGTGCGGATGTTGTCGACGTGCCGGAACTTGCCGGTCACCCGAACTCGGTCTTCCCACGCGACGTAGCGCTTTGCACTCCAGCGGGCCATATCCGACTGCGGATGGGACTGGAGGTGAGACGGGGTGAGGAGGATTGGATTTCGCGAGAGTTGGAGGCGATGGGCGAACCGCAGATTGGCGAAATCACTGCACCCGGTACGGTAGAAGGGGGAGACGTGATTCTGGCGGACGATGTCGCATTCGTGGGTCTTTCCGGGCGGACCAACGCAGAGGGGGCAAGACAACTGTCGAGCATGCTCAGCAAAATGGGTTATGAGGTGCGAACCACCGTGGTAGGCGAGGATTATCTTCATTTGGGTGGTGCGCTGAGCATGATTGGGCCCGGAATGGTCATCTGCTGTCGCGGTGCTGTGCCTTCGGACTACTTGGCGGGTTTCGAGATCACGGAAGTCAAGCCGGTGGGACTCTCTCCAGGCAATGTTATTTGCCTGGGTGATGGCGAACTCATAGCCAACAGCGCTGAGAATGCACGGGCCGTGGAGGCACTGGAATGACCGTGCATGGTCTCGATTTGTCGGAGTTTCGCAAGGGAGGGGGTGGGCCCACCTGCCTAATCCTGCCGGTTACTCGGGGCTCATGATCACAGTACAGACCGTTCTCGCGACCCAGTGATCTTCAACCTATCTTAGCGCAGAGCCAAGTCCTGATGGTAATCAGGTGGATACTTCCGGTTGGATTTGAAATCGCTCCGAGGAGCAACTGATAGCAATCAAATATGGGGGGCAGCGATGAAACGGCTTGTTGCCGTTGCAGCCGGTCTCGTGGTGGTGTCGTGCGCCACACCACAGGGTGCCGATCTAATCCTAGTGAATGGTCAAGTGTACACACTTGATGAACAACAGCCCTGGGCCGAGGCCGTGGCCGTCAAAGGTGAACGAATCCTCGCTGTGGGGTCGACTTCCGAGATCCGGCGGTTGGCGGGGTCCAGCACCAGGCGCATCGATCTCGACGGGGCATTTGCCTTGCCCGGCTTCAACGATGCTCACGTGCATGTCGATGCCACTGGTGCTCTGTTGACTGGAGCGAATCTGCTCGATGTCCACGAACCCGTGGCCTTCACTCAGAGGATCAAGGCGGCTGCCGCCAACCTGCCCCAGGGTAGCTGGATCACACGCGGTGACTGGGGTGCTTATGAGCAGTGGGCCGCTGGCTCTACCGGGCGGGAAGGGGAGACGGGAGGAGCCGACGGGCGATTCACACCAGACCGCAGTCTCATCGACAGTGTGACACCAAACCACCCAGTACTGGTCAACAGCTTCGATCGCCAGATGTACCTGGCCAATAGCGTGGCGCTGGAGTTGGCAGGAATAACTGCCAGCACAGGGGCACCAAGGGGTGGAGCAATCGAAAGAGATGCGTCTGGACGGCTCACCGGCATCCTCAGGGGAGAGGCGGTCAGTCTGGTTCGGGATGTGATTCCCCCGCTGCCGTTTGAGACTCGTCTCGCCCAGGTCAGGGCCGTGCTCAAGGAAGCCCGTGAGGGCGGTGTGACGACTATTCAGGACATTACGCGGGCACCGCAGCTCATGGCGTACCGCGAATTGCAGCGAAGGGGTGAGCTGACGGTGCGGTTCCAGGTGCGGCCGCAGCTCGATCTGGCCTCGGACGTTGCTGCACTGGGTATTTCGGAAGGTGTGGGAGATGACTGGATCTCCTTCATTGGGTACAAGGCATATGTAGATGGGATCATGGGGAGTAGTGGCGCGATGTTCTTCGAATCGTATGATCACGATCCGGCTAACCGAGGCCTAATCCGGACGATCATGCTTCCGGAGTCCCGCACGAACGCATGGCGGGAGGTAACTCCCGCCGGGCCGCGCTACACAGACTTCCCGCCGGGTAATCTGGAGAAGCTACTCACCGAAGCCGTGCCAACCAGGATGCCACCTCACGTTCACGCAATCGGGGATCTGGGCAATCGTATTCTGCTCGACATATACGACAAGGTACTCCATGAAGCTGGGCTAGTTGACAACGACCACCGCTGGCGAGTGATCCACGCTCAGGTGGTGCACTCGGACGATTTTGCCCGGTTCGGAGAACTCAACCTTGTGGCAGAAGTGAACCCGTACCACATCTCGGATGACATGCGGTGGATGGAGGAAAGGATCGGTAGCACGCGCTGTGAGGGCGCTTATGCGTTCCGCAAACTCAAGGATGCGGGTGCCGTACTGATCTTCGGGAGTGATAGTCCCGGGACCAATGCCGCACGGTACTACCTCAATCCAGTGTACGGGCTATATGCGGCGGTCACGCGGCAGACGCTCAACGGTGAGCCACCGGAAGGTTGGTTCCCTGATCAACGCTTGACGATTGAGGAAGCAATCGATGCGTACACAAAATCTCCTGCGTGGGCTGCATTCGAGGAGGACATCAAGGGTACGCTCACACCTGGTATGCTGGCCGATATCGCGGTGTTCGACACCAACCTCATAGAAGTGGGTCACGACGATCCCGCAAAGCTGCTGGAAGCGAAGGTGATGTACACCGTAGTCGGTGGCAAAGTGATCTACGGGGAGACAGGGAGCTAACCGTCCCGCGCAGCCGTTATCCGGAGGTTCAGCGACTCCACCTCAACTGGAGTCGCTGTTGGGTTGGTGGGGTCCGTCACCACTCGAGGTTCTCGACGCGTCGAAGCTTTGCACCGACACCTGTGACTCCATAGGAATCGCCTCTGTGTACTCGATATGCCTCTTCTGCAATCGGCCACTTGGAACGAACGGTGTTATCGAGACGTTTCCGGTGGGCAGGAGGCTCGCGTTCGATTCGGAGCGGGGTCGGCTGTGGGTGGTCTGTGGCAAGTGTGAGCGCTGGAACCTGACGCCGTTGGAGGAGCGTTGGGAAGCGATTGAAGATTGCGAGCGCAGGTTCCGCGAAACTCGCTTGCGGATGTCGACCGACAACATCGGGCTGGCAAGGCTGCGAGAAGGCCTTGAGCTGGTGCGCATTGGTGAACCGCTGCGACCCGAGTTTGCCGCCTGGCGCTACGGCGATCAGTTCGGGCGTCGCAGAAGGCGAGCCATAGCCTGGTCGGTGGCGGGAGTCGCTTTTGCCGGTGCAGTGGCGGTGGGTGGTGTTGCCGCTGGGGTCGGTGGGGGTTTCGTTGGGCCGTTCTACAACGTTATAGCGAATATCCCTGTCCGCATCCGCATCAAGACTCAGGACGGTCGGATATTGAAAGTGAACCATGACAAGTTGCAGAAAGCACGCTTTGTGGCAGATCCTGGCGAGGGAGGCTGGCACATCCTAGTGAAGTACTCGGGTGGCGAGGAGGTTTTCCGCGGAGCAGAGGCAGTGCGGGTAACTGGCCTGCTCCTCCCCGGAGTGAATCGCATGGCGGGTTCCAAACAGGTCGTTGCGGAGGCTGTGAACCAAATCGAAGAATCAGGTGATCCAGAGGTACTTCTCTCTCAGGTGCCAGGAAAGTTTGTGGCGCAGGACGAGGCCGAAATACGCAGCGGCAACAAACTGTTCCGCAAGACTCCGGGTTTTGTCCACCGCATGCCCCGGCCTACTCGCCTTGCACTAGAGATGGCTGTCCATGAGGAGCAAGAGCGCCGAGCGTTGGCGGGGGAGCTCGTGGAGCTGGAAGCTGCCTGGCGTGCGGCAGAGGAGATAGCAGGCATATCTGACAATCTGCTTGTTCCCAAGGAGGTCGAAGATTTCATTGAGCGGCACAGGCGGCCTGGCAACACTGGTTGACGGCACGCGACATGTTCTGCCAGCTCACTATCGGTCCAACACAGGAGACAGCATGATTCACGAGGCGAGAATTCCGAAAGGCTTATTGGCAGCATTGATTGGGCAATTCGTCTTCGCCGCCTGGGGCTGTGGCGGAGCAGGTTCCGGTGCGTCGAGCCACGCAGCTGATTTGGGGGAAATGGCCGTTCCGGCCGACAACCCCCAGACCGAGGCGAAAGTGTCGTTGGGTCACCAACTCTTCTTCGATGAGCGTCTTTCGGTTGACGGGACGCGGGCGTGTTACACGTGTCACCGGAACGAGCACGGCAATGGTGGGGGGGAGCCGACCGCAATCGGCGCGCTCAACAGAAAGCTCAGCCGCCACAGTCCTGTTATCTGGAACGTCGGTTACATGAAGAGATGGTATTGGGATGGCCGTGCTGCGTCGCTCGAGGCCCAGGCAACCGGTGCCTGGTCTGGAGGGAACATGGGAGTGGGTCGGGATGGTCTGGAGGCGAAAGCTCGTGAAATAGCTGCCATAGCTGGTTACCAGGAGCAGTTTGCCAGTGTCTTTCCCGACCAAGGTGTGACACCCGAGACTGTCGTTCAAGCCATCGCTGCTTACGAACGCACGCTGGTGTGCAACGATACCCGCTACGACCGCTTCGTGAGTGGTGACAACGAGGCGCTCACGAGTCAGGAACAAGCGGGACTCGACCTGTTCCTTGGGAAGGCTGCGTGCGCAACGTGCCACACTCCGCCGTTCTTCTCCAACCAGTCCGCGACTGCGGAGGGGGCCTACTTCAACACTGGTGTCGGGATCGCTGAAAAACCTGCAGCTGACATCGACACTGGGCGGATGCTTGTTTCTGAACAGGAATCTGACTGGGCCGCCTTCAAGACGCCGAGCCTGCGCAATGTCTCGAAGAGCGCGCCGTACTTCCACGACGGATCGGTGGGCACGCTCGAGGCGGCGGTGCGCTTCATGGCCGGAGGAGGATATCCGAACCGCAACCTAAGTGCCCTCCTGATGGATCGAGCCCTAACTGATGAGGAGGTCGCCCTGATCGTGACGTTCCTGGCCGCATTGGAATGCGGATCGCTGGCAATACCGGAACTGCCGTAGGGAGCTCGACCAGCTCGATAGTGGCCCTCAGAGCAAGGGCGACTTCGGTTGCAGCGAAGTCGCCCGTGCAGTCGACCTTGGTGTCGTCCAAGCAATTCGGCTGCTTAATCCCCCTTGGTCTGGCGTGCGGCAGCTGCTTTCAGCTTGTCGTTGGCCATTATTGCCACTTCCACGCGGCGGTTCAGGGCCTTGCCGTCCGGCGTTTCATTGCTCGCGACTGGTTGGACCTCGCCATACCCCATCATGGTGAACCGAGTCGGGTCCACACCGACCCCTCCGAGGTGGTTGGCAACTGACTGGGCGCGGCGGCGTGAGAGTTCCAGGTTGTAGTCCTCGGCACCGTCTGAGTCGGTGTGTCCCTCTATGAGGATGTTGGTGTCTTCATACTTCGTCAGGATTGCCGCCAACTCAGTGAGGTTTTGCTGTGCCACTGGCTTGAGATCGGCCCTGTTGTAATCAAACAGGATCCCTGACTCGAACGTGATCTTGATCCCCTCGCCGATCCGCTCAACTTTGGCCCCTTCTATGTCGCGTTCGATCTCGGCAGCCTGCCTGTCCATGTAACCGCCGATGATGGCACCAGCGGCACCACCGATCGCAGCACCCAATATCGCACCAGCCGCCGTGTTGCCGGCGGCGCGGCCGATCGCTGCACCCGCTACTGCACCTGCACCGGCTCCCACGGCCGCGCCCGTCTGGGCCCGGGTGGCGCACCCAACCGCCGATACAACTAGGGCACTCAGAACCAGGAATCCTGTGATACGTCGCATGCTTCACCTCGCGGCTTGCGTCCAAGGAATTGCCGAGTAGTGCTCCGGCCTGTCACACAGCTAAACAGTATCGTGCAGGAAATCAAGCACGTGGGGCCTCTATGCGGCAGGTGGCTCTGGAGAGGGGTCTCAGGTGTAGATACGTTTAGAGTGGTTAACTGACCATTACCAGAACGGTATTCGATAGGTCTGTGCCTTCGCGACTTTCCGGCACTACTGCGTGCCTCACGCTTGCTCTTGTCGTGCCCGCTTGCGCGGGGAAGTCGGATTCCTATCCCTTTTCGATCCCTCCTGAGGGTTTCTTCCAACAGACTGAGATTGTCGCGCTGACCCCGGTGTTGATTCCGGAAGGGCTGCAAGTCCAGGCCACCGCAGCCGGAGAGTTCGATTCACTGATAGCCACCGTTCTGGCTGATGCTGGGTACTCGTTAGTCTCTGTGGAGGACTACGTAGCGGTCTGGGGTCGCATTCTCGATCAGATGGGGGGGCTGTCAGATCCGATCACAGGCGAACGTGACGAAACGAAGTTCGAGTTGGCTCGGGAACGGCTCTATTTGGATCTGTCAGAAATGTACCACGCTGATGTGGTGCTCTATCCGGAGATATGGACCGTCGACGCTCCGTTCGCAGAAGGTGTCGCAACCTGGGATGGCACATCTCAGTCTATGGTCGAGTTTGGGGTTCGGGTCCTCGATTTCATCGGTGCCATCCTGAGCTCGAGCGAGAGTCAACTGCCGCGCGGTACGGTGAGGGCTCTGTCGCTGATGGTTTTCATGGAGGACATGAACGGCGTGGAGGTTTTTTCTGACGCGGGCGGCATTGAACTGCTCGAGAAAGTGGGCACCGATCCAGGAAGTCGACAACTAGTGCCCGAAGAAGAGTTGTTTCAGGACCGGCAGCGCAGTCGAGAAGCCGTCGACCGAGCCCTGCGGGCGCTGGTCGAGAGGAACTAGTTGGATCGACCTGGGAGAACTAGGGTTGTCGGTTGGGGCGGACGGCGGCAGGTAGGGTTCATCTCAAGGGCCCGATCCCGCGCCACGCGAACAGCCGTCTTAGGCGGCTGTGGTGCTTTCCCCCGTAGAGGTTTTGATCGGCATCCATAATAGCCCGAGCACCACGCGAGAAGGTGGTGAACGAGTCTAGCTGGAATTGACTTTCGAGGATTATGCGGTCCGCTATCCGGCGCCCGAAGGCCCTGTAAATCTCCCATAGCGTTGCAGACCAGATGAGACCATTTTCGTGTTCCTCGCCCCACTTGCCGTGGTCGAAGCTCTCGAAGGTGTACGCTTCATCGATGCGCCGCACGCAAGGGGGATCGTAGATCTCGTCCCAAGTGATCCCATCCCAAGTCATGATGGATGTACGGTATTCCGGTGTCTTCTTGTGCGCAAAGAAGCTCGCGGCGAAGTAATCGCCGAATCCCTCGCCGATAGCTGCTGCCTGTGCCGACTGGCCGAAGCCCGGACAAATCGCGTCCTGTATAGCATGCCCCAGTTCGTGGAGGATGGTCTCCGCGTCCTCTGCGTCGTCGACTCCGCCGGACCCAAACGTGATGCGCTTCAGGCCCGGACTGTACCAGGAGTTGTCTTTGGGGGTCCCATTTACATTGACGGCAACCGGCTCGCGAAGAATCGCACGTCGTCCCCGAAACCCGAGTGCTTCCAGATAGCGAACCGCGCGGTCGATGTGAAAGTACGCCATGACCTCTTCGAAGCCCTTCTCGTGAGACGAGAAGAAGAACCGGTTGTCAGTGCGTCTGACTCTTCTCTTTGTCGGACCAGTTGTAACGCGTCTTCCGTCCAGGTAGCCAGTTCCTGCCAAGTCTTTGAGGGAGACCGTCCTGTAGGCTTCTTGGGGAACGAACCGGGTAGGTCGTTCTCCACGCAGCAGGACGTGGTGGTCTCCCAGGGCGATCACGGGATTGGGATCGAACACGCGTCCGGAGCCAGTGACGCGACCGAGGTTTTCGCGACTGGAAAGCAGGCGGCCGGTTTGAGCGTCTACGTGAATCAGCCACTCTTCGCGAGGTTCGTATCTGTGAAGTCGAACTCGATATGCGAGCCGTAGCTCCTGGTGTCTGGGAAACCACATCTTTTCGACGTCCAGGACCCGGGCGTTGGTGGCGCCACCTTTGACTGTGCGCAGAGCCCGTTGTTTTGCCATCGCGACGTTCAAGCGTGGCTTAGTCAACTCCGGGAGGAGAGGGTGGGGAACGGCCCGGTTCTTCGCCAAGTAGATGCGTCGGTCGCGTCCAATGTGCACTGTCACATAGGCACGATGTACCCGGATCCCCGAGTGATACTGCTGAAAGATCACGTGAGTGGCGCCTAGACTGTGGACGATTCGTTGACGGCGGAGCGTGCGGAGACCTCCCTTGAGACCCA
>JBDHKN010000006.1:0-201401 GCA_039586365.1 Gemmatimonadota bacterium | reverse complement strand
GTTGAAGGCTCTTGCAGTGCCTTGCACCTCGGGTGGACCACGCTCTTCCACACGGCGCGACAGGTCGCCCGCACTCACATCGGTTGCCGACTGTGCCAGCAACTCCATCGACCGGGTGAGTCGACGAGTGAACAGCGTAACAAGGGAGACGACTGCAAACGCTACCAGTACGAGCGCCAAGGTTCCTCGCCGGGCTGCCGCCCCAAACGTCTGCGTCGTCGGCCCGACCGGACCGGCCAGAACGACGTGCAACGGCGGCTCGGTCATACGGTGTCGTGCGGTGAGCCAATCTTCGCCGTGCCAGGTGAACCGCTCCCGGGAGAGGAGATCCCGATCCACGGCGAGAGGCAAGACGGGATCGCCGAAATCAGTGTCGAACAGCGCGACGACCGCGCCACCGATGCCCAAGCCCGGGGTCCCCGTAGGAAGCAGATCCTTCACCCTGACCACCACCTCCATGGACCCAAGTCGCTCACCGGATGACCGCGCGTGGATGTCAGTGCGATACAACACGACGGCGGTACGTCCTTCCGGCACTCGCGGCTCGGTGACATCGAGATCTGTGGGGAAGTGGGCGATCGTCCTGCCGGCGCGGTCGCGCAGTGTTACCACTGCGGCAACCGGGCTGGCAAGCCACCAGAGACTTTCCAGTTCCTGCAAGGCATCGGTGTCCGCGAGATCTCTAACCGACCGCTCCGTTTCGAGCGCCACCTGCACGGGGCGCGAGTCCGCGATATCTAGTAGCCTCGAGCGCTCGACCATCCAACGTCTTCCAACCGCTTCAAGCAGGATCTTCAGAGATTCTTCGACACGATCGCGTGCGAGCTCCTCACCCGAGCGCCTTGCCGAGGTCGAAAGCCACAGGCCCACGATTCCCAGGGGAGCCACCACGCCCAGTAGCACTAGAATCAGAAAGCGACTTCGCAGGCTGAGCGATTTGAAGGGAGAGGTCACCGGCTGTTATCCTCGATGTGGTGCTTCTCGATGAGACGGTACAGGCGCGGCTTGGAGATGCCGAGTATGCGTGCCGCACGCGCCTTGTTACCACCCACGCCACGAAGCACGCGTTTCACATGCGATGCCTCAACCTCATCGAGCGATTTGTACATCTCACGTGCTGCGCCATCTGCGGGTACGATGCCCAGGTGCTCCGGATGCAGAACTCCCCCGGTGGCCAACGCGATCGCGCGAGTGAGGCAGTTCTCCAGCTCCCGTACATTGCCGGGCCAGTGGTGCGAAGTGAGGGCTTCGATCGTCGACTCATGCAGCGCGGGTTCCGGTACGTGGAGTCTCTCGCTGGCCTTGCGCACCAGGTGCTGCGAGAGAGGTGGGATGTCTGCAAGGCGCTCGCGCAAGGGCGGCAGCGTGACCTCGACAACCCGCAGACGGTAATAGAGATCGTTGCGGAACTTCCCTTCCTTCACCAGTACCTCCAGATCCTGATGGGTTGCCGCAATGACTCTCGCCTCAGTCCGTTCCACCCTTTCCCCACCGACCGGAAAGAACTCTCCGTTCTCCAGCACGCGCAGGATCTTTGCCTGAAACTCCGGGACGGTGTCGCCGATCTCGTCCAGAAACACGGTACCCTGGCCGGCGAGCGAAAAACGCCCTCTCCGGTCCGACACGGCCCCGGTGAACGCGCCCCGCACGTGTCCGAACAGCTCCGATTCCAGCAACGTCTCCGGCAGCGCCGTGCAGTTCACGGGAACGAAGGGCTCGGCAGCGGCGGGAGAGTTGAAGTGGATCGCGCGCGCTACCAGCTCCTTACCAGTGCCACTCTCACCTCGGATCAGCACATTGACTCGGCTCGTTGCGAGCTGACCCACCAGCTTGAAGACCGCGATCATCTGCGGATCCTTACCGACCAACTCGTCCAAACGGTAGGGCCGCGCCTCGTCCTCGGCAGCGCGGTAGGCCCGCTCGCGCGTGCGGCGGTCCTCCAGAGCGCGCCTCAGCACGTCCTCCAACTCGTCCAGATTGATGGGCTTCACCAAGAAGTCGAACGCACCGGCCCGCATGCCGCGCACCACCGTGGGCATGTCGTCGTACGCGGTCATGAGAATCACATCCACCGACGGCGCACGCTCATGGACGAGCTGGAGCAGCTCGATGCCGTCTAGTCCTGTCATGCGGATGTCGCTGAGAATCAGCTCAGGCTCACGATGGCCCAGGAGACCCAGCGCCTCCTCCGCGCTGCCAGCGGTCTCGACCTCTATCCCCATCTCGCGCACCGCCTCGGACAGCGAGGTGAGCAAGGTCGAATCGTCGTCTACCAGTAGAATGCGTCGCGCCATGGTGATACGCCTCGTACGACAACAGCTCCAGGTTTTGAGGCCCCAACTCTACCCATAGAATCCGGCTTGGTCTGCGGCGGCGCAAGCAGCCAACCCGCCCACGATGAGTCCGAGCTGTCATCTACTGCAAGCTCTCTGCGATTCGCTCAGGAGCAAGCTCCGGTGTGCTAACTCGGTTCCAGGTGGCCGGATACGCGTTGCCACAGCTGAGGGGTGAAGGGGCTTGGACAGGAACGTTACGTTACTCGTTGCGACCGGCGCAGTAACGCCTCGTGTCGGATCGGGCGGAAGACGGTCCCGCCGGGCCGCGGTGCTGTGGGCCGAACGGAACCAATTCCTCGATGATGGGCACGTAGGCTGAGAGGCTTCGTAGCTCGGCGGCTGCGCAGTCGGCCGCTGGGACGGTGTGGGGTAGGCAGGGTGAATCGCTGAAAGTGAAATACGAATCTGACGCTGGCGGCGCGTTAGTGAGCCGGCATCCCCCTCACCGACCAACTCAGTGGCAGCCACACGGCCAACGCCATTACCGCCACGACGTACAGACCCCAGCCGGACGGAATCGCCTCAGAGGCAGCCATCAGCAGCACACCACCTGGTATCCACCAGCGCCGCCAATCTCTCACCGGGCCAACCCGCAGCACGGCCGCGGTCAGACCCAGCCACCCGATGCTGAACGCCACAGCTCCCGCCATGAAGATCCCGTTCAACCGAAGGCCCAAACCGCCGAAGTAGATCTCGGGCTCGCCCCCTGCAGCCAAGATGGCGGTAGGTCCGACTCCATCGGCTCCCAACCCGTAGGTGTGCATTGCCGCACCGATCACTGCAAGAGCAGCCGCCCAGAGGGTCCGGTGGCTTGCCGGCGCACCTCGCTAGCGCGCTGTGCAACGCAACCGCCGCCACTCCGGCGATGCCGAACGCCAACGCACTGAGCAGATGCCCCCAGTACCATCGCGCGGTCAGACGCGCCGCTGCGGCGGCAAGCTCGTGATTACCGTAATCGGCGACCACCGGAATGGCGAATACGCCTAGCGTCAGAGCGATTGGGAACACGGCCAGCCAAATGGATGCGGTTCGATTCATGTGCCTCGCCTTGAGTGAACCGGTTCGCTTACCGATGCAGGCTCAGACCCGCGACTGAGCCTGCCCCCACCGGCATGCAACAACTGCAGTATCCGGACGCGAGTGCGGCGATGGTGCATCATGGGATACAGGTTGATCGCCGCATTGATTACGACGTTCTGGACGGCGAAGTCAAGCCGCCCGACTGCAGCACGCTGAATCGCGAGGAACGCCAGTGTCAAGAAGAAGGGCATGTGCAGCGCTTCGAAAACACACGTCCGATAGTAGAAGGCACGGACGGCACGAATGGAGTTGCCGGCCAGAGTGTACGGCGCCATGCGAGCCCGAAACGCACGGCGAATCACGATCCCGCCGGTCGGGATCACAGCTCCAAAGAGATGTACGCCGAGCCACCGATAGACCCGGCCCCGTCGCCACCGCTCCAGCGCGCACGGCCAGAAGTAGCCGCAGATAATGCGCCTCAGCTGACTGTCCGGCCGCGCAACTCGCTCGAACGTGCGGTACAGCCATCCCCATCCGTCAGCAACCGGGAACGGCCCGGCTGTTAAATCACGTGCGAGACACGCTAGGCCGCTGATATCCGCGGGAATTGGATGGGAAGTCATCCTAGTCGGCTGGGGGGCGGTCGGCCTTTATCCGGTGGGTGACTGCTCGGTCATGCACAACTCTCACCAGACCGCCAATCCAGCGCAAGCGAACGGAGCAGCAGCCGGTACCCCACCTCACGGCCGCGCAGATGCGCGAGGTTGACCGGCTGACGGTCGAGGAATACCGCATCGACCTCCGTCAATTCAGCGAAGTCTAACCACCGCGTCTCAACCTGACGCTTCCCGTGACCGTGGACGCCGTGAGCTTCCGTCCTCCCGATCCTATGGTACCACGCCATACACCCGCCCAGTTCTTGCTCAACGGGAAGTCGGAGGACACGCTGCCGGTCACCGCACTGGCATAAACGTCCGCGTTGGTGCCGGCAGGGATCTCCACGGTTACACTGCCGGTCACAGTACAGAACGCCAGATCGCGGTCCCAGTCAGGCAGACCGATCGATGTGAACACGGACCCGGTAACACTAGCGGCTGTTGCCAGGCCGGAAGTCGACACACTGACATCGCCGGTAATCGTGCTGACGAACGCATCGCTCTCCAGGCCCTCAGCCGCTATGTCGCCGGTTACCGTCTGGCCGTAGAAGACCACACCCGGCGGCAAGCTTACCGTGAAAGTCACCTCCACATCGTTGTCACGCACACTGTTATTGCCCATCCCGTCGGGCAAGCACTCGTTATGCGGTCTTCCGGGCACGTCCGGATACACGGCACAGATCGTCACACCATCTTCGTGTGACACCACTTCGACAGTGACCTCAGAAGGGTCGTTGCGCACACCCTTCTTGACCCAGGAAACGACGACTTCATTTCCTGTGGCCAACGAAGCCTCAATGTCTCCGTTAATCCCCCTCACTTCGATCCGTTTGCCTGGCGCGATCTGGCCCCGCCATTCGCACTCCTGCGCAGACATCCCTGCGAAGTCACTGCAAACATCCGGCTGGACTTCTGTCAGGTGATCGGAACAAGCCAAAGAGCCGGCTATCAGCCCAATGGTACAAAGCGTCTTTCTCATGGTGTACTCCCTAGCGATCCATCTACGGTTTATCGTCTCGGTCGGCATCCGCTTCTCCACTGTGACTACTGTCCGCGAACCGACTACGCCCGTCAAACGACCGGGGCCGTCGGTTTCTGACAGCAGGTAATGAGGGACACCATGCCCGTTCATAGAGGAGCCACCAGAGCCGTCGCAGGGCGACAGTGACGGATCAATCTCCGGAAGAAACGTGGTCCACCAACATGCTAATCAGCTCACCAAAGATGCTGATCTCCTCCTCGTCACCATCAAAGTTTATGAGCATGGAAACGGTCAAGTGGTACTTGGGCAGATACATCGCGACGGCTCTGTAGCCGTCGATCGAGCCGCTGTGTCCCCACATTCGTTCTTCATGGAGGAGTCCGGGAGCAGGTTCCAGAATCCCCAAGCCGTAGCCAGCCAACATGGGTTCCCCGGGCGTCGGAAACACGAAGGTGATCATCTCATCGAGCGAAGCCTGGTCCAGCACTGCTCCCTGCATTAGTCCGTGCAGCCACCTGGCGAAATCCTCGGCCGTGGTATAGAACAGGATCCGCGATAGAGAGTTGATCCAGTTCCTGGACCTCGCGGCAACATCTTCAGCAGTGCCGTTGCCATCGGTGTCCACCCAGTTGTGCGCGATGTCGAAGTCAGAAGGAATCGGCTCGCTGAGATCCAACAGCATGCCGTGGATGTTCAGCGGATCCAACAGCCGCAACTGGATTTGCTCCGGCACGGTCGAGCCCGTCACTTGCTCCACGATCAGAGTGCCCAATTGGTATCCCGCCTGTGAGTAGTGCCAGCTCTCTCCAGGACTGAAGTAGGGATCTTCCATCAGCGTGGTGAAGATCTCGTCGATCGTCCACCATTTCTCGAAGTCGATCGAGTCATAGGGCTGCCGAAACGGCGAGTCTGGATGCTCCACTTCCATGTAGAGCCCACTCGTATGATTGAGGCACTGCCGCAGGGTGATCGTGCCGTCAGTGTGCGGCAGGGGTGGTAGATACTCTTGCAGGGAATCGTCCAGCGACACCAGGCCGTCCTCGGCCAGCGCGAGCACCAGAGCCGCAAACAGGTTCTTCCCGGCGCTTCCCATGTCGAAGAGCATGTCCGGGGTGATGGGAACCCCCGGTTCCGATATTCCGCTGACGCCTGTCCAGACTTCCCCGCCGGGCATGACCACCGCGGCAGAAACGCCCTTCCCACCCGACGCGGTCAGTGCGCTGTCCAGGGTCTCCTGCAGCCGCTCTGCCAAAGCGGGCTCGAGTTGAACTTCCGTCACACTCTCGGAACAAGACAGAGTGCATGATACGAGCACAATGGCAAGCAACATCCTGTTCATAGTCTTCTCCGTAACGATCGAGGCTCGCAGCCAGCTCGAGAGCGGCACTGCGACCTCCTTAGTTTGTTGCCGAGTTGGCTTCACGCCTGAGAGACGCTTGGTAGCCGGACGCCTCGGACCGCCGGGGGTTGTGATTCCCACTGGCCGCAAGTCACGCAGCCGGGGCGCCCGCGACCGTGGTGTCTCGACGGTGCAAAACCAACTCAGCAAGACCGCCTCAGCCGTCACAACGCCGCAGCTGGGACTGGCTACACATCAGAACTCGTAGCGAAACCCGATAGACGGGAGGAACGGCAGCAACTCATCACCGTTGTATCGGCTGACCACGAGCCGACCGTCATCGTAGAGTGATGCGCCGAAACCGTAGGACCGCAGGTTGGTTCGGCCATACACGTTGAACAGGTCGACGTAGGCCTGGAGCACACCGCCTCCCACCGGGAATGAGCGAGTTACCCGGAAGTCGAGCCGATGGTAGCTGGGTAATCTGATGCCGTTGAGTTGACCAAATTCGCGCGAGAACATAACCGTGCCATTGGTGGTCGTATCGACCGCGTACGTGATTTCGGTAGCCGGCCACCCCGTGTGGTAATACCAGCCCCCCGCCAATTGCCACCGACTGGTGGGGCGAAAGCTGGCGTTTAGCCCCACCGTGTGTCGTTGGTCGAGGTTTCTGGGCACCCACCTGCCAGCGATCTCATCCTCCGCAATGGCGTACGCGTAGCTCGCTGACCACGCCCAGTTGCGGCCCTGTTCGCGCAGCAGCAGCAGCTCCACACCACTCGCTCTCCCGCGGTCCGGATCGATCAGCATGCGGTCGCCCTCCGCCTCAGGGAAAGCCTGCAGCTCGCGGCCGGCGTTGACATAGCGCGGGCGCAGATCTGGCGAGGTCCTGCGATACCCCTCGATGCGAAGTGTCAGATCGGCCCCGAGTTGCTGGTCCAATCCGAACGCGATTTGCTCGGCCAGGTCGGAGGGGAAGTACTGTTGCTCACCATCCCCCACCTCAAGCTCGTGAATGCCGTGCGACTGGTAGTAGCGCCCCCAGCTGGCCCGCAAAGTGGTATTTCGGGTCAGATCGAGCGCAGCCAGCAAACGCGGCGCCCAGTCACTGTCACCGGTGTGGGAGATGTGATCGTAGCGGAGCCCTACTTCCGCCGTCAGCGCCTCAATAGGGCGCACACGCGTCGCGAAGTACGCGCTGTATTCCTCGCCAGCGGGATCGAGATTGACCTCGGTCGTGTGGTAGCGGGCGCCGACCTCACCCGTAGGTGACAGCACAAGCGCGCGCGTCAGGTTGAAGTAGTCGTACGCTGCAGCGACTTGTTTCACCTCACCACCGAGCTTCAGCATCATCCAGTCCGAGAGTTCCACTCCCAGATCGTGCCGGGCGCCTTTGAATGTGAAGACCCGGTCGTCCTTTACATCGAAGTACTCCGGCCCGGTGTCATTCCCGCCCAGGTCTTCCAGCTCACCGATCCGATTTCGCGTCAGTCGTCCCACCCAACCCACCGTGCGGGCTGATATCCCCGGACCCGGGTAAGCGTCCCACGTGAGCCAGCCGTAGCTGCTCTTCCAGCTCGTGACGAGATCGACATCATCTTCTTCTTCGTGGAGCCTCAGGTTGTCACTGGCGTGCAGCGCACTGGCGGTGAGTCGATGGCGGTCGTGGACTGCGTACTGCAGCTTGCCGAAGGCGTCCCAGTAGCGCGGCGAGAGGTTGTCGTCACCACCGGTGAGCGCCATGACGATGTCCAGATAGCCTCGGCGGGCTGATGCCAGCCATTGACCTTTCCCTCCCGCGAACCCACCCTGACTCATGGCGCTGGCATTGGTGATGCTCAAACCGAGTGTCGTGCGCGTCCCGGTGATGGGTGGTGTGCGTGACTCCATCTCGAATACTCCGGCCAGCTTGTCACCGTATTCAGTCGGGAATCCACCGGTGAGCAGTTCGATTCCACCCACGGAATGGATGTCGAGGATCCCCAACGCCCCGTCGAAATCCTTGAGATGATAGGGCTCATACAGTTCCAGGCCGTCCAGCCGGACGAGGAGTTCCCGGTCGGTGGAGCCTCGCACGTTGAGCCTAGTGGAGATGTCATCGGCGGCAACGCCCGGGAGCCGTTTGAGCGCTCGAAACACATCCTCACCCACCTGCGGCATGATTTCGATCTCGTCACGCGTCACCGTTTGCTGCGACACAACCTCCGCCTCCAAGACCCCGTAACGACTGGGCACAACAACCACTTCACTGAGCCGGAGCGCGACAGGGACCACCGATATGACCAGGTCAACGGACCCAGTGTCGGACACGACAACTTCCCGTTCGGTCGGTTGGAACCCGATGCGGGACACGCGCAGAGTGTGTGTGCCGATCGGTACCGCGGCCAGCACAAACCTCCCATCACTGTCGGTGATTGTCCGCAGTCGCCGCTCCAGGATGTCGACCTGGGCGGTTGGCACGGCGCGGTGGTTCCCGTTCTCCAGCACGATCCCAGTAACACGGGCCTGTGCCGCAAGCCTGCTTTGACTGGACACTAGAACCACAGCAGCCACGACGAGCGACGAGCGCAAGACGATCATCGGTCTTTCCCCCCGCGTTCTCCGGCGCGCCATTGAAGGTTGGCTCATTCTCGATCACCCTCCTCATAGAGGATCTGATCCTCGGCGTCCGTCACCTGCCCCCTCCCTGCGAGGTCGGGGGAGAGGATCACTCGGTTCAACGACTGCGGCCGTCGGTTTCTGACACGCCGCACTCGTTAGTTCTATGCCTCGTGGTGGCTCGACGGACGGGGAGCTATCTCGCTTGTGCGTACGGCGGGTGCGGCGGCCGTTTCCTAGAAGGAAATCCTCAGACCTGCCGTGGTCACGGCGGGCAAATCCGGCCGGAAGAGGTCTTGCTGACGACTGCAGAACGGTGCGTCGCCGGTGTCACGGTGGCATGGCCCCTCTCGGGTGACAGAATACGTCACGGCATTGTCGCGCCTGAAAACGTTGTGGAGTTGGACAAAGAAACCGAGCTTCCATGCTGAGAACGCCCGATTCCAGTCGAATAGCAGGTCCAGATTGCCGTACCACGGAGACCGGGCCGAGTTTGGTTCACCGATGATATCTGAGACGAGCTCTCTGCAACGGTCGAGCACGTAGTCGCACTCGTAGGACCCGGGATACAACGGCGTGTACGGAGCACCCGACATGGCAGTGAACGCGCTCCCGATGCGGATCGCCCCCCCGACGATTTTCCGCGGCACTCTCCACGTACCAGTCGCGTCGATGGCGTGACTGCGGTCGGACGGGGCGGGAAACCGGAGTCCTGCCGCTCGTATCTCGGACACACCCAGACTGTAGCTCGCCGACATCGTGAAGCTTCCCGCCAAGCGCCGGAGAGACACCTCAAACCCGCGGGCCCCGCTCTCGCCGACAACCGTATTGGGCCTGGCCGGGAGCGGTCCGGGGGTCGGGTCAACGAGAGTGATGCCAGCAACACGGCGCAGATACAGAGCGGCCGACGTCAGCCACCGATCGCTCAACCATCGCTCCGCGCCCAACGAAACGACGTCGCTTCGTGCTGCCGGTGTATCCCGCCCCGCAAGCAGCCAGACATGGCTGGTCGGGAGTCCGGGCCCGACACTCAGCCCGGCTTGAGCCAACAGCTGCAAGTACTGATAGGTCCGGCCCACGCCGGCGGAAAGACTCCACCGCTCTGACACCGCGTATCGAACCGAGATGTGAGGGGCCAAGCGAACTCGACCCCCGTTTCGTATGGAGCCGGACGCTTCCACTCGTATCCCACCTAGCGCCGTGAGCCCGTTGGCCGGCTTCCAGCGAGCCTCACCCCACAGGGAGCCTACGGTCAGATCTTGTTGTAGAGAAAGCGGACCCAAGAACGTCTGTATCGGATAGGGTGATATGGGTGCCCCATCATACTTCAGAAGACGATGCATGAGCTGGTAGCCGGCCCGCCATCCGTCCACGTCCTGTTCGGGACTCACCGACCCGAATTCACCGCTCAAGATAAAGTGATTGATGCGCCCGTTGGTGTTTCCTTGGGTGGGATTGTGACTATTGAAGCGATCGATCGACGCCGCAGACCGGTATTGTCTGACGGACAAGTCGAACTGGGAGAAACCGGCCGTGTGACGCGCATTGGCTCCTGGGACCGGTCCATCGAACGTTAGCCTGCCGACGGCGTTGCCCCATGCAAACTGGTTGCCCCTTGGCCCATCGGGGAGATCCGTATTAATCCAGTCTCGCTCCCATAACCCGCTGGCTTCGATGGACCAGTCTCTCCCGAGGTCGACATCGAACCGCCCGGCGAAGTCGCCGAACTCCTGGGGCAGGTGCTCCCAGTTCGGTCCTTCGAGGGTCGACCTGCGACCGCCAAGCAGGGCCCCTATCCGTCCGCGCGAGAACCGGCGTTCGAGCGTGAGACCGGCGGAAAACAACGCGGCGCCGACGTGGCCCCGCAGGTCTCCGCTCCCCCCGGCCGGACGAGATCGCAAGTGCACGACACCGGCTGCACCTTCGCCCAACGTGACCGGTCGGACACCGGGATGGAACAAGACGGAACCCAACACATCCTCATTCACCGCCGAGGTAACACCACCAGCATGTAGCGGGTTGAGTAGCGGGAGGTCGTCGAAGTAGACGCGCGTCTGGCCCCACGAGGCACCACGTGTCCAGACCTCCGCCGTCCATGAGTCGCGGGTGGTCACCCCCGGAAGCCTCTGTAGGGCACGAAGGGGATCCGCAGTCCCCAACGTGACCGCTTCGAGAACGTCGGCATGGGTAAGAGCCCGGACGTCACTGCCGAGAAAGGCCTTCTGCCGCCACCGCTCGATCTCGATCCGCTTTTGCCCTGCGCTGACGTCTCCATCCGTAGTCCGGGCATATTTGTCGGGCGTAATCCCTTTGACCACCAACCTCTCGAGCTGCACCGGAGCAACCTCCAAGGCGGCCGACACTGTGACGCTCTTCGGTTGCTTGAGCTCTACTTCTATCGTGGCGGGGTAGTAGCCAATCCGTCTGATATGGAGTCGGTATTGGGCCGGGGTAAGCTCCGTAAAGCGGTAGGTGCCGTCGCCGCTTGTGATGGCGGTCCGGTCACGCGCAAACTCGGGCTCTCCCACAGCGGTCACCGGGGAGGAGAGTTGCGTGATGGACACCGTCGCCCACGCCAGGGGAGCCGACTGATCCGCCGCCAGAACAGTGCCCGCAATCGTTCCACCCTGACCGCCCCCGCCCCCGCCCCCACCCCCGTCTTGGGCCGCCGCCGCCCCAACGAGAAGATGGGCTACTGCCCCCAGCACCGTCAGTTCTTTCAGTCCGCGCGCCACGTCTCGGACCCAGCTGCCTACTGTCATCTTGGTCTGCGCCGTTCCGTTTGCACCGTGTCACTTGCCTGGAAGCCGTCAGAATGCGCTCCCACCGATCGTTCATTTAGTGGACGACATCCTGATACCTAATTTACAACTGTATATTTATTATACGCAATACACAGCAGGGGGCTACATGTTCCAACGATCTGCAATTCTCCTGATCGCCCTAGGCGCCCTGGCTACCGGAATGGCCTGTGCCCAGCACGAGGGGGCCCACAGGGGTTTCTGGCTGAGCTTCGGCGGTGGCGGTGGCTGGATGGACGGTACCCGCGGTGCGGCGGGCTACGTGCGCATGGGTGGCACACCGAATTCTCGAGTTCAGTTCGGTGGCCAGGTGCTGCATTGGTGGCGCGGCGACCAGTTCGGTATCGAGACGAACCGAGTGGCCGTCACCGCGACCGGCTCGATCTTCCCGTTCCACCTACAACGGGGAAGCCGCGGGCCGCTGCAAGAGTGGTTCTTGAAGCTGGGGTTTGGTGTCGCCGCGGGCGAAGAATCGTGGATGGGCGGCGAAGAGAGTGGCATCGCACTCGATGCCGGAACCGGCTTCGATCTTCATTTGGGCGGCAACTTCTTTGTGACGCCAAACGTAGACGCCATGTTCTTGTTCTTCAATGACACCACTAACGTATCCGTGGTGTTCACACTCGGCTTGACTTGGCACTGAGAGACAGACTGGTGCCGGGGACGACGGCGGTGCGCGGGGGTCGTACTTCCCCGCCGGGGATCCAAGCGGCAACGTTGTATGCCGTGGACCTGAACGCGCTATTTGCCGCACACCATGATGCTCTGCTCCGCTACCTCACCCGCCTGACGGGGGACCCGGACCAGGCAGCAGACGCCGCCCAGGAATCGTATCTACGACTCCTCAGGCAGCCGCCTGCACGAGCGGACAATCTCAGAGCATGGCTCTTCACGGTGGCAACCAATGTGGTGCGCGATGACTGGAAAAAGCAGAGGCACGCGGTCGCGCTGTTCCAGGCCCCCTCCAGGGCGCCGCACGTGGATGCCCCACCGACTCCACTGGAGCAGCTCGAGCGGGATGAGCGCCGTCAGTTCGTGAGAGAGATGTTGCTGAAGCTCTCGACCAAAGATCGCACCGTGTTGCTCATGCGAGAGGAAGGATTCTCGCACAAGGAGATCGCGGAGGCGGTCGGCACGACAACCGGGTCAGTGGGTACGATGATCGCGCGGGCCCTGCGCAAGCTCGCAAACGAATTAGCCCAGGTAGCGGGGACACTCTCATGATTCAACCGGCGGCCGATGACGGACGACATATGGAAGACGGTGATGTGATCAGGCTCCTGGACGGAGAGTGCTCACAGGAGGAAGCACGGCTGTTTCACGCGCATCTGCACGAGTGCGACGAATGCCGATGCAAGATGGATGAGTTGTGCCAGTTGTCCCAGGATTTCAGCTGCGCCTTGCAGCTCGAAGATCAGCCTGCGACACCCCGCGATTCGAGCCCTCCTGAAGTCGTCGGGAAGATCCGTCCCTCAGTGCTGCAACGGCATTGGTCGAGGTGGCGTGTCACGCGGGCGGCGGCCGCAATCGTGATACTCACCGCAGCACTATCTGCGACTCCGGCTCGCGCGTGGCTGGCAGAGCGCTGGGACGCCTTGAAGTCACTCGTCGTGGGAGCGCCCGCGGAGCAGCCAGAGGCAGTGCCCGCTCCAATCGAGCCTCGTGAGCTCGGCCCGGTGATCACGTTCACGCCGGCGGGCCCGGAGTTCACGCTGAGGATCGTCCACGTACAAGCAGGGGGTACCCTGTATCTCACCGTCGACCCCACGGCATCGGCATCGGCTGGGGTAATCGGAGGGGACGGAAGTGAAGAAATCGTGGTCTTGCCGGACGGGTTTCAGATACGCAACGCAGCCACGTCAACGGCCAGCTATGAAGTTCGGCTGCCGAGCCACCTCGAGACGCTCGAAGTACATATTGGAGACCGCACGGAACTGAGACTCGACTTGACTGCACAGGCGGGCCCGATCAGGAGAGATATCAACCTGTCCGGCGCTGATCCAGGTGAGCGCTAGGCGCGTTCGGTCTCAAGCGGGCGCCCGTCCGCGGCACCGCTTTTTGTGCTTGGGCCACTGGAACGTGAGCGCCCTGACAGATTCGATTCAACTCTTGGGTGAGGTTGCGTCGGCGCGGACGGCACCGCGCCAGATGATCGCCGGATGTGAACCATGACGTCGCGCACCACAGGAATCCTGTCCCTGCCGGCCCTCCTCGTGGCTGTGGCCTGCAGCATTACCGAGCCGGGTTACGAAAGGTCGCGCCAGCCAGCAGGCTGAGCTCTACACGCCGATCACGTGCAATCCGCTCGCCCGCGCCGCCAGCGCTAGCGCCCGATCGTGAGTGGCGAGGACCAGATCCTTCTCGCGCGTTTCCTGCCACAGCAAGGCCGTTGCCAAGTGGACGGCGTCGAGCGTGCCCAAAGCCATCGGCATGGGTTGCGCCGCGCGACGTAGCACGACTGATGTCGGCTCGACCAACTCGATACGCTCCACCAGGCGGTACACCGCCTCGCGACGGACGGCGATCTCGTCCGCTGCAGTACCGTGAAGCCGCAACCGGTCGAGCGTGCGGAGGCATTCCACCTCGGTCAGCGCACTCGCTACACCCACCCGCACGGCCTTCCATTCCGCAAGCTGACCCCGCTGACCGAGCACCAGACGCAGCAGGACCGAGGCATCGAGATAGGCGTTCATCGATCGGCCTGCCGCTCCTGGAGTAGCAAATCCACCACGTCGACCCCGAGCTCGAGCGGGGGCGGCAGCCGGAGGTCCTGGAGGCGACCGTGGGATCGCCGCACCGAAAGCGGCGCTGCCGCGCCTATGGGCACCAGGCGAGCGATGGGGGTGTCACGGTCGAGCACGGTGATGGACTCACCGGCCCGCACCCGCCGGAGATAGGCACTGAGCCGCGCCTTGAGTTCCGCGACCCGGACACCTGGTGTCACAGGCTTCTTCATGACTATAAGATGACTATTTCTAGTCATCTTTCCAAGGCCTCGAAACCGTGACCACAAATGGACGATTCTCACTGCACCGGCCGGTCGAGACTCCGATACTGAACGGCCTCGGAGACTTGCGCCGCCTCGATCGCGGTACTGCCCACAAGATCCGCAATCGTCCGCGCGATCTTGAGTACCCGATGATAGGCCCGGGCCGACAGGTGAAGCCGCTGGATTGCGGTCTTCAGCAGCGCATCTGCCGCGTCGCTCACCCGACAGAACGCCCCCAGATCCCTGGGGCCCATATGCGCATTGGCGTACACGCCGTCCCGCGTGGCAAACCGCTCCAACTGCACTTCCCTCGCTCTGTTCACCCGCTCACTGATCGCAGCACTGGGCTCACCCGAGCGATCCACCGATAGCTCCCGATACGGCACCGCCGGCACCTCGATGTGAATGTCGATTCGATCGAGTAATGGTCCTGAGATGCGCGAGAGATAGCGCTCGACCTCCAACAGACTACATACGCAGTTCCGTCCGGGATTGCCCCACAAGCCGCACCGGCAAGGGTTCATTGCGGCCGCAAGCATGAAGCGGGCGGGATAGCACAATGATGTTGCAGCCCGGGATATGGTTACGAATCCGTCCTCCATGGGTTGACGAAGCACCTCCAAGACGTTCTTACGGAATTCAGGCAACTCGTCGAGGAAAAGCACGCCACCATGCGCCAGGCTGACCTCTCCGGGACGCGGATACGAACCGCCCCCTATCAACCCGGCGTCACTGATGGTGTGGTGAGGGGCACGAAACGGGCGCGTGGTCACCAGGGACGTCCCCGGAGGTAGGAGACCGGCAACGCTGTGTATCTTCGTCGTCTCGAGTGCCTCTTCGAGGCTCATTCTCGGCAGGATGGTCGGGACCCGCCGCGCCAGCATGGTCTTCCCAGAGCCCGGCGAGCCGATCATCAACAGGTTGTGCGCTCCGGCGGCAGCGATCTCTAGGGCGCGCTTGGCGTGTTCCTGCCCCTTCACTTCGGCAAAGTCGACATCGTCATGCACTCTGGATCCGAACAGGATCCGTGTGTCGACCTGCTCCCTTCTGAGCGAGCTTCTGCCGGCAAAGAAATCGGCAACCTGCTCCAGAGACTCGGCGCCGAGGATCTCGAGGCCGTTCACCACGCCGGCTTCGGCGAGGTTCGCGGCCGGCACGATGACACCCTTGATTCCGGCAGACTTGGCCTCGAGAGCAATGGGTAGAGCGCCACGGACGGGGCGTAGTCCTCCTTCCAGTCCCAGCTCACCGACGACCACATAATCGCCGAGTCTTTGCCTAGGGAAACCGTGCGACTTGCGATTCAGCTGCTCAGTGGCCGCCAGTATCCCGAGCGCAATGGGCAAATCAAACGCCGATCCGTCCTTGCGAATGTCCGCCGGGGCGAGGTTTACCGTTATCCGCTTCAAAGGAAACAGGAATTCCGAGTTCGCGATGGACGCTCCGACCCGTTCCCGTCCCTCCTTGACCGCCCCTTGTGGCAATCCCACGGTAGTGAACGAGGGTAATCCATTGCTGATGTCTATTTCGACATCCACCAGGTATGCATCGATCCCAAGCACGGCTGCCGATCGTACGCGCGCCAGCACAGGCGGTGTCTCCGGATTGCAGACTAGACAATCCTAGGAACCGCACTGGTAGCATCATGTACCGTTTCTGAACACGACGGCACGTAACAGCGCAGAGGCTTTCGCTTTCCGGTTGTGGTCGTAATGTTTGTGGTTGCTTCCCAACACCTTGTGTGGTGTACCATGCCCGTGCGCCCCAGCGTATTGAAGATCACCGGATACGAACCCATGTCCCATCGCCCCGACTTCGCACCTCGATACTGGTTCTACGTCGCGGCGGCGTATCTCCTACCAGTTGTAGTCCAAGTGGCTTTGCCCACCAGCACCTGATGTCAGTCGATCTCGAGAAAGCGACGACCCGCAACCTGCTGGACGGGCTACGATCGTACCTCACCACGTTCGAGATACAGCTGGATAGTGTCCGCCAGGAAGAGAACTCGACTGCGGTGAACTCCAGAGACGGACGTGTGCACCCGGTACACTTTGGTGACTTGTTGCCCAGGCTCCAGACCTACTCGTTTGTCACGCTCTTGGCACTCATCGTTGAGGCGCGGCTCTCGGTGTTTTGCAGGACGGTACAGCAAGATTACGCACTCGCCACCGGGATAGACGATCTGGCAGGTGATGTCTTTGCGAGGGCCCACGCCTTTCTCGCACAATCACTCAGCCTTGAGCCACCACAAAACCTGTGGCGGTGGCTCTCCGACGTGATGCTGATACGGGATTGCATAGTGCACACGGGCGGTAGCATCCAAGCGCTGAGTCGGAGCGATCGCCTGGAGATCCATTCCATCGTCAGACGCCGGCCGGGATTAGCTGTGGAAACAGATAGTCTACTCCTTTCGCACCGGCCACCAGCGGGCTGTCTTGGCCAACAGATATTGCGCGTCGAACTGGAGTTCTGCTCCGACGCAGTGACGGCAGCTCAGGGTTTGATCGGCTACCTCTACCAACACCGCGAACCCGGCATGTAGGCGGCGGCCTCTCGGAACGACTCCGCGACCTTAGTACCTCTGTCGCAGTACGGCAGCCTTGCCTGATCCACCTTCACAGTGTGCGTGAACAGCCCGTGACATTATTCATCGGCATCCGGGACCATCTTCTTTATCGGTAGAGACCCACGAGAGCCGGATACCCAAGCACACCACTGGGTTCGTCACTTCCCGTGGGAGACCTCGCGGTGGTCTAGCCGGCTCCCTTTCCGGGAACGTACTTTAGACCATGATCTATGCTCTCATGAGTGGCGGCGGCAAGGAATCCGTCCTCGCCTTAGACCGAGCTCGTCGAATCAATCTCGACGTCAAATACCTCGCCAACATATACGACGGCTCCTCCAAGCGCGTGCGATCTCACGGCGTCCCATATAAGCTGATTGAGCGGCAGGCACGTCATCTGGGACTGCAACCAATCTTGGATCACATCAGACCGGATGACTTCGAGACCGTCTTCCTGCGAACACTGCAGGAGCTCAGGGACCACGGTGTGTCAGGCGTGATATGCGGCAACATCCACCTGGAACAGGTTCGTGCTTGGTATGAAGATCGGGTTACGGCAGCCGGACTCGAGCACTTAGAGCCGCTGTGGGGCGAACCACCGATCGAGCTGGCGTGGGAAGTGGTCGAACGCGGATATCAGGCGCTCGTTGTCAGCGTAGACCTGAGCCGACCAGCCGCACCTTTCCTCGGCCGCGAACTCGACGCCGACCTCGTAACCGAGCTGGGATGCACCGACGACCTCGATCCGTGCGGTGAACACGGCGAGTATCACACTTTTGTCTACGACGGTCCTGCCTTTGGCCAAGCAGTCGACTTCACCCAGGGCGAGCGCTCCGAAGTGGAGGGATACGCCTTCGTTGACCTCCTCACCACAGCCAGAGGGAAGTAGCTTGGCTGAACAGGCATCCTCAGCGGGTGTCGAGAGACTGCAGGCACTGAGACGTCAGGACAAGTGGTTCCTATCTTGTGGGGACGGGATCATCTGGGCTCCTCCATTCCCACTGATGCTGCATCGTCCGGGATTCTGGGATGAGGCACTCGTCTACAACCACCCGTTCGCCCCCGTCTTCACCGTTGCACTGGTCAACCACGATGGAGCCGAGTTGTCGCTCAGTGAGCTGAATCGCTCCTGGCAACCACACAAGCTTACAACCGAGTGGCGCTCTCTCGACCAACTCATTCTCCGTGAGGAGCGGTTCGCACAGCCTGGAGGAAGACTAGTTTCGCGGTGGGTCACACACGATGCTGGCGCGAGAACGGATGAAGTATCTGAGACCAGGTACCTCGTGGCCTTCTCGGCACAACCCGGGGAGACCGTGAACGAGATTGAACGAGTGGACAGCGAATCAGCGCTGCGTTGGCGACGGATTCTGATCGACCGGCACGAATTCCCTCTGGAGATCATGGCCACGCTCTCGGTAAACGGCGAGATCGGTAGCGGTGAACATCGGCTCGCTGCCATGCGCTCCGAGGGAGCGTTGCCCACCCCCTTGTGGCAGCACACGCCATTCTGGGAACACTGGCAAGGTGGCGAGTCGGGCGGACTCAGAGACGGCATCGAGTTGGGCGGTATCACTGAGTCAGGCCAGGTCTACCTCGCTGTAGCCGTACCGTTTGATCGAGTGCCCACCATTGAGTTTTCCATAGAATTAGCCCCTTGTGACCGCGCAACGTCAGGAGAGCGGGACACTGGACGGGACGCGGCTCGCCACAGGGCGAAGGCCCGTGGTTCCAGCGATCCCGCCACCCCCTGGATTGACTTCTTCGAATCGTTCCCCCGTTTCAGTTGCTCCGACGAGTACTTGACTCGCTACTACGACTATCGGATCTACGGCCTGAGATTGAACCGGCTGGAGGGAGACAGTGGGTATGTCCGCTACCCGGCTGTGGCGGAAGGAATAGGCTACTTCCACGTTCCAATCACCTACAGTGCCCAGTGCCACATGTGGGAGACCCGGTGGGCGTATACGCCGGACTTGGCCCGAGGCTCGCTGCTCAACTTCCTGGAGTGCCAGCGAGAAAATGGGTCTCTGCACGGCCGGATCTATACCAACCACCAGATAGGAACCGACTTCTACCACGCCAACTGGGGTGACGCTGTGCTGGCTGTCGACGCCGTTCATGACGACATCCGCTTCCTGGAACGCGCCTACGACGGCCTCTCCCGGTACGCCAAGTGGCTCGACCAAACACGTGACCGCGAAGTCTGTGGGATGTACGATGTAGCAAACCACTTTGAGACGGGCCAAGAGTACATGTCCCGCTATCAGGTGGTGTTTCCTCACGCTGATCGCGTGGGCTGGCGATCTGGTCTGAGCCTCAAGGGTATCGACGTCACGGTCTATGCCTATCAACTCAAGCGGGCACTGCAGAGGATCGCTCGACGCCTCGGGTGCGATATGGACTCGGATTACTGGGCAAGCGGTGCCGACTTGATCGCTACTAGCATCGCCGAGTGCATGTGGGATCCAGTCGCTGCCATGTTCAGCGACGTGAATCCCGCAGCAATGCAGCCTACGCGCGTCAAGGCAGCGGTCTGTTTCTATCCCCTGTTGACTGATCTGTTGGACGAACGCACGCTGCACCAGCTAGTCGATCACCTGGTAGACCCGACAGAATTCGGCGCGCCCTATCCGGTGCCGTCATCGAGTATGGACGATCCCCTCTTCAACCCCTATGCCGAGTGGAAGGGAAAGCGACACAACTGCCCATGGAATGGCCGTACCTGGCCGATGATCAACAGTCATATCGTCGAGGGCCTGATCAGACAATGGCACCGTGGCAGACGGGAGGTAGGTGCGGTAGCTGTCGATGTTTTGACTCGGTTCGTGCACATGATGTTTCACGGCGGCGACGTCGAAAGGCCAAACTGCTATGAGCACTACAACCCAATCACCGGACATCCGTCGGTATACCGCGGAATCGACGATTACCAGCACAGCTGGGTGCTCGACCTGTTGATCCGCGGCGTGGCAGGGTTGGAACCGACGTCTGATGGGATAATCGTCGATCCTCTGCCATTCGAGCTGGACAGAGTCACACTCACAGGTGCGGTGGTACGTGGCAGATCGATCGACATCGAGCGTACGGGACACACAATCGTGGCCACCGTCGACGGGACAGAGCACGTGTCCGAGGTGGGAAACCCCCTTGAGATCCCGTATGAGTAACCAGCCGAAGACAGCCGGTGTCACGCTCTGCGGGGTTGAGAAGTGGTTTGACGACGTACCGGCAGTGCGCGCGTTCGACCTGGAGATCGCTCCTGGAGAACTAGTAGTCCTGTTGGGACCGTCGGGGTGCGGCAAGACCACGGTGCTGCGGACCATTGCCGGACTGGAAGAACCGAGCGCAGGGGAGATCCGGATCGGCCCACGAGCGGTAAACGACGTCGAGCCGGCGGACCGTGACATAGCAATGGTGTTTCAGAACTACGCACTCTATCCGCATATGACCGTGCGTCAGAATCTCGGGTTCGGGCTCAAAATGCGCGGGCTCCCCCGGGCGGAGGTTGCAGAAAAGGTGATACACGCAGCCGCAGTGCTGGACCTCGAGCCCCTACTCGACCGCCGTCCGGGCCAGCTCTCCGGAGGGCAGCGACAGCGAGTCGCCCTGGGTCGAGCGCTGGTGCGCGAGCCGAGTGTCTTTCTGTTCGACGAACCCCTGTCAAACCTCGACGCGAGACTCAGGTTGGAGATGCGCGCCGAGATCGCTCAGCTGCACCGGAGACTCGGCATCACCATGATATTCGTCACGCACGATCAGGTGGAAGCCATGACTCTGGGACAGCGCATCGCTGTCATGAAGGGCGGTAGCCTACAGCAGTTCGCGACACCGCTCGAGGTGTACCGGTCGCCGACCAATCTCTTCGTGGCGACCTTCATCGGCTCACCACCAATCAATACGACTGAGGGTGAGTTACTGCCGGCGAAGATCGGCTCGGTGTTCCAAGGCAACGGCCTGTCACTTGACCTGCCAACCTATATGCACTCGGGTCCCGCCATACTCGGGGTGCGGCCCGAGGCGCTCTATCTGACCACAACGGTGCATGAAGTCGACTTCACTGCCGAGATAGTCCGCCTGGAGCCGCTGGGCAACGAATCGCTGGTGCATCTCGCAGGCCCTGGGAATGACCACTGGGTGACCAGGGTGGACCCCGAATACGGCGCCACCGCGGGGGATCAAGTCGGGGTCAGAGTAGACAGGACCCGGGCGCATTTGTTTGCAGGCCCAGACCGGAAACGCCTGATTCCCGACCAGCGCTGGGACCGGCTGTAGATGTGCCGCCGCGACCTGTTCAAGACCAGACGCCTGGCCCTGCTGCACCTCGTGCCCTTGCTGCTCAACTGCACTGCTGATGGACCGGATTCCCGCCGCATAACACTGCGGGTGCTCAATTGGGCAACCGATCTCGAAGTGATGGCGGAGCAGCAGATCGCAGACCGATTCTCCCAGCAGAATCCTGGAGTTGAGGTCACCGTCGAGTCAATCGTCACGAACTACGGTGAGAAGCTGGCGACGGAGATAGCCTCGGGGACTCCGCCCGATGTCTTTCTGCTCGACGCGCCGGACATACCCGCATTCGTAGAGCGCGGATTGGTGCTCGACTTGGCACCATACCTAGACAGGGTGGATTACGATCCGGCCATGGTGTTCCCTGAAGTCCTGAGAATCTTTACGAAGTCTCAGCAGCTCCATGCATTTCCCAAGGGCTTCACGCCCATGGTCATCTTCTACAATGGAGCCCTGTTTGACGAACTGGACGTGCCACCACCCCCTGCCGATCAGTGGACCTGGGATCAATTCCTGGAGACGGCGCGCTCCGTCACACGGGATCTGGACGGCGACGGTGAGACCGACACTTACGCCATCGATTTCCCGCGCCGGCTATTCGAGTGGATACCATGGGTCTGGTCAGCGGGGGGCGACATCCTGGATCCACAGGGAAACACAACGGCTGGGTACCTGGACTCCCCAGCTACCGTTGAGACATTCGAGTTCTTGACGTCCCTGGTGACCGAGTGGAAGGCGGCGCCTGTCCAGTTCCTCCGGGGCGGTGACCCCATGCGGGTGGGCCGCTTCTATGTAGGAGCGCAGGCGATGCTCCACTCCGGACACTGGTTGGTACCGCGGCTGCTGCACTACAACGCGAGAGGTGACATCCGTGTCGGGATCGCACCGATTCCCCACCGTCAGGGTGCGGCCCCCCAGAACGTAGTGTACACATCGGGTTGGGCTGTTCCCACCAACGTGAGTCGCAAGAGACTGGCAGTGGAACTAGCGGCTTTCTTGGCTGGCGAGGAAGCGCAGCGCATTCGTGGGGAGAACCACCTCGAGATCCCGGCATTCCGAACAGTGGCGCTGGAACTGGCCCAGCAAGATACGCTGGGACTAGAGCAGGCATTCCTAACGCAGGTAGCCGGTAGTCGCCCTCCCTGGGGTGCGGTGGTCGTGGACTTCTACGAGATCGAAGAACTCTCTTTCGACATCATGGATCGCCACCTGTTGCGGGGAGATGATCTCCAGCAAGCTGCCTCCGAGATCGCCCGACAGATAGACAGAGTGAGAGCACGGTGACTCCGGTTGCGCAGAAACGCCGCCTATTCCTCGGCGGCGCCGCCTTCGCGTTACTGGCGATAGCCTGCGCGGCCGCTCTCTATACCGCACTGTCTGCTGTGACAGCGGCGGAGCGCGACCTGCTGGCCGCGGAAGCTAGGATCGCAGTTGGAACACTACGGGAGACCCAACAACCGGCGCTATTGGATGGAGTGTTTCCTGACCGATGGCGCCTCAGCGACGAAGTCGATCCGTGGCTCGATGAGTCAGTGGTGTATCAAGCAGGAGACGGGCTCGCCGCTCGGGCGGCGTTGTATGACGCCGACTCCTGGTACCAGGTCGGCACCCTCCTCCTCAGCGCCCGCCGTGGATCGGAGGCCCGAATACCCGTCGCGAACTCAGCTGCGCTGTTCACCTTGCTGGGCTCATTGCTCCTGGGTCTCCTCTTGTGGGTCAAGCTCCCCGTGATCCGCGAGCGACGGGCAGCGGCCGTCATCGGTTTTCTCGTGGCCACCACTGTAATCGTCTCCCTCACGTCGTCGCTTTGGCTAGCCCGGAATTGGGCCACTGCAAGGCTGCAGGAGGCAACGGATCACCGCGTCGCAGTCGCAGCCCACGCCCTCCGCTTGGTACCGGACCTGGGAGATCTGACGGGGCGGCCAGGAGGAGTTGCTCAGTTGACGGGCCTTGCTTTCGTCCTCCGTGGCTCGGCCGGAGACGTTGAATCCCCCTTGTTATCAGCTCCGGTGGCACGGGCACTGGCAATGACGGACCGCCCTTCGGATGGTCGTATTACGGTTGACGGCGTGGGGTATGCGGTCGCTGACGTCGGGGCGGTGCGTCTGGTAGGCCTGCCCTACGAGCACGCCGGTGGACCAACCACGACCATGGTAGCCGTCGCCCTCATCGGGCTCAGCCTGGCCGCGCCTCTGCTGTCACTGGCCGGTCTTGCCGAGCGACCTCGGGCTTTCCGCAGTAATCTCGTTGCCTGGTCGTTCCTAGCCCCCTCGCTGGTTCATTTGCTGATCTTCACAATCGGACCGCTCGCGTTTGCGGCGTGGCTCAGCCTCCACAGATGGAGCTTGATTGACGCTGCCCGGCCGTTCATTGGGTTGGCCAACTACGTCAGCCTGCTGGGCGATGGCATGTTCTGGAACGCGATCCGCAACACCGCAGTATTCACTTTCCACGTGCCCGCATCGATGGCGCTCGCCCTCGGGATCGCGTTGGTGGTGCGCCGCAAGGTTGCCGGCGTCGTCTTCCTGCGTGCAATGCTCTTTCTGCCGACGATCACGAGTCTGGTGGCCATTGCGATGGTGTGGCAATGGATGCTGCATGACGACTACGGTCTCATCAATTGGCTGCTCTCGGTGCTCGGACTACCCGCGGTAGGCTGGCTGAGTTCACCCAATACCGCTCTCCTGTCGATTATGATCATGGCTGTGTGGATGGTGGTGGGGTACCAGATGATATTGTTTCAGGCAGGATTAGCCACGATTCCCACTGAGTTATATGACGCCGCCCGCATAGACGGGGCCGGCCCATTGCAGCGGTTCTTTCACGTCACAATCCCGGGTCTGCGCCACACACTGTTCTTCGTGCTGATAACATCGGTGATCGGGTCATTCCAGGTCTTTGGCGCCGTGTACGTGATGACTGAGGGGGGACCGCTGCACGCCACTGATGTGGCAGTCTTTCACATTTATCAGGAGGCGTGGGAGTTCTTCCGGTTCGGCAACGCCGCCGCAATGAGTTGGGTGCTGTTCGCGATCATCTTCGTGGTAACGTGGCTCCAGTTCCGCACGCTGGAGCAACGGCTCAAGGTGAGCCGGTAATGGGGCGCTTGCGGCGCTCGCGACCGTGGCGAGAATCTGCAGCCTGGGGGCTCGCCGTTCTTCTGGCTGCAACGATGCTGCTCCCATTTCTCTGGATGATAGCCACCTCCTTCATGGACGAACTCGAGGTGTTCCGTTTCCCGCCTCGACTAGTGCCGGAATCGCTGCGTTGGGACAACTACGCTGGCGCCCTGACGGCACGTCCGTTCGGTCGCTATTTCCTCAATTCGTTCGTGTTCGCGTCCGCAGTCGTCGTGGGGCAGCTGTTCACGGCTGCAACGGCCGGCTACGCATTCGCGAAGTTCGACTTCCGAGGGCGTGACCGACTGTTCATGCTCTACCTGTCAACCATGATGGTCCCGGCAGTCGTGGTGCTCATTCCCAGATTCCTGTTGGTGGACGCACTCGGCTGGATAGACACTTATGGCGGACTGATCAGCACCGAGCTGGTGTCTGTCTGGGGAATCTTCCTGATGCGGCAGTATTTTCGCTCGGTTCCCAGAGAACTCGAGGATGCCGCACGGATCGACGGAGCGGGTTCGTGGCGCGTATTCTGGACGATCTCGCTGCCACTCGCCAAGCCGGCGCTGGCAACGATCGGTCTCTTCGCCTTCATCGATGCTTGGAAGAACCTGCTGTGGCCCCTGGTTGTCACCCGGTCCATGACGATGCGCACCGTGGAGGTAGGGATTGCTTCGTTCCACGGTACTTTCGTGATGAACTGGCCGTATCAAATGGCGGCTGCAGTGACAGCGGTGATACCCATAGTGATACTGTTCTTCCTGACACAGCGGTACTTCGTGCAGGGAATTCAGTTGACAGGATTCAGATAGTGGCGGGCAAATGGCCCCACCTGATCCTGCTCTCACTGGGCGAACTCCTGGCCATGAGCCTGTGGTTCTCCGCTACTGCTGTCGTGCCGGCTCTGATGGATCACTGGGATGTCTCAGGTGGACAGGCGGCGTGGTTGACCATGTCAGTCCAGCTCGGCTTCGTCCTGGGAGCACTGCTCAGCGCCCTGCTCAACATCCCCGACCTGTGGTCTCCCCGAAAGGTCTTCGCGACGGGTGCGCTGCTGGGGGCGCTGCTCAACGCGCTCATTCCAGCGCTCAACAGCGGTTTCATGGTGGCAGTCCTGTTGCGGTTCGGGACAGGCATGGCGCTGGCAGCTGTATACCCAGTGGGTATGAAGATCATGGCCACTTGGACCAAGCACGATCGAGGCTTGGCGATCGGCATGCTGGTGGGTGCCCTAACAGTAGGCAGCGCATCGCCGCACCTGGTCAAGGCCTTGGGGGGCATCGGCGCGTGGCAGCCGGTCATCTATGCAGTGTCGGGCCTTGCGGTTGCTGGCGGGATCAGCGGGTGGTTCGCTGGAAAACTCGGGCCATATGCCGCTCCCACCGCCCCGTTTCACTGGCGTCACATGGGCCGGTCGCTGCACCTCCGGCCGCTGCGGCTGACCAACTTCGGATACCTGGGCCACATGTGGGAACTGTATGCGATGTGGACCTGGATCCCGCTCTTCCTGGCAGCGTCTTTCAGTGCTTCCAGCTTCGGCAAGTCACTACATCAGGACACGGTGACCAAGTGGGCCTCGATTGCCGCTTTCGCGGCTATTGCGGCAGGTGGAGCAGGAAGTCTGTTGGCCGGGCACATTGCCGACCGGTGGGGGCGTTGCCGAACCACCATAGTGAGCATGTGGGTGAGCGGGGTGTGCGCCCTCAGCATTGGCTTCTGCTTCGGCCGATCTCCTCTGATCGTAACGGCAATCGCCTTGATCTGGGGCTTCGCGGTTGTTGCCGACTCGGCTCAGTTCAGCAGCAGCGTCAGTGAGTTATCAGACCGTGAATACATGGGGACCCAGCTCACAACCCAGACAGCCATGGGATTCCTACTGACCCTGATCTCGATCCGTCTGATCCCCGGTGCACTGGACATGGCCGGTTGGCGCTGGGCATTCGCGTTGTTGGCCCCAGGCCCGGCTTTCGGCATCTGGGCGATGTGGCGGCTCAAGCATTCACCGGACGCTGCTCGGTTGGCAGGAGGGAGAGGCTGAGCCGAGCTTAACCCAACACCTCGAAGGCCATCGTGTCGACCGCCAAGCCATTCTGCCCATAGTCGACAACCACCTGCACCTGGTAAAGGCCAGCTTCTTCCGGCAACAACCAGCGGGCCTTCTGATTCGGATTGATGACCAGGGAACCACCAGTGACAGACCAACTGACGCCGTGCGGATCGCGGTATTCTGTCCTGGCCTCCAGCTCCACCTCGCGTTGGTCACCACCAACCATGACAATCCAGGCCCTCTCACGGGCCACCAAAGGAAGCGAGTGGCCCTTCCGCTGACTGACAACGACGTTCTGCCCGTCGACGGTGAATGTGAACGTGCGCAACACGGCACAATGCTGGTTCGAGTAGCCGGCCAAGGTACCTTCCACGGTGAACGACCCCGTGCTGGTTGTGTCGGACTGCAGCAAGAGCGTCACCAACACGTCATCCGGCCGGCCGTTCGGCGACGTAACCACCGACACGATCACTGCTCCCTGCGGGTTCGTGACTCGGACATCGAACCAGTACGCATCAGCCCCTAGTGCGTGTCGCACTGTCACGGACAGGACACGGTCAACCCGCTCGGCCGTCGCTTCGAGCGATTGCCCCTGGTCTACATCACTGCACTCGAGTGGCGGTGGGGGCGGGTCAACCACGCCATTGTCATTACAGCTACTCAGGCCACTCGTTGCCACCGTGACCCCCGCAGCAGCTGCCTTCTTTGCCTTGCTCTTGATTCCCACAATCGACCCCCTGTCCTAAGGAACTGTGATCACAACGTCGGGATGTTAGGTACAGACCGTTGTGGGCCCACTTCAAAGTGCCCCTGACAGGCCAGCATGCTCGCGCGGCACACAACTTTCCATCTCGCGTCTGGCGGATTTGATGCGTGGCAGAAACCGTAGCTCACTCCGCGCCAGGCTGCCGGCCAGCTGCACAGTGAACCGCTTCACGGCATCGCTTTCCGGTTGATCCGTCTCAGCCACGAATTGCAGCGCTCTGCGGAAGTGAGCCACGCTGTCCAGCCCAATCTCGCGAGATAGAGCTACCAGTTGCTCATCTCTGATCCGATCCCGAGCACGAGAGTGGAAGTGAGATAGCACTTCGTTGTCGAACCGAATGCCCATGTTGAGATTGGCGAGTCCATCCGGCTTGAAGTTGCGCTGGGCAAACGCAGTTGAGACGATCCGGAACAGCAGCTCCACCCGCGGATCACGCATCTCGTAACCCCACGCCAAGTAGTCGCCCAGCAACCTCCCCTGCGCGGTCAGCATCTGCTTGAGTGGCGTACCAGCGTAGACCTCGGCGCGGCAGAAGTTGAAGGGGACGTCAGCGAATTGCTCCATGAATTCCAAGTTCTGCTGGATGCCCCGCAGTGTCGCCTCCGGGTCGAAGATCAACACATTGAACGAACAGTAGATCCCAAGCCCCCGCAGGATTTCCAGCGATCTGCGATTCTGGCTCGGGGAGATGCCTCGGTTGAGACTCACCACACCCTCGTCCGAGTTGGTCTCAATCCCCACATACACACGAATCACACCCATGGACTGCAACGACTCGAACAGCTGTCTATCCACTTCCTGCGGGCGACATTTCATCACCAACCCGATCCCATCCAACTCTTGTCTCGCGAGCAGAGCAGCCAGCTCGCTGCAACGTTGCAGGTTCTTCGCCACGGACGGAACCAGGAAGTTGTCGTCGTGAAACACGAACAGGCGCACTCCCCGCTCACGGTATTCCTGCAACATCTCACGGACTATGTTTTCCGGTGATCTCTTCCTGTACCGGGGACCCGCAGCATTGTCCGTGTAGGCATGGATGCAGCAGAACGTGCAGTTGGCGTAGCAGCCTCTGCTTGCCATGATCGGTGCGCACGATATGCCCAGAACAATGTTGGGCGTTGCCGGCCGTTGGGGGAACGGCAGATCGTCCAGCGGCCCGAGTGCGCGCTTCGGAGCCACCGTGACCTCGCCGTTGTCTCGAGCGATGGTGCCAGGGATACCTCCCACAGCGATGCCGTCCCGAACGGCCTTGCACACCTCGGCGAACGTGTGCTCGCCCTCGTGCCTTACCACTGAGTCGACAGCCCAGTAGTCCTGCAGAATGCCGGCGTACTCAAAGGTGGCGAAGTGGCCACCCACACTTATGTGACCTCGATAGCCGGCCAGTCGGAGGTGCGAAGCGAGCCCAAGCAGCTCGCGGGCCCGCGCCTGGAACGGAATCGAGATACCCACGACCAGCGGGCCCGCAGCGCAGATGTCCCGTACCACGGCATCGCTCTCCATTGACTCGTTGAAGCGAATGATCATGCCGGTGAAGCCGCCCGCCTCGAGGACCGCAGCCAAGTAACGGATCGAGAGGTTCTCCTCGATCTCCGCACCAACCAGCACAACCAGCGGTCGAGCCATTCTCACCCCTCCTCAGTCAGACGCAGGCCCAAGCCCAATCCCGGTTCATCACCAATGTCCCTACGGCGTGGGTCAACCGCGGGTGTGTTTTTTCTTAAGGGTCCTTCATTGTCCGGATACGCTGCACAACCACGGGCTGGTCCACGCCTCACCCGGGCCAGGAATTACTGTAGATTTGGCAGTTATCGAGTGGGCAACGAGTGACAGGCGTTGCGCCGCTACGACTCCTTATCTACTACTCACTCAGCAACGGTTTCGTCACAACATGCGCGATTGGAAATGAGCAGCGACGCACGCGATCAACGCCCCCGTATCCGGTTGACTACTCTGTCGCACGGCGCTGGCTGAGCCTGTAAGCTCAGCTCTGCTGAGTTGGCGCAGGTCCTGCTCCACGTGCCTCATGTAGCAGATCCGCGAGTCTTGGTCGATGCCGCGACGCGTGATGACGCAGCAGTGTATCTGCTGTCTGAGGATCGCGCGCTAGTAGTCAGCGTGGACTTCTTCGCTCCTATTGTCGACGACCCGTATTCGTTCGGGTCGATCGCGGCTGCGAACGCGTTCAGCGATCTCTATGCGATGGGGGCTAAGCCACTTCTCGCCCTCAATCTGGTGGCATGGCCCCGCAACGCAGAGGTACTGGCTTTGCTGGGAGAGACACTGCGAGGAGGGATCGAGACTGCACAACGTGCTGGAGCGTTTGTGTTGGGGGGGCATTCTATCGATGACCCGGAACCGAAGTACGGCATGGTTGCCCTCGGGGAAGTACACCCGAACCGCGTAACCACCAATTCAGGCGCACGGAGCGGTGACTTTCTCGTGCTCACGAAGCCGTTGGGCACCGGTATTCTGAGTACGGCACTCAAGAACGGTTTGATGGCCGAGGATGATATGGCTGCAGCAGTGACGGCGATGTCCACCTTGAACGCTGGAGCTGCCCAGGCCGTGGCGGAGATCGGTAGCGCTGCACATGCGGTCACCGACGTTACCGGGTTCGGCCTGCTCGGCCACCTGCAGAACCTCCTGGAGGCAAGTGGGCAGTGCGCCCGACTCAGCGCCGACGCAGTCCCGACTTTCGACCGGGTGCGGGAACTGATAAGCCAGAACGCGGTGCCGGGAGGCACTAAGACGAACTTGGCTGCTGCGAATGAAGTCACGCACTGGGCTGACGGCGTCAGTGAATCGGATATGCTGTTGTTGGCCGACGCCCAAACATCGGGTGGACTACTGATCGCTGTAGACCCCTCGGCCGTCGCAGATCTGGTCCGGGCACTCAACAAGAATGAAACCCCAAGCGCCGCCATCATTGGCGAGGTGGTCGAGCAGCTCGACGCACTGATCGAAGTCGGCGTCTGAGACCACCGCACCCCACGTCGAGGTTGCAGGAGAGCGAAAATGACCGCACTCAGATGCGCGTGGCTGGTTGCCACGACACTGCAGGCAATACCAATCTGCATGGCCACCGGCCAGCATCCACCGACGGTCTCCAAGTTCGATGTCGTGCCTTCGCCCCTAGCACTCAAGGGCGACGCCAGAGGTGGGCAATACCTGGGAATCCTCGGCAGGGCAGCGGCCTGGCTCGGTAGCGAGACCGGAGAGGCGGAGCTCTGGGTCCATCCGTTCAAGCTGGCCGACGATTTCAGACTGGACTTCCGGATTCCCGATTATGTAGAACCGATTCGAGGCAATGACGTCGCCCGAACAGTTGTGATACGTCCTGAGATCACGACGATCGTTTACAGCCATGCAACGTTCACGGTGCGACAGCACATTCTGGCGCCTCTCAACCTGCCCGGACTCTTGGTGCTGTTGGACGTGAGCACGTTCCGTCCCCTGGATGTGGTTGTCAGTTTCAAGACGGTGTTTCAGTACGCCTGGCCTGGCGCGTTCGGCGGGCAGTACACATTGTGGGATTCCGATACCAAGGCCTTCGTCCTGTCCGAGAGCCTCCGTGAGCGAAATGCGTTGATAGGATCACCCTGGGCCACGGCAGCTTCTACCCATCCGGCTCACGCGCTGCCGGATGCTCCCAACACCTTCGTGATCCCGATCGACTCCGCGCGCCGCGAAACGGAGTTCATCCCCATCGCTGTCGCCGCTGCAACAGCTCCGCGCGACTCGGTAGCCCGCATATATCAGCGGTTGCTCGAGAACGGCGCGGCTCTTTACCGCGAGCGGCTGGAGCACGTACGATCGCTGCTTGCCAATACCACATCCATCGACACTCCCGACGACGACCTCGACCTCGCGCTGGAGTGGTCCAAGATCAACTTGGACGAAGCCGTAGTGTGCAATCCGGATCTCGGGTGCGGCCTGGTGGCGGGGTGGGGTCCCTCGGGCCAGAGCAGCAGGCCCGGCTTCGGCTGGTTCTTCGGAGGAGATGCAGCGATCAACACGCTCGCCATGAGTGCTACGGGCATGTGGTCCCAAGTGTCACAAGGGCTTCGGTTCCTGGCCCACTACCAGCGTGAAGACGGCAAGATCCCGCACGAGATTTCCCAAGCTGCCGGGACAATCCCGTGGTTCACCGATTTCCCCTACACTTACTACCACGCCGATACGACGCCCCATTGGCTAGTTGCCCTGTGGCGTTACTGGCGAGCCACTGGCGACAGCAGACTCCTCGACGATCTCTGGCCCGCGGTAAGCAAGGCATATGCATGGTGCCTTTCGCGCGACACCGACGGAGACGCAATCATTGAGAACGGCCCTGGCAACCTAGGAGCGATCGAAGTGGGTGAACTCGGCCAGGACATACATCAGGACATCTACCTCGCTGCCGTATGGATCAAGGCGTTGGAGGCGATGGCCGAGCTGTCCCATGCGAGAGGCGATCCCGCCTTGGCGCGCGAGGTTGAAGAGTTGGGACGTAGGGCCAGAGCTGTGCTCAACCGAGACTACTGGCGAGATGTGGAGGGCCACCATGCCTTCGGCATACTCCGATCCGGCGACACCAACGACAATCTCACGGTGTGGCCCGCCACGGCAGCAGCGTTCAACCTGCTGGACCCGGCCCGGGCCGAACTCACCCTCATGAAACTGGCGAGTGACTCCATCAGCGCCGACTGGGGTGCGCGGATGCTATCCACTGGCAGTGCGTTGTATGATCCGGTGCACTACAACGGTGGCTCTGTGTGGCCGTTTGTCACCGGATTCGTGACCTGGGGACAGTACAACTACCGACGGTCCTGGTCCGGCTTCCCTTTGATCGACGCTCTGAAGCAAGCCACTTTCGATTGGGCCCGAGGGCGCCATCCCGAATTGATGTCCGGGCGGTACTACCGTCCTCTCGACACAGCCGTACCACAACAGTTCTTCGCAACGTCGATGCTGCTCACACCCGTGGTCGCCGGAATGCTCGGGTGGGATCCGGACGCACCAAGCGGTCGGGCGAGGCTGGCCCCTCAGTTGCCTCCTTCGTGGCAGCGCATGAGTGCCCACAATCTCAAGATCGGAGCCAGTTCGCTGGACGCCGACGTGCGGCAGGGACCGGGCTATCTCTCTATCGACGTTCGCGCTACGGGGACGCCAGTGAATGTGGATTTTGTACTTCCCATCCCGTTGCGCGCGCGGGACGTAGGTCTCACAGTTTCTCCTACCCACGGCGCCGGTCGCGGGTCGACCCACCAGGGCAGACACGAAGGACAACATCTGATAACCATTCCAATCAGTGACAGGCAGACACGACTGGAGTTGACCTGGGAAGGTGGACTTATCCTGCAACCGCCGACAGCCAAGCTCGACCCTGGGCAAGAGAGCCAGGGGATCAGAGTACTCGACTTTCAGGAGTTAGTTCGAGGCTGGAGTCTGGTGGTCGAGGGACATCCCGGCGACTCCTATCGCATCGATCTCCACGGCGAAGCCGTGCGGGTGGGGCACGGACCGGCGAGCGTTGATTACCAGGACGGCGTAAATGGTCTCACAATCACGTTTCCACCCGGCGAGCAACGGCGCACCATAACCATCCTTCTAGAAGACCTGCGACCATAGAGCCCGTGCTCGTTGGCGCGTACGACCCCGAAGCCTGGGACGGATTGGTGTTCTCAGATCAGCCAGGTCGCGGGTTCGCCATCCGATTCTCACTGGAACGAGATGGGGAACGAGCCGATGGGAATGACCTAATGCACCTGGTACATGAGGTCGGTCCCCATGCTCCCGACAGCAGCTATGCGCGCGTTGCTTTTGACGCTGTCTTGCCATTCGGCAGCGAGCATGACGGTCCGACCGTAGCGAAGGCCGGCCGTGACGCCGGCCTAACCGTAGAGTGGTCCCGGATCGACAGGGCCGGTGCTGTCGGTGGTCTCAGCGTCTCGTTTGCCGGCACACTAACGATGCATGGTTACTTCCCCTGGGACTGGGAGGGAGTGTGGCACGCGAACTACGGTGCGTCCGACGAACGCGCTGGCCAGGAGAGACCAGTCGGACACCGGGAGCGGCAGATTGCGTGTCACGAGATCTCTGGTCTGACGGCAGACGGGGAGTGCGCTATCGCGCTCGTGCTGCAGCAAGTCACAGGTGGCAACCGCAGGGATCACGATGGCGGTCCTGATGTAACCGCGATTGAGGCAGTCGTCCCGTTTTCCGTGTCGCCTGGTGATCGGATCATCTTTACCGCATGTATGGCGGACCGACTAGAAGTGGCCCGCGACGCGGCTAGGCGGTTGCTGGTGGGTGACACTGTCAGCAGGCGGTTGCAGCAGGCGGCCGCTGCCTACGAGTCGAGCCGTGTGGCCGTGCAGGGACACTGGGAGGGTCTCGCCTCGTCGATCACGAACAATCTCCACTGGATGGTATCCATCAAACCGGAGACCGGCCGCCGATATGCGCCGGCCGGGCGGCGGTGGATTTTCCCCCGTCATGGTGGCGGCCGTGATCACTGGACCGTGTTCTGCTGGGACAGCTTTCTGAACGCCCTCCAGCTTGCTGTCGAGAGTCCCGAATTGGCACGGGATGCACTACTGGCCGTGCTCGAGACGCAGTACGACAACGGCAACATCCCCAATTGGCGTGGTAGGTACAGCGGCACACCCGATCGATCACAGCCCCCCATAGGCTCATTCGCCGTTCTCAAATGCTATCTACGAACTGGGGACATCTCGCTGTTGGACAGAGCATTCCCCCACCTCGAGCGCTGGTCGGCGTGGTGGCGAGCAAGCAAGAACGGACGCAAGCGGCGTGACGGAAATGACAACGGGTTGTTCGAATGGGGCTGCGATCTGGGACTGCTCACCGACTCACCGGCCGCCTGGGAAAACCAGGCAAGTCACCACCAACTAGCCGCCTGGGAATCGGGCCAAGACGACCTACCCAATTGGGATGATGCTGTCTGGATGGAGCAGTCTGAGACATTCAATCTCGAGTCGGTGGATCTGAACTCCCTACTGGCACTTGACTGTGAATGCCTCGCACTGATGGCCGAGCGGTTGGGGTTGAGTCAGAAGGCAGTGCTGTACCGAGACATGAGATGCAGGCTCAGCGATAGAGTCAACGAACAGCTTTGGGATGACGCTCTGGGGATGTATGTCGACCGGTTTTGGGACGGACGCCGCTCCAATAGGCTAGCCGCCTCGCATTTCTATCCACTTCTGGCGGGAATCCCAACCGCTGAGCGTGCCGAGCGGATGCTCGTGACCTTGCTCGACGAAACGATGTTTTGGGGACGCTACGTTCTGCCAACGATCAGCCGAGACGATCCGGCGTTCTCGGACCAACAATACTGGCGCGGTACCATCTGGCCCCCACCGAACTACCTGGCATACCAAGGCCTGAGACGCTACCGGTTCGACGACGTGGCTGGTGAGCTGGCAGGCCGAAGCGTCGATCTATTCCTGCGGAGTTGGCGCGACTATCAGACCTGCCGCGAGAACTACGACAGCCGCACCGGGGAAGGCGGAGGACAGGCTTACCAGAGCTGGGGACCACTCTTCGCGCTCACCGGCATTGAGGAATTCATCGACTCGACGCCGTGGGACGGACTTCGGGTCGGGACGCTGACTCCACCGCTATCTAGCAAGATCAAGAACGTCGTACTCAACGGGCGACGTTGGGACATCTTGCTGTCACCCGAGGGCTACCGTGTCGACGTCGACGGCAAGGGCTTGTTGTATAGCACGGGGCCTCTCGTACTGCGCCACTTGGAGGTAGCCGTTGGACAGATCTCGGCGGAAACGCTCTCTACAGAACCCATAAGCCTCGCGGTGAATCTGCATGCCAGCCAGCTGCATCTCACCATTGACGGGCGGGAGCGAGACGTTCCAGCGCAGGATGTCCGGCTACCTGCAGGAACGCACAGGATCCGGCTGACACAGAAGACCTAGGGCCTGGTCGCTCGGGCAGGCTCCTTACGCGAGACTGCTAACCCCAGGCAGCAGCATGGGGTTAGTCCGTAGAGATCACCGGCCAGTCCCCATCATTGCGTCCCGGATCGCTTTGAACTCAGTACCCTCTCGCCAGTTGGGGAAGGTCGCCCCATTCGCGATACGGTAGCCAATGGTGAAACACAAGCGCACGTCGTCGATCATTCCGGACAGATCCCATTCGGCGTTGTACTCATCCGTGGGCTTGTGATACTGGTTGGCGAGATATTCGTCGTTCCTTGCTTCAGTCCACGCCTCGCCCCGTTCAACATGGTCCACACCGCTGCCTGGATAGAGTGCCGGTACCCCGACCTTGGCGAAGTTGAAGTGATCCGAACGGTAGTAAGAACCATGCTCCGGATGCGGATCGGGACGGACCGTACGTCCCTGCTCCGCAGCAGCCTCCGTGAGGTAGTCGTCCAGCTCCGAATTCCCGTAGCCCACGACACTGATGTCGTTCATGCGACCCAGCACGTTGAGTGCATCCATGTTGAGTGCGGCGACGGTCTTGTCGAGCGGATACACGGGATTCTCCCCATAGTATTGGGAACCAAGCAGCCCCCGCTCCTCAGCCGTTACCGCCATGAACAAGATCGACCGGGCCGGCCGCCGCTCTAGTGCAAGAAAGGCTTCCGCCAACTCGATCAGTGCAGCGGTTCCAGTCGCATTGTCAACAGCTCCATTGTAGATCTGATCGCCTTCGAGAGTCGTGTCGCGCCCAAAGTGATCCCAGTGGGCCATATACACGAAGATCTCGTCAGCCCGGTCCGTCCCCGGCAGCAGGGCCAGCACGTTGTTGGATGTCGACCGTTCGATCGTGTTCTGGAGCGTGAGTGATGCGCTGAGACCCATCGGCACTGACTCGAATCCCCGTTGCTCGGCCAAGGTCTTGAGTGAGTCGTAGTTGAGACCAGCCTGTGCGAACAGGCTTCGTGCCGTCTCCACTGTCCACCAGCCCTCGATCGCCACTGCCGACATGTTGTCGTCTTCCGCCACCAGTCCGAATTGCTTGCCCGACCAGCTGTTCTGCACTACACCCCAAGGGTAGGCCGCAGGCTCCGTCTCATGCACGATAAAGGCGCCTGCCGCACCCTGCCGGGCAGCTTCCTCGAATTTGTAGGTCCACCGTCCGTAGTACGTCATCGCGTTGCCGTTGAACAGAGCTTCATCCTGCGTCGCGAAACCAGGATCGTTCACCAGCACCACGACCGTCTTGCCACGCACATCCAATCCTTCGTAGTCGTTCCATCCGTACTCTGGTGCGACGACTCCGTACCCGACGAACACCAACTCGGAGCTGCCGATGCTGGCTCTAGCTACGACGCGTTTGGTCCAAGCCATGAATTCGTCGCCGTAGCTGAAGCCATTCCTCGCGCCCTTGCCACTCACCGTCAGAGTTGCATTCGGATTGGCTGTTATCGCTACGAGAGGCACTTCCTGGAAGAAACTGTCTCCGTTGCCTGGCTCGAGACCCAACTTCTCAAACTCGGTCCGCAAGAAGTTGATCGTCCTCTCCTCGCCCAGTGACGATGGGGAGCGCCCTTCAAACTCATCGGAAGCGAGGATCTGTATGTCAGGGATCAGGTCGTCAGCCGTAATCGTATCCAGCGCCTTGTCCAGAGCGGCGTCGCCGGTACATGCCATGAATCCGAGCACAAGCATGCAGAGCACGTAGCGGCTAGATGTCAGAACTCTAGTCATCAGCAGGTCCCCAAGACTGGAGGGTTCAAAGATCATTCGGTTGCGGAGGGTACTCCACCCAAGTCTGCAATCAAGCGGAGGTAAGATAACCTGGTTGATCAACTACCGCTTCAGACGGATTTTCTAGCTAGGCACTGAACGCCAACGGGGGAGCTTGAGGCGTGAGGCGAGCAACAGAACCAACACGATCCCATAGATAGTGGGATCGCGGTAATCAGCTTTGACGAGCCAAACGAAGTGAACAATGCCCCCTCCCGCGGCGACGTAGATCAAGCGATGGAGGTTCGCCCAGCGCCTACCACCCAACCGCTTCACCATCCCCTTGGTCGACGTGAGAGCGAGTGGCACCAGCAACACCAAGCTCGCGAAGCCAACAGTGATGTATGGTCGATTTACGACATCATCCGCGATGCCACGCAGAGAGAAAAACTGGTCCAACACGACGTAGGTCGAGAAATGAAGCAGCAGATAGAAGAAGGCGAACAATCCCACCATTCGTCTGAATCTGATGAGGACTGACCAACCTGTGATCCGGCGGACCGGAGTGACAGCGAGAGTAGCCAAGAGGAGAATGAGCCCCCAGCGACCCGTTCGATGGGTGATGTCCTCGATCGGGTTGACGCTCAGATTGCCAGCCGCAAGATCCCGAGCGAGAATGACTGCCGGTAGCAACAGTGTCACGAACGCCGCCGGTTTCACCACCCTCCTGACCAACTGAGCGCGGTTCATGGCGATCGCCTAGAAATACCTCTTGAGGTCCATCCCGCTGTAGAGTTGGGCCACCTGATCGCCATAGCCATTGAACATGAGCGTGTCTTGCTTGAACAGCTTCCCAATCCTGCGCTCTTTCCTCTGGCTCCACCGGGGATGATTCACCTCCGGGTTCACATTGGAGTAGAAGCCGTACTCTCGAGGGGCAACCGAGTTCCAAGCCGTGACCGGCTGACTCTCGACTAACCGGATCCGCACGATCGACTTGATGCTCTTGAATCCGTACTTCCACGGTACCACCAGGCGGATCGGTGCGCCGTTCTGGTTCGGGAGCATCTTGCCGTACAGGCCTACGGACAGGATGGTCAGGGGGTGCATTGCCTCGTCGAGGCGAAGCCCTTCGACATAGGGCCACGGCAGGACGTTCCGCTTCTGCCCTGGCATTTGTGTCGGATCGTGTAGGGTTGTGAACTCGACGAATCTGGCTTTGGATGTCGGCTCCACGGCCTTCAGCAAATTCGCCAGCGGGAATCCCAGCCACGGGATCACCATCGACCAGGCTTCGACGCAGCGGAGTCGATAGACACGTTCTTCCGCAGGGTACCGCTTTATAATGTCGTCTATGTCGAGCACGCCGGGCTTGTGCACTTCACCCTCAACGGTGACGGTCCAAGGCCGTGTTCTCAGCGAGCCAGCGTTTCGGGCGGGATCGTCTTTCCCTGTGCCGAACTCGTAGAAGTTGTTGTAGCTGGTTATGGCCTCATACGAAGTCAGCTCATCGGCTTGCCTTCGCTGAAACCAAGGGACTAGAGGGCCGACCGCCGCGTATGCCGCTGCACCGGCAACTGTCTCGATGAACTCACGACGGCCGTGGTAGCTGACTTCGTCAGTTATCTCTGAGGAACTAATGTCGTTTTGCTTCTTGATCAGCATTCCTTGGCTCCGATTAGGCATTCGTTTGCTACAACCCGCCCTCCTATAAGCCTCGAGACCATGCAATTGTTCCCGAACTCGTCAGGCAGCGGACGCAGCAGCACATCGGCACCCGCTCAGTCACCTTTCTCCATCCGTGAGTGCGATCCTCACGGTCGTTCCGCCACCGGATTCGCTGACCACATGAATCTCCCCACCCCACGATTCCACGAGCCTCTTACATATCGCCAACCCGAGACCGGTACCACTGGTAGTCGTGGAGAAGTGCGGTTCGAAGACCAAGGGGAGATCATCCTCAGGAATCCCGGGGCCGTTATCGGACACGCTGATCGTCACTTGATTTGCTGCATCCTCTCGAAGCGAGATCACTACCTCGGTCGCACCAGCATCACGCGCGTTCTCCACCAGATTGACCAAGACTTCCTTCAATTCGTCTTTCCTCACGCACGCCCGAACCTGCTTGTCCGCCTCAACGAACACTGTAGTGCCGTCAGAAAGCGCATAAAGTCCGGCAGTGTCTCTGGCGATGGGGACAAGATCTGATAATGACAATGGTTCAGCCTCTGCCGGGGGAGCGCCGAATCTCGCAAACGCTCGGGCGATTGCATCTAGTCGCTCAATCTCGGCCAAGATCCGCCGCGCCGTTCGATCCAGAGTCACCTCAAAGTCACCCAGACCGTCTTGGTGAGCCCTAATCAGGTGCTGGATGCCCAAGCGAATGGGTGTGAGCGGATTCTTGATTTCGTGGGCGACCTGCCGCGCCAACTCACCCCAAGCCAGGACACGCACAGCCCTAGTCAGTTCCGTTGTGTCATCCAGGGCCAAGACGCAGCCCCTGGGAGGACCATGGATCACCGCAACCTGACCGCGGATCAAGCTCGCACCAACGGTGAATTCACGTGAATCCGAGTCCTTACCCACATTCAGGAATTCGCGTACCCACTGCCACACCGGCGCCCATTCCGGGCCTGTCAGAGCGTCGATTGCGACTTCCGGTGGCAGCACCGACCCAAGAAGGTGCTCCGCCCGAGGGTTGGCGATCATGATCATGAGATCGCGGTCGAGCGCCACAACTGCGGTCACAACGTAGCGCAGCACCGCTGCGGTACGACGCCGCGCAGCCTCGAGCGCTGCCTGGCTCGCTTCCACATCATGGGCCATTCGCTCAAATGCCTGGAATACCGGCACGAACTCGGTCGGCGCCGCCGGCTCGAAGCCAGGCACCGGATAGCCCCTGCCCACCGCTTCAGCCGCTCCGCGTAGTGAGCTAACCGGCCTCGCCAAGGAACGTGCTGCCACCGCAGCGAGTCCGGCGGCCGCACCGAGCCCCAGTAACGTTGCCAGCAGCAACCCAAATAACAGGTCTTCCTGCCCACTCTGGATGTCTCGGACGTCGACGAGTCTGGGTACTGCTAGGACGGTCCCGGGTTCACTCAGGCCCCGGTAGACCACCCGTGTCGCATGGCCTCCAATCAGTTCGTCGTAGGTGACCTCCAGTTCCTCGCGTAGGGCCAACTCCCGGTACACTTCGGCCGGCAGATACCGATCAAGTAGCCCCAACTCATCCAGCACTGGCAGGTTAGCCTGACGCAGGGTCCCCCCCTCATACCACAACAAATCGGCATTCAACCCTTCGGCAAGCACGGTGAGCCGATCCCGGAGCTCGGTATCCGGCAGTCCCTGGAACTGTTGCGCCGTCCCTACCGCATCGCTCAGGGTCTGTTGAATGAGCAGATCACCGCTTTGAATCGCGCTCACGCGCAGGCGTACGATCGACCAGGTGGCGTAGGTCAACGTCGGCAGAATGAAGAAGCTGGCTAGAGCCACGGTCAGTCTGGCGCGGTACGACCGCAGGCTCAGCATCTCCCGCAGTACGGGGACCATTACCAGGTTGCCGGTGAGGCCTTCTCCGAGCAGCCACAGGAGACCGACGAACAAGGCGCTCCAGCCCAGGACGAGGGCTCCCCGCACCAGCGTGCCGCTGAGCCCGCCGAGCGGTACATGCAGGTGGACGTGGTAGCGGCTGGCGGACCCTTCCGGCAGCGACAGCACTGATTGCGCTTGGGTGGCGGCGTCCGACGGTCGCAGCGTACCCACGCCACGGACAGTCCAGCCTTCCCTCTGCCAAGAGATCTCCGGGGATTCTTCGGGCCCCGCTATCGGCCCAGCAAGAGACATCCGGTACGGTGCGACGAGCCGCCGTTCACCACGGAGGAACCGCCCCACTCGTACCGGCTCTACCAAGCGTGACAGGGGGCCCACGGCCACGGAAACCACCGACCCGTCCGAGAACGGGACACTCCTGACATACACAGTCGGAGGAAGCACCACCCTTTCCTCGGTCGGCAGGCCGATATCACGAGCGGTTGCTGCGAGGTTTTGTAGCAGCCCCGGCCGTAGCTCAAGTCTTGCCAGATCCAACCTGGCAAGCGGGTTGCCGTCAGCATCCCAAGTGGTGAGCACAGCCGGATAGTCATCCTGGCTGAGCGAGGAACGACGCCAGGACGCGTACAACTGAGCGGTTGTTCTGGGAACCTCCCTGGCCAGGAGTTCGGACACATATCCATCGAGCAAGCCTCGAGCAAACGGGTCGCCACCACCCACCCGGGAGGCGTCGCGTCCAGCCAGCAGCAACCGCCCCTCCACCACACTGCCCCAAGTCAGCAGGGCCGCAGCCGAACCTGCAACAATCGCGGTCGCGCCCACCAGCCGGAGGCGTCGCGCCGGCAGGACGGCCAACACAACGGGAGGTATCCAAATGAGTGGGTACCAGGCAGGCCAGCCTTGCGCCGGCTGCCAGATGAGAAGTCCGAGCACCGCGTTGCCAACGGCCCACAATCCCGCAATCCAGGCGGCCCAGAACGGCGCGGCCCGCACGCCTGCACCACTGAGGAGAATGGATGTCAGGAGCAGCGGCACCGCGCTCGCAGCAGTCAGTGTGGCTCCCCAACCTAGCCAGAGGCTCGCTCCCACCTGAGCCGCGGGCGGTGTTATTCCGGCGGCCAGAAACGCCATCGCATACGGCGAGGCGATTATGAGGGCAGCTGCCGCCACAACACCAACCGATCGATGGGTGATCCGAAGTCGTCTGAGTGGGACAAGAGCTAATACGAGAAGTGCTGAGCCGACCAGCAAGCTCCCTGCTGAAGCCGAGACCGGTCCCAAAACCTCCAGGAAGTACGTAGCGCCTGAAAACAGCTCGCCTAGCTCCAGATGCGTTCCAGCCGGGGTCAGAACGAGAACAGCGGCCATGCCCGCAGCGCCGACCCACCTTCCGTGGGCCCCTGCGCAAGCCACCATCAGAACCAACGTGAGGAGCAGCAACATCGTCACCGTTCGGGTGCCGCCGGCGAGCAGATCCAGTTTGAGCGTGCCCTGGGTTGGCGGGACCGTTCTGACCGAGAACAGGGTATCCGGTTGGGCATCTCCTTCCAGGTAGTAATCGAAGACGTCAGCCGTGCCGGGTGCATCCTGTGGTGCGAAGAACTCGAGCGTGGATCCCGTCTTGCGGGCGAATGCCTGAGCCAACGTGCGGTCGCGGTCCGGCACGGCGCTGTCCGCCGCCAAGACCACGTGGCCGACGCCGAGGCTGTTTCCCTCCTGGCGCTGAGCTTCCAGTATGACGTAGAATGGAGTGATGAATGCGGACAGTTCTTTACGGATCAACTGGGGACTGAGCCTGTGCTTGCCGGCCCATGCGACGGCTCGCCCGGCACTGTCGAGCAGCACGGCGCCCTGTTCAGGACCATGCCGATCCACTGCCTGCTGCAGCCGATCAAATGCTTCTGACGGCGATGCTGAGACAGTGGCTGCGGCTGAATCGGCAAGCGTGCGGGCGAGTTCAACCGCATCTAAGAGCGTTTCCTCCAGAACGTCACTGGCCGACCCTATGAGCTCCTCTCTCAAGTCGGGCCAGCGGTTCTCGATTTCCTGCACCCGCCAAGATGTACTCAGAGCAGTCAGCGAAGCCGTCAATCCTGCCAGAACCACGGCGACAGGAGCGACCCCGAGTTTACGAAACACAAACAGGACGGTGGGAACCGATAGCACCCCTGATAGCACCGCCCACATGAGTCCGGGGTTCACCAACCACGAAGCCACAGCGGTACACTGGGCTGCCACAGCGAGCTCCCAATGAGCGATCTTAGCCGGTCTCACCGTAAACCTTTATATCTTAAACATTTAACTCCCGGCAAGGTGAGCGACTTGCTGGCCAAGCAAGCCAGACTGATCGTCCCCGTCGGAACAACCGAACAGCATGGCGCGCACCTTCCACTAGGATGTGACACTGCCATCGTAGAGCACCTCGCGGATGATCTGTCAGCCGAGTTCAGGACGCTCCGAGCACCAACCATAGAATATGGCGTCAACGCAGCCACAAGGGTGCCCTACCCCGGCGCCGCTTCCCTCAGCCGCAAGACGTTGTCCCGCTTGATGAACGATCTCATCGGGTCGTGGGAAGCTGGCGGCGTCGAGGAGTTCATCATCATAACTGCACATGGCCAGGATCCCCATCAAGAGGCGCTAAGCACCATCCGGGCCCGGCGGGCCACAGTCCGGACCGTCGACATTTTCGCTGTCCCGTTAGAGGGACGGCTAGATGACGCGGGTCTTCCCATACACGGCGGGGAAATGGACACATCCCTCCTGCTCTACCTGGACGCCGACCTGGTCACGATGGAACGGGCTCAGGACTATACCCCATCTCCAGGGATAATTCGCAAGTACAAAAGCGGCCGGGCGGGTGCGATTCCCAGGGAAAGCTCCGGCTCGCTCGGTCATCCAAGTCAGGCATCGATTGAGAAGGGTGAGCGCTTGTATAACTTTATCTACGAGCGGATCGCCACCCGGGTATTCGGGCGCAGGCCTAGAACGACCCCGAGTGATCCGAACATGTCTCGAATAGGATGAAATACCTGACCTCCCTCGTTCTCGCTGCCGTCGCAGCGCTGATACCATCCGCAGTTGGTCCGGCGGTGGTTCAAGGGGCTGTGCTGGACCGGGCGACATTCGTCATCACTCGTGGTTCGGAAGTGGTGGGCCGGGAGGAGTTCGTCCTGCGACGAGGCCGCCAGTCGGGTGGACGCGGCTTCACACTGACGGCCAGCTCCTATTACCCGGCTGACCGGTCAGCCGCGATATTGGCTTCGACCCTCGAGTTTGCGCTTGACACAGTGCTAGCGGCCGCCCGCCTGGATTTAGACAGTGAGGACCGGCCGAGCACACTCGTCTCGTTCAGTCCCCGCCGCGTGACCATCCGTACAGTCACACCACATGGGGAATCCGCCCGACAGTTCCCGGCTACAGACCGCACCATCGTCCTCGATGAGTTCTTGATCGCCACATTCGCATTCCTGCCTGGCGGGTCCGACGGTACGGTCACGCTAATCGACGCCCGCGCCGGGGAGCGCAGCGTCGCCACGCTGGACGACCATGGCGTCGAGCTGACCGACGTGCGGGGAATAGAACGTTCCCTGAGACATGTTACCCTGAGCGCGGGCGGTGAGGTACGCCACCTTTGGTACGACGAGCAGGGTCGCCTGATTATGTTCGACTTTCCCTCCACCGTTTTGGGCGCAGTTCGGCAACCAAAAGAGTGAGCACGAGGGTTCGATGTCCAGCAAGAAGTACCGTAACACCCTACGCTGGAAGTAACTTTGCATATTAAAGTTCTTTGTACTGACCGTTAGCGAAGATGAACCAGTGTAGCTATCGTTGGCGCTTGCGCCTGTCAGCTGCTTACCGCTGATGTCTCGGGTTGAAACCCCGCACCAGGGTGTGCCGTAGGTCAGGTTGGACGGATATCAACTTCGCATAGTTAACAACAGAAGGTGAAGGCATGAAACGCTCTGCATTGATCCTGCTCGTTGCAGCGGTGCTGTGCGCTCCAAGTGCACTGTGGAGTCAGGTGACTCCGCCACCAGTGCCGCAGAGTCTGTCGCTGCGGGACGCTATCGACATGGCGAGTCGCTACAACCCGGCTCTGCGCCAATTCGACAACGACCGGGCGCCGGCCGCGTGGGGGGTTCGCAATGCCTACGCATCCTTCCTACCCACGCTCAACCTGTCCGGGGGGATTGGCTACTCGGGTCCCGGGACTCAGAACTTCTTGACGACCTCCTTTCAGCAACGGTCGTCCACCGTGGGCTCCACCTACAACCTGCGTTTGTCGCTATCCGTAAGCGGCCGAACATTGCTGCAGCCAGGTCTGGCTCGAGCCCAGCTGAGAGCAGCGGACGCGAGCTTCACCGGTGCAGAGATCAACCTCGAGTCGCAGATAAGGCAGCAGTATTTGGCAGTTCTTCAGTCTGAGGCTCAGGTAGAGTTGGCCGAGGTCCAGGTGACTCGCAACGAGGAGTTCCTGCGCCTGGCTCGGGCCCGCTACGAGGTGGGTCAGAACACCATCCTCGACGTCCGTCAGGCTGAAGTGGCCCTCGGTCAAGCTGAGATCTCACGGCTCCAGTACAGGCAGGCCGTAGTAGTCGAAAAGCTCCGGCTGTTCCAGCAGATGGGTGTGCCGGCCCCCGATGATCCCACCGCCCTGACGCTGTCGGACACCTTCCCGATTGCAGAGCCGCAGTGGGAGTTGTCCGGTCTTCTGGGTGACGCCCTGGACTTCAATCCGGATCTCATGGCACTCCGTGCCCGGCACTCCTCCGCCAAGGCCAACGAGCGCGCCGTCAAGTCCGAGTGGCTACCCTCACTGTCGTTCTCCGCCGGGTGGTCGGGATACACGCAGCAGTTCACCGACCCCGAGCCGATCATCCAGAATTCGATTCTGGGGGCGGAGGAGAACGCCGCCACCAACATTCTGGCGTGTGAGTTCCAGAACGACATCATCGCCGGGTTGGCCACACCCACGGTGAACCCTCTGGACTGTTCGCTGTTTGAATTCGGGCCCGCTGACGAGGCGTCGCTGCGCCAGGCCATCGAGGGTCAAAACACTGGCTTCCCCTGGGGCTTCACCAGACAGCCCTTCAGCGCCTCGATGGGGATCTCGTTCCCCATCTTTACCCAATTCAGCCGCCCTATGAGGAATTCTCAGGCCAGTGCCCAGGAAGCCGACGCGCGGGAAGCCGTCCGTGCCAGGGAATTGGACGTGCGCACAGCGGTGAGCCAGGCCTACTATGGCCTGCTCGCATCCTACGAGGGAATTGGCATCCAAGAACAGAATCGAGTTGCCGCCAGCGAAGGACTCACGCTGGCGACCGAACGGTACCGGGTCGGATCCGGGACCTTCTTCGAACTGCTAGACGCGCAACTGGCTGCGGAGACCGCCGAACGGGACTACATAAACGCGGTCTACGCCTATCACCAGTCCATCGCTATGCTCGAAGCGGCAGTCGGTAGACCGCTGCGTTAGGGGAAGAGATACGCATAATGTCAGGAAGAAAGAAATTGATGATTGCTGGTGGTGGGGCACTGGCCCTCATCGTGCTCATCGCATTGAACGCGTCGCGGGGTGAAAGCGCTACGTCAGTTCGGCTCGAAGCGGTGGAACACCGGTCGCTGGTGGCAACCGTAACGGCAAGCGGGCAGATCCAGCCCACCCGCCAGGTTGATATCAGTGCGGATATCACAGGCCGCATCATCGAACTCCCGGTTGAGGAGGGCGATTGGGTCGAGCGAGGTGATCTGCTGGTTCGTATCGACCCGTCGCAATACGAGGCTGCTGTGGCCCGGGCCCAGGCTAGCCTGGCCTCCGCTCAGGCCTCGGCGCTGCAAGCGGGCGCCAACCGCGATCAGGCGAGGCGCACGTTCGAACGTTCCGAACGGCTCAGAAACACTGACTCGACGCTCGTCTCGGACGAGCAGCTGGAGCAGGCCCGAACCAACTTCGACGTTGCGGAGGCAATTGCCAATTCTGGCGAACATCAAGTCGCTCAGGCTCGGGCAGCCCTCCAAGAGGCCGAGGAACAACTCGCCAAGACGATCCTCAGGTCGCCCATGGACGGGCAGGTCACGCGACTCGCAGTTGAGGAAGGCGAAGTTGCGGTGCCTGGCACCTTCTCGCGCGAGACCGGTCTCCTCATGACCGTGAGCGATCTCTCCGTCATCCAGGTGAACGTGAGAGTTGATGAGACCGACGTCGTCAGACTCCACCTGCAGGACTCGACCGATGTCGAGATCGACGCCTATCCTGACACCGTGTTCACGGGGCGAGTCACCATGATTTCCCGGAGCTCGGTCCGCCTTGCCGCAGCCGGAGCAACCGGAGATCAAGCGGTTGACTACGACGTCGAGGTGACAATCGACAATCCGCCCGCCGACATCCGGCCCGATCTCTCGGCGACCGCCAAGATCGTCACCGCGACTCGTGACAGTGCTCTGAGCATCCCGATCATCGCCCTAACCGTCCGCGAGCACACACCAATCTCGACTGAGACTGCTCCGCAGGACACCACGACCAAGGAGACTGAAGGAGTGTTCGTGGTGGTTGATGGCATAGCCCAGTTCCGCCCCGTGAAGGCAGGGATAGCCGGCGAGGAGCATTTCGAGGTACTCGAGGGGCTTGCGGCAGGAGATACGATCGTAGCGGGCCCGTACCAGACAATCAGGGATCTCCGGGACAGCACGCGGGTGCGTGCGATGGGGGAGCCCGGCAGTGGAGAGACAGGGTCATGAGCGGAGCGGCCCTGATCCGAGTCCGGCAGCTCGAGCGTGAGTACCGCATGGACGCGGAGATAGTGCAGGCACTGAGAGGCGTGAGCACAGAGATACGCCCCAACGAATACGTAGCGATCATGGGGCCCTCCGGTTCAGGAAAATCTACGCTGATGAATCTGATCGGGTGTCTTGACACTCCCACAGCGGGAGAGTACTGGCTCAATGGAGTAGAAGTGTCACAGATGGATGACGATGAGCTGGCTCGTGTCCGCAATCGTGAGATAGGATTCGTGTTTCAGACGTTCAACCTCCTGCCCCGAGCCAGTGCACTGCACAATGTGGAGCTACCTCTCATCTACGCCGGAGTGCGGGCGAGTATCCGCCGTGAGCGTGCCGTCACGGCACTGCAGCGGGTGGGGCTGGCAGACCGCATGGGTCACAAACCCAGCGAGCTGTCGGGCGGGCAGCGGCAACGGGTAGCCATCGCTCGCGGGCTGGTGAACCAGCCCAGCATTCTCCTGGCTGATGAGCCCACCGGGAACCTCGACTCGGCCACCAGCGGTGAGATTATGTCAGTCTTCGACGAGCTTCACCGCCAGGGACAGACGATCGTGATGGTCACACACGAGCGTGACATTGCCGCGCGGGCCCACCGAGTCATCACGCTGCTCGATGGCGCGATCCACAGTGACACAATGCGGGAAGCGGCGTAGCAAATGCCACTCCGAGAGGCCTTTCGGCTCGCTCTGCAAGTGATCTGGGCGAACAAGATGAAGAGTATCTTCGCCGTGATCGGAGTGTTCATCGGTGTCATGTTCTTGATCGCGGTGGTCACGATTGTCCAGGGAATGAATCGCTATATGACCGATCAGGTGGCGGGCAATTTCCTGGGGGCCAACACGTTTCAGCTCCGTCGCTATCCCGATTTCAACGCCGGCAACATTTCGCCGGATACCTGGCGGGAGTGGCGCAGGCGCCCACGCATCACATACGACGATGCTCGGGCAGCCGCAGCAGCCATTACGGTGCCGGCTAGCACCGCGTGGGAGTCAAACACGAGTGCTGAGGTTGCCTATCGCGACAAATCCGCGCGGATCCGCGTAATCGGCGCCACTGAGGACTACTTCGAAGTCAGGAACTGGACCATAGAGTTCGGTAGGGCTTTCAGCAGCCAAGAAGTGCGCAATGGACAGCCGGTTGTGGTCATCGGCAGCGAAGTCGCGGAAGGTCTATTCGAGAACCTGGATCCACTGGGACGCGAGATAACGATTAGAGGACTCCCCTACCGCGTAATCGGGGTGGTAGAGAGTCAGGGCAATATCTTCGGCTTCTCACTCGACGAGTTCGCCGTGGCTCCAGCTCTGTCGCCCGTCAAACGCTTCGCGAATCCCCCCCGGGTTGTGGATGTCCTCCTGGTCAAGGCACAGTCACCGGAAGACATGCAAACCGCGATGGCCGACGTTGAGGCAGTCATGCGGAGTCGTCGGCATCTCAGACCGGCGCAGGACAACAGCTTTGCCCTCGAGTCGGCCGCCGGAGTGCTGGATTTCTGGGGTCAGATAAACCGAATCATGTTCGCTGTCCTGCCAGGGTTAGTGAGCATATCTCTGGTTGTGGGAGGGATAGTGATCATGAATATCATGCTGATGTCGGTAGCCGAGCGCACCCGAGAGATTGGCATCCGGAAGTCCCTGGGGGCGCGGCGCCGGGATATCCTGCGACAGTTCCTTGTGGAGTCGGCACTGCTGGCAACGCTCGGTGCGGCAATCGGTATCGGATTCGGCCTCGCGGTTGCCGCGATCGTCGACATGACGACACCACTGCCTGCCAGCGTAGCGCCCTGGTCGATAGTCGTTGGCGTCCTGCTCGGAGCGGGGGTGGGGATTGCGGCCGGCCTGTACCCGGCGAGTCGCGCCGCACGACTCGACCCGGTCGAGGCAATGCGACAGGAGTAGCCATGACTCAGCTTTTCGAGGGTGTCGGCATTGCCATCGGCTCGCTGCGAGCCAGCAAGGCCCGTGCAGCCCTGACGATTCTCGGCATCGCAATCGGTGTAATGGTGGTTGTGCTCATAGGATCGATCATCACAGGCATCAACGCCGGTGTCGAGGACATCTTCAACCAACTGGGACCGCGCACCTTTTTTGTGCAGCGTTCACCCCAGACCGGTGTTGTCTTCGACGACAGCGACTATTACAGAGCGCCACCGCTGACACTGGACGAAGCCGAGCGCCTCAGGGAGTTGCCAACGATAGCCACCTTGGTGGTGGAGGAGTACTCGGGCGGTGAGGTGGAGTTTGGCAGCCAGAAACTCAGCTCGGTGGATATAAGAGGACGCAGCGCCGGCTGGGCCCGTGTCATGGGGGGAGATGTCTACCCGGGCAGATCCTACACGAACTTGGAGGCTGAGGCCGGCAGCAGAATCGTGGTGATCAATCAGAAACTGTCAGACGAACTGTTTGGATTGCGCGATCCGATCGGCCAAAGGATCAAGGTCAGGGGCGTGCCATTTCGCGTCATCGGTATCTACCAGCCACCACCAGACATCTTCAACCAGGGGAATCGTCCCTTGGTAGTCGTCCCGCAGGGCGCCTTCGTCAAGTACATTCGCCAGTATCGGGCCGACCTCGTCTTCTTCGTCTCACCCGCGGACAACGTCCCAGTCCATGAGGCTACGGAGGACGTGATCGCCGCGATGCGATCGTTCCGTCGCTTGCGACCGGGCGACGACAACAATTTCGGAATCGTCACACAAGACCAGGCCTTGGAGAACTGGAACCAAGTCACCGGAATCTTCTTCCTGGTGATGTTCGTGCTCTCGAGCGTCGGTTTGATGGTCGGTGGCGTCGGCGTGGTGGCAATCATGATGATCTCGGTTACGGAGCGAACCCGAGAAATCGGTGTGCGTAAGGCCATTGGTGCGAAGCGTCGCGAGGTCCTCTGGCAGTTCTTGGTCGAAGCAGCCACTCTCACGCTGATTGGCGGGGCTATCGGCCTTGTCTTGGGAGGTGTGATTAGCTTCATAGTCTCCCACGCCACACCGATCCCGGCCAAGATACCGCTTTGGTCGATTGTAGTCGCGCTGACAGCGTCCGTATTCACCGGAATCGTGTTCGGGATATTCCCGGCGGCCCGCGCGGCACGACTGGATCCAGTGGAGGCACTCCGGTACGAGTAAGGGCAGCTTGCCCCAGCACGCTCCTCGGTGGAGAGGAAGGGACAGAGACGAGCCCCAGGTCTCGCTGCCCTGTCTAGATTGATTGAATGCCGATCCTGGAGGCCCTGCGCGTCGCCCTGCAATCAATCGCGACCCACAAGCTGCGGTCGTTCTTCACTCTGCTCGGCATCATCGTCTCGGTCACGTTCCTCGTCGCAGTAGTTGCCATCATACAGGGTATGAATGCCTATGTACGAGAGAACATCGCAGGTGCGATCGTCGGCAGGAATGCCTTTCAGATTCGACGAATCCCTATCTCGGCTGGCTTGATTGATGATGAGGAATGGCGCGAGCTGCAGCGTCGCCCGATCATCGCTCCGGAAGATTTGTCTTTTGTAGAGCGAGCTCTGCCCGACGCTGAGGCGATCGCATTGCAGTCCGGCTGGCCCACCCCCTTCAACGATGTCACCTACCGTAACCGAACCGTGGGCGATGTGTCGGTGTTTGGAGTAACAGCGCCGTTCCAAGTCGTGCAGGACTACGAGATTGCCGCAGGTGAGGCGCTCAGTGAGGTCGACGTGCACGAGCGAAGATATGTGGCGGTGTTGGGTTACGAGGTAGGATCCAAATTGTTCGACAGTCTCGACCAGGCGGTGGGGAAGACGATCCGCGTGGGAAGACTGCGGGTCACCGTCAAAGGAGTGATGGCAAAGAAGGGGACCGTACTGGGTCAGTCGTGGGACGGCTTCGTGCTACTTCCCATTCGCCTGTTCGAGATGGTATACGGCCGGCGCCAGACCTCCGTCATTTCCGTCAAGATGGCCGAGGCCTCTCTCGTTGCCGACGGTATGGCCCGGGCTGAGGAGGCCATGCGGATCGCCCATGGGCTGCGTCCCAGCGAATCCAACGACTTCACCGTCGACACAGCCGAGGGACTAGTAGCATTCTGGGAAAGCCTCACCAGCGTCCTGTTCACCGTAGTCCCTGCCGTGGTTGCGATTGGCATCATAGTCGGTGGTATCGTCATCATGAACATCATGCTCATGACAGTGAGGGAGCGTACCCGTGAGATCGGGATTCGCAAGTCGCTGGGGGCCAGGCGTGGCGACATAGCGCGACAGTTTCTGGCAGAATCGGTGGCGCTGGCGACGCTCGGTGGCCTCCTGGGCGCGGTAGCAGGGTGGCTGCTGGCCCAAATCGTCGTGCTCGCCACCCCACTGCCAGCCCGGGTGACGCTCTGGTCAGTGGGTGTCGCCCTGGTGCTCGGGACGAGCGTGGGACTCATATTCGGTGTGTACCCAGCCGTGCGAGCCTCGCGACTCGATCCAATCGAGGCATTACGGTTTGAGTGAAGTGCACCTGAGACTGAGCAGCCTGACGGAAGGCGCCAGCATCGCGGCAGATGCAGTGCGCACCCACAAACTGCGCTCCGCACTCACGATCCTGGGTGTGGTCATCGGCGTTGCCACCGTAATGGCGATGGCGTCAATCGTCAGCGGAATACGCGATCAGATCTTCAGCACGCTCGAGGTTGTCGGACCCACCACGTTTCGTGTGTTTCGATTCTTTTCGCAAACTCCAGTAAACCCCGATGCGCTGCCCAAGGAAGTGCGCATTCGACCGGTGCTACGCCGCGAAGAGGCGGAGGCTATCCAGCGCCTAAACGAGATACACTATTCCGCCATCTGGACTCAGGTGCTCGAGCGTCTTGAGTACGAAGGGGTACGAACTCAACTCACGAGTGTGTATGGTGCCGACGATCGATTCATGGAGATCTTGGGGGGAGAGATCGTCGACGGACGTAGCTTCACGCTGACGGAAGTGCGCTCCGGTACGCCCGTGGCTGTCATCGAGGTCGAGGCGGCGGAACGGATATTCGGACAGATGCATCCGATCGGAAAGGTGGTTCGTGTGGGGGGCAAACCGCTTCGCGTGGTTGGCCTCTACCGGCTACCTGAGAACATATTCCAGCCGCCAGGCACAGAACTCGCCGCAATCGTCCCGTACGAAGCCGCCAGACGCTACTTCCGGATTGACGAGACCAACGCTCTGTTGTTTCTCATCAAACCGAGGGAGGGTGTGACAGTGTCACAAGCGATGGACGCCACGACGCTGCAACTGAGGCGCATGCGCGGGTTGAGACCGGGGCAGCCGAACACTTTCGACATGATCACCTCGGACCAGATCCTCAGCGTATTCAACAACTTGGCTGGAGGTTTCTTTCTAGTCATGATCGTCATTTCCAGCGTAGCCCTCATGGTTGGCGGCATCGGGGTCATGGCCATCATGATGGTCTCAGTAACCGATCGCACGAGAGAAATTGGTCTCCGCAAAGCTGTGGGAGCCACCAGGCGTGAGATTCTATGGCAATTCTTGGTGGAAGCCGCAACCTTGACGTGCCTGGGAGGGTTGATCGGGATCGCGGTGGGAATCGCTGCTGGACAGGGCCTGAAATCTTTGCTGGGTCTCGCGTCCGGCGTGCCCATCTGGAGCGCGGCAGTCGCATGTTGTGTGTCGGTTGGCATCGGGTTGACTTTCGGGCTGCTGCCGGCATACCGAGCTGCTAGACTGGATCCGATCGAAGCGCTGAGATACGAATAGCGTGCTACAACGCAACTTCACTCGGCTCAGCCGCGCAGCAGTGGAAGCAAGCAACGGCCAATTGACCGCGGAGCAGACCAGCAGGACGCAAGGGTGAACAGATGACCGACACCGTAGATATACTCGCAATCGCAGCGCACCCGGACGACGTGGAGCTGACGTGTGGTGGAACGCTCATCAAGGCGCAGCGTGCCAGACGTCGCACAGGGATCATCGATTTGACGCGCGGCGAAACGGGAACCCGGGGTTCTGTCGACACGCGCGCTACGGAGGCCGCCGACGCAGCTCAAGTGATGGGTGTGACCCGCCGGATCAACGCCGGCCTACCGGATGCCCGCTTGCACAACACCGATGAAACCCGCAGGACGGTTGTTGAGTTGATCCGGCAGTTCCGCCCTCGAGTGGTGATTCTGCCATTCCCGGCGGGTCGCCATCCGGATCACAGAACAGCGTCAGAACTCGGTCGTGACGCCTGTTTCCTGGCCAAACTCGCCAACTACCCGGCCGGGGGTACGGCTCACGGCGTAGAGAAGGTCCTGTACGCCCTGTCTTACCGGGAAGATCCCGTGAAGCCGAGCTTCGTCGTCGACATATCTGGTGAGTTTGAGACCAAGCTAGCGGCAATTCGCTGTTACTCCTCGCAGTTCGACGGTGCGAACGCTGCCGGGGAGATCTTCCCCACTGGTCAGGCTTTGTACGACCTCATTAGAACTCAGAACGCCCACTACGGCAGCCTCATCAGGACTGCCTTTGGCGAACCATTCATGACTCACGAGACGGTACGTGTGGACGATGTCGTGACCATGGGTGTCCAATCGCTATAGCCAACTCCATTCCACTGCTTCGTACCTCCGCCTAGATTCCTCCCGCTATGGAGCACATTACATACCTCGACAATGCGGCTACAACGCGCATAAGACCGGAGGTGAGCGCAGCTATTGCGCCGTTCCTAGATGACCGGCAGCAGTTCGGCAATCCCAGCTCATCGCATCGCATCGGGCGCACTGTTCGCGCAGCGGTTGAGGATGCTCGGCGACGAGTCGCCGACGCTCTGGGAACGCCTCCCCCAGGCGTGGTTTTCACGTCCGGCGGCACTGAGGCCGACAACCTCGCGGTCATTGGCGCAGCTCTGGCAGCCACACGAAGGAATAAGAGCATGTGCGTTGCGGTCAGTAGCATCGAGCACAAGGCCGTGCTGGATGCAGCTAGCGCCGTCGTGAGCCTGGGCGGCGAATCGCATACGGTACCTGTCGACTCCTCGGGACTGGTCTCCCCGGATGATGTGAAAGAGGTGCTCAGGCAGAACCCGGCCATATTGAGCGTGATGTGGGTGAACAACGAGACCGGCGTGACACAGGACGTAGGGGAGCTTGCATCCATTTGCGCCGACCACGGCGTTCACTTCCACACCGATGCCGTTCAGGCCGTGGGAAAGGTCCCCTGTGATCTCAGCGAGCTTCCCGGTGTGCTCACAACCATCTCGGGGCACAAGATAGGAGCGCCCAAGGGAATCGGTGCGCTCATCATTCCTGAAGCGACCCTGATAGAACCTCTTTTGCATGGTGGCGGACAGCAACTTGGGGTCCGCCCTGGTACTGAGAATGTCATCGGCATTGTGGCACTGGGAGTCGCAGTGGAGTTGGCGGTGGCCGAACGGCAGAATGCATCCCGGCACATGAAACTACTGCGTGACGAGTTGGAGGACGGGCTCCGGAGTGCAATTGCCAATATCCAGATCAACGGCGGCAGCCAACGGGCACCACACATCTCGAACATCTCGTTTCCCGGTGCTGATGGCACATCAATCCTGATGCACTTGGATCAGGCTGGCATCTGCTGCTCTTCCGGATCGGCCTGCAACACGGGCACCGGATCCTATTCCCATGTGCTGAGAGCTATGGGAGTGCCACCCGATTCTGCCAGGAGTGCAGTACGGGTCTCGTTCTCCCATGACAACACTACGGAGGATGTGGATCGTGCTATCGCAGTCATGCCAGACATAGTGCAGAAGTTGAGATCGCTGAACGGTGCAGCACCATGAATGGTGGCATTGCGGAGAGGTCAACCGCACACCACCGCACGGGCATACTGCGCGATCGCCCGGACCGACAAGGCACAAGTGGCAAGGTCCTCCTGGCCATGTCCGGTGGTGTCGACAGTTCCGTGGCCGCCGCTCTGCTGGTCCAGCAGGGATATGAAGTACTCGGCGTCACCATGAGGCTCTTCTGTTACGGCGACCAGGTCCCGGATCGCCCTTGTTGTTCCTTGGAGTCGATATCCGACGCGGCGTCAGTTGCGGCAAGTCTTGGCATACCCCACTACGTGCTTGATTTCGCTGATCGGTTCAATCGGGATGTCATCCAGAACTTCGTCTCTGAGTATGCCAGGGGCCGAACTCCGATCCCGTGTGTTCGCTGCAATTCGTTCACCAAGTTCCGTGATCTCATGGGGCACGCCGATGCTCTAGGGTGCGATTACATCGCTACCGGTCACTACGCGATAGCCAGACATGGAGCACTGTATCGCGGTCGTGACCCGGACAAGGATCAGACGTACTTCTTGTGGGGAATCGACCAGGCCGTAGTACAGCGAATGCTGACTCCGCTGGGTGACCTCGCGAAGGAGGAAACCCGACAGATCGCCCGGGATCTGCGTCTCGTGACCGCCGAAAAGAGGGAGTCGGTCGAAGTCTGTTTTGTGCCTGACGACAACTACGTGACTCTACTGGCGCAACATCTTCCAGCAGACTCACCTGCACTCACTCCAGGACCGATTGTCACTTCCAGTGGAGAGGTGGTGGGCGAACACGGCGGGTATGCCAGATACACGATTGGTCAGAGACGGGGTCTACCGGGTGGTTCGAAGACTCCAATGTATGTAACTGCCATAAGACCCGAGACTCGCGAAGTCGTGATTGGCCCACGCGCGGAGCTGTTCGGCCACAGCCTCGAGATCGAGGGCGTCAACTGGCTGAGCCCCCCTCTGGATCGAGACGCCAGATGTGTGGTTCAGGTCCGCTACCGAAGTAAACCGGTCCCGGCCCGTGTGTCTGACCGCAAGGCGGCGCAAGAAGGCAACCTCGCACTCGACCTTGCTGAGCCGGTGTGTGCAGTAACTCCGGGGCAGTCGGGAGTACTCTACGGGGAGGATGGACGGCTATTGGGAGGTGGCGTCATCAACCGGGCCGCGGTGGGGCTATGACAGAGATTGACCGTGAACCGTAGACACGAAGAAGTCACTTTCGACGGCGTTGAGACCCGCCTATCGGGCTCTCTCCAGATCCCTGACGGCGATATTCGGGGCGGCGTGGTGTTGGCTCACTGCTTCACCTGCTCGCGGTCATACAAGGTCATACGGAATTTGGCCACGGGTATCGAAGACGGTGGATACGCCGTGCTGCGATTCGATTTCACTGGACTAGGCGAGAGCGACGGCGATTTTGCCGAGACCAGTCTGACCACTAACGTCGGAGATCTGGAAGCCGCAACACGCTACATGCAACTGCGGGGTTTTGGATCTTGCGCGCTGGTCGGACATAGTCTCGGCGGCGCTGCGGCCCTGCTGGCTGCGAGGGAATCTCCCGAGATCCGCGCGGTGGCTACAGTGGCAGCGCCTTCGACCGCCGAGCATGTGCGGCATTTGTTCGACGAAGATGATATTGAGACAGCACTCTCGAGCGGGCGAGTCCACGTCAAGATTGCCGGCCGTCCTTTCGAGATATCTGCTGAGTTCTTTAAGGACCTAGGGCGCCAGTCCACGCTCGACCATATCACGAATCTGCGGCGTCCACTGCTCGTAGTCCACGGAACAGCCGACCAGGTAATCGGCATCGAAGAAAGCGAGAAGGTATTCTCCGCCGCGCGTCAACCCCGGTGGTTCGCGGCGATACCGGACGCGAACCACCTGTTCACGCGCCACGAACATGCTGAGAGAGCAGCAGGTGCAATAGTTGCATTCTTGAGAGCAGTGATTTGATTGGAGAGCATATGACAAAGGTCACCGCTGAACTCACATCAGGAATGCTGGTAACCATCTCCAACGGCCGGCACACGTGGCGAGCAGACGAACCGCCTGAGGCCAAGGGCACCGACCTAGCTCCCAATCCATACGAGTTGCTACTTGGTGCACTTTCAGCGTGCACGTGCATTACCCTGTCACTGTACTGCAAGCACAAGGGGATACCGCTGAAGTCGGTGTCCGCGTGGTACGACTTCAAACGGGTGCATGCCGATGACTGTGATGGCTGCGAGAAAGACAGAGGTGGGCAGATCGAGCAAGTAACTAGCTTCGTACGTATCGCAGGCAATTTCGACGACAGCCAACGGAAGCGCCTTACCCAGATTGCGCAGCGCTGTCCCGTCCACAAGAGCTTGGCTCAGGGCATGCACTTGGTGGATCAAGTGGAGTTCTCTTCCTGAGACTCCAGTGCAGCTCACCGCGTGCCGGCCGGACATATTCCGTGTTGCCAGCCCTTGAAACAACTGGGACGAATGAGTCGTAGAGACACTCGATCATGACATCTTTCCTAGCACGCTTATTCATTACCGCGTTCGGTCTGTGGTTGGCCGATCAGCTCCTGGGTGGCATCAGGTTCGATACTACTTTTTCCCTCCTGATCGCAGCCTTTCTACTCGGCATAGTGAATGCGGTCGTCCGGCCCATCGTAGTATTTCTGACGTTTCCGATCACTTTCTTGACTCTGGGGCTCTTCATTTTCGTCATCAACGGAGCGATGGTGCTATTGGTTGCTCGATTCATGCCGACCTTTCATACGGACGGCTTGACCACAGCGATCATCGCATCCGTCATTGTGAGTCTCACCAGCTGGGGCGCCAACAAGTTCGTCGGCAAAGAGAAACGACGTTCGTAGCAAAGGTTGGTCTTCATACTAAACACCGACTACTGCAACTGTCATTTTTCTGGTTCTGGAACGATTGTCGAGGTTTATGATCACAATCTGCTGCCAGGTACCGAGGTCCAGGCGTCCATCTATGACCGGCACCGTAATGCTTGTCTTGAGAATTGCAGAGCGGACGTGCGAAAATCCGTTGCCATCTCCCCAGCGAGCATTGTGCTCGTAGTGCGCGTCGATGGGCGCCGCACGATCCAGGGCGCGTTTCAAGTCTTCTAGCGCTCCGGATTCGTACTCTATCGTGGTGACGGCACCGGTCGAACCCACGAGTTGCACCGAGACTATCCCTGTTTCGACGCCGGCCTCTGTCACCAAATCCCGGACTTCGGCAGTAACGTCACGATGTCCGAACTCTGCTGGAAGTTCGAAGGTCCAGCGCCGATAGGTTGCGATGGTAGACATGATCGAGCTTCCTCGGGTGAGTTGATCTTTGCCGGTCGGTAAGCAGCGAACGACAGGAGCGGCCAACACCTGCCTCCGCCGTCCCTTGCCTTCACTACCCGACATCGGTCACGTTCCGAAAGCTATTGATCTCACCCGTGCAGCCACAATGATGTCTGTGTGGCCCCGCTTGCACACGAGATTGATATCACCGCACGGGTGGTTTGTAGCTATTAGATTTGGTAACAGCAGCTACATCGACACCAATACGAGGGCCTAACAATGCGCTCTTCTTTCCCGTTGGCCTTGTTGGCAGGAGCACTGCTTCAGTCGTGCGACGCCCCGTCACAGGCCGAGTTGATCTTCCTCGATGGACGAGCGGTCGCCCCGGCGGGTGACAGCGTGCTGGCGATCTCCCGCCCGACTCTTCCTGGTGTTCTAATATTCAATCGGCTCACTCGCAAGACAGATACACTCGGGATCGACGAGCTGGTCAGTCCAACCCATCTACAGTGGCACGATGGCCGCTTGTACGTATCTGACGTGCGCGATGGGCGGGCCTGGATTGTAGTCTTCGGAGCCGGCGGAGAGGTCGAACAGAGAATCGATGTAGACTCTATTACGGCTGTTCAGCACCAGTTCGCGGTCCTCCCAGACGGGCGCATAGTCCTCGAGACGAGAGATGACCGGCTTGTGGCTTTTCGTGAGGACAGCATCTCGACTTTTGCCCTCATAGAATCCAGTCCTCGAACTGGCTTGCTGGTTGCGGACCAAGGCGGAGTGCTGCACCTCGTTCCCCACCGAAAGGTCACACTCTACAACGAAATGGGGAAGATAAGGTGGAGGGTGGATTGGCAGTGGGCTGACAATGTGTTCATCACAGACATCTCAGTCGATTCGAGAGGCCGCCCTAACATACTGGCCGGGCGCGAGGGCTTTGAGGGATTCATGGTTTACGGATTCTCGCCGTTCACCGGTGAGGTTGTGAGGTGGCAGGAAGGTCCCAACGCGACCTTCTCGGTTGGGGCATACGGTGATATCGAGCCTGACGATTCATCTCCCTGGCTCACCCCAGCTGCCGGAAACTAGTACTTCATCCCAACTGAAGTGGCGAACTCCTTGAGCAGCCGCTCCTGTTCTGGGTTGAGCTTCTCTGGCATGGTGACAGCGACCTCAACCAGCTGATCACCCCGCCGTCCGTTCCGCTCGATTCCCTGTCCTTTGATCCTCAGCTTGCGGCCTGGTTGGGTTGCAGGTGGGATTCTCAGTACTACCTTCTGTCCATGGATAGTCCGGACGTGCAGTTTAGTACCCAATATGGCCTGGACCAGGTTCAGGGGGATCGTGCAGAGGATATCCAAGCCTTCTCGCCGGAAGAACCTGTCAGGCTTGACCTGGAAGGTCACTATTAGGTCACCGTGCCGCCCTCCTGTTGGGTTGCGCTGCCCCTGACCCTTTAGCCGCACCTTGTGTCCGGAGTCGGTTCCCGGCGGCACCGTAACACGCAGCTTCTTCTGCACCGCCACCTCCCCATCCCCAGTGCAGCTACCGCAAACCTCACTGGCCACCTGGCCGCGGCCGCGGCACGCCGGACACGGCCTGTTCACAGCGAAGCTCCCCTGTCCGAAGCTGACAGTCCCCCGCCCACCACACTCTTGACAGCTCGACACTCTCGCCCCGGGTGCCGCCCCAGAACCGCCACACATAGGACAGGCTTCTCTCACTGAAACGGTGACGGGGATCTTGCCACCGAGCGCAGCCACCTTGAACGGTACTTCTGCGACCTGCTCGATAGGTTCGACATCCCCGGGCCGCTTGCCACGTCCAAAAATCGTCGAGAAGATGTCGCCCAGACCCCCGAACCCACCGAATCCGCCACCGAAATCGAAGTCCTCTACCCGAGTCGAACCCGCACGTCCAGCACGGGCACCCCAAGCCTTCGGCCCGCCAGCGAAGGCCCCGTACTTGCGCATCATGTCGTACTTCTTGCGCTGTTGGGGATCGCTCAGAACCGTGTTGGCTTCCGAAATCTCTTTGAACCGTTCGGCGGCAGCAGCGTTGCCGGGATTGGCATCGGGATGGTATCTCTTGGCCAATCGCCGATACGCCTTCTTGATCTCCTCGCCAGTTGCCTTCTCGGAGATCCCCAGAATCTGATAGTAATCCTTGCCGCTCACGGTCGCCTACGCGTCGGACACTTCGTCTGTTCCAGTCGTCACGAAGACTTGCACTCGCGCTGGCCTCAACAACGTCTTACCAAAGCGATAGCCAGTCTGCAGGACGGCCGCGATGTGGTCCTCCTGGGTCGCCTCCAGTGCCGGCGCGGTCGCCACGGCTTCATGATCGTGGGGATTGAAGCGATCCCCTTCTGTACCAATAGGCACCAGGCCGGCATTCTGCAGCTCACGCAATAGCTTGCGCTCCACCAGCTCGACTCCAGCGATGACATCCTGCGCATTTGTCTGAGATGGATCGAGGTCCGCAACCCGCGCCAAATCATCGAGCGACTCGATTATCGTGGCTACCACGTCCCCCTGCGCCACGGCTCGGGTCTCCTCCCGCTCGCGTAGCATCCTCTTCCGATAATTGTCAAACTCCGCAGCCAAGCGAAGGTAGCGCTCCTTCTGCACTTCGACCTCTTCAGTCAGTCGCGCCAACTCTTCCGCGTAGGTGTCAACTGGCGCATCCTGCGAGACCACTTCCTCGATGCCAGATTCACCCGTGGTCGGCTCTTGCCCTGTAGCCTCAACTGCCTCGTCCACATCTGACATCACCTGCTCAACCGGTTCGGTCGGCTCACCAGCTTGTGCTTTGCGCTTCTTTCGTTTCACCATACCTCTTTCCGATACCTTCTGCATCTCCAAAGTGGACGAACTACACTCGTAGACAATATACATCACGCAAGGAACACACCATTCCGGCACGCCAGAATGGCAGAGATACTACGAACGCAACTGATCGGCCTCAGCTGGCGCGCTCCAACAGCCGTCGCATCAGATCAAGCGCGGCCTGAGCGCTGCGATCACGCACTTCAGACCGCCCGCCCGGAAACCACCTCTTGAGCGACCTGGTGTGCTCACGGAAGCAGGCGGCCACACATACGGTTCCGACCGGCTTCTCCGAGGTGCCGCCTCCAGGTCCCGCAATACCCGTTGCCGCCACAGCCGCATCGGTTGCGAACTTGTCGCGCACACCATGCACCATCGCCTCCACGACCGGTACGCTCACCGCACCATGCTCTTCGATGAGCTGCTCGGAGACCCCGAGGTCGCGGATCTTGGAGGTATTGGAGTAAGAGATGACTCCGCCAGCGAATACGTCAGATGAGCCCGGCACGGCCGTGAGTCTAGCACCCATTCCACCTCCAGTACACGACTCCGCCACAGCGAGACAAGACCCGGCGTCGCGCAGTCGTTCCAGCACTACCTCCGCCAAATCCACATCCTCTTCGCCATAGAAGTCACTTCCCAGTGCCGGCCGGAGGAGGGCCACAGCCGAATCGAGAGCACCGTCCACTTCTTGTTCTGGCATCTCCCAGGCCGTGAGCCTCAAATCCACGCCATCGATCCCCGGCAGGTATGCCAACGAAACGGCACCGAGCGTGGCCTCCGGCGCCGCCAACCATTCCGCGAGCTTGGACTCCGACACGCCGGTAGTGCGGAGTGTCCTGGATTTCGTCACTCGAGGGTGCCCGTGCTGCTCATACAGCCGATGCCTCATCCGTGGAATGACCTCGCGCTGCAAGATCCCGCGCATTTCGTTCGGGATGCCAGGCAGCAGGATGGCGAGGCCAAGGGGTCCATCGATCCACAGCCCTGGGGCTGTACCTCTTGGGTTGGTCAGGACCACAGCACCGCGTGGTATCTCTGCCTGACTGCGATTGCTCCCGGGCATTGGCCCACTGCTAAGTCGAGCGAACCGTTCCTGCAACAGCTCGAGGTACTCGCCATCCAGTTCCAGCGGGGCATCGAAGACTCTCGCCACAGCCTTTTTCGTGACATCGTCCCGCGTCGGGCCCAATCCACCAGTCAATATCACGAAGCCAGTACGCTCGAGGCAGTCGACCACGACCTGCTGGATCGCTGCCTCGTCGTCTCCGACGGTCGAGCGACGGACGACACGAACGCCGATCGGAGCGAGTGAACGAGCTATGTCTGCTGCGTTGGAATCTAGGGTGTAACCAAGCAATAGCTCAGTACCGACGGTAACGACTTCAAGATCCATCGCCCGGGGCAGCGGAGGGTACCCCACGGAAGAGCATCCTGTACCTGTAGATATAGACACCCAGGGAGTAGACAGTCACGAGCACTGTTATTGCTAGCGTTACTGCTATCACAGTTCCGTGAAAGCGTTCCCACAGAGCACCGAACCAGCCAGTCTGCCATCCAAATGCAAGTCGCATGTCCTTCCATGCAAACCAGGCTATCGTGGCGCCGATGAAGATATCCTGCACGATCGTTTTGATCTTGCCCGCACCTGCCGCCGCGATCACGACCCCTCTCTTCTGCGCCACGTGTCGAAACAGCGTCATGAGGAGTTCGCGCCCGACGAGGACGAGCGCGACCCACAGGGGAACATTGCCCCACCAGGGAATGCCATACTCCTGCATCCGGTAATTGGTGATCCAGTAGATCGGGACTAGCGTTGCAAAGAGCAACAGCTTGTCTGCCAGTGGATCCAGCAACTTGCCTAGGTCGGTTATCTGGTCCCGCTCGCGGGCGAGTCTCCCATCATATATGTCGCTGATTGCTGCAGCGAGGAAAACAACAAAGGCGATGATCTTGGGGATGTATCCGTGGATGAACGGAAGCAGTGCGATGACCGGGGTCAGCGCGATACGGCATATCGTCAGGATATTGGGTAGCGTCCAGATCATCGCACCGGCAGCCTCAGCTCAGTGATTTCAGCACCGTTTTGGCCAGAGCCTTGAGAGTCTCGAAGACACCTTCACCGGTTATCGCAACCGACTCGAAATATGGTGCACGCTCGACCCAAATACCGTCGACCTGCTGTACCAGATATTCGCCAGGATGCCACGGGTCCGGTGTGAGCTTCTTCTTGGTGGGGTCCTCGGCGGGCCAGCCCGGATTCAACTGACATTGCAGTTCCGAGACCTGCGCAGAGTTGGGTAGGTCCCGCTTGTTGTACTGTACTACGAACGGAATCTTCGTCAAATCGTAACCGTACTCCGCCATGTTGTCGTACAGGTTCTGCATCGACTCGATGTTTGCTTCCATTCGCTCGATCTGACTGTCCGCCACGAAGACGACCCCGTCAACACCTTTGAGTATGAGCTTGCGTGAGGCGTTGTAGTAGACCTGTCCTGGCACGGTGTACAGATGGAATCGTGTCTTGAAACCACGTATGGTACCCAGATCCACCGGGAGAAAGTCGAAAAACAACGTACGCTCAGTCTCAGTCGCCAGCGACACCATCTTGCCACGAGCGTTCGGGGAGACCCGACCGTATATGTGTTCCAGGTTTGTCGTCTTCCCGCCAAGCCCGGGACCATAGTACACGAGCTTGCAGTTGATTTCACGGGACGCGTAGTTGATCATTGACATCGGCTAGCGTCCTCGTTCAATCTCCAAAGAGTTTGTCGATCTCATCGTCCGCACCTTCGAGCAAACCGCCTCTCTGGGTGGGTGGTGCGGCCTCCGGGGCCCCACGACGAAACATCTCATCGAACAGAGTGACCAGTTCGTTGACCGCCTGCTTGACTCTAAGCCGGACCATCCCGACGGTTGTACGTTCGTCGAACAGAACCACCAAAATCACCCGCCGGGCCACGTCAGCCAAATACATTGACTCCTTCTCGCCCTGGTGGAACAACGATGCGAATTCGGGTTCTCCGATCATCCTGGCCAATTGGTCATTGGCGCTGAAGTCCGCAGCTGTCAGGGAAGCAAACGCAGTCGGATCGAAGGCCATCTGTTCGCCAGCTGAGGCTAGTAGCTGACCGGCGCGATCCACCAGCAGCGCACACCGAGCGTTACACTCCTTCAGGAGATCGTTCAGCTGCGCGGTAATGCGCTGATAATCACTCTCGTCTAGTGACCACGTCGCAGCACCAGTCATTCTGCCCTCGGGTTAACCTAGTTTCGCTTCCATACGTCGCGCGATTGCCTCGGCTCGGCGCCGCAGCACAGGATGTCTTTCCCAAGCAAGGTAATCCTGCAACAGGTACACCGCATCAACGCTGGGGTGACCGTTCAAGTAGTTGAGAGCTGAGAGCCTCCTCAGAGGCCTCCCACTGAACAACTGACGGCGGTGGCGGTCCATCGAATGCTGGGCCAGTAGCGCCCCCACTGTGGTGCCCACCGCCAAACCTATCAGCAGCGCCCTGACTTTCGGTCCCTTCACGTCGGCATCTCTCGCCGCGCGGCCAGAGCTTGGGCGATCGTCAGTCCGTCCGCGTACTCGAGATCGCCTCCCACGGGCAGCCCAAGGGCGATCCTGGTGACTCGCACGGCGGCGTTCTCGAGCTCACGCCGAACATACGTAGCTGTAACTTCACCTTCCATCGACGGATTCGTCGCCAGAATAATCTCCCGAACCTCACTTCCGTTGGCGAGCCTCATGCGCAAAGCTTCAATTCTCAGATCCTCTGGGCCAACACCGTCCAGTGGGGATAGGTGGCCACCCAGGACGTGGTACAGCCCGCGATATTCGCCGGTGCGTTCGATGGCTGGGATGTCCGAGGCATCCTCCACGACGCACAGAGTCTCAGGATCCCGCCTTGGATCCCTGCAAATGGAGCACGGGTCAGATTCACTGAGATTGCCACAGGTCGAGCAGGGACGCACTCGCTCCGAAACCGCCTTGATCGCCGCGGCCAACCGGTTCACGGCCTCCGGCGACTGCTTGAGCAAGAAGTAGGTCAGCCGGGTCGCTGTCTTGCGCCCGATGCCGGGCAGCTTTGCCAGCTCTCCTGAAAGGTCGTCAATCGCAGACACACTACAAAGGAAGCTGGAACGGCAGCGGCAGTCCTCCAGTGACCTTGCTCAGTTCATTGCGGTAAAGTTCCTGAGCTTTCCGCTGAGCTTCGCTGACCGCTGCGAGGACCAGATCTTCGAGCATTTCCACATCACCTTCAGCCGCGACACTCGGGTCGATCTGGATCAAACGAATCTGGCCCTGTCCGTCAGCTGTGGCCGTCACCATCCCACCGCCCGCTGAACCGGTGACAGTCTGCTGAGTCAGTTCACTCTGCATCTTGGTCAGCTGACCCTGCATCTGCTGACCCAGTTGGAGAAGCTGCGAGAAATCTGCCATTGACCTACCCACTCATCCAAAAAAACACTGTAATTGGGTGCAAGCTACCCTAGGCGGTAGGGTGCCGCAAGCTATTCGATCACTTCGAGATCGAGGGCCTCCGCTATGGCATCCAGGGCTGGATCCTTCTCGCGGTACTGTTTCAGTCGTTCCTGTTGCTCCGCACTTCGATCGAGGCGGCGAGGCGGGCCCGAAACAACTTGGCCAGAATCCCCAGCAGACTTGAACTGGACTCGAAGGGGACTGCTACTCAGCGTATCCCGTATTGCCTTCTCTATGGTCAGCCTCCCTCTTTCCAACCCTTCCAGGTGAACCTCTGAATCACTTACCTCGAGCACGACCACCCCATCCTTCACGGCTACCGGAGCAGCATGTCCCAAGGCTTCCTGCAGCATCCGCCGGCGTGCCCCCACGCGTTCCAGGATGTTCGACCAAGCGGTTAGGAGCGTTTCCAGGGTCGCTTCGGCACCGGCAGGCAATGGTAGCGCAGCACGGCGCGCGGCCTCTGGTGGACGTCCCGCAAGCGTCTTTCGAGTCGGCACAGCCCCGCTTTTGCCGGGAGGAGATTCAACGTCCCCCCCCCCACTCAGAGCCTCAAGCACTTCGGAGAGCTCCACTGTGCGATCCAACAGGGTCCACTGCACCAGCAACGTTTCCACGTGTAGCCGCGCATTCGGACTCCGGCGAATCGTAGTCTCAGCAGCACTAAGTAGCTTGAGCAGGCGCAGCACGTCGCCCGGCCGATAGTTGGGTGCATGGCGCTCGACCGCGGCCCGTAGCCCCTCCGTCAGACCTTCCGGTTTGGCACCCAGAGTCTGCATGAGAAGAGCTCGCATGACCTCGCCCGCCCCATTGACGAACTCCGCCAGGTCGGCCCCCCCCTCCACCAAGCGAGAAACAAAGGGGAACACGTCAACCGTGCTGCCTGTCGCAACCATCCCCAGCAAATCGGCGTACATCTCATCATCGATCAAGCCGAGAGCCTGGCGCACCCGTTCAGCCGTCACAGTGCCATCACCAAACGCCAAGGCCTGGTCCAGCAGTGAGAGGGCATCCCGCATCCCTCCCCCGGCAACTCGAGAAATCAAGTGCAGCGCGTCCTGCTCTACTTCAATGGCCTCCTGTTCTGCCACGAACTTCAGGCGTTCGGCAATCGCGTTGGGCCCGATGCGTCTGAAATCGAAGCGCTGCACACGGCTCATCACCGGCGCGGCAGTATTCGCGATTTTCTGGGGTTCTGTTGTCGCGAAGACGAACACTACTCGGGGAGGAGGCTCTTCCAGGATCTTGAGCAGTGCATTCCATGCCTCACGCGTCAGCATGTGGGCCTCGTCAACGATGTAGATCTTGTACCCCTCCGGTCCACTGGCCGCATACATGGCGCGCTCTCGTAAGTCGCGAGCGTCATCCACACCCCGGTTGCTGGCTGCATCGATCTCAACGACATCCAAGTTGGCAGAGCCAGACCAGATCCGGGTGCACGAATCGCAGGTGCCGCAGGGTTCACCCGGTCGTGGAGCGCTGGCGCGATTCTGGCAATTGAGCACCATCGCCAGAATGCGGGCGGCACTCGTCTTCCCAACGCCCCGGGGGCCGGTCAGCAAATAGGCGTGCGCGACTCGCCCCTTGGCCACAGCACCTTCCAGGCCAGCCGCGACATGTTCTTGGGCAACCAGATCCGAGAAGCTGGTTGGACGATACTTACGGGCTAATGCAGTGTGCGTCATGGGAATAGGTACAAGTAGCCCCAGGCGACCCGAAGCGACAAGTGACATCGCTTAGCGCTGCTACCTTCACGGTCCTGACGCGGTTCGCGCGCGCTCGCCCTTCGGACCTGGGGCCCGTGTAAGCTAGCAAGTCTGCCAACGGTGTGCCAAGAGGCCTGGGTTACCTGTCTCCACCCCAACGATCCCACGTCCCTGGTATCAGCAGCACCAGAAGCGTATAGAATTCCAGCCTCCCCAGTAGCATCAACCCGGCGAGAATGAGATGAGTAGGTGAACCGAGATCACCGTAGTGCGAGGCTGGTCCGACCTGCCCCAACCCCGGTCCAATGCTCGACATGGCAGCCAATGCGGCACTCGTGGCAGTCACCAAATCATGGCCCAGCGCAGCCAGGAGGAGAGAACCAATACCATGGGTCGCAACGTATAGGGCTAGAAATGCAAGCACATTCAATAGAATGTCCGATCGAATGGGCGCTCGCCCGAGTTTGGTCACGAACACGGCCCTCGGGTGAAGCACCTTGCGAACTTCACTGACGGCGTGTTTGAGCACCACAACTGCCCGGGCCATCTTGAAGCCACCGCCCGTTGATCCACCCATAGCCCCAACGAACATGAGCCCGAGCAGCAGGACCTGACAGAAGGATGGCCAGACAGCGAAGTCTGCGGTCGCGAATCCGGTGGTAGTCAGTATGGCCACGACGTTGAACGCAGCCCTGCGAAACACCCATCCTTCACCCACGGCACCGAGCAATACGAAGACGGCCAGAGAGGCTCCCACCGCCATGCCAGCGTACCAACGCCACTCTGCATCCTCGAACCAGGCACTCCACTTGCCCGTTAGGAAGCGGTAATGGAGCGTGAAGTTGGTGCCGGCTATGAGCATGAACAACACCGTCACCCACTGAATTGCTGGCTGGTATGCACCAAGCGAAGCTGTGCGAGTCGAGAATCCGCCTGTTGCCAGCGCACTCATCGCGTGGTTGATCGCTTCAAAAGCCGACATGCCGAGAAACATGTAGACAACGAACAGCAGGCCAGTGAAAAGCGCGTATACTCCCCACAGAAGCCTTGCCGTAGTAGCGACTCTTGGCTTGAGACGGTCCGTCGCAATGCCCGGCACTTCAAGCCGAAACAGCTGGGCCCCCCCCATGCCGATCAGAGGTAGAATGGCCACGCCAAGCACGATGATGCCCATCCCACCCACCCAATGGCTTACGGAGCGCCACAACAGTATGCTGAGTGGCAGGGCGTCGACATCAGGGAAGATCGTTGCACCAGTGGTGGTGAAGCCGGATACGGACTCGAAGAATCCGCCCGCGACCGTGGGAGCCACACCACTCAGAATGAAAGGAAGACTGCCCGCTGCGACACACATCACCCATCCCAGGCCCACGATCACGATGCCCTCACGGCGGTTTATCGAGACGCGCCGAGGAGTGAAGACCCAAAGTAGGCCCCCGGTCACGGCAGTGACAAACACCGACGCTAGCCAAGGAACCGTCAAGCCGTCTGACACACCGAGTACAGCAGATGGTAGCATCGCCGCCGCAACCCAAACCAGCAGTGCACCCACAAGATGCAAGACTTCGAGTATGTTCACGACGGAAACAGCTCTGTCACCGGGCCGACTGCGTCTGGCAACGCGAACACAATTACAGTATCCCCACCCTTCAAGGTGTCTCCACCGCGCGGGACGATCGTTTCTTGATCCGTCCCCCGCACGATCGCTGCAACTATGGCGCCAGCCGGGAAATCTATCTCCTCGAGTTTGCGATCAGCCAAGGGCGAGAAAGACGACACACGGAATGATATGGCCTCTGCATCGGTGTCTTTCAGTGTCGCTACCCTGGTGACGCTCCCCCTCCTCACGTACCGGAGAATGGCGTTGGCAGCCGAGAGCCGTGGGCTCACGATAGTGTCGAGCCCGATCCTGGAGGCCAGCGGCATATAGTCTGTTCTGTTGACCAAGGTGACGACCTGGTTCGCACCAGCGTGTTTTGCTAACAGCGCCGACAAGATATTCGTTTCGTCGTGGTCGGTCAGTGCGACAAACGCATCGACGCCACCTACTCCTTCGAGCTCCAATAGCTCTACATCAGTGGCATCACCGTTGAGAATAAGCGCGTTACCGAGCTTCTCTGCCAGTTCCTGAGCGCGTTCCCTTTCCTTTATGAGCATTATTGCTTGACCGCGATGCTGATGTAGCAGTTGCGCCAGGTAGTATGCTTCATGACTACCGCCGGCAATCATGACCCGACGCACATCCGTATGATGATAACCACACAGTTCGAGCCCTTGAGAAACGGCATTCGTTGCCGCAACGAAATAGACCTGGTCGCCCCCGTTTACCTTGGTGACTCCGGTCGGGACTACCGTCTGATCACCACGTTTGAGCGCCACCGTCAGCAGGGATGCGGTCCCGATGTCAGCTCCGATCTCCGCAAATGTGCGGCCAGCAATGGGGGCATCGTCGGTGACGTGGAGTCCCACTAACTGCACGGCTCCACCCGCGAAGACAGCTACCTCAGTCGCCGCAGTGACCTGCAACAGACGTATGGTCTCAAGAGCAAGCTCCCGCTCTGGATTGATCATCACGTCGACGCCAAACAGGTCGGGCCTGAGATGTGCGCCATCGAGATAGAAGTCCGGATTAGATACGCGCGCTACCTTTACCAAATCTTTGTTGCTGCGCACGCTCATACAACAGACAAGATTCACTTCGTCGATGCTGGTGACTGCGGTCAGCAAACCCGCTTCTCTAATGCCGGCCTCTTCCGACGTCGACGACAACGACGTCATGCTTCTCATTCGACAGGCGCTCCGCAACGTGATAGCCAACTTCGCCTGCACCAACCACTATGACTCGCATGCTAGGCTCCAAAGCCCTCCAACACTCTTGCGATTATCCCTGCCGCGGCCTGGACTTCCTCAGTCGTCACATCGAGGTGTGTGACGGCTCTCAGCCGTGTCGGGCTGAACGGTACTAGCAACACCCCAGCTTGCGTCAGCAACGGGAGTACAACGTCTGCGGTTAGACCGGGACCCACCAAGTCGAGCATGACAATGTTCGATTCCGGCATCAGAGGCCTCACCGCAGGATTCCCTTGCAGATGCTGCGCGAGGAGCCGGGCGTTAGCGTGGTCGTCGCACATCCGCGCAAGATTGTGCTCCAAAGCATAGAGCCCGGCAGCACCTAGAATGCCCGATTGACGCATTGCCCCTCCGAACCGGCGGCGAACGCTGCGCGCCTGAGCTATGAGAGCAGTGTCCCCCGCAAGACAGCTCCCGACGGGACACCCCAAACCTTTTGAGAGACATACCGAGACTGTCGTGGCACCGCGCGCAAGTCGTTCGGGTGTCTCCCGAAGTGCTGCAGCCGCGTTCCACAACCGCGCACCGTCTAGGTGAATTGGGAGCTGCCTTTCCTTGGCAAGCGCGACAAGGTCATCCCACACGGCGGTAGGCATGAGCTTACCACCGGCACTATTGTGAGTGTTTTCCACTGCCAGCGCACTGGTTCGTGGCGTGTGGATTCCCTCCGGGCGGATTGCGGGCGCGGCCAGCTCCGCAGTGAGGACTCCATCATGCGTGGTAACAGGACGGATCTGTACACCCGCCAACCCCGCCACGCCGGCCATCTCGTAGTGGACCAAGTGGGCGTTCGCCTCCACAACAAGCTCACTCCCGCGCTCGGCCAGCAGCCAGACTGCGGTCTGATTCGCTTGAACCCCAGAGGGGAAGAACAGCGCATCTTCCTTTCCCACGAGATCCGCTATCCTCTCTTCTAGCCTCTGTGTGGTTGGATCCCTCTCCAGGATGTCGTCCCCGACTATGGCGTCCGCCATTGCACGCCGCATCCCCGGAGACGGGCGAGTGACAGTGTCACTGCGTAGATCTATCGGTTTGTCGGGCAACTGTGAACCCAGTGCGTTGGACACCGTTGCAGATCCATTCAATTCACGTGAGAATCGCCCGCTGTTCCCGCTGGCGCTGGCGCATATCGTATGTCTCCGCAACTTCAGCGCCTACTAGGAACACACAGGCAGTGAAGTACATCCACACTACGAGGAGGACCAGGGCAATCACATTAGTGTTGGAGAACAACCTATCCACGGTCGTGAATTGGACCAAGTATATCACGAACAACTTCTTGGTTATCTCAAACCCGAGCGACGCTACCGCCGCCGCGACGAGTGCCGTGTCCCAGGGAATCCGCCTCGTCGGAGATAAGCTGTATATCATGTAGAACAGCACTACCCCGAGGCCAAAAGTGGAAACGCTGGCAGCGAATCGGCCGAGCCAAGGCAAACCGGCCATCCGCAGCGTCAGCATGGTGCTCAGAACCACTAGCACCAAGGTGACAATCACGAGGAGGAAGTCCAATGCAGTGCCAACAAACCACGGACGGTTTTCCTGTGTGTCGAACACATGGTTCAGTGCAGAACGCGCGCCACTGAAGAACCGTGTTGAGAACCAGAGAAACAACGGAAGTCCGTAGCTCGACAGGCGAAGGCGGCTTTCCTGAACGCCGTTGATGAACCGCTCTACTTGATTGAGGGGATCACCTTCACCAAGGCCGGTTGATGGCACCACGTTCTCCATGATGCGAAACACGTCTGTGACCGCGTCGTCACCGGCGTGCAAGACGTATCCCAGAGTAGCCAACGCAAGTAACACGAATGGCAGGGCTGCAAGTAGGGCTTGAAAGGTGAGCGCGCTAGCAAGGAAGAGGATGTTGTCCTCAAACGCCGACACGAGCACACGGCGCACGAATCCCCAGGGCGAGGAGATCCACCCCGGATGTCCCGTCGCTTTCACTACGTGGGCCGTGATAGATCGCCCTAAACGGTTGCTGCCTCTCCCGACTCGGCGGAGTCCGGAGGCTCGCTCTCATCGGCTGCTGCCCCACCCTTCTTGCGCGAAGCCCGGGCATCAGTAAGACGTCGTTCGAGTTCCTGCCGTGCTGATTGCACTGCAGCCTTACCTGCTTCGACGGCGTCTCGTGCCCCGTCCTTAGTATCTCCGAGATTCTGCCGTGCGCGGTCGAACTTGTCCTCGACCCGTGCCTTAGCACGCTCGTAACCGTCCTCGAGACGATTCTGCAGATCACCCGCAGTATCTTCGGCCTTCGACCTAAGTCGGCGACCTTTGGACCGCAGCACCTCCCTCGTTTCCTCACCTGTTCGCGGCGCAAGTAGCAGGGCAGCACCAGCACCCAGAAGTGCACCCAGCAGAAACGATCCAACCCCACTCGACTTCTCGATTATCACGACTGGCTGTTTCTCTTCGTGTGGCATTGCCTCTCCTTGTCTCCTTGCGAGGGCCGCGTCCTTGGTGGCCCACGGATCTCACCCCCGCCAAACTCTCACCTCCTGAAAGCTATCCGGGGACACAATGGCCGTCAAAAGGTACCACGAGGCCGTCATGCGCCGGTTCGATGCCTTCCGGAAGGCGTTCCATGAGCTCAGTATAGGTGAACTGATGTGTTAGATGAGTCAGATACGTACGATCTGCTCCGACCTCGCGTGAAAGATCGATGGCATCATCGAAGGAGAAGTGCGTGGGATGTGGCCGATCGAATAGCGCACTGACAATCAGCACACGGACGCCTCTGATCAGGGCCAGGCTGTTTGCCGGAACCGATTTGACGTCGGTGAGATAGGCCAATTCGCCGAACCGGTAGCCATACAGACGAGTGCCTCCGTGATCCAACTCAAGAGGCAAGATAGATATGCCTTTCACATCCAGCCACCGCCCTGGCTCCAACGGCACAGCATTCAACTCCGGCTTGGATGTGCCGGGCCGCGGCACCACCGCAGCGTTGAAGATATAGCTGAAACTCTGGCCCAGTCGCTCCAGTGTCTCCGCCGGCCCGTGAATCGGCAGTTTCCCAGTCCGCATCGAGAGTGCCCTCAGATCGTCTATCCCATGTATGTGATCTGCGTGATCGTGTGTGTAGAGAACCGCATCGATCGTGTCGATGCGAGCACGAACGAGTTGGAGCCTGAGTTCTGGTGGCGTGTCGATCAGTATGCGTGTGCCCGCCGACCCTTGCACCACTGCAGCTACCCGAGTCCTTGCATCTCGGGGATCAGCGGATAAACAGACTCGGCAGCGACAGCCGATCACAGGCACCCCGAATGATGTGCCACAGCCCAGTACCGTCAGCTGCACGCTAGACTGTCTCTACTTTGATCAGGTTGGTGGTACCTGGTACTTCGAAAGGAATCCCCGCGGTCACTACTATCCTGTCGCCGATCGACGCGTAACCGTGCTCGAGAAGCGCCTCACGCGCAACACCCAACATGGCCTCGTAGTTCGGTACCTCATTCGAATAGAGCGGTGTCACACCCCATACCAGCGATAGGTAACGACAAGTCTTCCACGCCGTTGACAGTCCGACTGTGGGAGTAGGCGGCCGATTGGCCGCGATCTTCCTGGCTGTGAAGCCACTCTGTGTGATACACAGTATAAGCGGCACTTCGAGCATCTCAGCCGCTGCGGCGGCGGCCGACGCAACTGCGTCCTCGACCTGTCCCGGGCGCTTGTGGCCCGTGAAATCCTCCCGGCGCCGGCGTGGCACGCGATCTCGCACGACCGCCTGTTCAATCTCCTGGATGATGCGCACCATCGCCTGCACAGCAGCCACTGGATACGACCCCACAGCCGTCTCACCCGACAGCATCACCGCGTCAGTACCGTCGAGAATGGCATTGGCTACGTCCGAGGCCTCAGCGCGGGTCGGCCGTGGATTATTGATCATCGACTCGAGCATCTGAGTAGCCGTTATGACTGGTTTTCCGTGGCCAATGGCCCGGGAGATCACATGCTTCTGCGTGAGGGGCACTTCCTCGAAAGGCAACTCCACCCCCAGATCACCACGGGCAACCATTAGGGCATCCGATGCCTGCAATATCCGCTCGAGATCCTCCAACGCGGCCGGTCGCTCAATCTTGGACACTACACGGGCTGAGGTGCCCACCAGCGAACGGACTCCCTCGACGTCCTCCGCTTTGGACACGAAGGAGACACCAATGAAGTCCACCTCGTGAGCCAGTGCCAACTCAATCTCTCTCCGATCTTTCGCTGTCAGCGCGGGAGCACTTATGTGATCGTCCGGTAGGTTGATTCCCTTGTTGCTCTTGATGAAACCACCATGCCGCACTACAGCGCGCACGAGCGGGCCGTCGACTGCAGTGGTCTCGAGTACCAACAGACCGTCGTCCAGCAAGATGCGTGATCCTGGTTTGACGTCCCGAGCCAGAGCCTCGTATGTGGTGGGTAGCTCTACCCCTGATGCGACCACTTCAGGCGCCAGCACGACTTCGGCACCGACTGGCAGCTCACGCGCCTGGTCGAGTGCGCCCACTCGGATACGAGGCCCTTGCAGATCGACGAGAACGGCAACATGCCTGTTGAGTCGGTGTCGCAGGCGTCGTACCAGTTCCATCAACTGCGACCTGCTCTCAGGTGTACCGTGGGCGCTGTTGACCCGCACCACGTCCACTCCCGCCGAAAACATTGCGCTCAACGTCTCTGCGTCAGACGATGCTGGACCAAGCGTAGCGACAACTTTGGTGCGGCGCAGCCGCGGATCGTATCTCATTGAGCGGTGCTACAGAGGAGCTAGCCGGTCGGCGAGTTGCGGTAACGCAACCGCTGCCCGTGCCTGCCACCACACATCAGCCCTGTCGGATAGTGGTGTCGGATCTGGATTCACCTCGACAACCGGGCTTCGCTTCAGCAGTGCCGAATCGGGAAGTCCGGCAGCAGGGTAAACCAAACCGGAGGTCCCCACGACCAACATGGCGTCACAAACCTCCGCGGCTGCCCAGGCACGTCTCACAGCGGCGTCAGGAAGAGACTCACCAAACCAGACTACACCGGGACGGATCGAGCTGCCGCAGTGGGGACAGATCGGAGGGCTCACTTCGCCCGACGCAGGGACCGACAGCCGACCGACCAGTTCGTCGTCATACGGATGCCCCTGTTTGAAGCAGCGAAATGCGCGCAGCGAACCGTGCAATTCCACGACGTCGCTGCTGCCAGCCCTGGTGTGGAACCCGTCGACGTTCTGAGTAACCACCAGCACCTCATCGAACGCGCTCTCCAGTCGCACTAGGGCACCGTATCCGGCATGTGGCACAAGGCTCAGAGCCTTTTGGTAGCGCCACACATACCAGCCAAAGACCCGGGCAGGGTTCGTCGCAAAGGCTGAGGGAGTCGCCAGCTGCTGCGGGTCGTACTTCGCCCACAACCCCGTCTGCGCTTCTCGAAACGTGGGCATCCCGGAGTCTCTGGACATACCGGCTCCCGTGAGAATGACAAGACGACTGGCACCTGACAGCGCTTCGACCACCAGATCAAGCTCGTCCGACACGATACCTCAATCCCTACTCTGTGCGATCATCTCGTGTAATCCACACGTTGTCCACAACTGTATCAACAAAGGTTGAAAACCACGTGCGGTCAGGATTCTGGCTCTCCGGACCCGTAGGTCCGGTCGACATATTCGTTCAGCATTCCGATGAATTCTTCCACAATGCGTTCGCCCTTCAGGGTCGTGCGCAGTTCGCCGTCCACGTAAACGGGTGCCTTCGGTTCCTCGAAACTGCCCGGTAGGGATATCCCGATGTTAGCGTGCTTTGACTCACCAGGTCCGTTAACAACACAACCCATTACCGCCACTCGCATCCGAGCCACACCAGGATATAGTCCCCTCCAGATTGGCATCTGCTTCCGGAGATACGTCTGTATCTGGTCGGCCATGTCCTGGAAAAAGGTGCTGGTCGTGCGTCCACATCCAGGACATGCAGTCACCTCAGGTGTGAAACTTCGCAGCCCTAGTGACTGCAGCACCTGCTGAGCTATCAGAACCTCCTCGGTTCGGTCTCCTCCAGGTGGCGGCGTCAGGGACACCCTTATCGTGTCACCGATACCCTGCTGGAGCAGAATCGCCAGCCCGGTAGCGCTACCGACGATCCCCTTGGATCCCATGCCAGCCTCGGTGAGACCTAGATGAAGCGGATAGTCGGAGGCCGGCGCGAGCAGATGGTATACATCGACCAGGTCTTGCACTTGAGACATCTTCGCTGAGAGCACAATCCTGTCGTGCCGCAGCCCAATCTCCTCAGCCAATTCAGCCGAGCGTTTGGCGCTCTCAAGCATGGCACCCAACATGACCTCGCGGGCATCGAGGGGCTCCGCTCGCCTGGCGTTCGCGTCCATGAGTTCCGTAAGCAGAATCTTATCGAGCGAACCCCAGTTGACGCCGATCCGTATTGGCTTGTCGTTGTCGATGGCGACCTTGATGATTGTGCTGAAATTCTCGTCTCTTCGCTTGCCCCCCACGTTGCCTGGGTTTACCCGGTACTTCGCCAACACCCGAGCACATTCACCGTGCTTCTTCAACAGTAGATGCCCGTTATAGTGGAAGTCACCGACGATCGGCACTGAGACTCCCTGGTCGGCGAGTCGGTCCACTACTTCCGAGACACACTTGGCGGCCGCGTCGCTATTCACTGTCACGCGAACCAACTCGCTACCGGCTCGAGCCAACTCGGCCGCCTGTGCCGCAGTCGCGGCAGCATCCGCCGTATCAGTGTTTGTCATGGACTGCACAACTATTGGATGTGAGGAACCGACTGGCACGTCACCTACCAACGTTGTCACTGTCCCGCGCCGGATTATTGCAGGCATAGAAGCGAAATATAGTCCTTGCTGCTACAGGCAGTGTCGCATGGCAGAACTGCGGGTGGGAGGGACGACGGTTGTCCGGTGGCGTACCGCCGTACCGACTGTTCGCCCCTTCTCATATCTGGAGGTGGCGATAACCGAGTGGGGTCAGCAGGGACTATCCCAGTCGACGGGAAACTCCGATTGGCACTCTGGGCACGTGAAGCGCTCCTCTCGGCCGTTCAAGACAGTTCGGGCACGGCAATTGGGACAAACACCGTACACCGGACCCAGGGATGCTTCGGCTGCTCGCCGGGCAGCCTCTCGATCCGGGGCCCGTCGCACGACACTCCACTGGGCCGGCTTCTCGTCACTGAACTCCAAGTTGGTCCGATTTACAGGCCTGTTGGACTTGTTGACGTCCAGGATAACGAGCACCGAGTTGGATTCGCTGACCACCGGGTACCATGCGCCTCGTCTCAACCCGTGTGCTTCACCACGCGATACGCGCGCCCATCGGCTGGGAGACATCGGCTCAGACCTCCGATCCTGTTTCTTCACTGGCAATATAAGAACGTCTGCGGTGTGGCGCGATATTCATAACTTTGTTCGGTAGCAGATTCTACCACAATCGGATATCTTCGCTCCATGTCGCAATCACGGGTTCGCGACGCACCGGATTTCCCCATCGGGTGCTGAGACCGATACCCGCAGCGCTTGATCTCGTAACCTTCATAGTGACGGGTCAGTTTATAAGTGTGAATACTGGCTCAGAAGAGGTGTAGTGCTTATGGCGAATAGAGAACTCGAATCTGTAGCCCAGGCGATGGTGGCGGAGGGCAAGGGCATCCTTGCCGCCGACGAGAGCTTCCCCACTATCAAGAAGCGCTTTGCTGGCATCAATCTGGAGTCGACGGAAGAGAACCGTCGCGCCTACCGCGAACTGCTGTTCACCACTCCAAGCGTCGATGATTATATAAGCGGCGTGATAATGTTCGACGAGACCCTCAGGCATAGAGCCACGGACGGGACACCGTTCCCAGAACTGCTGGCCGGAGTGGGCACGATTCCCGGTATCAAGGTCGATTGTGGTGCCAAACCCCTTGCCGGCTTTCCGGATGAGAAGATAACGGAAGGTCTGGACGGTCTCCGTGACCGCTTGAAAGAGTACTATGGGTTGGGTGCGCGATTCACGAAGTGGCGGGCGGTGATCACCATTGGCCACACCATTCCGACGGCATTCTGTATCGATGCCAACGCACATGCTCTGGCGCGCTACGCTGCTCTCTCCCAAGAGGCAGGATTGGTACCGATAGTGGAACCAGAGGTGCTCATGGATGGAGAGCATAGCATTGAGCGTTGTGAGCGGGTGACTGAGACTACACTGAACCACGTCTTCTTCCACCTTCAGGCGCATCGTGTGGCGTTGGAGGGAATGATACTGAAGCCCAACATGGTGATTTCCGGAAAGGGCTGTTCGGAACAGGCGGGTGTTGATGAGGTTGCCGCCGCGACGGTGCGCTGTCTACGCCGGACGGTACCAGCGTCGGTACCGGGTATCGTCTTCCTCTCCGGAGGCCAGAGCCCGAAGCTGTCTACCCAGCATCTGAATGCCATGAATGCCATGGGTGATCATCCTTGGCAGTTGAGCTTCTCATACGGCCGGGCTCTCCAGCAAGAGGCCATCGAGGCATGGGGTGGAAACGAGGCGAACGTTACGGCAGGACAGGCAGCGTATCTGCACCGTGCCAAGTGCGTTGGTGCTGCTCGTTACGGTAAGTACTCAGAGCAGTTGGAAACGGCGGCCTGAAACCCGTCTCCCCCGGCCGGCAGGAGGCGGTACGAGAAGGTAGGAAACGAAACGCCAAGAGTTGAGGTCCTGTGCAGGCCACGTTCGGCGAACTGTAGTCCATACCAAGCAGGGGCGTCCGCCGTAGAGGACGCCCCTGAGTTCTTCCAGCAACGGCAGATCTGATCAGTTCAAGCTAGCCGCACTCGCTGTAACCACACACATGACATTTCACGCACCCTTCTGCGAACTCGAGCTGCGAACCACAATCGGGACAGGCACCGGCGAACTGCATCGCCCTGTGAGACTCGTACTGGAACATCTCACCCTGGGTCCCTGCCACGGTCTGCCGCCTGACCGGCGCGACTGTGTCGTTGTCTTGGACAGAGTCCAGCAGATCCTGCTGAATCCCCTGTTTGTCTTGCATCCACTTTTCCATCGCTATGCCTATGGCGTCGGGCACGGACAGAACCTTGTTGGGACCGAGACCTGTGACGCGATCAGAAGAGATGCCGCGCAACTGTCGGTGAATCTCGCTGATTGGGATACCAGAACGGAGTGCCAACGAAATGAGCCGACCTACGGCCTCAACGTCAGCCATGAGGGCGCCACCTGCCTTGCCGAGCGACATGAACATCTCGAAGGGCTGGCCCTTTTCGTCTTCTGTAATGGTGACGTAGAGCGTTCCGAGCGGTGTGTCGACTCTGCGAGTAGATCCCTTCAGCAGTTCGGGACGCGACCGCTTGGCCCGGCGCTGTAGGTTCTCAGCTTCCACTTCGTGCAGCTGCTTCTTGGTCCGGGCCAGTTCTGACTCGAGCTCCGCAATTGTTGCTTTCAGTTCGGGAACTTCATCTGCTGGCCGGTGCCCTCGGGGTGAATCCCCTTTCTGTTGCTTCACTTTCTTGGCAGTTGTCCCTGCTGACAGGACCTGCATCTGGCGACTCCCGTCGCGGTAGACGGTGACACCCTTGCACTTGAGATCGTGCGCCAATTCATAGATCTGGCGGACGTACTCCTCCGTGGCGTCATTGGGGAAATTGCACGTCTTGCTGATAGCGCTGTCAGTGAACTCCTGGAACGCTGCCTGGGTTCGTATGTGGCACTCAGGTGTGACATCGTGCGCGGTTACGAATACCCGTCGCCAGACTTCAGGCACCTCGTCGAAATGGATGTGACCCTCTTCGGCGATCTTCTGAATCAACTCTTCCGAGTGCCAACCCTCGGACTTAGCAATGGCCACGAAGTCGTCGTTGACATCGGGCATGAGCGTGCCCGCTTGATTGCGCATGAACGCTACCGCGAACAGCGGTTCAATCCCCGAAGAACAGCCCGCAATTATCGATATCGTACCGGTTGGAGCTACGGTCGTGAGATTACAGTTACGCAATCGGCGCATCGGCCGGATGCGACTCCCGCTAGCGTCACGGGCGCAGCTCTCATCTGGGCCCCAGGTACTCTGCTTCCATTCAGGGAAAACGCCCCGTTGTGAGGCCAGTCGCTCACTCTCAACCTTGGCCTCTTCATCCACGAAGCTCATGAGCTTGCGAGCCCAATCGATGGCCTCGTCCGAGTTGTAGGGGACACCGAGCCGCACCAGGAAATCGGCCCAACCCATGATGCCCAACCCTACCCGGCGAATCCGATTTGCCAAGTTGGTGATCTGTGGCAGCGGGTATTTGTTGGCGTCGATTACGTTGTCCAAGAAATGGGTACAGAGATGCACGGCACGCCTCAAACCCTCCCAGTCAACCTCACCGTTCTGGACGAACTGACCCACGTTGATGGAGCCCAAGTTGCACACGTCGTACGCCAGCAGGGGTTGCTCACCGCACGGGTTGGTCGCTTCGTAGCTTCCCAGGTGTGGCACAGGGTTGTATCGGTTCGCCTCATCGATGAAAAAGACACCCGGCTCACCCGTCTTCCAGGCTCCGTGGACAATCTTGTCGAAGACATCGCGAGCATTCAACTGGCCCACCACCTTACGACTTCGAGGATGTATCAAATCGTAGATCCCGCCCTCGCGAACGGCCTCCATGAACTCGTCTGTGACTGCAACTGAGATGTTGAAGTTGGTGATCTTGGTGGTGTCGTCCTTACAGGTGATGAAGTCCAGGATGTCCGGGTGATCCACCCGGAGAATGCCCATATTCGCTCCACGGCGGGTCCCGCCCTGCTTCACCACTTCCGTCGACGCGTCGTACAATGACATGAACGACACTGGTCCTGACGCCACACCCATGGTAGAACGCACCACGTCGCGGTTGGGCCGCAGGTTGGAAAATCCGAACCCCGTTCCTCCACCTGACTGGTGTACGAGTGCCATGTTACGGAGCGTGTCGTAGATCCCGCTCTCGCCATCGGACAGGGCATCCTCAACAGGCAATACGAAGCAGGCCGACAGCTGACCCAGCGGACGTCCAGCGTTCATCAGCGTCGGGCTGTTTGGCATCCAGACACGAGTGGCCATTAGCTCGAAAAACGTCTCCGCCAGCGCCTCTACGGCGCCCTCGCTGGCTCCGTACTTGGCGTCCGCAGCAGCTATTGTTCGGGCCACACGCCAAAAAAGGTCTCTGGGGCTCTCGACCGGATTCCCCGCCTCATCTTTTATCAGATAGCGGCGCTGCAGTACGGTGATTGCGTTCTCAGAAAGCCTCAGACCTGCCACGTTGTCGGATTCGGCGGAAATGCCCATTGATGCTGCTGCCCCCTGCAGGTGGTGAGGAGTCGCTGTGACAATCGAAATTTAGGCGAAATTCAGACGGACAAACTCAGTGGCCCACGTTCGCGCCGCGGAGAACCAAACTAGCTGGTTAAGCTTGCCGCGCAAGTAGGATTGGAACGGGACTAGTGCCGCGAGGATTCCCTAATCCACATCACAAATCTGTTGCAGTTGAATTGCCGTGTCTGACAACTCGACCCAACCGATGCGCGCGCGCCTGCACAACATAGTGTTGCCAGGTGATTCGAATCCTCTCTCTTAGATCGTCATCGACCGGGCGCACGACCCGAGCGGGCACTCCAAGAACTACCGACCCGGGCGGCACCTCCATGCCCTCTGTCAGCAAGGCAGCCGCACCCACTATCGAGCCAGTGCCCACGCGGACCCCATTCAAGAGAACCGCGCCCATCCCAACCAGACATTCGTCTTCTACTGTGCATCCATGAAGTATCACCCGGTGTCCGACACCCACCCGCCGCCCCACAACACAAGGGAGGCCCTCGTCCACGTGCAACAGCGACAGGTCTTGGATGTTGGTCTGATCTCCAATCCGGATGGGCGCCATATCCCCACGCACCACCGAGTTATACCAAACGCTGGCCTCCTTGCCCAGGCTCACGTCTCCGAGAACCTTGGCTCCGGGGGCGACAAACGCGGTGGGGTCAATCACTCGCAGGACTATTAGCGACGGCGGAACCGAACCGACAGTCGCAGCCAGGCCTCGGTTAGTTGCCCGTCCTTGAGGGCTGGCGAGTACTTTAGGCTGTCGCGTGCGAATGTCATGGCGGCCAGCGTGTAGCGCGTGGTTGCCACCCTGCGTCCCGGCAGGATCCGTACTGGCCGGCCTTCTGTCGAGACCCTGACCAAGAGTTGCACTGCATCGGGCACACCCTGAGCGGCAGCTGGCACCGAAATGATGGGGGCTCCCGATGTGCTGGGTGGGGAGTCGTAGCATTGGCCGGTCCGGAAGTACTCAACGCTAGGCACGTCCTGGGCGCAAATGTCCACCGCAGGCCCGGTCACCACGGGGGTCTGACTGGGAGGCTGTTCTACCTCCGTCATGGTGACTGGAAGAACCACCAGCTGGCCACGGCCCACCGGCACAGTCGTCTCGAACTTCTCGAACCCAGCCCTTTCGACCTCGATCTTGTATGTGCCCGCATCTACCTCCAGTGAGTCCCTGTCTACCACATCGCCGTCTATCAGCAGTCGGGCCCCCCGTGGTACCCGGACCACCAACGTACCAGTGTTGGGAAGGGACGCGATCGGCACCGCGGGTGGCGCCACCGAGTCCCCCACACCCGAATCCGAGACTGCCGCGGTGTCAGGCCCAGGTTGAGTGCTATCGGCACCGGCTGCCGACGTAGAGTCACCCGCTGCCAAAACGACCGAGTCGTTGACGGGATTGGCCAGCGAGTCAAGTGGCGTGAGCTGAGGAGCCGGCCTCCCGCCCAGGAACGGCAACGGCCACTGGGCATCCATGAAGAAGTACCAATACCCCCCCGCTCCACCACCTCCGATCAGTAAGAGCACCACCATCATCCCGACCAGCACTCCACTCCTCTTCTTTCTTTCCCTCCTCTTTTCCCTGTCTCTTCCCAGCACCGGCTTCCGGTTAGCAACCGGGATCGGTGTTATTGGCGTGCTGAGTGACGCCGCCGGTGCTCCGCCACCGGGCGTCGGTGAGGGACGCGGTATTGCCGTCGTCGTCGCAGTCGAAAACGAAGGAGCGGTCCGGCGCCCAGTCAACGGCATGTCGTGCTCCAGGATGGTCACCAGCTCTTCGGCATTCTGGAACCGATCATCAGGTGACTTTGCCATCATTTTCTTTATCACTTCGTACAGCGAGCGGTGTTCAGCAGTTGCCAGGAGTGGTTCTGGAAGATCCTCCATGATGTGTTTATAGCCGATAGCAAAGGAGTCTTCCCCATCGAACGGAACACTCCCTGTCAAGCATTGATAGGCAACAACCCCGAGCGAGTAGATGTCACTGCGTCCGTCCAAGGGTTGCGCCCTAGCTTGTTCGGGACTCATGTAGTGCGGTGTCCCGATGGACATCCCTGTCCCCGTCAGTCGGGTACCTGACGCTGCCTTGGCGATACCGAAGTCGGTGACAACAGCATGCCCCGATTCATCGAACATGATGTTGTCGGGCTTGATGTCGCGGTGGACGATATCGTGCTTGTGCGCGTAACCCAGTGCACTGGCCGTCTGAGCCAGGATCCTCCGGATGTCGCGCGGTGGCAGCGCCCCACCTCTGTCCAGTACCTCGGAAAGCGAATCCCCGCGCAACAACTTCATCACGAAGTAGATGACGCGACCCGACTTGCCAACCCGATATATGTGGATGATGTTGGGATGCTCTAGTTTGGCGGCCGTTCGGGCTTCGCGTTGGAACCGCCCGACAAACTCTGCATCGAAGCCGAGCGAGAACGGGAGGACTTTGATCGCCACGTCCCGATCGAGTTGCCTCTCGCGCGCTCGATACACAATCGCCATCCCACCACGGCCCAACTCCTCGAGGATCTCGTACTCGTCCCGCAAGGCGTGGATTACGACATCCGTCTCAGATTCCTCGAGCGGTTGACCGACTGCTGCGATGGGTGTCGTAGCCGCCAAATCGAGGCCGCATGAGGGGCAGAACTTGGCGCTATTCTGTACTTCGGTGCCACACCGTGAGCAAAACATACCTATATCGTTTCTAGAAATTTCAACATAGGGAATCCGCTAGTGCGTAGCAAGCCAGGAAGGAACCGCTGCCGTTTGTCGCAGGTTCCATTCGCTAGAAGGAAGATCCGAAGGCGAGATACAACCGGGAGTGGCCTCTCTCGGATCCGTGCCGCGCTTTCAGAGCCACGGCCCAGCCGACCCGCGCGCGCAGTGCAAGCCCAGCGCCCACACCCAGATCAGCCACCAACTCACCGCCCACATCAGCCAGCGCAGTCGGTTGCGCCTCTTCACCTTCGTTCCAGCCGCCACCAATCTCACCGAACAGATTCGCCGAGATATTGTCCACTAGGAGGGGGAGCTTCCCCACTCCTTTGCCCGCCAACAGCAGCGGGATACGCAGTTCCAGCAAGGCAACCGTGGCACGGGTGAAGCGGCCGTCTTCGTCGTAGCCGCGCAACGGAAAGGTGCGCCGACCGCTGCCAACGGTCGTGCCGGGTACCAACTCGAACAAAGATCCCGACTCGCCCCCAACCGCAAACACGGTGGGATTGGATCCACCTGACATCCCGGCTGTCACCCTGCCAGCTACAACCCAGTGGGCGAATCCGGGCAGAGGCAGTGCGAGGTATCCATTGAGTCCGCCTCTCAGTTCATACGACCACCCTGGCCCTGCCAGCTCCCTCCGCCTCATGTAAACGCCGCTGGCAGAGGCTCCGTTTTCGGGGGAGATGGCAAGAGCTGGCCGATCGTAGTGAGACACACTAGCGGAGAGTTTGCCCCCTGCATAGGCCGGGTTCGACGGATTGAAAGGCAGCGGATCGGCTCCGTCGTTGACGAGCAGATCTCGCTCTAAGAACGTCGCAACGCGCACCTCGGCTGCTGTGCGCCAGCGGCGCCACCTATGCCGCAGGCCCAGCTCCGCTGAGTGTTCCTTGAACGAAACCGGAACAAGGATGTCCTCGCTAGAGACGGCATAGCCGCCATCCCACGTCTGCGCAGCGGTCAGATCGAGAGTCCACGACCGCCATCGTGTGTAAGTTAGGGAGAGCAGAGCCTCCCAGCGTCCCGTGCCTGGCGCCACCGTAGCCAATGCGGCGTACGTCGTGCGACCTATAGCATCGTAGCCGCTGGTCAACGCTCCCATGAAGAGCCCCGCGGCTGACTCATCATGCCCGATCGGAATCCAGTAACGCGGTGCAAGGGTACCCCAAGGGGAATAGCCTGTCTCACTCGCGCGACCAAGTGAGGGTGCGACGAACGGAGGCATAGTCTCCTGGCGGGCGGGGACCCGGGACGGGGTCCATCCTCGTTGCATCACCAGTGCATATCCGTCACCCAAAACCGTCGAATAGACCAGAGTCCCGTCAACCGCCAGCGCCGGTTCGCGTGCTCCCGTCGGCTCATGCGTCAGGACACGGGTATCACGCGAGGTCAAATCATGGACGAAGATCTGCGGCAGACCGAGTCGCTCGGAGGAAAACAGCAGTGTCTCGCCTCCGTCGGCCCAGACCGGATCGGCATCAAGCGCACCATCTTCGGTGATCAGGCGAAACTCATCCGGGCGGCCCCATGGCCACAAAGCAATGTCCCATTTTCCGTTGTGATGGCGCGGTGCAGCAACCCAACGCCCGTCGGGCGATACGGCGAAGCGGCCCCAATCATCGGCTCTGGGAACGGCGCAACCCACTGCATCGGACGCCTCGCGGTCTGAGATGAATACTCTCCTGGTTCCCTTTTCCAAGCCCACGATGCCGATCCCACCACCAGGCAGCGTGAATACGTCGGTGTACCGGGCACCACGAGACAGCCTTCTGGTGGTGCCCGCTGGCCGCCACAGATAGAGGTCGCTGCGGATCTGTACGGGTGAGGCGTAATCCAACTGGGTGAAGTAGATGCCACTGTCACTCCAAGCAAGGCCAGCCAACGAGTTGATACGCTTCGTCGCCTTGACCGTATTGTCGCCGAGATCAAGGATCACGAGCCGTGCGGCATTCTTGCCATCGGAGCGCTGGTACACCAGTTGGCGGCCATCAGGCGATACGCGTGGACTCGGTTCGACCCGGAGCCCCCGTTCAAGAACCTCGGAGGACGCACTTGTCACAGTGGCCGTTTGGTGCAGGCGTGTCCAGGTAGCCTCTACTCCAGCGGCGCCCGCAGCCCTATCCGGGCTATCCACGTTGAACACAATCACTTGCCGGGAGGTCCGGTCGATGAATCGCGGGATGATCGAGTCTCCGAATTCCCGCCGCTGAGACTCGAAGAACCGAGATCCCCACGCATAGGGTCGAGCCCCGGCCGGCCACACCCGGTTGACTCCGGTCGCGTCACCTGGATTTGGCCAGGTACTGTCACGAGCAGCACCAAGCAGAAGTTGATCGTGGAATGACCCCCGCATTCGACCTGCCGAGGAAAAGCGTGACTCGTAGTATGTCGCGATCCCCTCCGTTACCCAGGTAGGTTGATATGTGTTGGGGAACAGGCCTGGAGCCCGGCCGAACAGAGTCTGTAACACCTGCCAAACACCGTCCGCTCGGTCGAGATGAAACAGGTGGGTGAGTTCATGCGTCAGCACCAGCCGCAGCCAGACGTCGTAGGGCCCAGTCGAGATAGTACTGGACGGAGGAGTCAGGTAGACAACCAGCCGGTTGGAGGGAAACACGGTTGCATACCCGTTGGAGAAATCCACATCGTCACCAAGCACCACATCCACGGTGCCGCGAGGAGGCCTTAGTTCCGTGGCCAGCAGGCCGTAGGCCCGCTCGGCTTCACCGGCGGCGACCAGGGCCTGTTGCGAGTACTCAGCCTTGGCGTGCACCCGGAAGTGCTCTGTGCGCCAAGTGCGCCAGGTGCCACCCGGGTCTATCTGTGCAGCAGCCGCGTTATTCAGCCAGCCCGAGGCAATGAAGGTCAGCGCAGCTATCCAGCGTATCACATCAGTTCCCGCGGACCGAATGTTGCCTCAAGAACGCTGCGATTCCATCTACGATGCCCCGAGCGTAGCGCAATTGGCCCGCTTCGCTAGCCAGTACTGCCTCCTGTTCAGGGATCATCAGGAACAATCCTTCGGTCAAGGCCGCAGGCATCCAGGTCGGACGAGCGAGAGCCAGATCGCCGCGACCGATCCCCAGATCCGGAAACCCAAACTGTCGCACCAGAGCCCGGTTCAGTTCCCTTGCCAGCTCAACGCTCCGTGGATGGAAGTAGAACACGCTAGTTCCGTTGTTCACGAACGGATTCACACCGTCGGGCAATGCGTTCGCGTGAATGGATACCAGTAGCACGGCATCGGCAACCTCCGCAGCTCTCGTGCGCTGAAACAGATCGAGTGGCCCATCACCATCGCGGGTCAGGACAACCTGCGCACCGTAGCGCTCCAGGATCTCCGCTGCCTTGCGTGCAACACCCAGTGTAACGTCGGGTTCCCTTACTCCGGTGGGCCCAGTTGCGCCGAGCGGTGGATGGCCCGCGTCCAGGGCAATGACCTGTGCTTCGAGAGGACGCCGCGGGTTGATCTGAGGAGGGCGTCGCACTTCGAACAGTAGATCATTGCCATCCCACAGAGTTCGGTAACCCCACACCTCTGTTGACAGCGAGACAGTCACCACAGTTTCGTCTTCCCGTGGTTGCGAAAACACGATCAAACGGACAAGAGGATCATTACCGCCGTAATGGATCCAATCCATGTCAGCGGCCACGCCATATAGCATGAGTCGCAGATCGTGCGCGTCCTCATCCACCCGGAAGGGTATTGGTCCCGGCAACGGGATCCTGAGCACGACCGACTCATCGTGCGGCTGCAACCGCAGCGGCAGCACGGTTCCGAGGAGAGGTGGTGTTCCCGCCGGGAGCGGTTTTACCCCTGTCACATCAACCCAGGCAGCACTGGACTGCGAGAGTTGCAGCCGAACTTGACTGTTGTTGCGGCCACTGACCGTGGCGGTCGTTCCATTGGGGAAGAACCAGTTATACGTACCGAACGGTGTCGGACGCCCGGCCAGGATGCCGTCAGTCCTCCCGTCACCGGCCGGATCGTCGTTGATCTCTATCACACTGGGGGAGTCGAGATCGATTTTGGTCACTCGGAGGGGCCACCGAGTGCGGGCCGTATCCGACCCGATCACTGCGATCACCTTCATCCAAGCTGTGTCCGACGGTTCGGGGATTGGATTTGGAGCCAACACCGAGCCACCGTGTGGCCCCAGCGCATGGGGCCACCACGCCAGATACGTACCTGGAGTTGCAGCGGGAATGAACTCAATCGAGTCACCCTGGCTCAACAGGCCCCGAACCGAAGCATCAGGACTCGCCCGCAACGACAGCCTCACACCCTCACCGGGCCGGGTCCAAAGGTCACCACGCGGAGAGAGCGATGTCGTGTCGATCCACACAGGCAGCACTGACGGGCTGAAGGGCCTTGCGACCGGTGCCACCAGGTGTATGGCTGCGGTATCACCGCCGGCCGCCGCCACGATCTCGAAGCGAGCGATGGTGTCGCTGGGCAGCGGCAGCCAGGCGAGCCAGCCCCCCGTTGGGTACACAGCCACTGGCTCACCGTTGACCGTGACCCGAGCATCCACCCTCCCGGCACTGCCGAACACGAATGCGGAATCGCCGCTCCGGATACGGTAGCCGGAATCGGTCGCCACTGCCAAGTGCTCCCCGGGACCCGCTACCGGCATTCCCGCTGGTGGATAGACAACTGTCAACTCCAGAACACCCGAGTCACCAGGAGGTGCGGGCAGGGGAGACAAAGACTCCGTGGGAGCTGGTTGGTAGGGAGAGGCGGGCCCCGCGCATGCACCCCCCCAAAGACAGGTCGAGATTACGCTAGCGGCCGCAATGGGACGTGCCATGGTCGCGGAACCTACATAAATTCAATGAGCTACGTCAATTCAGCTTCAGTTGACCGCGATTTTTCGCGGCAGTAGATTGGCTCGGTTCCCATCACACCTCAACCTGGAGCGGTCCATCGCGTGCGCATTTGCGCTCACTGTGGCCGAGAGAACGACGAGCGATCCAAGTTCTGTGAGGACTGCGGAAAGCCGGTCGATCATCCTCGTCCCTCGGTACCACCAGTCATGAAATCCTCGAATCCGGTCAAGGCACCGGTGGGTCGTCAGCCCGCCGCCTCAGGGCCCGTCGTTTGCCCTTCTTGCGGCAACAACGTGATTCCCGGCCTTCCTTTCTGCCCCAAATGTGGCAAGAGGATCAAGACTCCCAAAGATGAGAGCTCAGCGTGCCCCAATTGCGGCACCACGCTCCCACAAGGTGCCCAATTCTGCGCCGCCTGCGGCAAGGGGATCGGCTCCGCCGCCGACTCCGGCCGTACGTCAGCGTTCGCAGCTCAACGCGTCGACGCACCCGGCGACCTGGTGGTGCTGGACGAATCGGGCGAGGTCATCGGGCGGCACTCTCTGGTAGGACCGGATACCACTATCGGGAGAGCCGGGGCCGACATCGAGTTCAAGGACGATCCGTTCATGTCACCCCTCCATGCCCAGATCCACTTGCGAGAAGGGCAGTTCTTCATCAGAGACTTGGGCAGCCGCAATGGGACTTGGATCTTCATTACTGAGCCGCACCGGTTGTCCGACGGAGACATATTGCTGGTCGGTTCACAGGTCCTGCTATTCCGCCGGCTGGGCTACCCCGGTCCTCACCCACCTGAACGGGACCAAACGCGACGCATGGGCAGCCTGGTGCCGAGTGCCGACATCGCGAGATTGGTGCAGCTACGTAGTGATGGGTCGCAACGCGACGCAGTGCATCTTTCACCGGGGCGCAACATCGGAATCGGCCGTGAGAGCGGCGACTGGCTCTTTCCGTACGACCCCTCCATGAGCGGCCTGCACGCGGAGTTGCGGTCTGAGGATGCAGATTTCATAGCCGTGGATGCGGGTAGCCGCAATGGTGTAGCGGTCTCTGCACGTGGGGAGGTGCCACTGCAAAATGGATCTCGATTCCTTATCGGTGACAAGATGATTCGGCTCGAAGCACTGTGAAGACCTGCACAACTTGCGGGGCGGCGTGGCCCGACGACACCAAGTTCTGCCCCAGTGACGGGTCTCCCCTGAGGGCCGCCGAAGGTACCAGCCTGATCGGCAGCATCATTGACGGGAAATTCCACATACTCCAAAAGCTCGGCGAAGGCGGCATGGGGGCGGTGTATCTTGGAGAGCATGTGAAGATGGGCAGGAAGAGCGCCATCAAAGTGCTAACTCAAGCACTGGCCCAGGACACCGAGGCTATCGCCCGATTCAATCGCGAAGCCGCCAACGCAGCTCGCATCAGTCATGGCAATGTGTGTGCTATTTACGACTTCGGCGAGACGCCCGAAGGAGTGATCTTCCTGGCCATGGAGTATATCGACGGGGAGTCGCTATCGGACCTCCTGAGAAGAGAAGGACCATTGGGACCTCTCCGAGCAGCCACGATAACCCGTCAAGTGGGTGACGCGCTACAGGCAGCCCACGATTTGGGAATCGTTCATCGCGATCTGAAACCCGATAACATAATGATCACCAAGGGACGGGACGGCGGCGATGTGGTAAAGGTCGTCGACTTCGGGATCGCCAAGGCCATGGGCGGTGAGGAAGGTCAGAAGGTGACCCGCACCGGTCTAGTGGTGGGGACGCCCGAATACATGAGCCCCGAACAACTCTCAGGGGACGTGTTGGATGGGCGGAGTGACATCTATTCGCTGGCTTTGGTGCTGTTCCGTATCCTGACCGGCCGACTTCCGTTTGAGGCTGACAACGCCCAAGAGGTGATGATCAAGCGGCTCACGGATGAACCGACCAGGCTGAACGATGCCCTCCCGGGCGCCAATTTCCCGGAGCATCTGCAGAACGTGATGAACCGGGCTTTGGGACGGATGCCGAATGATCGGTACGCCAAGGCTAGCGAGTTCGCCAACGATGTGGTGCGGGCGGTGAGTGGGGTGCCGTCGGCCGCTACTGCCACTGATGGGGCAACTCAATTACTGGACTCCCAGCCCTCGGATCAAGGGGCTACCGAGCAGTTGAAGCAGACCCGGATCTCGCAAGCGAAGCCGACGGTGGCCCTGGGTGACCGCGGCGCCGAAGGACGGAGGACCCCCACCACCCCCGAGACACCCCTGCCGCGCACGCGCGTGCAGGCGCCAGCAAAGAAGAAGCGGCCGGTGGTGATGATCGCTGCCTCAACTGTGATTGTCGCGACGGCAGCGGGGCTGGTGGCGGTGGCCTTGACCGGTGGCGACGACGGCCAGCAGGCCGAGCCCCAAGACAGCACTCAGGTGGCCGCCTTGTCACTGCCGACTGGCACCGCACCGGAGAGCACGCTGCAAAGCGAGCCTGAGGGTGCAGGCCGCACCGGCCAGCCAGATGTTGGCGGGCGTACCGATCAGCCGGATACCAGCAGAACGGTGCCGACCGGACGACCTGAATCGGCCGCAGCGGTGCCCCCCAATGTGATCGACGAAGCCGCTCTGGAACAAGAACTCATCATGCTGGGAAGGCAGGTTGGAAACCCGCAGGGCATCGACACAGCGCGCCAACGGCTGCTGGAGATATTCGGGGCCACATCGCTGTCTCGAACGCTGCGTGGCCGAGCGGCACAGATAATGGCAGAGTCGTACGAGTCGACAGACATGGTTCGAGCGTGTGAGTGGATAGATCGCGCCATTGCTACCGACGCCACCAACGAACCTTTCCGTAGGTACAAAGAGACTTTACTGAGTTGCCCATCGTGAACCTCTTTCGCAAGAAATCCCCACGCACTCGCATCGTGGTCTTCGGCAAAACCGACGTGGGTCGCACGCGTGAGCACAACGAAGATTGCTTTCTGGTCGCAGACTTGTCCGCCCAGCGAGCGTCGCTGCTGCCGGAAGTCCGTGAGCACGAGATCGGACCCAAGGGCACCCTACTGATTGTTGCAGACGGAATGGGCGGCGCGGCTGCCGGCGAATTGGCCAGCGAGATGGCCACTGAGGCAGTGTACGAACACCTGCTCGCTTCCTGGATCGCGGACAACGACAGCAGTCCTCAGCAGTTTGCGTTCCGCCTGCGAGAGGCGGTGGAGAACGCCAACGCGCGAATCCACACCTACGCGGTTGAGCACCCTGACGTACGGGGTATGGGCACCACGATGACCGCGGCTGGGATTCTCGGCGACCACATCTATCTCACACAGGTCGGCGATTCCCGCGCGTACTTGATCCGCGGCAAGGAAGCAATTCAGATCACCAAGGACCAATCGTTGATGCAGCGGCTCGTGGATGCAGGCGAGTTGACAGAGGAAGAAGCCGAAAAGAGCGAGCGAAAGAACATCATCTTGCAGGCACTCGGTCCGGAATCGCGCATACGCGTCGATCTCACGTACCAGCCGATTCGCCAGGGTGACAGCGTGCTGCTGTGCTCCGACGGGTTGTCCGGTCAGGTGAGCAAGGAGGAAATCGCGGAGCTGGTTTCGAAAGGAAAGAACCTGGTGACCGTCTCCAGCGAGCTGATAGCCTTGGCCAACGAACGCGGCGGCCCCGACAACATCACGGTGATTGTGGCCCGCTTCGATGGCGACGGATTGAAGGACCCTGGCGACGAGGAAGCGGTAGGACACGAGGTGTACCCGCTGCTTGACACCGAGTCCGACACCGAGCCCGTCCCAATTTACAGGGGCAGCCCCCCACCCACGCCGGAGCGATCTTCGATGATCGCGGCCGGCATTGCTGCTGCCGCGATTGTGGCTGCGGCTCTCCTTCTGGCAGTTCTCTGAGCCGGGTCGTTGAAAGCCCAGCTGAGGATCCTGACTGGCGCACGTAAGGGTCTGACGGCCGTCTTTTCCAGCAGCTCCATCGAGATCGGCAGGCACCCTTCCTGCGATTTGCAGTTCGACCCGGATCACGACCTCGATGTCTCGGCCCGCCACGCGGTCATTGTTTTGCGGGGAGAACACTGGATCGTCCGGGATCTGGGGAGTCTCAACGGAACCCTGGTAAACGGCCATCAGATCACTGGTGACACCGTGTTGGACGACACAGACCAGGTGCGGTTCGGATTGGAAGGACCAGCGCTGGAATTCCGGTTGGTACCGGAGTCTACCACGGACGGGGTCACTGAGGCAGCGTCCGAAACGGGCTCCAGCGCTCCGCACGAGAGCGCATCCGAATCCACCCTCAAGAAGACCCTTGGACCTCGGGTGGCCGATCAGCGGACGAAGACCGGGACCACGGAACGCATTCGCATCGAGGTCGGTCGGCGGACCAAGAAGCTGCGTAGGCTCACGGTGACACTGTTCGCGCTGCTGCTGGCAGTCGTGGCAGTCTTCATAGTCGACAGCACATCTCAACGGAGGCAGCGTGAGGCAGCTGTCGCTGCGCTGGAATCTCGCACAGACAGCATCATTAGGGCTGCCGGCGAAGCGGTTGCGGCTCTCCAGGGTCGGGTAGAAGGTCTGGCCGCTGCGCTCGAAGACTCGCGGGTAGAGGTCGAGTCCGTGAGGGCGGCTCTGGTGGATGCCGAGCAATCAGGTAGCACGGATGAGGTCGCCAGGTTGAGGCGGCAACTGGTGGACGCTAGCCAGGCCCTCCTCTACCAGCAAGCGGCTGCCTACGTAGACTACCGCAGCATCGTCGATGCCAACCAGAATGCGGTGGCGTTGATGTGGGTAGAGTTCGCTCCCGGAGAGGTGTACACTGGGACCGCGTTCGCGGTGAGAGCGAACGGGACAATGATCACTGCCCGACACGTCGTTGCAGGCCCAGAAGGTACCAGGCGACCAACGCGGATAGCGGTCAAGTTCGCCGATTCATACCAGGTGTACCCCGCTCGCCTTCTGGCTCTGTCCTCTAACGCCGACGTTGCTGCGATTGATGTGGAGGTTCCCGGCGGCGTGCCGACCATTCGCAGCTTGAACCAGCGCCCCGACACGGTCAGACAGGGAGATCCAGTGGCCATCATCGGCTTCCCGCTGGGCCCGGACCTGCCGATGTCCGGCTACGGCCAGGACCGGACCGTGGCGCGCACCAGCTTCACCGCCGGTTCAGTCGCCAAGTCGATATCCGACGTGATCCAAATCGACGGGTACGGCGCCCAAGGATCCAGTGGCAGCCCGATTCTCGACCAGAACGGAGAGGTTATCGGAGTCGTCTATGGCGGTCAGGCAGGCTCGGGCGGCCGCGTGGTACTGGGGGTACCAGCGGGGAGGGTCGCTGAGCTGCTCGAGAACGTCGGGTGACTGCTTTCATCACGGAATAGTCGCTGCCACTCCACCCTTCACACTGCAACCAGACCAGCAACTTCACGGAACGACCGGGGGAGGATCACCGACCACCGACCGCACTATTCCGCCAGCCTCGCGCAGGCGCCCGGCCGCTTCGTCGGCGTTGAGACCGGCGCGAACCATCACTAGTGCCAGTTTCACACTACCTCCGGCAGCCGCTATAGCTTCGCGAGCCGCGGCGCGATCTACTCCACCGGCTTCCATCACAATCCGTTCACCCCGGTCTCTGAGCTTGTCGCTCAGGGCCATGAGGTCCACCATCAGATTGCCATAGGCCTTACCCCAACGGATCATCGCACCCGTCGTGATCGTGTTGAGCGCCAGTTTCGTAGCCGTGCCGGCTTTCAGCCGGGTGGACCCGGTGAGCACCTCGGGACCCACCCTGGCGACGATCACCGCATCGCACGTCCCGATAAATTCAGCAGGAGGGTCTGTGCAGGTAACAAGTGCGGTCTTGGCACCGAGTGCCTGGGCCCGTTTCACCGCGGCTCGCACGAACGGTGTCGTGCCGCTAGCCGCGATCCCGATTACTACATCCCTGTCGGTCACACCCCGCTCGTCTATCGCCGTTGCAGCAGCAGCCACATCGTCTTCGGCACCTTCCTGACTGCGCACCAACGCAGGCATTCCACCGGCAATTATGCCCGAAACCACCTCGGGTGGTGAGCCAAAGGTTGGTGGACACTCAGTGGCGTCCAGGACTCCCAGTCGCCCGCTGGTTCCCGCACCAACGTACACCAAACGACCTCCGCGGTTGAACGCGTCAACTACGAGATCAATCGTGCGGGCCAATTCCTCGCGCGCCGAGTAGACGGCGTCGGCCACCGTGCGATCTTCGTCGTGCATCAGGTCCACGATCTCTGCAGACGATGCCACGTCGATGCCGACAGTCTTCGGATTGCGCTGTTCTGTTATCCGGGGGTCAATGAAGTCGGGGTTGGCCATGTTGCCATCCGTAGCGGCTGACCACCAATTGAGGTGCACGGCTAGGGAACCAGGAGTCGAACTCGGCGGGCTCCTTCATCAGATCCTCGACCGCAGGAACTCCGGAGTGAGTCCTTGCAGCCAGTTGGCCAGGATCGTGAAGTATCCCGTCACGAGCAGCAACCCCACTACTAGGAGGACACCACCGGCGATCCTGGTGGTTAGGGGGATGAAGCGACGAAACCTCTTGAACCAGTCGATGAACTTCTCGACAGCCAGAGCGGCAATCAAGAAGGGGATTGCCAACCCCAGAGAGTAGGTCAACAATAGCAACATCCCTTGGGCGAGGTTGGTTGTCTGGGTCCCCGTATATGCCAAGATCGAGCCCAGGATCGGTCCTATGCACGGTGTCCAACCAGCGCCGAAGGCCAGACCTACCAAGAGGCTGCCGAGATACCCTACCGGCTTGTCCTGCAAGTGCACTCGTCTCTCTCGGCTGAACGCAGCCCAATTGAAGGCGCCGAGCAGGTAGAGTCCGAACACTGCAATCAGCAGCCCCCCCACCCGCTCCAACCAAATCTGGTTGTACTGCAGAAAGCGTCCGAGCGCAGTCGCAGTTGCGCCAAGCGCGAGGAAGATCAGGGTGAATCCGCAGATGAAGAACACGGCGTGTGTAAAGGCGGTCCATCTCTTTTCACCTAGCTCATCCAGAGACAGGCCAGTAATGAAAGAGACATAGCTTGGCACGAGTGGTAGCACGCACGGCGACAGGAAGCTAAGTACCCCTGCCACAAACGCTATCGGGAGACCCACGGAATCGGCTGTCATCACCGACTCAAACGATCACAGGCCTGTATCAGTTCCCGCGACGCTTGGCGTAGAAAGCAATCAGCTTGTACACCAACTTGGCGGCGAGGAAATCGGGCGCCACCATCCCAGGAATCGGCGCCAGCTCAACGACGTCACAACCCACCACATTCTTCTCGCGAAATACCCGTTCTAACAGTTCGAGGGTCGGATACCAGTTTCCTCCTCCAGGTTCCGGAGTCCCAGTCGACGGGATCAGGGATGGATCGAAGTAGTCGACGTCGACCGTAATGTAGACGTTCTCACCAAGCGTCTGTACAGTGCGCTCGATCCAGCCTTGCGCGTCCAACTCATGACCAAAGACGACACTGATGTTCTCCGCTCTGATGAGGTCTCGCTCCTCCGAGGTGAGTGAGCGAATGCCGACTTGCACCAGTTTCACCCGTTCATGGACCCGATACATCACGCACGCATGCGACAGTGGGGTGCCTTCATATTCGGAGCGGAGGTCCGAGTGGGCATCCAATTGCAGCACTGAAAGCGAATCCGCAGGCATCCGGTCCGCGTGAGCCAGAATCGCTGGTCCGGACACGCTGTGCTCTCCACCGAGCATGATGACGAACTTGTCGACATCTAAGAGAACTCCAATGGTACGTTGAAGCTCGGCGAGGGCCTGCTCTGGACCGGCATCCGGAAGCAGCAACTCAGGCAGGGTGTGCACACCGATAGTGTGCGGCTCAAAATCCAGCTCGTGATCGTACAGTTCAACAAACCGTGAAGCGTGAAGCAAACCTCTCGGGCCGTAACGAGTGCCCCCCATGTAGGAGACGGTAGCCTCGTAGGGCACCGGCAGGATGACTACCGGAGATGCTGCGAACGGTGCTTCACCGCTGGGAATCCCAAGAAATGAATCCGGAGCAGCCCAGGGCAGGTCCGCGAGATCTGCCGGAATTCCTCCAGGGCGTCCGCGGTCGCGGAACTCGTTCACCCGCAGAACACCACAGCGCTCACGACGGTGACCCACCTGCCGTCGTCCTGTGCCTCAGCCGAACAAACGATGTTTGTCGATTTGACGATTCGACCCGACAGCAACCACTCCTCTTTCCGTTCATCCCATGCTTGTTCTGGGTCGAACGGAACACCGAGCACCGTTGCCAGCATGCTTGCGGCCAAGTCCTCGGCGTAATCTCCTGCAACCCGTTTGCCGACTCCGAATGCGTGGTACTCCGAGATGTAACCGTGGTGTGACGGGTCGGCTGGGATTGCTAGGCCTACCGACGCCGTGGCCCTCCGTGAAGGTTCGTCTGTCGCGGCCTCCGCGACGACAGCGAACACCACCTGACCCGGTACGAGGTTCTTGATACCTGAACTCCGAGACACCATACGGCAATGTGGAGGCCAAATCGAGCTGACTCGCACCAAGTTGAATTGGGCCACACCTGCTTCGCGCAGAGCCATCTCGAAGCTAGTGAGTTTCTCCTTATGACGGCCAATGCCTTTGGTTAGGAAGGCTCTGGTAGGCAGAAACGTCTGTGCGCGGATCATCGCTCAATCCCCCGGACTCGAGCCGTTTCCCTGGTTTGCATCAACACCTCGATCCACATCATTCTCGCTGGGGAGGACCCCTGCGCCCAAAGACTCTTCAATGTTGGGCACATCGTACCATAGCTCGGGCGATATCTCTACTGGCGGCTCCGTTTCACCTGCCCTCTCCTGCACCCCCCTGATCACTTCTGACACCACCGCCTTGGGGCCCTCACCAACCTCCTCAACCGCAACTCTGCCCTGCCCTCGTTCACGTCCTCGCACGATGAACATATAGCTAGCTGTGTAGATACGCCGTCGCTCACCATCTGCCCGCCGCGATACCACTGCCACACCCCACTCACGTTCTTCCCGCCGCACTGGAGGAAACAACCAAATGCCATCGATCTCGCCTGGGGACATGTGTTCGGCTACGCGTTGCGCTGTCTGACCCCAGCCAAGTCCCAGGCCAGGGGAACGCAGTGATCCAACTAGTAGTGTGGTTCCCACTATTCTCCGGGTCAATGTCGGCGCCTGCTCTACGAGACATGACGCATGCCATGTCGGCCAAGCGTGAGGGTGTCAAGATACCGGTGGTCGGGTCCACCATCAAGCCGACGTCAGAGAACCGAAACGGGATCCCGGTCGAACACCACCCGAACTCGATGACTGTTCGCATGTGGGGCCCTGTGTGCCGCGTAGCGCGTCACCCGATCCAACAAGGTTCGATCGACAGCCCGATAGAGTATGTGCCACCGCCATCTCCGCTTGATCCGGGCGAGCGGCGCGGGAGCTGGCCCAATCACGTCCACTGCTCCCTCGGCCCGTGTAGCTACCAGGCCTCGCAACCAATCTGCTACGTCCGAAGCGGCCCGCACAGCGTCCGTTTCTCTGAGTGCACTCACGACCACATTCACCAAACCGACGTGAGGTGGGTATGGTGGTGACTGGCGCGCGCTGAGCTCACACGCCGCAAACCCTTCGTAATCGTGCTGCGCGGCGGCAGTGAGGGCGTAGTGGTTAGGTGTCCGAGTCTGTACCAGTACTCGCCCACCTTTCGGTCCACGACCGGCCCGCCCTGCCACCTGTGAGATCAGCTGAAACGTCCGCTCCGCTGCACGAAAGTCGGGAAGATGCAGACCTGTGTCGGCATCCACGACACCCACCAGCGTAACGCCGGGGAAGTCAAGGCCCTTGGCTATCATCTGTGTGCCGAAGAGAACGTCCACTTGTCGCTCTGCGACGGCGTCGAGAATCTTCTGGTGCGACCACTTGGCCGTGGTGGTATCGGCATCCATCCTCGCCAAACGGGCTGCAGGGTATCGTTCCGCCAACCATTGCTCCAGCAGCTGTGTGCCCGTACCACTCGCACGTTGTGTTGTAGAGCTGCAGTCACTGCAGGTGAGGGGCACTACATCCTCATAGCCGCAGTAGTGGCAACGCAACCTCGACGGCGTTCGATGTACCGTGAGCGAGATGCTGCAGTTCGGGCAGTCCCAGACCTTGCCGCAGGTCTCGCACTGAAGGAAGTGTGCAAACCCCCGCCGGTTCAGAAGCAGGATGATCTGGTTGCCACCACCGAGTTCCGATGTCACTGCATCGTCCAGAGCGTGGGACCACGGCACCTTCCCGCTCTCACTCACACGGGGCTCAGACCGCATATCAACCAGGGTCACCTCTGGCAGCGGTTTAGCCCCAATCCGGTTCGGCAGAGAAACTCTGGTCCCCCGGTACTCCGCCGCCCACGTCTCGAGCGAGGGAGTAGCACCGACCAAAACCACGCGCGAGTTCTCCAAACTGGCCCGTTTCAATGCCACGTCGCGCGCATGATAGCGTGGGCTCTCACCGTGTTTGTAGCTGCTATCATGTTCCTCGTCGAGAATGATCGCCGCGAGGTTCTGCACGGGTGCAGACACCGCCGACCGAGCACCCACGGCCACACGGCGCTGTCCTGAAGCCAGCGACCGCCACGCGTCGGCTCGCTCCGCGTCAGACAAGCCCGAGTGCAAGACTGCGACCCTGTCGCCGAACACTCCGCGAACCCGCGCGACAGTCTGGGGTGTTAGGGAAATCTCGGGCACCAAAACGATGATCCCTCGACCGCGTTCGACCTCCTCGCGGAACGCCTCCAAATAGACGAGAGTTTTGCCGCTTCCAGTGACCCCGAACAGCGTGGCACAGTGCGAGGGAGGAAGCCCACGGATTGCGTTCGTGGCCGCCGTCTGCTCCGATGTGAGTCGTGGCGGGGTGCTGCCCACAACATCACCAAATGGATCTCGTAGCTTCTTCCGTGCTTCGAAACGAGCTAACCCTCGATCGACCAATCCGTTGAGCACGGCCCGAGAAAAGCCGAGCTGATCGGTTAGGTGCTTGATCCCAACCTCACCGCCTAGCGCGTCAGCCGCCTCGTAGGCGGCACGTTGTCGTTCGGCTCGTCCGAATACGCGATCACGCTCGATCAGAGACGGCACGACCGACGTCAACACCAGCACGCGCTCAAAGCCAGCAGTGGGCCCGAGACTGGGCGGTTCCGTCTCTAGCGCAACAGCACCGGTACGGGCTAATCGCTGCAGCGTTTCCCATACGGGACGTCGCAGCTTCCTGGCAAGCGTCGTCGCGGAGGCGCGCCCACCGGCGCGTGTAAGCGCCAACATCACGTCCCTACTGGCGCCACCGGCTACCGACGATTTGTCGCGCACTTCGGCAACTAGCCGGGAACTTCCCCACAAAGCCGACGGCAGCATTGCACGGAAGGTGAGACCGATTGGAGTGGTGTAGTAACGCGAAATCCAGCTGCCCAGCTCCAGCAAGGAAGCGGGAAAGAGGGGTTCGGGGTCCGGCGCCAGAAGAACCGATTTGAGATCGTCACCCCCCTCATCATCCACAGCTACCACCAACCCTACCATAGTGCGCGTCCTCACCGGCACGACTACGCGGGCTCCTGGCACGACGCGATCGGCAAGGGATGTCGGAATCGCGTAAGCGTAAGGCCGTTGGGCGGGGATCGGAAGGGCGACGAGGCACCTGGTGGGAATCATGCACGCCCTGGACAACAGACCCCGCTAGCCGTGCGGCCAGCGCGTCCCTTTGATGATCGAAAAACGAAGTACACGGCGACGAGCCAGGCGGCACAGGGTGCGCACCTCCCGACCCAGTACGGCACGTACACCCTGCCAGCCGGCGGCTCTCCAACCCCGCACTATCAGGGAAAATCGCCTCTGCAGGATCCACCCGCCATCGGTAGCCGCTTCTTCGACACTCAACTCGACAACTCCGGCGTCCCGGAAGAAGCTCTTCCACTCCACGGAGACGTAGGGAGATAGACCCAGGCCTTGGATGATTTGAGCTTCCTTTTGCAGAGGGCTCTGCGACCACGAGGGTACTAATGCCACCACCGTTCCCATCGGGCGGCAAACGCGCGCTGCCTCACCTATCACCTTTTCTCCGTCGCTGTGCGGAAGATGAAGCATATGAACGATGACCGTATCGAAGACCTGGTCCTCGTGTGGTAAGTTTGTAGGGTCAGCGGTCTGAAAAGTCGCCAGTTTGGCCAGACCTGCCCCGCGGGCTCGTTCCTCCGCCTGCTCTATTGATCTGACGTCCGGGTCGATTCCCTCGGTGATCGTGCGAAACCGCTCCGACCACCACAGCACCGAGCGACCCGAGCCGCATCCGACCCAGAGTGCTTCTCTGCCCTCCTCAGCATCGACGAGTTGGGCCAGGCGCCGGTGGATCGGCTCCTCTACGTCAGACCACGGCTGGAGAACGGAGAGCAGGGTTGTGGCTGCCAGACGGCTTGGCATGGATCGAACTTACGGTAGAGTTCGGCTCATGCAAGCGCCACCAGATGGGCGACCGTGGCCTCGGCAGTGCGCCGGGGCACGTAGCCACCCTCGAGAACTGACGCCATTGGTGCGCCCAACTCCCTCCAATGGCTCACCCATCTGGCGTAATCCTCCGGCTCCAGTGTGAAGCCGGCGAGAGGATCGTTTGCCAGGGCATCGAACCCGGCCGAGATGAGGATCAACTGTGGCATCCAACCGTCGGTTGCCTGCTCAACGGCGGCGTTCAAATCAGCTACGTAGGCCTCACGCGGAAGCCCGGGAGGACGGGGGACATTGAACACATTGCCAACGCCGCGTTCCTCAGCGCGCCCCGTCCCCGGATAGAGTGGCCACTGGTGCAGCGAGACGTAGCGGATACGGGCCTCAGTCTCCACGAGGGCCTGCGTGCCGTTGCCATGGTGCACGTCCCAGTCGATGATCAGCACCCTTGCCAGGCCGAGCCGGCCCACCGCCCAACGGGCCGCCACAACCACGTTGTTGAGGAGGCAGAATCCCATGGCCGTGTCCGCCGTGGCGTGATGGCCCGGCGGTCGTATTGCCGCGAAGGCGGGTTCTCCGTCCAAGGCCCGTTGAGCAGCTGCAACTGCCGCCCCAGCGCCATGGATTGCTGCCGTGTAGCTGTGTTCATTGGCCACAGTGTCGGCATCGAGTGGTCCGCCACCCCGGGCACACAGCTCTTGGAGCTGGTCCAGGTAGTGCGAAGCATGCACGGAGAGCAGGAGACTCTCTTCAACCGCATCCGATTCGTGCCAACTGATGGACAGATCAAGGGAAGGCGATCTGAGCTCTGCCAGGATCGCTTCTAGCCGTGCCGGCGATTCCGGATGTTCTGGACCCGCATCATGCCGGAGTGACAACGGATGCCAGTAGACGTGAACCGTCACAGCCGGCACCTAGGAGTATTCTCCGTAACCCCTACGGGAAGAATGGTCTGCGTCGGGCGGAGAGCACCGTGAACGTGGTACGATTCGTAACGCCCAGATCGCTGAGGGAACGGGTCTCGTCCAACACCAATGCGCCGTGCAGCTTGACTTGGTATCCGTCGGGATTTGCCTCCACCTCAGTCGCGGCTCTTACGGCCTCTGCCTTGACCCGGGCCACCGTCCAATCGGGTGCCGCGGCAATCACAACCGTGTCCCACACATCTTCGACCCAGGCACGAACCTGGAGCTCAGAAGCTGTCATCACACTTACTCCGCAGCCGGAAGAGTCGAGAAGAAGCGGCCTATCGCCTGTTCATGCAACATCGAGGACGCGCGAACCGTAACACCATCCGGACCCTCGAAGACTGCAAGGGCGATCTCTTCACCTCCCTGCCCCCGGAACGTGGCGAATCCGCGCCCCTCCTTCTCAAGGAATGCTGCACTGTGCGGTACTCTCCCAGCGAAGAACGACTTGGCACGCTCGAGAACTTCGGCGGCAGCAAGCGACGTTGTCATCTCGTGCATCATCAAGCCCTCAGCTCCTGTGCGATTGTCCCACTGGTTTGCTTGCCCAGCACTAACTTGAAAAGATAACCGATTCACGGGCCAGTCCGCGTCAGAGGCGTCGCCTCGTTGAGCCTGTCGACACGCGCGCAATGCGGTGATATGACGGTCGAGACGTCTTGTGGTGCATTTTTCAGTATTGGAACAAGAGGCAAAACACATGTAACAATATTGAGACGTCACGGGGTCGATGCCTTGAGGTCATGCACCATAACCTGAAATTGGTCAATAAGATAGGCTGACGGCACGTGCACCTGTACTGCAGGACTGATTGTTGCTAGAATGCAATGTTGCGACTGAACACAGACCATTAAGGTGGGCCTATGGAACCCGATAACGAGGCGAAGTTCTTCCAGACAGTCCTGCGCTGCGTGGCAGATGGAGTGTTCACGATTGACGGCGATTGGCGCATCACATCGTTCAACAACGCAGCCGAGAGAATCACGGGAGTGTCCGCCAGGGACGCAATCGGGAAGCGGTGCTCCGAGGTTTTTCATGCGGACATTTGCGAACAGAGCTGCGCCATCAAAGAGACCCTCGAAACGAGACGAGAGGTCATCGATCGCCCGGCCAGGATCCTGAACTCAAATGGCCGTGCCATACCCATCAGTGTCAGCACCGCTGTCCTGCGGCGGGAAGGCGGTGAGGCCCTTGGTGCGGTCGAAACATTTCGTGACCTGTCGGCTATCGAACAGCTAAGGCGTGAAATTCAGAGTCAATACACTTACGAGGACATCATCGGCAAGAGTGAAGCTTTTCAGAAGATCTTCGCCATCCTGCCGGACATAGCCCAGAGTGAAAGCACGGTACTGCTCGAAGGACCAAGCGGTTCCGGCAAGGAACTTCTGGCCAGGGCCATCCACAACCTGAGTCCGCGGCGCAAGAAGCCCTACGTAGTAGTCAACTGCGGCACACTGCCAACCAACCTCGTTGAGTCCGAGCTCTTCGGCTACAAGCAAGGCGCATTTACTGATGCAAAGAGAGACAAACCGGGCCGCATCGCTGTGGCCGAGGGCGGTACAATATTCTTCGACGAGATAGGAGATCTGTCACCGGAGATTCAGGTCAAGTTGCTGCGGATCCTCCAGGAGCGTGAGTACGAACCGCTAGGCGGCGTGAAGTCACAAAAGGCGGACGTACGCGTTGTGGCGGCCACGAACCGGAAGCTCTCTGATTTGGTGAGCCGTGGGCTGTTCCGTGACGACCTCTATTTCCGCCTGGCGGTGGTCCGGCTAGCAATACCACCGCTTTCCGAGCGACGCGAAGACATCCCGTACCTAGTGGACCACTTCATTGCACGGTTCAATGCCAAACGCGGTAAGAACATATCAGGCGTCAGTTCAGCCGTGATGGAGGTCTTTATGCGGCACAGCTTCCCCGGAAACGTGCGAGAACTGGAGAACTTGATCGAATACGGGTTTGCCCTGTGCCACAATGGATCCATTGAGGTCCACCACCTGCCGGAGGAACTCCAGCCAAAGGGACGGCGTGGCACGGCAATGCACCGTACGGAACCCCATTCGCCACTGCAACGAGCGGAAGCTGATGCCATCCAGGCAGCTTTGAGTCGCAACGCAGGGCATCTAGGTCGTTCGGCAACGGAGTTGGGCGTAAGCCGCGCGACCTTATGGCGCAAGCTAACCAAGCATGGTATCGACGCGCATATGTTCCGAGACAACTGATCGATTGCTTCACTTCTGGAATAGGTCTCGGTGAGCGTATTCCAATTGTGAAACGCCTCTCTGTTGCTCCACTCGACTCAGTATGTACACAACTCCTTATCCCTTAAAGACCTAGCACAGCAATCCACCCAGTCGGCAGGATTGGCTTGCGACTTGCCCCTGCAGGCTGCGGAGAGATGCCAAGATGAGAATCGCCATTCCCCGCATGGGAGAAGCCGTGGCACCGTGCTTCGGATACTGCAGCACCATGGCGATTTTCTCGATCCGGGATGGCCATGTGGTAGACCAGATCGACTTCACGCTTTGCAGTAGGGAGCCATTTGACCGTGTACGGCTGCTACGCGACCAGGCAGTCGACATCATAATCTGCGGCGGTGTGCAGGACATCTTCGAAGACTCGCTACGCGCCAACGGCATTCAAGTAATCTCTTGGGTCTCGGGAAAGGTCGACGATCTATTGGCTCTGTACCTCCGGGGACAGCTCGTTGCCAGGAATTTAGGTCACCCGCACGGCCAGACTTAGTTGCGATCGATGGGAAAACACAGAGGAAGAAGAAGATAATGGTGAGTGGTCGGGACAAATACAGCTACTATGTCGAGTCCAGGGCGCTCGAAGTGACGGAGCGTCCCCGCAAGTTCCTCGAGGCGTTCGCGGCCGTGCTTGACGCAGGTAACTATGGCCTTGCTCTGGATACCTATGCCCGGTTGAGCGCCAAGTGCGCCCGCTGCGGAGCATCCTGTCAGCTATACGAAACCACGCAGGAAGAGCGCGATATCCCTTGTCGTCGCTCCGAATTGCTGCTCCGCGTGTATCGACGGTACTTCATGCAGAGTGGTGTCGCCAAGGCCAGGCTGTTCGGAGGGTTTGCTCTGACAAATGAGTACCTGGACGAAATGGCCGAGGAATACTACCGGTGCACTGCCTGCCGCCGGTGCAAGGCAACCTGCCCCATAGGAATCGACCACGCCCTAATCACGCACTTGGCTCGTTGGCTGCTGGCTGAGATCGACGTCATTCCCAAGGCACTGCTGGCTTCCGTACGAGAGCAACTCGAAGGCGTAGGTAACACCTCTGCGATCCCAGTGCCAGCGCTCAAAGACACTTGTGAATTCTTGGAAGAGGAACTCGAGGAGATCTACCGCGCCGCCGTCAAATTCCCGTTCGACGTTGAAGGAGCAGAATACGTCTTCTTCCCGGCGGTGTCCGACTACCTACTCGAAGCAGACACCCTCATGGGGAATGCAGCGGTAATGCACGTCTCTGGCGGATCCTGGACCATCGGTACCGGCAACTATGATGGAATCAACTACGGGTTGTTCTACAGTGACCGGATGATGGAACGAATTGTCCACAACGTGGTCTCTGAAGTCCGCCGTCTCGGAAGTAGCAAAGTCCTGGTGGGAGAATGCGGCCACGCGACACGAAGCGCTTGGTACATACCCACCTTCTGCGGTCCGGACGCCCCCCAAGTAGTCAACTGCATGCAGTACACCCATGAGATGCTTGAGGCGGGCAGAATACCACTCAAGAATAGCCGCATCGAAGAGCGCGTGACCTATCACGATCCCTGCAACATTGCTCGTAGTGGACGGATAACTGAGGAGCCAAGAGAGATTCTCAAAGCTATTTGCAGGGATTTCGTGGACATGGTCCCAAACCGCACCAAGAACTACTGCTGCGGTGGAGGAGGGGGCACAGTGTCCATCGATGAAATCCGCGCATTCCGAACGGGGCCGATGGGAAAGCGCAAGGCTGACCAGATCCGGGCCACTGGGGCACAAATCCTGGTATCTCCTTGCGCTAACTGTAAGAAACAACTGCGCGAAGTCTGCGAGGACAACGATCTGGAGGAGGTGGAGGTAGTGGGCCTACATGACCTGTTACTGAAGGTGATTGACTTCGGAGTCCCTGAGAACGGGAACGGAGAAGACCGGAGCGGCGAAGACATGAGCCAACAAACGGACGGGCAGCTGCCGCTGCGCTCCGAAAAAACATAAGGAGAGCAGAGATTGGAAGCCTGGATTGAGTTTGCTCGTGGGCCGCTCTTCCGCGCAGCCTTCGTGTTCATGGTGCTGGGTCTGTTGCGACATGCAATGATGACCGTCTGGGAGATGAAGAGGATTGTGAGCCGGGCCGGTGACAAGACTATTCCGTATCGGATGGCCCTCATTGCAACCATCAAGTGGTTGCTTCCTTTAGGCCAGATCAGACAGCGCTTCCATTACAGTCTGACCACCCTTGTCTTTCATATCTCGATCATCGTAGTCCCGGTCTTCCTGGCAGGCCACATCGCGCTATGGGAATCGGGCACGGGCCTGTCCTGGCCGGCCATTTCCAACGGCTTCGCAGACGTTCTGACCATAATGGCTATCGTTACAGCAGCAATCCTCGTGATACAGCGGGCCACAGCCCGTGATTCCAGGAGCCTGAGCCGCTTCCAGGACTACGCATTGCCAGTGGTGATCGCGCTGCCGTTCATATCTGGATTCCTAATCCTCCATCCACAGTTGAATCCCATTCCATACGATGTGACGGTTTTCATCCACGCAATGAGCGCCGATGTGCTATTGATTTTGATTCCGCTCACCAAGCTGAGCCACATGATTCTGCTCCCAGAAACTCAATTCGTATCCGAGCTGGCCTGGCACTTCCCGCCAGATGCCGGCCGCAGGGTCGGTACGATGCTCGGAAAAGAGGAGCAACCAATATGACGCAACCCGTTGCTATCCTCACCGACACAACACGTTGTACTGGTTGCGAGAAGTGTGTTGCTGCCTGCAAGGAGGAAAACGAACTCGGTCGTGATCATCCCTGGCGGGGACAAGCAGCGGTCAGTGACCTATCGTCCACGCGCTTCTGCACGATCATCAGGCGCCCGAACGAGCACTACGTCCGTCAGCAGTGCCGCCACTGTCTGGAACCGGCCTGCGTGAGCGCGTGCCTGGTTGGCGCCATGCAGAAGATTCCTGAGGGTCCGGTTACCTACGATCCCGACAAATGCATGGGCTGTCGCTATTGTCTGGCTGCCTGTCCCTACAGCATCCCGCGGTACGAATGGCACGAGCGGGTTTCCTATGTACGCAAGTGCACTTTCTGCATTCACAGGATTAGAGAGGGAGGAATTCCAGCGTGTGTGGAGGCATGTCCTGAAGAAGCAACCGTTTTTGGGTCACGTTCGGAGCTGCTAGAAGAGGCACATCGCCGTCTGGATGCAAATCCCGGGCAATACTACCCACGGGTATTTGGAGAACACGAGGTCGGTGGCACATCCGTGCTCTACATCTCGGATATTCCGCTCGATTTTCTCGCCTGGCATCCCGACCTGGGACCGCAACCCCTTCCCGAACGCACTTGGGCCGCCCTCCACAAGGTGCCCCCACTGATGCTTGGGGTCGGCGGTCTAATGACCGGGATCTACTGGATCATCGGTCGGCGGATCAAGCTAGCTTCGCAGACGGCCTTGGGGGTTTCGTCCGCCGCAGACCACGGTGCGAAGACTGACGACGCAGGTGACGGCGAGGGACGCGATGAATAAGCGACTCTACGCTCTCAAGTCAGTTCTATGGGCTTTGGTTGGTGTGCTCACCGCCATCACTGCGGTGCGCTTCATCCATGGCCTCGGCGCTGTCACCAACTTGTCCGACGCCGCGCCGTGGGGGCTTTGGATAGGATTCGACGTCATGGGCGGAGTGGCGCTGGCGGCAGGTGGGTTCGTGCTGGCAGCGACCGTATACATCTTCGGCATCGAGAAGTACAGGCCTTTCGTGCGACCCGCGATCCTCACTGCTTTCCTCGGATACATCGCCGTGGCGGTGGGGCTGTTCTACGACCTCGGCGTGCCCTGGCACATCTGGCATCCTGCAATCTACTGGCAGTACCACTCCGTGCTGTTCGAAGTGGCGGCCTGCGTGATGCTGTACCTGGCGGTGCTCACCCTGGAATTCGCACCCGTCGTACTGGAACACCCACGCTTCACAGGCTCGGCGCTGCACAAGCCGCTCAAGGCTCTGAAGAGGATCACCATCCCGCTGGTCATCGCGGGAATCATCCTCTCCACACTGCACCAGTCGTCACTCGGATCACTGTTTCTCATCACACCGTATCGGCTTCACCCGCTATGGTACAGCCCCATCATGTATGTGCTCTTCTTCGTGTCGGCTGTGGCACTCGGACTCATGATGGTCGTGATGGAGTCGCTGTTGGCCGCGTTCTTCCTCGGTCACAGGACCCACGCAAAGCTATTGTCCGGCCTGGGGAAGGTAGCTGCGGTGGTTCTGGGATTGTATGTCCTACTACGCATTGGTGATCTGGCCCTCCGCGGTGTATTGATCCCTTTCCTGGACGGTTCCTGGCAAAGCCTGCTGTTCGTTGCCGAACTCGGGATTAGCGCTGTCATCCCGGCTGGCCTCCTACTGCTGAAGCCAGTGCGATCCAGCATTGCGGGCCTGGGACTGTGTTCGGCACTGACAATCCTCGGCATGGTACTCTACAGGCTCGACGTCTGCATCGTGGCGTTCGCCCGGCCGGAGGATCTGGCGTACTTCCCGAGTTGGATGGAGTTCGCAGTGAGCTTGGGCATCGTATCGGGCGCTGTCCTGATCTTCCTCTTCTTCGTGGAACGCTTCAACGTCTACGAAGCAGAACCGGATGCCGGTCGCGTGACGAGACCTTCATTTGATCCGGCCACCCTGCACGGCCTGCTGCCTCACAAACTAGTTGCCCCCCGCAGATTCTCCTTGATCACCATTGCCGCGGCGGCGGTTGCCGTACTGCTCCTTCCCGACAAGGCGATACTGGGCCTGGTACCCGCAAGAACACCCGTCTCGCCGGCGCGCACGGTGGACGGTATTGCAGTCCCCCGACAGAGTGGTCCCGGCAGGAGACTCGAACTCCCAGATCATGTTGGCACGGGGCCGAGCGACGGAGCGACCATGCCGCTCCTGATGATTGACGGCAATAGAAACGGCTATCCCGTACTCTTGGATCACGAAGCACACAAAGCGCGCCTGGAAGACGAAGGTTCATGCACAGTGTGTCACCACATCAACAAGCCGTACGACCGAAACACGGCGTGCTATGAGTGCCACCGTGACATGTACGAGCCGACATCGGTCTTCAACCACATGTCTCACGTACAGAAGCTAGGAGGCAACGCTGCATGCCTTGAGTGCCATCAGGATCCTGAGGCCGCGAAGAGCTACGAGACAGCTGCTCCCTGTGCCGAGTGCCACGAGGAATTGGTGGCAGTGGCTTCCTTCGTCGAGCCACCACAGGACCGCTGGCAGGCAGCCGTCGGCTATATGCACGCGATGCATGGTCTGTGCGAAAGTTGCCACGAACGACGATTAGCGGAAGATCCAGGAAGTCATCCGCCCACGCTGGACCGTTGCGATACATGCCACGACGTGGACCGCAGTCTGGAATTGCGCCGCATGGCCCCTGGCACCGAGGTGTCCCGCGCGTACAGCGATACGCCTTCAGCCATTCAGTCGATGGTCCGTGATCCGTCATGAAGACGATCGATGCTTGGCTCAAGGCAAACCTGTTCAACGAGGTACCAGTGGGCATCTGTGTCATCGACAAGGACTTCAATATCGTCCGAGCGAACCGGCGCTTCAGCGAGGAGTACGGACCCTGGGAGGGCCGTCAGTGTTTCGAGATCTACAAAGGTCGGTCAGATCGTTGCTTGCGGTGCGCCGCGTCGGAGGCCTTCACTGACGGAAGGATCCGCACCCGCGAGGAGGAGGGGACCTATAGCAGAGGTGGGAAGAGCCACTACTTGGTGCAGATGATTCCCATCACTCGCGTCGATGGTGAAATCCCCTATGTCATTGAGATGTCCACGGACATCACCTTGGTGAAACAACTGGAAAACGAGAAACGCGAAGCTGAGCGGCTGGCTACCGTGGGAGAGACCGTGGCAGGGATCGCCCATGGCATCAAGAACGTACTCATGGGCTTGGAAGGGGGCATCTACGCGGTCAACACCGGGATAGAGCGGGAAGATGATGAACGTGTTGCCCGGGGGTGGACCATGCTGGAGGAAAACATCGCTCGGATCTCGGAGTTCGTAAAGGAATTTCTGGACTTTGCCAAGGGTGGTGTGGCACAAGTGACGCTGGTCGACCCTAACAACCCCGCACGCAAGGTCGTGGAGCTGTTTCGGGAACGAGCGACCCAACTGGGAATCGAACTGCGGATAGATCTGCAAGACGGTATCCCTCCGGCGCCTCTGGATGAAGAAGGCATCCACACGTGCCTAGCCAACCTGGTGTCAAACGCCTTGGATGCCTGTGGTGTGACTGACAAGAACCGGAAGTTCGTCGTGACACTGTCGACACGAGAAAGCAACGGCATGCTGGTGTATGAAGTCGCTGACAATGGTCGGGGGATGGAATACGAAATCAGAAGAAAGGTGTTCACGAGGTTCGTTACTACCAAGGGCTCCGACAAGGGTGTCGGGCTAGGGCTACTCACAACCAGAAAGGCCGTGCACCAGCACGGCGGCACGGTCTCATTCAGATCTGAGGAAGGTGAGGGCTCCGTGTTTCGCATCGAGCTGCCGCGCGACAAGCTGCCCAAACCAGGGGAACTCGCGCATGGCGAACGCCATGACTGATGGACGACAAATGTACGAAGAGGCAATACCATGGCACGAGCCCAGGACAAGATCGTTCTAGTAGTCGACGACGAACCGAACGTACAGACCTACCTGGCTCAGATTCTCGAAGACGCTGGTTTCAACGTCCTCAGGGCTTCCGATGGCGACCAAGCCCTCAAGCTGATTCAGGAGCGGCGGCCCGACTTCATCTCGCTTGACCTTGTCATGCCACGGAAGAGTGGACGCCGGCTGCTGTACGAGCTACGCAAGGACAAGGACCTGTCGCGGATTCCAGTGCTGATCGTTACTGCACATGCGCAGGATGAGCTTGGCCAGCACGATATGGAAGACATCATGGAAGGCAAGGTATTGTCCGGCACCGGCGTCTACCTAGAAAAACCGGTGAGGCCGCTGGATTACGTACGAATCGTCCAGGAGGCCTTGGGGGTGGAAGAGACGGTGCACACTACGGACAGGATTAGCCTCAAAGAGGAACTGGAACAGGAGATTCAGGGTGCGGATCCGCACGCACTACGTCGTGCCCTCGCGATGTTGAAGAAGAAACCGCCACCGGGAACCGATGAATCCGGGTAGGCGTCCCTTGATACCGAACCTGGATTGACTCTGGGCCGAAGGAGGCCCGCTATGAGTACAACTGCAAACAACACCAAGAAGATCCTCATTGTAGAAGACGAGCCAAACGTAGCTAGTTACCTCGAGATGCTGCTGAGCGACGCGGGCTACACGACCGTCACTGCAAGTGATGGGAAAGAGGGCATCGCGATGGCGCGACAAGAGAGACCGGACCTGGTGACGCTCGACATTCTGATGCCCGAGACAACCGGCGCGAGATTCTACAAGGAGATTAGAACTGATCCGGAGCTGGCCTCCATACCGGTGGTCATCGTCACGGCTGTAAAGGGATACGCTGGTGATCCGTACGGATACGAGAAATTCATCAGCGGTCGTCGCTCGGTACCAGCGCCTAACGGCTTCTTCCCCAAGCCGATCGACAAAGACGCGTTCCTGGAGAAAGTCAGGGAACTTCTAGTCTGAGCGCTCAACCAACTCGGTGGCAGGGACTCCAGCGTGATGCTGAGCACGCCTTTGATCTGTGCGTCGCCACGTCCGAAAGAAGAGCGGAGAAGTCTATGCCGCGAAATGGCTCAATTGTTTGATTGGTTAACCATGTGGAGCCAGGGTCGCAGCTGCAGTCGGCACAGCAGGGTGGTGCCCTTCGCGGTGGCATGGCTGCAACTCGCCACAGTCACTTGGCTCCCTGTCATCCACCCCATTATCCATCCCGACGAACCGCCACCTTACACAGCCGAATCGGTCACGCAACCAGGTCACGACCAGGATCCGGTCTCCTGCGTCGCGACCTTCTGTTTCATCTGCGGGGCTGGCCAGGAGTTCTCGGCAGCGACGGACCACACGTTCTCAGTAGGACACGTCACCTCCTGGCAGCTACCGTTGAACTGCGCAGAACCCCGTACCTCACCCCTCAGCGACTCCCCCGCAAACGCAGCTCGGGCACCGCCGTCCTACTAGCGATCAAAATCGACCTCACGCACTGACGGACGCGGCCCGAATGTCGGGCCTGCGACCGCGTGTTCCATTTGACGCTAGCGAGGATGCACAAACATGCGTACCGGATTGCGTTACCTGGCGGTTTTCGCCGTCTGGATCATCCCGCTGCCCGTACAGGCACAGGAGGTCACCGAGCGGGCCGACTCGCTCGAGCAGGAGATTCGGATCCTCAAGGCCAGGCTGGACTCGCTCCAGCAAGTACTGGAGCGGCTAGTCCGGGCCGGCGAGGACACCACCGAGGTGGTGGACGAACTCGCCGCATTACGTGCCGCTGCCAGAGCGGTAATCCCCGAACAGCCGGCGGACACCACACCGGAGCAGCACGTTATCCGCTCCCGAAGCCTGAACCGCTTGAATCCAGAAATCAGTGTCACCGGCGACGTCAGACTTCAGGGCAACCGGCCTGGTCCGCAGGAGAACAACATCGCCGTCAGGGAGTTCTCCTTCGGATTTCAATCGGCCCTCGATCCCTACTCCAACACCAAGATCTTCTTCTCCTTCGGTGAAGGCCACGTCGGTCTCGAGGAGGCGTACGCCTACTGGACCGGCTTGCCCGGTGGACTACGCCTCGACATCGGCAGATTCCGCCTCCAGGCAGGCGAGCTGAACCGGTGGCACTTGCACGCTTTGCCGGAGAGCGAGTACCCCCTGGTACTCACGGAGTATTTCGGCGACGAGGGCCTGGCAAGCGAAGGAATGAGCCTCTATTGGCTTGCTCCCATCAGCACGGTCGGGGGTGGAGTACATGAAGCTTGGGGACAGGTCACTCTGGCCAACAACGCCGTGCTATTCGACGGTGGCAAACGCCTCTCCGTCTTGGGTCACCTGAACAACTTCTGGCAGCTGAACCGGTCAACCTACTTCCAGATCGGAGGTACCGCGCTATACGGGGAAAACCCGGACGCGGACCTGACGACAGCCGCGTTTGGCACCGACCTGCGGATAACCTGGCGACCCCCGGAACGGGCACTGTACCGGTCGTTCACTCTGCGTGGCGAGGGTTTCGGCGTCCGGCGCAAGATTGGTGGTGTCGGAACCATCCGCTACGGCGGTTACGTGTCGGCCGACTATCAGACCTCTCGCAGAGTCCACCTCGGCGGCCGATTCGACTACGTCGAGCGGCTCGACTCCGACGAGCATGTCTGGGCCGTCGTACCTCAACTCACCTGGTGGCAATCCGAGTGGGTCTTCTTGAGAGCCGAGTGGCGACACCTGTCCGAGCCGGCAACAGCGATCGGGAAGGACACCTCCGATCTGTTCGTGATCCAAATCGTCTGGTCAATTGGTCCACACAAACACGAGAGCTACTGACATGAAGTACAACAGCCGACCTCAGTTCATCCTGGCAGTGGCGACCCTGACGCTAGCTCTGACACTGCCAGCCTCATTGCTGCATGCCCAGTCCCGGCACCGCCACAGGCGCGGCCAGCTTCGCGTTGTGACGTCACTCACGACGTACGCCGATATTGCACGCCAGGTGGCGGGTGACCTGGTCGAAATAGCGTCACTTGCAGAGGGCCCCGAAGATCCCCATTTCGTGCAGCCGAAACCGAGCCTCGCTCTGACGCTGCGGCGGGCCGACCTACTGATCACCACCGGGCTCGATCTGGAGATGTGGATGCCCGCGGTGATGGACAAAGCCAACAACCCCAGGGTCGCCAGCGGCTCACCAGGTTTTGTCGCCGTGGCGACCGGGATTCGGCTCGCAGACGTGCCCGAAACAGTCAGTCGGTCCGAGGGTGACTCGCACATCTACGGCTGCCCGCACATCTGGAACGAGCCGGCCAACGGCATCATCATAGGCGAGAACATCCTGACGGGACTCAAGCGGATCGATCCAGAAAACTCTGCCATCTACGACGAACGCTTTGCGGTCTGGAAAGAGCGGGTCGTGCGGGCCTACGTTGGGGACGAGCTAGTGGACCTCCTGGGGACAGACCTCATTTCCGAAGTCGATAGAGACGGAGAACTCTGGTCATTCATCTCCCGACAAAGCTATCAGGGACATCCCCTGACAGACCGAATCGGTGGGTGGCTCGCAGAGACAGCTCCATTCCGCGGGAGGGAAATCGTCTGCTACCACAAGGCGTGGAGCTACTTCGCCCGTGCGTTTGGCATCCCCTGTGCGGAGTTCATCGAACCCAAACCTGGCATTCCACCCACACCGCGTCACGTCGCCAGAGTCATCTCGTTGATGCAGTCCAGGAACATCAGAGTATTGCTGTCAGCGGCTCACTTTCCCCGTGACCAGGTCGAGCTGGTTGCACGCAGGACAGGAGCAGAAGCAGTGATCGTGCCGGCGAGTGTCCTTCCCGGTACCCCCGGGGTCGAGACGTTCATCGACTTGATGGACCTCTGGGTGAAAGAAGTAACGGCGGCGCTCGCCGCAAGTGGGACATGACCTGAACCCAACTGGTAACCAATGTCAGATCTAATCCAGCTAATGATCGGCCCCTTTGTAGCCTGCATGGTGCTCGTCGCCATGTTCGGGTATCTTGGGATTCACATCATTGCGCGCGAGGTGATCTTCGTCGATCTCTCGCTCGCACAGATGGCAGCGCTGGGCAGCACCTGCGCGCTGCTCACCGGGGTCTCACCCGACTCGCGGTACGGCTACGGCTTCGCACTCGCGTTCACTGTCCTGGGAGCCCTCATCTTCGCCATGACTCGGACCAAGCTGGAACGCCGCCGCGTTCCACAGGAAGCCATCATCGGGATCGTGTTCGTCGTGGCATCGGCCGCTACCATGCTGGCGGCTCATGGCGCTGCCACCGGGGCCGAGGCCGTCAAAGACATCCTGGTGGGAAGCATTCTCTGGGTCAACTGGCCCGGGATAATCAACCTGGCCCTGGTGTTCCTCGCTGTGGGCCTGTTTCAGTGGTTCTTCCGCGAGCGTTTTGTCACGATCTCGCTGGACGAGCGCTCCGCCGAGCAACGCGGCTGGAACATCAGGTGGTGGGACTTCCTGTTCTACGTTTCCTTCGGCGTTGCCATTACGATGGCGGTACCCATAGCAGGGGTGTTGCTCGTCTTCACTTTCTTGGTAGTGCCAGCGGTTGTCGCGTTTCTGTTCACCCGGAAAATGGTGCTGTTGCTCGCGATCAGTTGGCTGACGTCCGCTCTTGCATCAGCCGCGGGGCTCGGCCTGTCGTTCCAATTCGATCTGCCGACAGGCCCACTCATCGTCTGCGTCTTTGGCCTGACCCTGGTGGGGGCCGGTCTCATTTGCGGCAGGTTCCCGGTCCCCACCCGCGGCAACGAAAACGGCTAGGTTGGCCCAACGTCGATGTGGGCGCGTCACAAGGGGCTGAAGAACCCAAGAGCAAGGTGGTGCGAGTAGTCTCGGGGCTCCGCACCGCCTGAGGAGACAACTTCTGTCATCACGTCCAATCTCAGTCCTCACAGAGGACAAGGAGGATGATCATGGCTGTACAACTCATATCACAGGACATGTTCGGGTTTCTGCGTCCGGAACAGGTCCACGCAATCAGCGAGGCTGCCGAGAGAGTGGACTACAAGGCCGGAGACATCGTGTACCAAAAAGGGGCCAAGGCCGATCACTTTTTCACAATACTCGACGGTGAGGTCACGCTGCGATTACCTGGCCGAGGCGGTGTCAACATCGTCATCGACCAGTTGGGAAAAGGGGCGATGTTTGGCTCCTGTGTCTGCTTCCGGAGAGATACATACGCGCTGACCGCTCAGTGCACCGAAGACTCCGATCTGCTCAAGGTCAGCAGCAGCGCGCTGAAAAGCCTCATGGACAAGGATCTGGTGATGGGATACGCCTTGGCTACGCGAATAAGCGAGATCTATTTCACGCGCTACATAGAGACTATGGAGAAACTGCAAGCAATCGTGATGAACATTCCGATCGAATCGGGCTGACGTTCGGACGACGACAGTGTCCCCAGCCTGCATCTATATGCTATAGGCGGTGTGCGCTGTCTCGCACAACGTCATGAGCGGTGCAACGACAGCAGCGAACGCTGTCGCTAGGCGCTTGTCGGCACGTGTACATCCGCGCTCGCCGTTCCGGTCGTAGTGGCGCTATTCAGTGGACACTTGTCGAAACAACTGCGATGCGTACAATTCCTAGCACTTCAGACAGGCGGACCGGTGCCGGGCCAACATCCAACGGCGTTCCCACTCAACAATCGTACGTTCGTTCGTCTATGGTACGGCAGTAACAGCGGCATCCTGACCTGCTCCCTCCCAACAACTGTTTTCCTGCGACCGCTTAAAGGAAATCTCAATGGCTAGAAACATGGTATTCCTGGGCCCCCAAGGGTCGGGCAAAGGCACCGTTATTGGCAAGATCAAGGATAGATTCGGAGTTCCGCACATCTCCACCGGCGACATGTTCCGTGACGCGCTCAAACAAGGGACCGAGTTTGGCAGGAAGGCTCAAGAGTACATGAACCGAGGTGAGCTGGTGCCCGACGACGTGACGTGTGGAATGGTGCAGGAACGGACCGCCAAGGATGACTGCGTGAACGGCTTCATGCTCGATGGATTCCCGCGGAACCTGAAACAGGCCGAGGCACTATCCGGGATCGCGCAGATCGACACGGCGGTTCTGATCGACGTACCTGAGGAGGTCTCGCTCGAGCGGCTGTCGGGCAGACGTCAGTGTCGCGATTGCAGCACGATCTTCCACCTCAAGTTCGTTCCTCCCAAGCGAGAGGGTATCTGCGACAGGTGCGGTGGCGAGTTGTACCAGCGCGACGACGATAAGCCTGAGGCAATCAAGGAACGTCTAGCCATCTACCGTAGTGAGACAATCCCGATCGCCGACTACTATGAGAAGGCCGGCGTGCTCGTGACAGTCGATGGATCTGGCACGCCGGACGACGTCGTAGCCCAGGTATTGGACAGGCTCGGGTAGGTCCGAAGTGCGAGCATGGCGGGTGCAACCTCGGCCAGATCGGAATGTGAAATTCGCAGCGCCGAATCGGGCTTGTGACCCTCAAAATGTCCGGTCCAGTAGGGTATATTCCTACGTTTGCAGGCTCTCTGATAGACACGGCATTCCTCAGATCTGGCAGACGGTCCAGACTTGGTAGATACATCTTCAGAACGGTTGGAGGCATTCCCCCCGGTGTTCCGGTGGCGTCTTGGCACCACGGGTGCCATGGAGCCACTGGTCCTCCAACCACATTTCTCCGTCCCTTTCGGGGACAGCATTTTCACGCAAACCGAATGATGGCTCAGTTGTTGTGACAGCCACCCCGTGTGGTCATGAAAGGAGTGGGCAATGGGGAGTTGGTTTTACTTAATTCCGGCAGCGGGTGTTCTAGCCCTGCTGTTCGCGTTGGCGAAGTCCGCATGGATCGGCAAGCAGGATGCCGGCAGCGAGCTCATGCAGGAAATCGCCGGCCATATCCATGAGGGGGCCATGGCCTTCCTGGCCAGAGAGTACAAGGTCCTCTCGATATTCGTAGTCATTGTTGCAGTGCTTCTGGCGGCAGGCAATGCGGGTCAGGAGACCAGCCACTGGCTCATAGGGGTCTCCTTCGTGTTTGGCGCCACATGCTCGGCCCTCGCCGGGTTCTTTGGCATGAGGATCGCCACCAAAGCCAATGTGCGTACGACCAGCAAGGCACGCGACGGCCTAAACGGCGCGCTGGGTGTGGCTTTCTCCGGCGGCGCCGTCATGGGCATGTCCGTAGTAGGCCTCGCTGTGATCGGTCTCAGCTTACTCCTGATCGTCTACAGCAACCTCTTTATCGGAGACGTGGGATGGGATTGGGTCAGGGTGCTGCAGGTCGTGACGGGATTCTCGCTCGGAGCTTCGTCGATCGCGCTGTTCGCCCGTGTGGGCGGCGGGATCTACACCAAAGCTGCTGACGTCGGTGCCGACCTGGTGGGCAAAGTCGAAGCCGGCATCCCTGAAGACGACCCCCGCAATCCCGCCGTCATCGCCGACAATGTGGGCGACAATGTCGGTGACGTGGCCGGAATGGGCGCCGATCTGTTCGAGTCGTATGTCGGCTCGATCGTGGGATCCATGATCCTGGGGGCCACCTTTATTCCGGTCATGGCCAACGACGGGTTCAGCGGGCTCAGCGCCGTATTCCTGCCGCTGATCTTGGCCGGCATCGGAATCGTTGTATCAATCGTCGGAACCTTCTTCGTACGGACAAAGGAAGGCGGTAACCCTCAGGCAGCTCTCAACATTGGCACCTTCGGCGCCGGAATTCTGATGTTGGTCGTCTCCTTCTTCGTGATCAGGATGGTCCTTCCCGAGACATGGACCTTTGCCGGGCGCGACTACAGCGCCATCGGCGTTTTCTGGGCTGCCATAGCCGGCCTGGCAGGCGGTATTGCCATCGGTCTGATCACCGAGTACTACACCGCGGAAAACCGTTCCCCGGCGCAGCGTATCTCCAAGGCTTCGGAGACCGGCGCGGCCACTAACATCATCGCCGGTCTAGCACTCGGCATGAGGAGCACCGCATTACCGATCATCGCGCTCAGCGCCGCAGTCCTCATCGCCTTCCAGACTGCCGGTCTGTACGGCATCGCCATCGCGGCCCTCGGCATGCTGTCCACCACAGGCATCCAACTCGCCGTCGACGCATACGGTCCGATCGCAGACAACGCAGGCGGTATCTCCGAGATGGCCGGACTGGGTCCGGAGGTGCGTTCGCGCACCGACAAGCTGGACGCGGTGGGGAACACTACCGCCGCAATCGGTAAGGGCTTCGCGATAGGTTCCGCCGCCCTCACCGCACTGGCCCTGTTCAGTGCCTTCACCACCACCGTGGGCCTGGAGAGCATCGACGTGATGGTGCCCAAAGTCATGGTCGGCATCCTGCTCGGCTCCGCGATGCCGTTCCTGTTCTCGAGTTTCGCGATGGCCGCCGTGGGCAGGGCTGCGTTTTCCATGATCGAAGAGGTCCGGCACCAGTTCAAGACCATTCCGGGTTTGATGGAGGGCAAAGCCAAGGCCGATTTCCGCCGCTGCGTGGACATCTCCACGGCGGCTGCCATCAAGCAAATGATTGTGCCCGGCTTGTTGGCCGTGCTGGTACCTGTGGTCGTCGGATTCATAGGCAGGCCCGAGATGCTGGGCGGCCTGCTCGCTGGCGTGACTGCATCCGGCGTGCTCATGGCGCTCTTCATGGCCAACTCGGGTGGTGCCTGGGACAACGCCAAGAAACACATTGAAGCCGGTCACTTCGGTGGCAAAGGCTCCGATCCGCACAAAGCAGCGGTCGTAGGAGACACCGTGGGCGACCCGTTCAAGGACACTGCCGGGCCCTCACTCAACATTCTCATCAAGCTCATGGCTGTAGTGAGCCTGGTGATTGCGCCGCTCCTCACACTCTGAGAGCGTCTGAGTTTCCTGCCGGTCGGCACAGACCGAGCGCAGCTAACAGGAATTTCACCACAGGGGCCGTCTGACACGGCCCCTGTTTCTTAGGACTCGGCCAGCGCCCTTCGTTGCACTACGCTGCGAACCCAGATACGATATATGCAGCGTTTACAGCGGTTGACCGAGTTCTCTGTGGGAAGGAGGTCGGATCAATGGTCCTATCAAACAAGCTCGTGGATCTCATTCAGCGCAATGCTGACCCGCTTACCCGCAGATGGATGGAGATCGTCCGCACCCACGAAAGCACGCCAACCTACCACACATACGACGAAGGCGAGCTGTACGAGCGTGCATACAGTGTATACAGCCAGCTTGGCAGATGGGTCTCCTCCGAAACCACCAAGGAAGAGATAAGAGACATTTACACAGCACTGGGAGAACGGCGGCACAAGGAGGGTTTCAGACTCTCAGAGTTGCTTCAGGCTCTCATTATCACCAGGCGAGTATTGTGGTCCAAGGTCCTGTCGGAGGGCTTCCTGGATACGGCTCTGGACTTGAATCAGGCCCTGGAGCTGAGTAACCACGTCGTTCTCTTCTTTGACCGTGCTATGGTCTATGCAACTCAGGGATTCGAGTCTGTCTCCAGCTGAGACCACGTGGTGCCAATCATAGGCTGTTCGTACCTCACCCACACACCGAGCAGCAGGTTCGTCACTGAACGAAGCCTGTGCACCGGGTCGATAGAAAACAAACGGAATTGCCACGCTGGCAATCTCTGACGAATGCTTGACCGTTCATGATCTCACCGAATGTCCGCACCGGCCTATCAGAATTGCTTTCGGGCGCACGGCCGGACCTACACAATGCCAAGCTTGGCCTGATAGCGCACCCAGCATCCGTCAGCCCTGACTTGACTGCAACTGTCGATGCGTTACGGGAGAGTGGCTTCAACATCCACGCCCTCTTCGGTCCGCAACACGGTATCAAGGGCGAGAAGCAGGACAACATGGTCGCCAGCGCTTCGTTCGCCGACCCGCGGCTCGGCATCCCAGTACACTCACTGTACGGTGCGGTGCGCAAACCGACACCCGAGATGTTGGACGGACTCGACGCGGTGGTGTTCGACCTCCAGGACGTTGGGGTACGAGTCTACACCTTCGTGTGGACGATGATGCTAGCGATGGCCGCCTGCAGGGAAGCAGGCGTGAGGTTCGTCGTACTCGACCGTCCCAATCCGATCAACGGGATGACACGCGAGGGACCGATACTCCGAGCGGGATTCGAGTCCTTCGTAGGTCTCCAGCCCTTGCCCTTGCGTCATGGACTCACGCTGGGAGAGGCCGCCCGTCTTGCGAATGACCGATTTGGCATTGGCTGCGAGCTCGACGTCGTACCCTGCAAGGGATTGGCACGCAGCTACTGGTTCGATGAGACTGGTCTACCCTTCGTCTCTCCGAGCCCCAACCTCCCAACGCTCGATTCGTGTACGGTCTACCCGGGGATGGTGCTGCTCGAGGGTACCAACCTATCCGAAGGACGTGGCACCACCCGCCCGTTCGAGCTGTTCGGCGCACCCTTTGTCGATCCGCACGAGCTAACTCTGCAATTGGACCGGCATGCCCTGCCCGGAGTGAAATTCCGGCCCTGTCATTTCGAGCCGGCCTTTCAGAAACACGCGGGGCAGCTATGTGGTGGCGCTCAACTGCACATCGTGGACCGAGCGGCGTTTCGTCCAGTCGAGGCAGCTGTGGCCATCCTGCACACGGTTCGCCGGTTGGCGCCAGATGAGTTCGCGTGGCGTCCGCCACCGTACGAGTACGAAGAGGAAAAGCAGCCGATTGACATTCTCTGGGGTAGCAAGGCACTGCGAGCTGCCACGGAATCGGATGTACCACCCCAAGAGATCATGCGGCAGGCCAACGCCGACCTGGCCGGTTTCGAGGAAGTCATTGAGCCCCACCTGCTGTACCGCTGAGCTAACCGGCGAGAACGGCCAGAGCCTGACGCGTAGAACTCACATCGCAGCGAGACGAACGGGCTGAGGTGCAGCGGTATGGCCAAGGTGTTCACCCAGAGCGCTCGGTTCACACGTGACTACCGCCTGGCAGAGCCCCGTCGCACGTCGCTCAGCAGGTTGAACAGCCTCTCGTCGTTGCCCCCTAGCCGCCAGATAGCGAGTCGCCGAAAGCCGCTTCCCCAGGCAGCCTGCCACTTGCTGAGCAGGCTCTCAGGATCCTCAAACCACAGCTCAGTACCATCAGCCAGCCGTGCGCTCGGTACTCGGTCAAGCATGCCACGGCTCATGTGAGGTGTCCGGTCAGCAAGCTGTTGAGCGACAGCCCAATCCAAGCTGCTCACTTCCCCACCGGGTTTCCAAGCAAACCCACGTACCGCGAGCGCCAATGTAGCGGCGCTGTCAGCGTCGACCGCCGCTCGTGAGCCGAGCAGGGAAACGTAGGCTGGCGTTGACCTCGGACCGGGTCCGGAATGGGCGCCGAACAGATCATACGCCATGACGGTTACGCTCGTGCTGCGGGCCTCAGGCAGAGGCCCCCGCTCTGGCTCGACCACAGTCTCCAGCCCCAGCCCTCGGAGCTCCAGCTCCTGATGCAAGGCTCGAACGAACTCCTGGAAATACTGCGCATCGGTCTCAGGCAGACGTTCGTAGTCCAAATGAAGTCCCTTGAAACCGTCGGCCGCAACGCGCTCGGCGAGTTCCTTCGCATGGGTCGCGCGTCGCTCAGCATCTGCGATCAATCCGTGTATCAGATCGGGATCCTTGGCTGTGGCGCTGTCAACACTGTGTCTAGTGTCATTGACAACGGTCACCCACGGGCTGAATCCCTTCTCTGCCGCAAGTCCTAGGAACGGTGCGATCATCTGTTCCATGTCTGGTGCCGGTTGCGGGATGCCCTCGGGATCCAGTTCGTAGGCAAACAACGAGACCCGGTCGAACAGTGATCCGTGGCGCCGCAGTTCGACCAACCCGCGTGCGGCATCGAAGTACACTACCCAAGCATGCAGCTGTAGGGGCTGAGCGACCCTGGAGTCCGGGGGACAGGACGTTGCCAGAACCAGGGTCATCCCCATGCACCAGAACCCGCCCAATCCCAGTGAACTTCGTGTGGCTCTGGAGCGGTTCATTCTGTTGCTGGGAGCCTAAGGACAGGGGTACCGCAAACGGTGCTGCGGCACGGTCGTGCCCGAGAGTAACCGACGGTTGTGAGCATCCGGTTCACCCCGGAACCCTCAAGATGAGTAATCCGAGACCGCTACCCGTCTTTGGGAACATGCGACGCATTGGATCTCTCGGTCTAACAGCAATGGGAACATGACCTCAGCGGACGCCATGCACAACCGGTCCCGTCACCGTTCCAGCCCTTCACACCTCGCCAAGGCAGAGTGCTAGGCAGTCGCCCTCGCTCGGCTCCTCGAGCATGGCGAAACGTTCTGACCAGAGGGAAATCGTGAGAAGTTGGAGCAGGTGGCAGCCTCTGGTGTCCTCGGCAACCAATGTGCCAAAGGTGCCTCTTGCCCTGGCACTAATTCACCTATTCTTCAGGATAACTTCAGCCAACTCCTCTATGATACAAGGTGTAGGAACCACGTCTGCAGCCTGCCAGCCATGACAGGTGTGCAGTTTTCCTGTGCAGTCTCGCTCCTGATTGGCTGTCCCTCAGGTCACCACGGGGGATCGCATGGAGAGCGACCGCCACACGATTGACTAAGGGATTAGGCTGGCGCCAAGGAGAGGTCGCAATGACCCAGGCAGTGTCAGACGGCATCCGAATCAACCGCACCACCATCCGCCTCATCAAGTACGACATCACCGACCTGGACATCGAAGCCTTTGTCTTCTACGCCCAGCCTGATTTGACCTTGGGTTCGGGTTTTGGCGGGGCTATCGCAGTGAGGGGTGGACCCACTATTCAAAAGGAACTCGAGCAGCTGGCACCGGTAGCGACCGGTGAGGCCGTGGTCTCGGCCGCTGGAAATCTCAAGGCTCAGCACATCATTCACGCCGTGGGACCGCGGTTCCAAGAACAAGACACGGAGACGAAACTATACACCACCGTCCTCAACTGCCTGAAACGGGCCGAAGAAAAGGGCATCGAGCAGATCGCCTTCCCGGCTATGGGAGCGGGCTACTACGGGATTTTGCCTGAAGTCAGCGCCCGAGTGATGATGGACGTGTTCAAGAACCGCCTGGCCGGCGAATGCAGCATCAAAGAAATTGTCATCTGTGTTTTGGACACGCCGCAATACAACTCCTTCAAGGCTGCACTGGCGGCCTTGGATTAACCGAGAGAGCACGCGATGAGCGACCTGTTACACTTTGCGGAGCACACTCTCCAGGAAGTTGCCCTGGGGTTCATGGCTCTGGTCTATGTCATGCGCATCACCTGGTTCCTGCGACGTTTCAAGGCAGGAACAGAGCGCCAAGCGCCAACCGGAAGACTGAACACCACTAAGGCAAAGGGAATCCTCTACTCATGGGCCAACATTGCTATGCCTTGGGCGATGGAGAGCACCAGGTCCAAGCCGCTCATGTATGTACAGTTCGCAATCTTCCATCTCGGGGTCACGGCTGCGATCGCGTTGTCGTTCATCATTCCGTACAGCGCGGGTCTGCTGCAGAGCTCCACGGTTACAGTACTGCTGCAATTGGTGATAGGAGCCGCTTGTCTGGTCGGGGTTGTGCGGATGATCCGGAGGGTGACCAACCCTTACATGAGGGCCATCAGCTCCCCGGACGACTACTTCTCGCTGACATTGCTGACGGTGTGGTTCTTCTTCGCAGTCCTGGCCGTGCCCAACTCCACCGCAAACGGGGAGTGGCATCTGGTAACTTACTTCATACTGACGGCGTTTTTCCTGGTGTACGTTCCGTTCAGCAAGATCTCTCACTATCTCTACTACCCCTTCACACGCTACTACTTCGGTAAGAGCATGGGCTACCGGGGTGTCTATCCGCTCCAGCACGGATAGCCGAAGGGACTACCAAGCGAGTGAAAGACAGATTCCATGAGCCAGACAAGAACGAGATCTCATAAGGCCGAGAAGGTCATAGAGCGGATGGGCCAAAAGCTCAACCGTCAGATAGCCGGATCGATGATAGCCTGCGTGCACTGCGGAATGTGCATCGACTGTTGCCACTACGTGTTGGCGAATCCCGGCGACCCGACCTACGCACCACCCTACAAGGCGGACAGGATTCGTAAGCTGTTCAAGAAGCACTTCGACTGGACCGGCCGGGTCGTCCCCTGGTGGGTGAAGGCCGGGAGCGTCTACACGGATGAAGAGCTGGAAGAACTCAAGGACATCGTGTTCGGCAAGTGCACCAACTGCCGGCGTTGCTCGATCAACTGCCCCATGGGTGTCGATTTCGCCACGTTCAACCGGATGGCAAGAGGCCTCCTAGTCTCAGTCGGGATCATGCCAGAGGGTGTGGCAGTGGTCAGCAAGGACCAATGGGAGATCGGGAATCAGATGGGCGTTCTCAAGGAAGATTATCTCGAGACGCTCGAGTGGATGGAGGAAGAGCTGCAGGACGAACTGGATGATCCTTCGGTTGCCATACCGATCGATCAGATGGACTGCGAGGTTGTCTATTCCATCAATCCACGCGAGGTGAAATACGACCCGCGCAGCATCGCGGACGCGGCCAAGATTTTCCATGCAGCGGGTGAGAATTGGACCATGCCGAGTGAAGGCTGGGACATGACCAACTTCGGCCTTTTTTCGGGCGACGACGCCTTGGGCGGGTCGGTTGCCCAGCGCCTGTATGAGAAGGTCGAGGAATTTCGCGGCAAAAGGCTCGTCATCTCTGAATGTGGCCACGGCTACCGATCCACTCGCTGCGAGGGCCCCAATTGGGCCAAGTTCGATGTGCCGTTCGAGATGGAGAGTTCTGTCCTCACTATGCTCCGCTACATCAAGGAGGGTCGGATCAAGGTGGACAAGAGCCGCAACACCAAGCCGGTCACTTTTCATGACTCCTGCAACAACGCTCGGAGCTGCGGCCTGTTCGAGGAACCGCGTGAGCTGCTACAGCTAGTATGTGAGGACTTTCGCGAGATGTACCCGAACCGGACCGAGAACTACTGCTGTACCGGTGGCGGCGGTGCTATGTCCATGTCTGAGTACACGCCGCAACGGCTCAAGTCAGCCATTGTCAAGGCAAACCAACTCAAGGACACCGGTGCTCAAGCGGTCGTAACGTCTTGCCACAATTGCGTGGACGGGCTCACCGACGTGATACGCCACTACGAACTCGGCATGGAGGTGACACAGCTGGTCAACCTGGTGGCCAACGCGCTGGTGATCGAGGAGAAGGTAGCCGTGCCTGTTGCAGAGCCGATCGCTGCAGAGCCGGCCGTAGTCGAGGGACTTCCGCTGGCGGGTCGGACCTTGGTGGTTGCCGATGACGAGCCCGATCAGGTGGAGTTTCTCGCCACCGTGCTAGAGGACAACGGCGCAACCGTGTTCAGGGCCATGAGCGGCGACGAGGCCCTGGAACTGTCGCGGCGGGAGAAACCAGATCTATTGACGCTCGACCTGCATATGCCTGGTCGGGACGTGGGTGAGGTCTTCGAGATCCTACGGAAGGATCCCGAACTCGAGGATCTCAAGATCTGCATCATTACAGGCAGGCCCGAACTACGTAGGCTCATATACGACCGCTCGGTCAGGCGACCCGAGGGCTACTTGGACAAGCCCGTGGACGAAGAGAGGCTCTTACTCAACGTGCGGAAGGTTCTCGAGTTGGCCCACGAAAGCAAGAAGGTGTAGCCAGTGGGCTTGTAGGAATAATGTTCCGCCCGCCCGCAGGCTGGGCTGGATCGACATCTCACTGTTGACACACAGAGCTCGCACCGTCTGAGTGTCCGGGAGTGAGCCATGGACTCTCAGTATCGACATTACTTCGAGGCTATGCCGTGTTACCTCACGGTTCAGGATCGAGAATTCCGGATCGTCGACGCTAACCAGCGGTTCCGGAAGGACTTCGGCGACTTCGAAGGACGCTATTGCTATCAGGTTTACAAGAAGCGCTCCGAGAGGTGTGAGGTGTGTCCTGTGGCGCGGACCTTTCGTGACGGTGAGCGGCACGAGAGCGAAGAGCAGATCCGCACGCTGGATGGAGACGAACTCTCGGTCATGGTACAAACCACCCCCATTCGCGACGAGGCGGGCAAGATCACCACGGTGATGGAGATGTCTACCGACATCACCCACCACACGAACATGGAGAAGTTGCTGCGCCGGAGCCAACGCCGTTATCACACGCTGTTTGACGAAGTGCCCTGCTACATCACGATTCAGGATCCTGACCTGAACATCGTCGATGCCAATCGCGCCTTCCAGGAGAACTTCGGCAACGGTCTTGGCCGCAAATGTTACCAGGCGTACAAGCATCGCAGCGAACCGTGTGCACTGTGCCCCGTCCAGGAAACTCTCGATGACGGCCAACCCCACACCAGGGAGGAGGTGGTCACGTCGCTGGACGGTAAGCACAGGAACGTGCTCGTTACGACTGCACCGATTCCCGACGGAGAGGGTGGCACGACAGGTGTGATGGAGATGAGCGCCGACATAACCGATGTTCGGGAGTTGGAGGACCGCTTGACTCAGCTTGGGTTGTTGATCGGCTCAGTATCTCACGGTCTCAAGGGTCTCCTCAACGGATTGGCCGGTGGCATGTATTTGGTCGACTCCGGTTTTACGAAGGGCAACGAAGAACGAGTGAAGAAGGGTTGGGCGACGGTCAATCGGAACGTGGCCAGGATCCGCAGCATGGTGTCAGACATCCTTTACTACGCGAAGGATAGAGTGCCCAATTGGGAACCACTTTCAGCTCCGCTGGTTGCAGAAGAGGTCTGCGGTCTGATGGAATCTCGAGCCAAGGATCTCCAGGTACAGCTGATCACGTCGGTCGATCAATCAGCCGGCGAGTTCGAGGCGGACGCCCAAGCCGTTCGTTCCCTGCTGGTGAATCTGATCGAGAACTCGCTGGATGCATGCAGGTTGGACGATAAGCAGGCGACCCCTCAGGTAGTGGTGAGGCTACAAGGATTAGCGGACCACATCAGGTACGAGATCGAGGACAATGGGATCGGGATGGATCAAGAGACGCAGGAGCGGGCTTTCACTCTGTTCTTCTCCTCGAAGGGAACGGGCACCGGGCTGGGGTTGTTCATCTCCGACCGCATCGCGCAGGCCCATGGAGGAACCATCGAATTGGAGTCCCAACCTGGCGTCGGGACGAAGTTTGTCGTAAAACTACCTAGGGTGCGACCGACGCAGCATGAGCCGGACAGTTCTGATCTGACCGAAAAGGATGGGCCACATGCCTGACGACGCGAAGACCGTCTTGGTAGTAGATGATGATCCCGATGCACGCGAATTCCTAACCACCGTCCTGCAAGACCACGGGTTTGTCACTGCCACGGCCAACGATGGGGCTGAAGCGATTGCTATGATCGAACAGGCAGCACCGGACTTGGTCGCATTGGATATCACCATGCCTGAGAAGTCGGGGGTTGCAGTCTACCGCAGGCTGAAACAGGACGATCATCTGAAGAGCATCCCCGTCATTATCATCACCGGCATCTCGGACGAGTTCGAGAAGTTCATCTCTTCCCGACGTCAGGTACCTCCGCCTGAGGGCTACATCAGCAAGCCCGTGGACCATCAGAAATTGGTCGACATGGTCACTGAGTTGCTCGCCTAGGCCAGCTCGGGGGTCCTCTGCTGCTCAACAGAGTGAGTGAGTCGGTCTTCGCCACGCCAGGCGAAGACCGATTGGTCTTTTGAGGTGCAGCAGGCTAGCACGTCAACAATTTCTTTTATGATCTTGACCACAGGATATCTCGACTACAGTCCCGTGCAGCGCTATATGGACGAGAGACTGCGCCGTCACGAGTCGTAACGAGTCACTTCGCCGAGACGATTGAGCCGACCGTTGATGGCGAACGATCGTTCGATCAACGAGTCCCGCTGCCCCTACACCCACCAGTCAGTACGCGGCCTAAAGAAAACTTAATTCTACCGTACAGATTTCCTGCACTGTAGATAATAGATTTCCTTCTATGGAGCGGTCTGCCTGATGGGATACGACTACGACGGGCAAACGCCTAGCGAAATAGATCCACCACAGATCGAGGACCCCGTAATCTCAATCGGGGTCTTGGCGCAGAAGGTGGGCCTCTCCGTCTCTGCTGTCCGAAAGTACGAGAATGAAGGTCTCATAATCGCCCACCGGACCGCCTCCAAGCATCGTCTCTTCTCGCACGAAGACATCAGCCGAGTGAATAACGTCCACCACCTGATCCAGAACTCCGGTCTCAATGTCGAAGCGATCCGCAGGATGCAAGCGCTGCTCCCGTGTTGGGACTTGCTGCCCTGCAAGGCTGAGACTCGCGAGAGCTGTCCCGCGTACAAGGAGACCACCCGACCATGCTGGATGATCAAGGGACTCAACTGCGCTCCTCAGGGGAACGAGTGCCGCAGGTGCGTGGTTTACCGGTTCGGCTCATTGTGCACCGAAGAGATCAAGAGTCTCGTGCACGACCAGACCGATTCCGCTGATACTAGCGGTGCTATCAGAGAACTCATGGACCGCAAGAGGCGGTCCCGAACGGAGGACTGAAGGTGGGTTTAATGCTGCTCATTCTGCCGTACGCTGCAGTTGCCGTGTTTGTCGCGGCAGTCGTCTGGCGCGGCGTGAAGATTGTCCGGTTGCCCATTCACTTGCGTTGGGAGCTCTACCCTGTCGCTCACGAGAAGGGTCGGGCAAGCTACGGTGGTTCGTACCTCGAGGAATCTGATTGGTGGACCAAGCCACGTGAGTCATCCATGCTTGGCGAACTGAAGTTCATGGTTCCCGAAATTCTATTGCTTGCCGGCGTTCGCGAACACAACCTGCAACAATGGCTCCGCTCGTTTCCGTTCCATTTCGGTTTGTACCTGCTCGGTGGTCTGGTTGGCTTGTTGGTTTTGGGAGGGATTGCCGGTGCCGCTGGCATGGACATCTCAGCCGATGGAGGAGTGCTGGGACGGACCGTCTACCACCTGACCTACTTGGTTGGGTATGTGGGATTGGGCCTTGGTCTGGTGGGTTCCGTTGCACTTCTCGTGCGACGAACCTTCAATGCGGACTACCGCGAGTACACCAAGCACTCCGATTTCTTCAATCTTGCCTTCTTCATCGTGACGTTGGCCGTGGCCTTGTTAGCGCACGCTACCGTAGATCCGACTTTCTCTGGTCTCAGGGCGTTCTTCACCCAGCTCGTGACGTTCAACCTTTCGAGCCTCGACGCCCCGTCAGTCTTGGTTGCACTCGAGATTGTGCTGGGCTGTCTCCTGGTGGCTTACATCCCTCTCACTCATATGTCGCATTTCTTTACCAAGTACTTCATGTGGCATGATATCAGGTGGAGTGACGAGCCGAGCTTCAAAGGCGGAAAGATCGAACGTAAGGTGTCCGAGGCCTTGCAGTATCCGGTGAGTTGGTCAGCGCCCCACATTCGAGGGGACGGAAAGAAGAATTGGGTCGACGTGGCAACCTCCGGTGTCGAGGAGAACTAGGCATGCAAACGAGGAAGCGGGTAAGAATCGAAGATATATCCAAGCCGTCGGCGAAGCTGACCGAGCTGAGAAAAGAGGATTTCAAGCCTCTCCCAGAACCATTCCAGACTCCTGAGGCTACGCCGGACTTCAAGCCCTTGAGCGAAAAGGCTGAGGAGACATACGAGTCCTCAATGGACGACACGATTGCCGTCAGCATCCCGAAGCCCAAGACCAAAGAAGAGGAGGACAAGCTGGTTGCGCAGTTCCTCTCTGGACTGCAGAAGCTGTTCACCAAGGAGAACAACTGGACTTTCCTGCAGCCGCTCCTGATGTCGATGGAGCACTGTGCCACCTGCCACACTTGCTCGGATGCATGTCACATCTATGAGGCAAGCGGGAACAATCCTGTCTATCGACCTGCCTATCGCTCAGAGGTTTTTCGCCGCTTGTACAAGAAACACGTCAAGCACAAGGGAAATGGCGGAATGCTTCAGGCCTGGCAGGACGGAGAGATAGAGCTGAACTGGACCACGGTTGCTCGTCTGGCAGAGCTAGCCTATCGCTGCAACCTATGCCGGCGTTGTGCCCAGACCTGCCCGATCGGCGTCGACAATGCATTGATCGCACACGAGATCCGCAAGGTCTTCAGCATGGAGATGGGTATAGCCCCCAAAGAACTGCACGAGGCCGGCTCCGTCCAGCAACTCAAGGTCGGATCTTCTACGGGTATGAACGCCATCGTGGTCAAGGACAATATGGAGTTCATAGATGAGGACGTCTCTGAGAAAACGGGCTTGACGATCGAGACTCCGTGGGACAAGGAGGGCGCCGACATACTGCTGATCCACAACGCCGGCGAAATCCTGTCTTGGCCCATGAATCCCGGGGCGTTTGCAGTAATATTCGAGTCAGCTGGCTTGAACTGGACCATGTCGAGCGAACTTGCTGGTTACGACAGCGTCAACTATGGTGTTTGGTATGACGACGCTCAGTTTGCCCGTGTCGCCATCCAGCATGCTCAGATCGCCAAGAAGCTCGGAGTAAAGAAGATCGTGCTCGGGGAGTGTGGACACGCCCACAAAGCCCTCACGGTAATCGCTGACCGCGTGTTGACCGGCGACCTCAACATCCCACGGGAAAGCTGTTTCGTGACACTGGAGAATCTCGTTTCTTCTGGGAGGGTCAAGGTCGATCCGTTGCGCAACGATTTCCCCGTCACCTTGCACGATCCGTGCAACGTTGTCAGGCTGATGGGTATAGTTGAGCCACAGCGACGTGTCATCAGGAAGATCGCTCCGCGGTTCAGGGAGATGACGCCCCACGGCGTGGACAATTATTGCTGCGGAGGGGGCAGTGGATTTGCGATCATGTCGGGCCACAACTTCGCTGATTGGCGGGCCCAGGTCAGCGGCCGCAAGAAGATGGAGCAGATCCTGAATGCCTTCAAGGACGAGCTCGATCCGTCAATTCAGAAATACGTTTGTGCACCATGCTCGAACTGTAAAGGTCAGTTGCGCGACCTGTTCAACTACTACGACCTATGGGAGAAACACTCCATTCTCTATGACGGCCTGGTTGAGTTGATTGTGAACTGCATGACTGATGTGGAACCTGGGTTCATCGAGTGGGAGATGCATTAGAGCCATCAGCAATCAGCTGCCAGCAATCTGCTGGCAGCTGATTGCCTAGATCACAGCGATTGCTTCACTGCACAGCCATCCAGTAGTCACCGAAAACCACTGTGGACAAGAAGTAGCCCAGTGGAACATTCACGAGAACACCGACAGTAAATGCCCAGAAGGGTGGCATTCCAAACTTGGCCAGATCACGAAATCGTGTGGTGAGACCGATGCAAAGGAACGTGAAGACAAACGTCCAAGTCCGCAGTGTCTTGATGGGCGTAATGAGCCTCGGTGTAATGTCGGCTGCGTAGTCGGCCGAGGAACTCGCCACCAGGATGCTCATGATTACTGAGGCGAGGAAGAACCCGATAACGAACTTCGGGAATCGTGACCATATGACCCCTACTCCCACCGTCGAGCCCCCCGTGTTGGACCCTCGCTCCCACAGGGCCACAGAGACGATCGACAGCACGAACGCCCAGATCCCGATCCAGATATCCCGTCCGATCACTTTCATGAGAGTGAAGGTCTGGATGGCAGCTTCGTTGCCGGAGTTCGAAGCAATAGTCTGCGCGGCCGCGTAGCCCGCGGCGTCAGCAAACTCGCTGGTTCCTATCCAGGCTCCCGCCACGCCCGGATGAAGGCCCAGAGCCTTGCTCGCCAGTGGCAGGAAGAAGATCATGACGAGTGCCCACAGAGATACAATCGATATGCTGATTGCCACGTGTTCCTTGTCTGCCTTCACCGCTCCACCAACCGCGATGGATGCAGAGACTCCACACACAGCACCACCGGCTCCAAGTACCGCTCCGAAGCGCTTGTCGAGTTTGAACACGCGGGTCGCGAAGAAAAACATTGCCAGCCATGTGCAGAGCGATACAATAGTAGCTTGAAGAAAGGCGATCGGCCCAGCGGTGACGATCAAGGTCAGCGGCAAGGTTGCACCCAGCAAAACAATGCCTGTCTTGATGTAGTACTCGGTCCTGAGAGAACTGTCGAGCCAATCGGGCAGCCTGGCGAAGTTCCCGACGAAAAGGCCCAGGATGAGCGCCACCAACGGCGCCTCCAGACTGTAGTAGTGGAAGAACTGACTCTGGCTGACTACTAGGATGAAAACTGAGACCAGGAATATCAGCGTGAAGCCGGGTACGTATTGCTTCGCCTTGTGGCCCATGACAGACGTACTCAACGTGAATACGCCGCCGAACACCAGGTAGAGCAGAACGTACCAGATCCAGTTCTCAGCAAAATGTGATGTTACCCTTGAAAATACCGTCCAATCCCTCGGAGGGCTGACGGCCAATGGTCTGAGCGTGCCTCCTGCCACAAAGAAGACGATCGCACAGGCGATGATCCCCAACCCGAGCCAGACCGCCCACCAGTCTTCCTTGGTCCAAAGAGCTGCTATGCCCTCACGGTCGCTCATGCGACATCCTCCTTCCAGTACGTGTCTCCCGCAATCCATGCACCTCGGTTCTCCAACCCACACTGGTTTTTCAGTATAGCACTCCGTGATGAAAGAGCAATCAGACAACAGTCACACAGGTTGCACTATACTGAAATTGACGTCGCAGATAGACACGGTATGCTTCGTGGGGTATCTCCCGGGAGTAGGGCCGGCGACAATCTAGGATTACTACGGATGGCACACATCGCACTCAAACACACCCTGCGACAGCTGCTCGATCAAGGGCAACTTGAACAGATTGCTGAAATGGCGGCGACGAGGAGGCGTATCCTCAAAGTCCTCATTTCTCTCACCTATGACGAGGATCCACAAATCTGCTGGCGTGCCGTCGAGGCACAGGCATTGGCGGCCGTCCGCATCGCGAACGACGATCCCGCCTACGTCCGAGAACACCTGCGGCGCTTGTTCTGGCTGATAACCGAAGAGTCTGGCGGCATCTGCTGGCACGCACCGGAGGCAATTGCCGAAGTTGTTCACCACATGCCGGCGCTCTTCGGCGAGTACATACCAATAGTAGTGACACTGATTTTGGAGCTAGCTGAGGAGGATCTCGAGCACTTCAGACCTGGCGCACTCTGGGCCATAGGTCGTGTTGGCGCTCTAGCAGGCGATCATGTTCAGGAAGTCATGCCGGCGATTGCCGCAGCCCTGAAGGACCCCAAGCCGCAGTCTCGCGGCATGGCTGTCTGGTGTCTGGGAGAGCTGGGGCAGGCCGCCATCCTGACAGGAAGGCAGGACTTGCTCTCTGACGAGGGTCCGGTGGATTTGTACGAAGACAGAGTGCTCAAGCGAACTACTGTGGCCCAACTAGCCAGCCGATTGACGACTGACTATTGACGACTGATCATTCAGCGTTGACGACGTAGCTCGGGAGATCGGCCACGGATCGCCCTTTGCCATTAGTCAATCGTGCATCGTCAGTCGTCGGTCGACAGTCGACAAACGCTGAATCGCCTCCACCAGACCCTCGATCGATTGTGGCGTGGCCTCGACTGAAGGTTCGTGACCCAAATCGCGTAGTGTACCAGAGGTCACTGGACCGATGCTGGCGATTCTCGCCGCTGCAAGGTCGTCACCGTAGAGGTTCACCAGGGAGCGGGCTACGGCCGAACTCGTGACTGTGATCCAATGGATCGCCCCAGCCGTGAGCTGAGCGGCTACGTCAGGGTCGGGTTCCTCAACATCAACACTGTCGTACACAACAATCTGATCGACGTGGGCCCCAGCCTCTCTCAGCTCCATTGCCAGCACTTCCCGACCCCTGCTAGCCCGGGCCAGCAGAAATCGCCTGCGTTCAGCTTCTCCCACAAGTGTACCCGCCAGGGATTCCGCCACGAACTGCGCAGGGACCAGATCTGCTTTGAGGTGATAGTGGGCCAACCGCTCGGCAGTGCCCGAGCCCATAGCCGCAAGCTTGATGCGTCCTAGCCAGCGCACATCCCCACCCCGGTATTCAATTCTTCTGAGCAAGTAGTCAACGCCGTTTCCACTCGAGAACACCAGCCAATCGTATTGGCCAAGCTTGTCCAGTGCATCATCCACGGCTGCCCAGTCAGCCGGTTCGCTAATCCGAATCGCCGGCTGCGTGATCGCATCCGCCCCGAGTTCTGCAAGTCTGTCGCGCAGTCTGTCAGACGTTGTCTGCGATCCCGGTACGAGAATTCGCTGCCCGAACAGCGGTCGCTCTGTGAACCAGGAGCGCACAGGCGCGCGGTCCACCGCTTTGCCTACTACGAACAGTGCCGGTGGACGCAGCGCGTGGTCCCTAATGGTATCGGCAACCGTACCCAGCGTGCAGCGGATCTCTTGCTGCTGGGCACGCGTGCACCACCGAACGACTGCAACGGGAGTCTCGGGTGGCTTTCCGTGTCCGATCAAGCCTTGGCTCCACTGAGTCACCTTTTCGACTCCCATGTAGAAGACGAGTGTGCCAGGGAAGCGGGCCAGCGCAGCGTGATCAATGGCAGACTCCCCTTTCTCGTCACGTTCCCGACCCGTTATCAACGCGATAGCTGATGCATCCTCGTGATGGGTAATTGGGATTTCGCAGTAGGCTCCGACCGCTAGGCCAGCTGTGATGCCCGGAATAACCTCGAAGGGGATTCCTGCCTCCCGCAGGGCTCCTGTCTCGTCGGCCCCACGGCCAAATACCGAGGGATCCCCACCCTTCAACCGCACGACTATCTTGCCGTCCTGAGCCGCCTCCAGCATTAGTTGGTTGATCTCTGCCTGGGAGACAGTGCGTCCTGTAGTTGGGCGACCAAGACAGACGAGTTCCGCAGCAGCCGCGGCGTGCCTGACTAGGACCGGGTTGACGAGATAATCGTATATGACCACATCGGCCCGTCCAAGACACTCAACAGCGCGCAGCGTGATTAGACCGGGATCCCCAGGACCGGCACCCACTAGATAGACGATACCAGGTGGCCGTTTGCTTCCGTCGGTCGTCATGTATTCACGGCTCCCGGATGGCAATTGTCTTCAGTAGTTCCAGGAACATCGGATGCTGGCCAACTGGTGGTAGCAGCTCCAACACAACATCGGCATATGACTCACGTGCCTCCTCCACAAGAGGGTGAATATCACGGGTCACGTGTCCTTCGGCTGTTAGAAATAGTGGCAGCACTCGAATTCGTTTGATTCCTTGCTGTACCGCTTTGGATACTACTTCCATGAGCGTCGGCGGTGTACAATCCATGTAAGCGAGCTGTACAGCGTCGCGACCTATGTCCGTTTGCAGCGATTTGACCAGACCCTCTGCAGACGCTCTCCATTCTGACCGCCGGCTGCCGTGTGCAATCAAGATCAGCATCGAGATCGGAGCGCCAACACAACGAGTGGATCACTCAATGAAGTCATATAGTACTCTTGGCTGCACTGATTTCAGTCTTGGAGTCAGCATCCACATCGGACACCGGTAGGCGGTCTTCTATCCACGTTTCCATGGCTTCTACGGCCGCGGAGAACTCGGCCCGAGAGCACATCAGGTCGGCATACGCCGCAACTGCTCGATCCAACTCTGCTTCGGTCCACACTCTCACACCATCAGGGATACTCGAGTAGCGCATTGAACCATAGCTATTGAAATCGACGATCGTCAGAGGTCGCTTCGTGAAATCCCGCAAACCACCGATCACCTCAGCGTCCAATACCGGTTGTGGGTGATCGATACCGAAAAACACAAAGTCTGCGTCAGCGATCGCGCGCAGGACACTTTCCTCTGAATACGAATGCACGCGCTGGCGTTTGCCGTGGCCGAGAGCCGCCCGCAATAGCTTCATCTGACCATGGTGGTCTCGATAAGCCAACGTCATTCTATGTTGGGGGACAGCGAACTCCTGAGACAGTGTGGACAGCACTGAACGTGACGTGGCTGAGCCACCAATGACGAGGTGGCGACACGCGTCTAGATCGACGCCGCTCACTGCACGAACGTGGGACAGAGCAGCGAGGCAGTACCCAGAGCTGAACTGGCCCCACGCAGTTTCAGCGCGTACTTTGTGGGTCAGCTCCACTGCGCTCCTTACCAGTCGAGCTGCGATTGGGCCCGCAACCCTCGCACGTTCGGCTATCTGGCAGGACGTTTGCAGTTGTGCCACCACGTCCGTGTCCCCTGGCAGCGCGCTATTCAATCCAGACGCTGTGCGCATTAGGTGATGCCAGGCGTTGACGCCAAACAACACGTTGACATGGAGGTCTTCTGGTTCGGTCTCGAACAGTCTGCTCCGCACTGTCGCGACGACCCACTCGCGGTCGACGGAGTCATCCGGATCCGCGAGCCATCCGTAGAACTCGAGCCGCTGGCACGTGTTCCAGACGAACGCCTCCTTGACAATCCCCTCCTCACGGACCCAATCCAGGAATCCCAGCAAGGTCTTCCGTGACTTGCGTACCTTGGCGAACACGCCAGGGTGGTTGTGCTTCAGATGCGGACCGCGCCCGGACCGCAGCCGCCTTGCCAGCGACGTCCCGATCATCACCAGAGCCTTCGGATCGTCGTCCGTCAGACCCGTGTCGAGTCTGGGCACCAGAAGAGGTTTAGCCCCTCGGCCCGAAGCCGGCCTAGGACCTCCTATTACCAAGCTTCGCAACGCGGAGATAAACGGTCTCTGTGTGTAGAGAGTCGGGCAATTGTGGAGACGACCTCCGCTTGCTGCGAACAACTTCTGGGACTGCCCATCTATCTGCCGCACGGCACCCACACCCTGCTCGGCAAAGGTGAGGTGGCAGACGAGCACCTTCTTGACACCCAAACGAGCAAGTCGCTCCAGCTCGTCGCCGGCGATGGGCCTACATGCGGGGCCCGGCTCCATACCGAACCGTCCCTGGAAGGCTAATGACACTAGATCCGCAGACCAGCCTAACCGTTGAGCCACCAGATCGACCGTTCTCCTCATCTGTGGCGCGTACGTATCTTCGCGCTGCACGCCGGAACCGGGTGGACCGTAGGCCGTGAAGAGCAAGTGCGAGTCATCCGGCCACAGATCATGGGACTGTGCCCATTCCGCAATCAATCTCGCTTGGGCACTCACGTAGCCGCTGTCGTCGTGCCACGCAGCACGAGTGGCAAGGCTCATACTTCGTGCCGTTTCACCCACGACACGGTACAGTTCGCGCATGATCGTGCCTGTGGTCGCCTGGTCGAATTGCGGATACAGCGGTACTGCCACGATTCGCTCGATACCCTCGTCCTGCATCTGCTTCAGCACTGCAGAGATCGATGGTTCCCCATAGCGTGTACCCGTGAATACCCGCCAGTGCTCTGGAAGAACAGCACCCAGCGCAGCAGCCTGTTCCGCAATGATGTTCGGCTGAGACCCGCTATCCTCCCTGTATGTGCGGCAGGAATCCACCAGGCGCGCTGCCCGCAAGCGGAGCATCCAACTGCGCAGACCCCGTCGGAGCCACCTGAGTTCCGGGAGCGAGCCGATGACGAGAGGATCGTCAAGAAACTGCAAGAGGAACTGGCGCACGGAAGAAGGGTCACTTCGGCCAGGCATTCCCAGATTGAGCAACAACACTCCCCGCCGCCCCGGCACTAGCGAGCTACGCCCCTGGTGCATGGGTGATGTTGCCGAGCTGTCTGTGGTGAACGTGGACATGGCTCACTCTGCGACAAATTCACTACAGGCACCTCGCTCACAGCCTTCTCATGGCAAGATGTTTCGGTGGAGTGTCTAAGACATCCGAGCGAGATTGCCTGCAGGGGGACTGCGTCTTGAATCTAATCCAGCGTCTTGCTCACCGCTCCTCTCTCCAATCCGATCAAGTTCGTCGACACAGGCAAATCAGGACTGAGGCCCAACCTTGCGTTCCGCGGCAATGAAACCTGCAATCTGGTCGCGTGTCCGCCTAGCCTGTGCTGGATTTCGGCCATCCGTGAAGACGGCAACGGTGGCTTCATCACTCTCCAGCACAGCGCCGAAGATCACTTGAGAGCGCTCGGCTGACGAGGCATCGCAGACCAGGGCACCACGCTCCCCCGCGACCCTGACGACTATGGCATTCAAGGCATCGTCATCCGTAGCAGCAACCGCGAGGAAGACACCAGACAGATGCCCGTCTCGGAACTTTCCCTCCACCCAATTGATGCGGCCAGCGCGTATCTGCTCGGCAAGTTCAGCAGTGACGACAGGCGAGACTACCGTTACGGCTGCACCCGCCTGAGCAAGTGTCACTGCCTTGCGAGTCCCTACACTCCCACCGCCAACAACCAGGCAAACCCTGCCACGGACGTCAAGTCCTATCGGAAGGAACCGCATGGTTCCGCTAGAATCAGTAGTCACACTGCCGCCTTCAGAAACCCAAGTGCTAGTGCCCGACACTGAGGATGCCGCTCGCCGCGAGCGTCAGGATCACGACTTCCATCAAGGAGATGGCAGCGAAGACAAGATCCCTCTTCTTGATTAGCGTCGGCACAATCCCCAAATAGCAGACGACCGTCACTCCAGATAGTAGGGCGATCCCCAGAAAATTGAGGTAGTCTCCCTTTCCAAGTACAGAGAGCCAAGACCAACCCGTGATGGCGTGTTCCCGGTGTACATAGTCGTGGTTTGTGGCTTCCAAATAATCGTGGACGCTCATTTCCCAATACTTGGGCAATTCCTCAACCGGCACCGCCGGCGCGACTATGCCAGAGACATAGAGGAAGAACGTTACGAGCAGAAGCCCCAGCCCAACGAACATGCCAATCTCCAGGATCTTGGCGTACAGCAACTGTTCTTCGTTGGGTCTCGACTCTATTGCGTCCTCAGACATTGCGATGCCTCATGTTCTGCTAGACGATGAACGGGAGGTCTAGTCCTTTGGTGATCGCTTTGGCACCGGCGAAAAGCAACAGTCCGATCACCATCTTGCGAACAAACGCCGGCTTGGCGACCCGCAAAATTCGCACGCCGATGAAAGAGCCCAGCATGATGCCGACCAGCGAGGGGACAACCATCATCGGGATCACAGCACCATTGTTAACATAGATCCAAGCCGCCGACGTATCCGTTATGGAGAGGAGAAACTTGCTGGTGGCCACGCTGATCTTGAGCGGGGCACCCATAACCAGGTTCAGAACCGGAACGTTGGCCCAACCCGCGCCGAGCCCAAACATGCCTGCCATGACACCGATGATGATGAATAGAAGTAGACCGTATACCGTCCGGTGCACTTTCCAGTCTATCGCCCGGCCCAGACTGGCCTCAGTATACACACCATAGATCTTGAGCGCTGAAGAGAGGCGGTCCGCTTCGGCGACTTCGGGGAACTCTGACTTCTTCGCTGCCATCATTAGGGCGACTATCCCCAGGATGGTGGCACCTAGCGCCGTCTGCACAACGTTCGTCGGGAGCGCGAGCCCGATCATGGCGCCGATAATGGCACAAGTGGATGCAATCAACGCCACAGGCATGGCCAAGCGCAGACTGGCCAAGTTCATCTTCAAGAAACCCGGACCCGCGGCAAGTGCACCGCTCAGCGCCACTAACAGTCCGCAGCCGCGAACGAAGTCGAGGTGAAATGGGAAGAAACCGCTGACAATTGGCACGAAGAGCACTCCCCCTCCAACACCACCTAGAGCAGCCAGGATCCCCATGACAAACGTGATTAGGAAGAGAACAAGCGGCCACACCCACCATGAGGTCATACTGGTGTCGGCCGCCACTGCTGCTTCCTGGCACGCGTGCACCTCCGTCGGGTTGAGCAACATGATGACAAAGAGCAACACCGCTAGGCGGATCACCGCAGGAAGTACGCGCAACCGCTGAGGACCTTCCGCTGTTCCCGGATCTATGAGCACCTGCCCTGTTGTGGCAGGTGTGCTCGCGATAGTAGGCATAGGCTGTTCAGTAGAGTCGGACACTCACCCCTCACCTTCACTCGTCCAACGCGCGATTCTGTCCTAAGGATACGGGTCGTACCACTGCAGCTTCATACGGACTTCCTCAACGCCGGGGACAGAACGTGCTACCTCGCTGATACGATCCCCCATCCGGCCTGTTTTGAGGACGGGAACGCTGCCGGATATCTCGACGACGCCCCCTCTGACCCACACGTCCAGAATGTGAGGCCGTGTCTCACGTGCTCTCGCTAGCGCGACTTTGACGTTGGACGCCAAGCGAAAGTCCCGTAGACACGCCTTTACCTCACCAGTAACCGCAAAGTCCGGCCGCTTTGCCACAGTCGCGAGTGCAGCACAGGCACCGGGCACAGACATGGTCTCCAGGTTTACCACCATGTCATAAAGTGCCGGGTCCTCGATGTTTTCGCCGTACATCATTTTGACCCAGCGAGCACGTGCTCCATCGACATGCTGAATGAACTCTTCGGCCGAGGCCTCATCCATCTGACGCGTCTCCACCAGCGTTCGGACCCGCCTCTCTCTCGGTGCGATGAGCCGCACCCGCAGCACAGCCGGTAGGCCCCTCAGGAGTAGTTGTCCCGCCAAGCCATGGTACACCAGATCTCCCTCGGCCACATACTCGGCGAGGGCCGCTTGCACGGCCGCCACATATAGCCGCCGCGTCGCAGCATGCCTATCCCACAGCTTGGGTGTGTGCTCCATCTGGTGGCTCAAGGCCTCCTCTGAAACGTCGAGCCTGGTAGCCGCTTCCTGTACAATCTCTCGTCCAACGATGCGATACTGCAGTTGCGCGGCCAGACATTCCGCCATTTCCTGCCCGCCACTCTTGCTTCCTCGACTGATGGTAATGATCGCCACTCTTCAGCCCTCTTTAACGTCGGCGACGGCGCTAGTTCGCCCTGCTAGCCAACTTTGTGCCTGCAAGCGGCATGAACAGTTCATCCGCCTCATGAGCGCTGCGACGCAGCCGCCTGCAGTTGTTCGTGGCATTGGGCCGCGAACGCCTCCAGCTTCGCCCTTACTTCGTCCGTTATCTTGTACTGTGGCTGTGCAACCGCTTCCGCAATGCTCGTACACGCTGTCTCAGTGGAAATGGACTGTAGGTTGATCGTTAGATCGTACAGAGATGGGTCCTCGACGTCGGCTCCGTACATCAGTCTGACCCAACGCCTGCGGTCTTCATCCACGCTCTCGATGAATTCCTCCGCAGCCTTGGGGCTCATTCTATGGTGTGCTTCCGTCAAGGCACGCACTCGCATATCCAATGGTGCAATAAGCCGGGCTCGCAGCACTCCGGGCTGGCCCCGCAGCAGCAGCTGCCCAGCCAGACCGTGGTAAACCAGCTCCCCAGTCACACACTGGTCCGCTAGGGCAGCCTGAACCGCGTGAAGGTACAGCCTACGCTCGTTAGTCAGCCGATGCCATCGTCCAGGGGGGGTCTCGAACTTCCCACTCAGGGTCTCCTCAGATACACCCAGCTTTCGGGCCGCTTCTTGAACGATCTCGCGACCGACACACGGGTACCCAAGTCTACCAGCGAGACACTCAGCCACCGCTTGTCCGCCACTCAACGTCCCCCGCGAGATTGTGATGATCGGCACGGTTCCGTCCTCCTAGAGGCCAACGCCAGTATGGCTCGCGCTCCGCGACTTGAACCGGGTGGCGGCCCGAACCACGGACGGAGCCCAACTCTCCGTCCCCAACGCATGCAGGTGAGTGTAGGACGCGAGCACATTGCGATAACACAAGCCGTCCCTTTGGCCATCGAATCCATAGCCGCGACGGACCCGGAATGCGAACTTCAGATCCTCCACCGCAGACGACTGCATGTGGGTGTAGTGGAACTCATGCCCTTGGAGACATTCCCCGACTGTGAAAAACGGGTTGTTCTCCACGGTTTCGAGTACGGCGTAGCCGTGCCCCCGCGGTTTTGCCTCGAAGCAGAAAACGACTGGTAGTATGCCCGCCATCGGGTATTCTCTATGATTGTAGAGGAGCTTCTCCCCCAGAAAGACCGCTCCCCCGCACTCTGCGTATACCGGCAAGCCACTGTTGACTGAGTCACGTAGCGAGTCCAGGAATTGCCTGTTGTCTGCCAACGCCGGTGCTGCTGTCTCCGGAAATCCTCCCCCGAGGTACAGGGCATCCACGTCCGGTAGCGCAGTATCGTGGAGCGGAGAAACCTCCAGCAAGATCGCCCCCTGCCGAACCAGGGCCTCGAGGTTCTCGGGATAGTAGAACTGAAATGCAGCGTCGCGGAACACACCGATCCTGACGGCATTCCGCCCCTCGTCACCTGTGGCAGTCGGATTCGAGTCGTGGGGGTCGAGCTCTGGAGCTTGGCGCGCAATGTCCCAGATGGCGGCCAAGTCCAACTGCTGTTCGACCGCACTGGCGGCCTGTTGTATCGCTGGAGACAATTGCTCGTGCTCTTGGGGTGGCACGAGCCCAAGGTGCCGTTCTGGAAAGAGCTCTCCGGGGATTCGGCCCAGCGCACCCACCACGGGCAGCCCGCTGATCTCAGCCATTGCTTCACGCAGCACCGACTCGTGCCGAGGACCGGCCACATTGTTCAGAATGACACCGCGAAGCGAGACGCTGGGATCGAGTCTCTGACAACCTAGGACCATTGCCGCGATGGTACGCGTTGCCTTTGTGCAATCGACAGCGAGCAACACCGGGCTCTTCAGCAACTTGGCCAACTCGGCCGTGCTGTAGCTGCCCCGGGCGTCCATGCCGTCGAACAACCCGCGATTGCCCTCTATGACAGCCACGTCGGCCGGCCCGGCCGCAGCTGCGAACGAGCGCAGGACCGTATCTGGGGTCATGAGGAAGAGATCGAGGTTCCGGCAGGGTTTGCCTGCCGCAGCCGATAGCCAGGCTGCATCGATGTAGTCTGGTCCCTTCTTGAAGGGCGAAACGTGACAACCTTGCTTGCGCCAGGTTGCCACGAGTCCCAGAGATATTACCGTCTTGCCGCTGCCTCCGCGTAGCCCTGCGATCAGTACTCGCGGTGTGCTCACAAGGTCAGTGCATCTCTATGAAGCCACAAGGGCATATTTCCGCACACTTACTGCAGCCTGTGCAGTTCTGCATCTTGAACGGATACAGCAATCCCTTCTGCAGCGGCTTGTCAATCGCCTGGTCCTGACAGTACATCCAGCACTTCTCGCAATCGATGCAGTATCCGCAGCTCATGCAGCGCCGCGCTTCAGTCAGCACTTGGTCATCGGTTAGACCCAAGTTGACTTCCGTTTCGATCGAGGTCAAACGCTCGCCAACATCCAGGGCTGCAGGTTCTTGACGGTCTATCTTGTCGTAGTGATCCAACAGCATACGATCACTTCTGATCACCGTCATCCTGTCTTCTTCGAATTGCCTGCCCAGGAATTTGCGTTCGATCGCCTCGGCTGCGCGCCGACCGTGACCTACGGCAGTCGTGACTAGATCCAGGGCTGTCACGTCGCCACCAGCCCATATTCCTGCCACCTTGGTTGCCCCCTGGTTGTCGACCTTGATCCAATCCTTGCCTTCGATGAGATCCTCGAAGCCGCCGAAATCGGGTGCCTGACTCACCGCAGAGATGACTGCGCTGGCGGGTATCTCGAACTCCGAACCCTCGATGGGAACCGGTCGACGACGACCTGACGAGTCCGGCTCACCCAACTCCATGCGGATAGCTCGCATCGCTACGACGAGGTCGCCCTCTTTGCGGAAACCTATTGGTGCGGCCAGAAACTCGATTGTGATGCCTTCTTTGATCGCCTCATCGACTTCCTCATCGATCGCCGGCATCTCCTTGCGGGTTCGGCGGTATAGGATCGTTACATTGGCGCCCAGCCGTTTGCAGATCCGCGCCGCGTCGATGGCGGTGTCACCTCCACCGACGATGATTACCACCACATCCTTGCCCAGGTCCAGCTTTTCACCGTGGTGGAAACGGCTGAGGAAATCCACTCCGGAGAACACGTTGGGAGCATCCTCACCTTCAACGCCCAGAGTGACTCCCTGCTGGGCGCCGAGCGCGACGTATACGGCATCGTATGACTGCTTCAGCTCATCAACGGTGATGTCCTTGCCCACCTTCACGCCGCACTTGAGTTCCACTCCCAGGTCGAGGATCTTCTGGATCTCTCCGTCGAGTACCGATTCGGGTAGCCGATACCCGGGGATGCCCCACCGCAACATGCCGCCAGTCTTCTCCGTGGACTCGAAGACGGTTACGCCATATCCGCGCCGAGCCAGCTGGTAGGCACAGGAAAGGCCACTGGGACCCGCGCCTACGACGGCTATCTTCTGCGGTTTCTTCTCATCAGAGAGGGCCTTCAGCTTGAGACCCCTCGCCAGACCGAAGTCGCCGATGGCCCGTTCGACCTTATTGATACTCACCGCACCATCGAGGTCCTTCCGGTTGCATCCGGTTTCACATGGAGCCGGACATACCCGGCCACACACCGACGGAAACGGACTAGTGTCCGTGTAGACCTCCCAAGCTTCTTGGAGTGCTTGCTCCGCCGTCTTTCCTAGCCGCTCAGCATGAGCGAGCGTCGTCAGAAACTTGCGAATATCGTTGCCGCTCGGACATGTATCCCTACATGGGGGCTTCTTCTCCACGTGTTTGGGTCGCAGTGGCGATTGGTCACGCGAGGCGCCGCCCCTCGAACCGAAAGACTTCTTCTTTTTCTTGACCTTCTTCATAGCCATACGATCACCTCGCGTGACACGTGATTATCTATCGTCACAGACACACGCCTCTTCCGCCCGCTGGGAGCGGAGAGTGCATGCATCTGACATCACTTTCCCCCCGGGAGACAGCCTACCTCTCAACGCCTTCCTCGGGCGGGAGTTCTATGAAGCTGCCGCCGAAGTACGTGTAGACACACCTTCCCGAATCCATCAGAGTCCGGATGGCGGCCTTGCACAGCTTCTTGTCCACTTCGCCTTCGCCATACTTCTGGATCATCGCCTTGGTCAAGTCACCGGCTTTGAGCTTCTTCTTGCCCTGATACTCCTTGACCAACTCGTACATGGCGTCCGCTACTTCTTCGGGCGTGACGGCCACCGTACACCTCCTAGTTGTGTCTGAGCTGTGCAGACCGTTTGTACGAAAGGCCCGCGTATTTGTAATCGTCAATATGCTCTTTAGCGAACTCAATGCCCGTCATCTTGAAGAAACGGGGCCAGCCGATACGCTCGATGAACTCACCCATCCGCTCGAACTTGCGGGCGTTCTTGACCCATACTTCCACTATGTTCCGCACAGCCTCAGTCACCTCCGGCCACCGCGGCGGATTGTTGGGCAAGAACGGAATAGCCAGCTTGGAGAAGGTTGGTTCCTTGCGGGCGTTCGAGACTTTCCCCCCGACCCAGATGGATACACCGTCGTTGAGCGCGTCAGCCATTGGTAGTGCCGGGCAGACCGAGAAACAGTTCGCGCAGAACATGCAGTTCTCTTCATCTATCTCTACCGTGGGAGCACCGTCAACTGTTGCCGGCCGGATTGCTGCCGTGGGACAGGAAGCCACCACGTTGGGGATTTCGCATACCTTATTCAGACCAGCTTGGATTCTTGGCGGCCTGCGGTGTATACCTAGGATCGCGATGTCCGAACAGTGCACCGCACCACACATATTGAGACAGCACGCAAGGGCGACCCGCAGCTTGCCTGGCAGTTCGATATCGCCAGTGAAGTACCCACACAGATCGTCCATCACCGCTTTCACAACACCGGATGCATCCGTCGCAGCTGAGTGGCAGTGTACCCATCCCTGCGTGTGAACGATGTTGGAGATCGCGTTGCCTATGCCGCCCACCGGATGTCCCAATTTCTTCAGGTCGGCGATGAGATCGTTGATCTTCGAATCGTCCGTAAGCAGGAATTCGACGTTGTTGCGGCTAGTGAAGCGGAGGTGCCCACCACAATACTTGTCCGCCAGATCCGCGAACTCGCGGATCTTCTTGATGCCGAGCAGCCGTGGTGAGGCCGCACGCACCGTGAAGAGCTTGTCGCCGGATTCGGCCACGTGAACCATCACGCCGGGCCTGAGGATCTCGTGGTATTTCCACTTCCCGTAGTTTTGCTTTATCACGGGTGGTAGGAATTTTTCGTAATGCGGAGGCCCGATATCAGTTATTCTCTCGGTTGCCATCGATATATCTCCCAAGAACGATTGTTTTTTAATGCTCTGTCGGATCCACTGATCCGGTTGCTTTACTCGTCCTCCTCCGCTTCTTCCCCTTCTTCGCCTTCTTCATAGTACTCTTCGTAGAATACGTATGGGTTCTCTCGCGGATACGCGATCATTTCCGGAATCGGCTCCACCTCGATCGCCTCCAAGAAGTTCCCCAGCCCCACACGCTGCATCAGCTCTCCCACACGCTCTCGGTTCTTGCCGTGCTCGCCCCAGAAATCCCAAATCCTCTCCACGAGGTCCTTGAGCTCATCATACGGTGGTTCGAGTTTCATGAACGGGACCAACACCGAGGATAACAATGCACCTTCGACAATCGGTGCTTTGGCACCGAGCAGAATCGTCGCCCCACGATCTTTGCCGGGGCGCAACGCCTTGGGCATAACGTTGATACAGTGCATGCACTTCACGCAGTTCTCGTCGTCGATCTCCAGCTTCTTGCCATCCCACTCGATGCATTTGGTGGGGCAAAGGAAGCAGACATCCTTCTGGATGTCGAGTCCCGTCTTGGCCGCAGCTTTCACCTCTGCCTGATCGATCTGGATCTCGTCCCGCCAGGTGCCGATAATCGACATATCTGCTCTGGCTACTGACGCCACACAGTCGTTCGGACAGCCCGCACACTTGAACTTGAACTTGTAGGGAAATGCTGGGCGGTGCAGCTCGTCTTGGAAATGTTGTGTAAGGTCATTGCACAGGTGTAGCGTGTCGTAGCAAGCCCATTCGCACCGGGCAGGACCCACACACGCGCTAGGCGTGCGCATATCGGAACCGGATCCACCCAGGTCGAAACTGTTGGCAGTCAACTCGGCAAAAGTCGGCTCGAGCTCGTCCGTCGTGGTGCCCAACAAGATGATGTCACCCGTGGACCCATGCATGTTTGTCAATCCGGAGCCGTGTCTCTCCCAAATGTCACAGATCGTTCTCAACGCCTCGGACGTGTAGAACCAACCGGTAGGCATGTTGACCCGCAGAGTGTGGAAATGGGCGATCTCCGGATATTCCTCAGGTAGATCGTTGTAGCGGCCGATCACGCCTCCACCGTATCCCATCACACCCACAATACCGCCGTGCTTCCAGTGACCAATTCTCTCTCTGTAGGACCGTTCCAGCAACGCCAACAACTGCTCGGCTGGTTTGCTAAACCCGGCAGTCTGCTTGATTTCCGTGACAAAACTGGGCCACGGCCCTTTCTCCAGTTCGTCCAGTAACGGCGTACCGTTGCTACCTAAGTCTGCCATCGTCATCTCCTTTGGTCTTGGAATGATGGCGTTGTTACCGCTCCTTCTTTCAAGCTAGATCCAACTGTTCTCTAACACTCACAACCATCTTGTAAAGCACTGTAAGCACGAAGAACCCCAACGCGTAGACACCGATCGTGATTGCGATCTCCGGCGCTGTTGGCGCATACTCCGTTATCCTGCCCAGTGGCGACGGAATGAAGCCAGTCACCACCATTGCGACACCCTTCTCGATCCAAATGGCGGTGATCACCCCAACGGCAAGCACTGCCAAGTACTTCTCCTGCCTACGTACCTTGGGGATCAACAGACCCACAACACAACACACCGTGAAGACCTCGCCAACCCACACCCAAGGAGTGAGAGCGGCATGCCCGTGCAGGCCAACGAACAGATACTCGAACGCATGCACATGGTGCGGCATGTCACTGTATAGGCCGGAAAACAGCTCGACGCCTACGAAGAAGACGTTAATCACCATCGCATAGGTGACTATCAGAGCCAGCTTCTGAATAGCTTCCTTGCCGGGGTCGAACTTGGTGAACCTCCGCAGAATCAGAGCCAGCACGATCAACAGGCTGGGGCCCGACGCAAATGCCGAAGCCAAGAAACGGGGAGCCAATATAGCGGTCATCCAGAATGACCTGGCTTCAAGCCCTGAATAGAGAAAGGCCGTGACCGTATGGATGCTGACCGCCCAAGGGATCGAAAGGTAGATTAGCGGCTTGATCCACCTGGGCGCAGGGGTTCCCTTCCGCTCGGCGTCAAATGTCACGGCCCCGACAACGAAGTTTATGATGCCGTAGCCTCCAAGGACCAGGAAATCCCAGAACATCACGGAGTTGAGGGTAGGGTGGAGCAGTACGTTGAGCACCCTCCTGGGCTGACCCATGTCGACGAAGACGAACAACATGCACATGAGCACCGCCGAAATGGCGAGAAACTCGCCCAGAATCACCATCTTGCCGAACGCCTTGTAGTTGTGCAGGTAGTACGGCAAAACCACCATTACTGCAGAAGCTGCCACACCGACGAGGAAAGTGAATTGCGCGATGTACAATCCCCAAGTCACGTCTTGGCTCATACCGGTGATACGCAGACCTTCCACCAACTGCCTGCCATAGGCTCCCAAGCCAACAAGGATCAACAATCCCCAGACCCCTAGGAGAATCCAATACTTCCTACCCCCGCGGAATGCGGTTTCCAGCATAGCGGCTACCTCTTGGTTCTCCCGATTGTCGCGCGTAGCAAGTTAGATCTTATAGTACACATTTGGGCCGGTTCCTAGGTTTACTCTTCTGCTGATCGTATTAGTCTCACTCAACATACGACTGACCTCTGACTCCGGATCACTCAGATCCCCGAACGTCAGTGCCCCCTCCCCACCCGGTATCTGGTTCACCGCTTCCACACAGGCCGGCCGAAGTCCCTCCCGCAATCTCTCTGCGCAGAAGTTGCACTTTTCCACCACACCCTTCGACCGTGTCGGGTAATCCGACAGAAACTGGCCGTTCTCGTCCGTCGGGATGTACTCACGCGGGTCACCCCAGTTGAAGCTCCTGGATCCGTAGGGACATGCCGCCATGCAATAGCGACAGCCTATGCACCGGTGCATGTCCATCATTACGATTCCATCCGCCTCCCGCTTCCAAGTAGCCTGGGTGGGACATACCCTTACGCAGGGTGGGTTGTCACAATGGTTGCAGAGCACGAGCACCGGTGTCTGTCTTATGAAGGCGGCCGTGCGGTTGTGGACTTGATCGGGAAAAACGTTCTCATAATGCTCTGCCCAGATCCATTTGATCTCTTCTGCCGGATCAGGGATCGCAGGAACATTGTGCGCGATATTGCAGGCTTCCGTACAGACTCGCCGCACTTCCTCGCTGCGGCACTTCTCGATATCAACCACCATCGCCCATTGGCTTGCAGACGATTCAGCTTCATGTGGCTCTTCACTCCCGGCCCTGCACCCAGTGCCCAGGAACGGCAAGCCACAGCCCACGCCCAATGCAGCGGATCCGGCCTCCTTGAGAAAATCGCGTCGGCTCACCCCCATCGTTCAGCTCCCTTCCGGCTCGACATGACAATCCCAGCAGGCCGGTGACACGTCCGAGTAGTCATGACACCGCGTGCAAAACGCGTCCCTGTTGCTGTGACATCCCATACACGTACCGGTCAGGCTCATCACGTGCCGTTCACCTGAGGTCGACATGTACTCCCTTTCGCCGTCGCGCACTACCGCGTTCCGCCATTGGTTCAACAAGTCCATGTGGTTCGCCGTCATAAACTGCGTCTCTTCCACACAATTGGCTTCGTCCTCGGGCAGCTCCAGCTCGGGTGCGCCAGCTTCTGCATCAGATCCCAGCCCGGACCAGAAGGGATATGTCACCAGAACGACGAAGACAGCCAGACCGGCAATTGCCTTTGCCTTGTCAGTCATCGCTGGGTTCCCCCTCCTCAGCTCCCATCCCAGGGATCGGTTCCAAACGTAGGTTGTGCGTCCGCTTGTTCTCACCCCGGAAGATCATGGCATTTGCAACCAGCTCGCTGATACCGGTCACCTTGACTCCAGGTGCCCAGTAGTCACACACGGTCACCAGGGTTGCCCGGTCGATAGCACACATCGCGGCAAGCTGATTCACCCCGTGCTTCTCTTGCACGTACCTCACCGCGTTACCCCTCGGAAGGCCACCGCGCAACCGCATCTCCATGTTCTCGTCCGTTCCCAGCCCGGCACCACCTCCACAGCAAAACGTTTGCTCCCGTATGGTGTTCTCGGGCATCTCGAAGAAGTTGTTGCACACATTTCGCAAGACGTAGCGTGGTTCTTCAAAGATGCCCATGGCTCGGGCCGGGTTACACGAGTCGTGGAAGGTGACCCTGATGTGGTCATTGCGTGAGGGATCGAGCTTCAGCTTTCCATGCCGGATTAGGTCAGCAGTGAACTCCATCAGGTGCGTCATCTTTGTGGATCGAGCGTTCTCGAACACGGTTCCTGTTATGGGAGACTGAGGCACCTCCAGGAAGTCAGCCGGACCATTCATGGTATCCATGTACTGATGGATTACCCTCCACATGTGGCCGCACTCGCCTCCCAAGATCCACTTTACTCCCAAACGCTTGGCCTCGGCGTAGATCTTGGCGTTGAGGCGTTTCATCATCTCATGTGATGTGAACAGCCCGAAATTGCCCCCATCAGAAGCGTACGTACTCCAGGTGTAGTCGATCCCCAGTTCATGGAACAGCAGCATATAGGACATACACGTGTAGATTCCAGGATCGGCCACGAAATCGCCCGACGGGGTGACGAAAAGGATCTCAGCGCCCTTCTTGTTGATCGGGATGTCGACTTTGATGCCAGTCGCTTCTTCGATGTCACCCGCCATGAACTCCAAGGTGTCCGCCAGGCCGTGTGGCTGTATTCCCAAGTGGTTTCCCACCTTGTAGCAGTTTGCGACCGGCTCGATCACCCAGTTTACGTAAACCCCGAGGAGGCCCAGCAGCTCCCTCCCGATCATAGTGATCTCGGCCGTGTCGATGCCGTAAGGACAGAAGACCGAGCAACGCCTACACTCAGTACACTGGAAGAAGTAGTAAAACCACTCCTTGATCACGTCTTCGGTGAGTTCGCGGCCGCCAGCCAGCCTGCCGAAGACCCTACCCAGCGCCGTGAAATCCTTGCGGTAGATGGACCGCAGCAGTTCGGCCCGGAGTACCGGCATGTTCTTTGGGTCACCACTACCGATGAAGAAGTGGCACTTATCTGCGCAGGCCCCGCAACGTACACAGGTGTCCATGAAGATCCTGAACGTGCGATATCGCTTCAGCCGCTCCGCCATCCCCTCCAAGACAGTCCGCTTCCAGCCCTCAGGAAGCTTCCAGTCGTCGTCCGTTACCGCCCAGTCCCTCGGATTCGGCAAGTCCAGAACCTTGAGATTCTTGGCTTTGCCGGGATATATGAACGAACCCGGCCTGATGTCCACAGGAGTGTCCATCCACGCCGTATTGGGGGGGCGCCAGTCCAGCTTCAGCAGGTCTTCCTGCCTGTAATAGTCTGATTCGTCCGGCTTTGACATCGATCTATTGCCTCTCGACCGGGATGCCGGCCGCTTTCATCTTGTCCCTGAGTTCATCCTCATACTCTTCGTAGCTGTGCACTTTGACGGGGTAATCCCACGGGTTCACGTGCCTAACCGCTCGATTGTTGTTTGCCATGTTCCGAGTCGGGCTCAGAAACACACCGGGCATGTGCAGCAGCTTACTGACCGGGAAGTAGCTCAGCAGCACAGACACCAGAAAGAGGTGCCCAAAGAACAGTGGGCTTATTCCGTCTGGGACGCTGGGCGCGAAATACGTCAATCCCAGGACGAGTTCTTTGACTGCTGTTACGTCTGTCTTGGCCAGGTGCCTGAGCCAGAATCCGCTCATACCGATTCCCAACAGCAGAAACAGCGCGAAGTAGTCGCCGGCCAGTGAGATGTATCTCACCTGGGGATTGGCGACCCTCCTGTATAGCAGATATGCCAATGCCACAGCGAATACGATTGTGGTCGCGAAGATGACCGGCAGACCCACCTCCATGAACCCGTCAGTCTGTTCAATAAATGTCACAAGGGAGGGGACCGGATTGGTGAAAAACCGCAGGTGTCTGATCAGGACTATCAACAGCGACCAGTGCATCGCCATGGCTCCGAGCCAAAGCGATAGATCAGTTCCATAGGCAAGCTTGTCGCCATCGACCAATGCGGTCTTGGTGTTCCTCAGCAACGAGCGGAAGAAGAGTACCTCCAGCGCCATTCTCCCTACGACACCAAGCGTGGTGCTGGGATTGTCCAGCTTTTGCTGCCTAATCCAAGGCAGTGACTTCTGCTGCCCACATGTTGTCGGGATCCGGAAAGGAACGGGGATGTTCGCCCAACTAATGACCCGGTATATCAGACCGCCGAGAAAGAGAGCCAGGGCAACGTAGGGTAACAGAATACCGAAAAGCCACTGCATTCCGGCTGCTGCACCGAGTAAGCCCAGCAGGAAGAGCCCACCCACACCTAAGAGGGGCACCAGGATGTTCATCAGAAACCCTTCCTTCTCACGTTCACTCCCACCGACACTCTCATGGGTGATCGATCTGGACCAATTCCTGATCAGGAACACGCCTGTTCATCTTGTCCACAATCCGAGAGACCTGCCGCTTGACTTCGTTGATGCGTAGCTCGCACACTTGCTCTCTGTACTGGACGTAGATGTCGAAGGCCATCAGACCAATCTGATCGATCTGGTTGTCTAGTTCCGCCAACGCGGACGAATATTCGGCTTGCGTGACTGCTCCATGCAGTTCAGCTCGGATCGCACCCTTGAGAGAAAACAGGAAACCGATTGCCCGGGAGGGCGAATGCTGTTGCACCGCCCCGATCCTCATGATCTCGGACACATGTTGGCGCACCACTTCGGCATTCTTTCCGTTCACTAGGGCACGGAGAATTCCTCGCGTTCCTTCCCGGAGGCTGCGTCCAATGGGGTTGGCGAAGGGATCCTTCTCGCGCTTGAATATTGCAGCTGAATCTCCGGGATACACAGCCAATGCGTCGTCTAACCATCTCGAAAGGATGGCATCTTCACTGTTGCGCAACAGTACGTCCAGAGACAAGATCCTGCCCTCCTCCTTTGTTGCCAGTGAGTGTCAGCCAGCGGCCAGCTGGCTGAGCGATCCAAGTTGCTCCTATTGCGGCTCGCGGCCGGACAACGCGTGCGGCATTAGTCCGGCCCGCGAGTCACTCAGATCACACACAGCCGGTAGGCTTGGGAAGTCCAGCCACCTTACAGGCACCCTTCGCCGGGCCGCTGGGAAACAGATCGTAGATCTCCTTCAGCTTGAAGCCCGTCTGCTTGCAAAGCTTGCGGATCATGGGAGCCATGTTGTACTCGAGATAGTACTCCCTCAAATAGTTGACGACCTTCCAGTGATCGTCCGTCATGTTGTCAACGCCTTCGGTCTTCGCAAGATCGGCGGCAACGGCCTGATCCCAAGCATCGGGATCCTGGATGAATCCGTCCTCGTCGATTTCTAGCAGCCTACCACCGAATTCCTTCTGTTCCATCTACGTCCTCCGTTCTTGGGCCCACGTTTCACATCTGGCCGCTCATCATGGCCTGGTTGCGGTCTACATGTCGCTGTTAGTTGCCCGCGGCGAAGCCGTTCACTCGAGCGATACGCTCACAGGTCAGCCGTGTACTGTGGCACGGTCTTCACGTACGGCCAATCCTTCACTTCTTCTTCTTCACATCCCCCGTTGCGAACTGGTGTAGCTTTATCTCGACCTTCTCTTCCAGACCGGAGTAGTAGTCCTTCAGAATGGCCAACACCTCAGGACGGCTGAAGTCATCTGGTGGATCTCCACCCTCCGAGAGAGTCTTTCTCAGAACCGTGCCGCTCAATAGAAGCCGGTCATCCTTGCCATGCGGGCAGGTCTTCATGGAAGCCATGCCGCGACACTTGAAGCAGTAGAAGGTCCAGTCGATCTTCAGCGGTTGGGTCTCGAGTGCTCCCGCCGGTATCTCATGGAAGATCTCTTGCGCGTCGAACGGTCCGTAGTAGCTACCTACTCCAGCGTGGTCACGGCCCACAATCAAGTGACTGCATCCATAGTTCTGCCGAAACACCGCGTGGAGTAGGGCCTCGCGTGGCCCAGCGTAGCGCATGTCGAGTGGGTAACCGCCCTGAACAACCGAGTCCTTCAGGAAGTAGTTCTCCACCAAAGTGTTGATACAGTTGACTCGAACATCGGCCGGTATGTCGCCCGGTTTCAGTTTGCCGACCAATTGATGGATAAACAGGCCGTCCAGAACTTCCAAAGCGATCTTGGCCAGGTACTCGTGCGAGCGGTGCATCGGGTTGCGCAACTGCAACGCAGCTACGGTCCGCCACCCCTTCTCATTGAACAGCTGCCGCGACTCAGCGGGCCGCATGTAGACATCTTTGAACTCCTCTGGGAAGTAACTCTCACTCAGAACCTTGATTGGCCCGCCCAGATTGAAGTCCTCCTGCGCCATCACCATCGCTACGCCGGGATGTTCCGAATCATCCGTCCTGTACACTTCTTTGCACTCCAACTGCTTATCGATGGTGTACTTTTCCGTCACCTTCATTGTGGCCATGTTGGTCCCGGTCTCTTCGTCGACCAGGGTCACTTCCTGACCCTCTTTGATCGAGTCGGCGTCATGCTTCGTAGCCGACACAGTCACGGGAATCGGCCAGAACGTTCCGTCGCTCAGCTTCATGTCCGTGCAGACACCCTTCCAGTCGGCACTGCCCATGAAGCCATCGAGCGGTGTGAACCCGCCGATGCCCATCATGATGGCATCTCCCGTCTCGCGTGAAGTCATGGTGATCTTCTTGAGAGACTCGGCTTTCTTCTGTTCCTCACCAAGCTCCTTGCCCTTGAGAATAAGGGGCTTGAGCTTCTTTTCTTTGCCATGTGGCTTGACTAGCTGATCCATGTTTTGTTCCCCTGTCACGCGTTTGCGGCCTCGATGGCCTTGTCAGCATGAGATTCAATCTGCGGCCGGGCGCCTGCCGCCGGCAGCAGTTGGCGACCGTCTAAGTTCCGTCCAGAATGCTCGGCGTAAACCAGAGCAACCGTGCGGTATATCAAGTGAGCGAACTTCGAATAGGGCAGGTAAACCAGCAGCCCGAACACCAGTACCAGGTGTACGAAATACGTGAAATAGGCGCTGAATGTCAGTCCTGATTGCCCTGCGCCCTCTATTGCGAACCGGAACACCTCAGTCAGGAACCCCGTAACGGCCACACCCAGCAGCAACCAAACAAAGAGATTGTCGAATGCCGTGGTGACCGACGATTGGCTACGCCTGCGGTCAGTTATCGCCTTCACACACCCGACCACCAACACCACACCACCTACGTTCGCGAGCAGCTTCATAGGGTGAAGAAGGTCAAAGGGATAGAGCGAATCCACTCCAAATACGGGCATTAAGTAAAGGTCGATGGTCGCCCAGATCGTGACCACGAACAACGCTACGAAACCGTAGAAAGCCAGCAAATGCGTCCAGCGCCGAGAGGCTTGATCCGTACACTTGGCGAACTTGTCATGGAAGAGGATCGATCTGAGGGTCCGTACCATACTGGGTACAACTCCGAGAGTCTGTGGTCCCGAATCGGTACCTGCGTCAGCAACTCGCATCGCTTGCCAGAACCGCACAACGCCTACCACAGCACCGATGAAGGCCAAACCCGTGAAGGACGCGTAGAACCCGATCAGCAGCCAATGGGGGAAAAACGCAGCGTACAGAGCTTCGTGGGGCTCACCGAGCGAGAGCAACTGCTCCAGGGGCTCGCGAACCGTAAGTGCCAGCGCCAGTAGTATTGCCGGCAAAGCCATGAACAGCAGCGGGAAGTACTTGGTGCGATTCACCAAGTTGCCAAGAAACCGCGGAGCCGAATGGTACTGCACCGCTTGTTTGCGTACCGCTGCGAGCACGTCACCCGGTCGTGCCCCGCGCGGGCATTTCTTGGAACAGTCGTTGCACTGGTGGCAAAGCCAGATGTCAGGGTCCGCCATTAGACGGTCTCTGAGACCCCACTGAGCCCAGATCCGTCACCACCTGATGCGACGATCGCCTCGACGAACTTCCGGTCCGGTTTCAACAATAGGGCCTCGGACATCCTCGGCGCTCCTAGGGTCACTTGAACGGGTTCAATCCAATCTCTTCAATCTGCTCCGCAAACTCGTTGATGATTTGCGGTAGCCTCTCGTATTCGGAGATAGGCAGTTGCTCCAGCCGCACGCGTTCCTCTTCCAGGGCCAGTTGGGTGAGCTTCTCACGGATGTTGTCGCTTCGCGTGCCCATCAGTTCGCTGCCGCGGATGAAATGGCACTGGTAGTCGTCGCCCGACTTGCATCCGACTAGCAGGATTCCGTCAAAGCCACGCGACAAAGCGTCGGCAATCCAGACGATGTTTACGGATCCCAGGCACCGCACCGGTATAAGGCGAATGAACGCGCTGTGCTTGATTCGCTTGAGGCCGGCTGTGTCAAGAGTGGGATAGGCATCATTCTCACAGATCAGGCCGAGCAGACGAGGCTTCTCCTCGAACTCGTCGGGGATCTCAACCGATTTGATCATCGAGGAGATGATTTCTACGGAGTAGTCTTTGAACGAGATGATCCGTTCGGGACACGCGCCCATACAAATGCCGCACCGGCGGCAGCGAGTGATATTGGGTTGCGGCGTGCCCTTGACATCCTCGTTCAGAGTTCCAAAGGGGCATTCCTCAGTGCACCGCTTGCACTGCGTACACCGCTGCAGGAAGAAGTCGGGAAAGGAAGCATCACCCCAACGAGGATGCACCGCCTCTCCTTTGGCGGCCAACTCTAGGCTCTGAATTGCCTTGAGCGCAGCACCGGCACCGTCCTCCATAGAAACCAGGGAATCACTCGGTGCGCGCAGGCAGCCGGCCGTATAGATACTGGTGCGTCGTGTCTCGTAAGGGAAACAGATGAAATGCGAGTCGGGGAAGTCGTATTTGAGAGACGGGAGGTCCGGTCCCTGCCGATAGGTCAAATTGAGAATCGAGGTTCCCTCAACATGCTGCAGTTCCTCCACCGTCTTCTTGGCCGCTTCCAGTTGTGCACCTGCTTCGCCTTTTGCGACGACCGCCTTGGCGTCTACGAAGCGGCGGATTAGCTCTCCATCAGCCGCGGTGGGCACCATACCGGTGGCCAAGACGACCAAGTCGGCCTCGACCAAGATCCTGTCACCGAGCAGCGTGTCCTTTGCTTCCACCTGCAGGTTGTGCTCTCCCGTCTCCTCGACACCCACGACCTCCGCCTTGGTGAAGAAGATGCCGCTGTCTTCTTGAGCCCGGCGATAAAAGTCCTCGTATTGACCCGGCGTGCGGATGTCCTTGTAGAGCACGTAGGCCTCAGTCTCCGAGTCGTACTGCCGGGCAACCATCGCTTGCTTGATCGTCACGCGACAACACACTCCCGAGCAGTACGGCAAGTGTTCCTTATCGCGAGATCCCGCGCACTGGATGAAGGCAATGCGACGGGCGGGCTTACCATCGGAGGGACGGTTGATCTTGCCGGCAGCGATCAACTCCTCCATCTCAACGTTGGTGATCACGTTGGGGCAGCGACCGTATCCCAAGTGGCCAAGTTTGGACGCGTCGTATGGCTTCCAGCCCGTTGCCTGCACGATAGCGCCGACACGGAACTCGGCTGACGAGCCATTGGCCTTGACAGAGACATCAAACTGTCCGGGCTGTCCGTCAATGCGCCCTATCGTGGCACCTTTGTAGACCTTGATCCGTTCATTGCTCTCGACCGCTTCAATGCGCGGCTTGAGATCGACCAACTCCAGCTCTCGGTAGGGTGCACTCAGCGGGAACCGATACTTGAACTTGCCGGCCCAGCCACCCAGTTGTTCCTCTCTTTCCACCAGCACCACTTCGTAGCCAGCACCAGCTGCGTCCAAGGCTGCCGTCATGCCCGTCGCCCCGCCCCCTACCACGAGAACAGTCTTGTTGATCTCTGTCTCGAAGGAATCGGGCAGTTCCGCTTTCTTTGCCCGCGCTACCCCCATGCGCAGATAGTCGTCAGCGAGCATCTGGGTGTCTTCGTCGTTTGGCTCGTGGCTCCAGACCACGTGCTCCCGCAAGTTCACCCGTTCCGTCCGGCACCCATCGAACATGAAGACGTCAGTCATGAAGCGCGGTGAGCAGGCAGCGACCACCAGAGCGTTGGCGCCCTCCCGGACATCCTGCTTTATCATTTCGCGGCCTTCGTCGCAGCAGAGACATTCGTGGTCACGGCAAATCGCCGCGTTGCACTCACCAGTGGCAACCTTGCTCAGCGCCCCGACATCCAACGAGGCTCCGATATCGCAACCTTGGCATATGTAAACGGCTACTTTCTTTTCCACCGCTCTACTCCCCGCTGAAGTGCAAAGCCTTTGCTACAGCGCCGGTGGCATCACGAACACATGTTGCCACTTCCGTCGGGCGCTTAGCACATCCGGCGGCCAGCAGTCCACCAAGCGACTGCTCGGTCTGCAGGAACCCGTCCTCATCGGTCGACAAGCCACCCTCGACCTGTGTGGCACCGGCACCGTTTGGCACCAAACCTGTCGCCAGCACAACGAGATCTACCTTCTGTATCACCCGCTCACCCGAGAGCGTGTCCTCCGCCTCGACCTGCAGATCGCCACTAGCCGAATCTTCGACGATCTTAGCGACTTTGCCTTTGATCAGAGTGAGTCTCTCGTCTGCCTCGGTCGCCACGAAGAAATCCTCGAGCCGACCTGGTGCGCGGATGTCGATGTAGAAGATGTAGATCTGCGCCTCGGGATACTGTTCGCGAACGTAGCGGGCCTGCTTGAGCGATCCGAGACAGCACACTCCAGAGCAGTGCTTCAGGTAGTTTTCGTCGCGAGAACCGGCACACTGAACGAACGCTGCCGACTCGATTTCCTTGGCATCCGAGGGTCGCTGAATCTTTCCTGCAGTGGGACCACCGAGTGCAGCCAGCCGCTCCATCATGACATTGGTTATCACGTTCGGATATGTCCCAAAACCCAGACCTTCGATCTTCTTCGCATCGTAGGGGTCCCAGCCGGTGGCCCAGACAACCGCCTGGACTTCCAGTTCGATTACCCCCGGTTGCATGGCCAGGTCGATGGCATCGTAGGGACACGCCGGTACGCACTTGCCGCACTCTGCTCCGGGGCACACGCTGCCGTCGATCACGAACCGCATCGGGTAGGCCATCTCGTAGGGCAGGTACACTGCCTTGGTCGACCCCATTCCGTAGTTGAATGCGTCGGGCCGCTCCACTGGACAAGCATCTACGCATGCGCCGCAACCGGTGCATTTACTGTTTACAAACCGCGGATGCTGGCGGATCGTTGCCTTGTAGTGGCCCGGTGCACCAGTGATCTGCTCGACTTCCGACGTCGTTAGAATTTGAATCCGCGGATTGGTCTTCATGCGACGGAAGTTTATCTCCAAGCCGCAATTGGGCGGACAGAGTTTCGGGAAGTACTGGTTCATTTGAGCCACCCGGCCACCCAAGTACGGATTCCTCTCCACCAGCACCACCTCGCAACCCGCCTCGGCTGCTTCCACAGCTGCAGTCACACCGCTGATCCCGCCACCAACCACGAGGATCTTTCCCTTCTTGCCATGCCCGCTCATCATGCATCCCCTTCGGAGGTCTTGACCAACTCTCTGTCGAACAACCGCTTCTTGTCGACGCTTCCCTTGAAGGCTTCGAAAACGCCCTTCTTCACCTTCATTGTTGGCTCGCCGAAGAGACTGAATCGCAGCCACAAGAACGCGAACCGCAACAACGCTTCATCCTCGTAGCGCATTTCTTCAACGAAGTCTTCGTCCATCTCGAACCGCTGCAACAGCGTGCTACCGAACACGAACTCCCGGAACTTGTCCAAGTCGTAGCACGCAGTGAAGAACATGTGCATCTTCTCAGGTGAAAGGACGCCACCTTCCTCGAAGAACTTGTGAAGCGCCAGTTCCTTGAACGCTTCTCCCCATTCGTCGTACTCGCCGATGCCTTGGTCATCGAGCCACTGCTGCACCGTCCACTGCTGCCCTTCCCCGAATCCCTTACACCCTTCTTCTTGCAGCACGAAATAGAACCGATCACCCCGCCATCCATCTGACGTATCCTTTTGTGCCGCCAACCCCAACGGATACATGCGACAAGGCCATGGTCGGTCCGAGTAGATGCCGCACCCCCCGCCCGTCAAGTGAGGGCAACTCTTAGTATCGTCCTCGTTCATACGCAGCATGACGACGGGTGTCTTCATGTCCTTCTGAACGGGCATGAGGGCGTATTTGTCCAGAAAAGCGGTCGAACTCATGCCGAGCCGCCGCTTCATTCGCAGTACATCATATGGAGAAAGGAATATGTTGACGTCGCCGCAGCACTTGTTGAAGCAGGACACGCCGGGGTGACAAGAGAACTGGAACGTGTCGTCCCGCCCGAGCCGAGGGTATTCCGTCAATATCTTCTCTTGCAGCTGTTCACGTTGGTCCCTGGTCGGGGAGTCCTGACCGTCGCTCATGCTTCATCTCCTTCGGCATCCTCCACCACCATTTCCCGAGTTGCGGAGTCAGACCACACTGGTATCATCGATGCGGCACCGGTAGTTGGATTGATCATGTATCGATAGGAAGCTTCTTGGTTGTACTTCTCTTTCATCCAGCGCCAGCCGTCCTTATAGTAGGAGCAGTCGTCATTGAAACAGACAAAGAAGAACTCCTCGCTCCAGCTCGCCTCAGCCGGAACCAACCACTTCTTGAGGTGGGATCCGCAGTGGGGGCAGGTTCGACGTGTGTCTGCCATGGGATTCCTCGGTTGCTCAACGGTCCTTCGGATTGGTCCGGGAACCGCGATCATCCGTTCACGGCCCCACAGTCTGTAAAGACGCCTTCGGACTTGCACGAAGGAAAATCGAAGTTGATTCAGGAGTCAGGACCCTCGGACGCCGCACCGCGACGCCCAAGAATCCTGGCAGATCTATTTAGCCTACGCTGTGATGCGCTTGACAGGCCTCTTGATCATCTCCCACTCGCCCGTGTCCTTCTTGTAAACACAATTGCAGAAGGCGAGCCAATTCTTGTCGTCCATGCTTGGCTTGTCAGCCCGGAAGTAGTAACCTGGCCAACGAGTCTCCTCACGAAAGAGAATGGAACGCATGTGCGCGTCCGCCTGGAACATCCGATGGACGTTCTCCCAGCACCGCATCAGCTCGTGTAGGTTCTCCGCCGCGAGTTGACCAGCATCTTCCTTGAGGTAACCCAGCAACTCCATGCCCTTCTCGAGGAGCTTGTCATTGGTCTTGAACTGACTCGACACACCACCCGAATACTCGTCCATGATCTTCTGCAGCCGGTACATGAACTGCGTTGGGCGGATGTAGTTGGGATTGATGTTCGGATCAGTCGTGGCACCCTTGAACTGCTCAAAGGTGTCGAGTGGCTTCAGGATCTCCTCTGTCAACGCGTCGACCTGCTTCTGGTCCACGTTGGGTGGGGTGTTGTTGTCGACGATGTAGGAGATGGCTCCCTTGGCGGCAATACGGCCTTCGGCGTGCGAGCCGGATGAGAACTTGTGGCTCGAAGCTCCCGAGGCGTCACCCGCGGCGAACATCCCTTTGACCGTCGTCATGTGCGGATAGCCCCAGAAGTACTCAGCCTTGGTCTCCGCAGTCTGGAGGTCTTCCGGTCCAGAGACCCAAGCCCCGGACGCACCGGAGTGGGAGCCGATGAAGTAGGGATCACAAGCCATGATCTCGGACGGCTTCCTTTCGGGCTCGACATTCGTTGCAGCCCAGAGAATCGCCTGCGAGATCGTCATGTCGAGGAAGTCCTCCCAAGCTTCTGCTTCCAGCTCCTTCAGCTTCTTCTTAGCGGCCTTCTCGTCCGGTGCTTTGTCGGCAATTGCCTTGATGGCATCGGCTGTCTGCATGTAGATGGGGCTCTTGCCTTCCATTACATCCAACATCATCAGCCAATTGCGGATGTTGGCGGGACGCGGCTTCACCTTGCCGTAGGGCTCCCACTTGTCGAGCTCTGCGGCGTTGTCCTGCATGTAGTTGCCGCCGTAAGCATTCGTTGCGATAGACTTGAATAGCAGGAACCACGCACCGACCGGTCCGTACGCGTCTTTGAAGCGCACCGGAATGAACCGGACTTCCTGACAGGTCATCTCGGCACCGGCATAGATTGTGAAAAAGGCGCTGGCGCCGGAGTTGAACGGCGGATACCAGGAACGGCCGAAGCCCTCACCAGTGGAGCGCGGCTTGAACACGTGCACCGCTCCACCCATGGCCACCAACGTGGCCTTGGCCTTGAAGACATACACCTTGTTCTCTCTGACGCTGAAGCCAATCGCACCCACGCACTTGTCACCGTCCATCAGTGGGTGGGTTATGAAGACGCGCTCGAAGTACTCCCCACCGGCCTCAGCCAGGGCGTTCTTGGCTGCCTCGGCAACGATGACTTTGTACGACTCACCATTGATCATCAACTGCCAACGACCCTCGTGGACATAGTTGCCGTCCTGGTCCTTCCAGATGGGCAGACCCCACTTCTCGAAGAGGTGGACAGTCGAGTCCACGTGACGTGCGATGCTCGCTACCAGATCCTCACGCGTGATACCCATGAGGTCGTTGCGGACGTAGTCGATGTAATCGTTCAGCGTGTTGTTACCGCTGTTCAGGTCCACGTACTGGTTGATGGCAGAGAGGCCCATCGCGACAGCCCCAGAGCGGTCCATCGCCGCCTTGTCGACCACCGTGACCTTCAGCCCATGCCTTTTGGCCCAGTACGCCGCTTCCACAGCTGCACCGCAGGCGGCCATCCCGCCGCCGCAGATCAGCAGGTCCGTCTCAACCGTTACGGTTTCAAATTTCGGCATTTTCGCTCTTCTCCTTGGAGTTTCCTCAGCCGAAGAAACAAGTTCTTTGCATGACCGTGCTCGACTACACCGTCGGCACCTTGTCCATTTTCACCGGACCTCTATCGGTATTCAGTCCGGCTGGCTCACACATCAAGGTCGGGCTCTTGATATCATCGTCGCCCGTCGGATAGTGATCGAATGGCTGTGCTTTGCCTTCCTCAACACCCCTACGGTGGGGAAACTTGAACCGCTTCGGCTTGATCTCCTTACTGCGGAACTGAACCGTCCACATGATGTCCTCGGTACTGCGCATCGCCGTAACACTCGCTCCCAGCGGCACGAAGTCAGCGTACCCACGTACCTCAATCGCCTGCGTCGGACAGATCTTCACGCAGCTGTAGCACTCCCAGCACATCTGTGGATCCTGGTTGAAGGCCTTCATGGTATCCTTGTTCAAGACCATGAGGTCGTTCGGGCAAATGAACTGACAGGCCGTCTTGTCGAGAGCCTTGCATCCGTCACATTTGTCCGGGTTTACGAAACTTGGCATCTTCCTTCTTCCTTTCTACTCAGATAGGGCATCCCGGGAATACGACCCAACCTGCAATTGGAAATCCACACCGGCATCATCTGCCGACAGGCGCCAAGCAACAGAGAGTCGGCGCGGACCACATCGACAGCTGCTCTACCCGTCAGACACGCTACCAAAAGACGTCCAATTCGGGTGCGCAGCGACTGCGCCTGGGTTGTGAGATTTTTGTCACGATTTCACGCTCAAGCTCATATTAGCTCGTGAAACACCCCCGTCAAGGCCTTGTGAGATATTTGTCACGGTAAACCTGCTCAGTGTGAGATTTTTGTCACGATTCAATCTGGCAGCCCGGTCCGGCGGAGGCAAGTGCATTGCGAAGGATTACGAGATATTTATCACGATATCTCATGAGTATGTGAGATTATCGTCACGATTTACCATTGGGACTGGGCGCCAAGGGCAATGCGGCAGCACGACCCTTCAGAAATCCTTGGCATTATTTTCGGGAAATCCCCGGGGGACGCCACGGCCGCCTACTCCTCCGCCGCGTCTTCCTTCAAATGGTACGCGAGCACCGACAAACCCAGCGAAATGTGCTCGTTCCGCACGAATACGCTCGGCGGTACCACGAGGTGAGTGGGAGTGAAGTTCCAGATCGCCTCTATGCCGGTCGCTACCAGACGATCCGTGACCTTCTGAGACACCTCGACCGGCGTCGTGAGGATAGCGAGGCGAATCGCATGCTTTTTGATGAACGGCGTGAGCGACCTGGTGGATTGAATCTTATGTCCTGCGATTTTACGGCCTATGACACGCCGGTCATTGTCGAAGGCCGCCACTATGCGCAACCCATAGGAATCAAACCCAGAATAAGTCATGAGTGCGGCACCCAGGTTACCGGCGCCTATCACCACTGCCTCATATTCCTGGTCGAAACCCATGACCACCCTGATAGAACGGCATACCTCACATCTATCGAATCCGACTCGGCCCATGCCGAGGAGACCGATGGCACCGAAATCCTTGCGCACTTGGGTGGGATCGAGATCCAGAGCCTCGGCGATTTGAGCACTCGTGACTGTCTTGGGCGACTTCCTGCCCGTCGATCCCGAGAGGAACCGATAGTACCGCATCAATCGTTCGAGTACCAATCTTCTAAGGCGTGCCAAAGCACCTCCGCTCAGCGACGGAACACTGCCTTCGCTGGCGCTTTGCGAGATATTCGTCACGTTTGTGCGACTTTTCTCATTTTAGCGCTCGGCGGACCCGAGTCAAGGCCTTGCGAGATTTTTGTCACGTTTACGGGTCTTGGTGTGCTGCAGCTCACAACGGACAGACTCCCCCCTATCGCTCGAGCTTGGCGGTGGGTCAATTACTTTCGAAGGCGATAGCTTGACTGACTGTAGTGGCGAAAGGAACGTAGCATGCATTCGCTGTCCGAACTTCCCCGTCCGTGGCGTCGCCCCCGCCGACTGCGACGCAACGCCGTCATACGTGGCTTGGTACAGGAGGCCAACCTCGGGCCCAACCACCTGGTCCTGCCGCTGTTCACAGTAGCTGGTCGGAACATATCCCAGCCGATCGAAGCGATGCCTGGCCATGCCCGCCTGTCGGTAGATCTAATCATCAAGCGATGTAAGGAGGCCCTTTCGCTGGGCCTAGGTGCTTTCGCTCTGTTCCCTGCCATCGATCCATCTCGCAAGACACCTGATGCGCAGGAGGCGGTGAATCCGGACAACCTGCTCTGCCAAGCGGTTCAGACTCTGAAGCAAGCGATCCCCGAAGCCTACATTGTCACTGATATCGCTCTTGACCCCTATTCGAGTCATGGACACGACGGACTGGTCTCTCCAGATGGGACAATACTCAACGATGAAACCGTAGATATGTTGGCCAGGATGGCCGTGCTGCATGCGGAAGCCGGTGCAGACATGGTCGCTCCGTCCGACATGATGGATGGGCGGGTCGCCGCCATCCGCGCTGCCCTAGACGCGGCAGAGGCGTTTGACGTGGCTATTCTGAGTTACACCGCAAAGTATGCCTCGGGGTACTACGGACCATTTCGGGAGGCGCTCGATTCCGCCCCGGCTGCCGCCCCAAACGTCCCCACGGACAAAAAGACTTACCAGATTGACCCGGCAAACGCCCGCGAAGCGTCAGTCGAGGCCATGCTCGACGAGGATGAGGGTGCGGACATCCTAATGGTCAAACCAGCTCTTCCCTACCTCGACGTGATAAGCCGGCTCCGGAAAGGTACTGCACTACCAATCGCCGCATACCAAGTGAGCGGAGAATACTCCATGATCAAAGCGGCGGCGGATAGGGGTTGGCTCGACTACCGGGCCTGCATGACAGAGGCGCTCTTGGGGATATCGCGCGCCGGTGCAGACCTGATATTCTCTTATGCAGCGTTGGACTACGCCCGCTGGTGGCAAGAAACCCACGGCTGAGCAGCTACTACCGCCGGCCCCGTAGCTCTTCCATCAGTCTGCGGGCTAAGCTTGCTCCGATGACCTCGGGAATCATACCCGACTCGCTACCTGCCACGCAGCGCCTGTAATCGTCACTGAACAACTGCGCCTGGAGTGATATCGTCCCGGCATCCACCGTGGCCAGCGCACCGACCGGTGTGTGGCAGCCCGCGTTGATCTCGCGGAGGAGACACCGCTCGGCGGTAACGGCTGCGCGCGTCGGCGGATCCTCCAGGACCGTCACTAGCTCCGAGGCTTCACTCCCTGCACGCACCTGAACCGCCAACGCACCCTGGCCCGGCGCGGGAACGAAGCTATCCGTGGGGAGGTCGATCGCGTGGGGATAGTCGATCCCCAACCGCCTGAGCCCGGCCGCCGCCAGCACGATCCCATCGAGACCTTGCTGCTCCATCTTGGCTATACGAGTCGGAACATTGCCCCGCAGAGGGACGATCTCGAAGTCCCCCAGTTGTAGTATCTGGGCGGCCCGGCGCGGACTGCTCGTCCCGATGCGCGCGAGGGGAGGCAGGCTGTCCAATCGTACGCCCGTGCTGGTTAGGAGCACGTCGTTCGCGACTTCCCGCACCGGCGTTGCCGCAATCCGCAGCCCGCTCGTCTGAGTGGTCTGCAGGTCTTTGCAGCTGTGCACCGCGACATCGATCCTCTCGTCGAGCAGGGCCGTTTCCAACGCCCTGACGAACGCTCCTACAGGCCAGGTCCGACCGAACCTCTCATCCGCAGTCACGTCACCGTGGGTCTTGATGACAACTAGCTCGGCCGCCACACCTGAGTGCGTATCGCGCAACCGATCACAGATCCAGTTCGCCTGCCATAGCGCCAGATCGCTGCCACGAGTTCCCACACGTAGGGAGTTCATGGCAGTCGAATTCGGAAGCTCTCTCTTGCTGCGTCGAGAATCCGCCCGATCGCGTCGTCGTCGTGCGCGGCGGAGAGGAACATGGCTTCGTATCCCGAGGGTGGCAGCCAAACGCCCCGGTCCAGCATCGCTCGGAAGAACGCAGCAAACAGATCGTGATTGCAGGCCTGCGCGTCAGCGAAGTTGCGCACCGGCCGGTCCAGGAAAGCCATACCCAACATCCCTCCAGTGGCACCCGTCTGCACGGTAAGACCCGCCTCAGCTGCTGCTGCTTGGAGCCCCAGCGCAAGTTGCAGGGACTTGCCATGTAGCGAATCGTAGAAGCCGGTCGCCTTGCACAGCTTCAGAGTCGCGATACCGGCAGCCATGCCGACGGGGCTGCCGCTCAGCGTACCGGCTTGATAGGTTGGCCCCAGAGGACTCACCAGCTCCATGAGTTCCTTCGCACCACCATAGGCTGCTACCGGCATCCCACCACCAATGACTTTGCCCAAGCAGGTCAAATTGGGATTGATGCCACAAGAGTTCTGATAACCGCCCCACGCGACCCTGAAGCCGGTCATCACTTCGTCGAAGATCAACAGGCTGCCATGTTCATCGCACAGTGTGCGCAGCCCCCCCAAGAATCCGCGAACCGGCTCCACGTAGCCCATATTCCCCGCCACCGGCTCAACCAAGATCGCGGCTACCTCCGAGCCATGCCGGCTCATGACCCGTTCTACTGCCTTCAAGTCATTGAATTGAGCCAGTAGGGTTTCACGGGTGTACGATGCAGGCACACCAGCCGAATCGGGCACCCCAAACGTAGCCGCTCCCGAACCGGCAGCCACTAACAGCCCGTCGACGTGCCCATGGTAGCACCCCACGAACTTGAGGATCTTGGACCTACCCGTGGCGGCCCGTGCGAGGCGGATCGCACTCATGGTAGCTTCGGTACCGCTGTTGACGAACCGGACCAGCTCAATGGATGGCACGGCCCCGACGATGAGTTCCGCCAACTCAGCCTCCGCTGCACAACAAGCGCCAAAACTCAGACCCCGTGCGGCCGCCTCTCGCACCGCCTCAACCACGTCCGCGTGCGCGTGCCCCACAACCGAGGGCCCCCAACTGCCCACTAGATCTACATAGGTGTTTCCATCCACGTCGTGGACGCACGCACCCTCCATGCGGTCTATGAAGACCGGCTTGCCTCCCACCGCTCGGAAGGCACGCACCGGACTGTTCACTCCGCCCACGAGCACTTTGCCAGCACGCTCACATAGCACTGCGGAGCGGGAACGTTCTTTGTGGCTCGAGCTTTGTTCCTTCAAGCACAGACCTCCGAGAATCATCAAACGGCAGGAGAATGCTGTAACCCAGGCGCGGGATAATAAGGTTCCAACGGAATCCCCGCCAGAAACCTAAAGTAACGACACCGCAATTCTTGAGCGCAGGAACGTGGCGGATGCCAGGAAACTCCAAGTTGGAGCACGAAATGAGCAACATCTTTGTTGCTCCAAAAGGTCGCACACTGCCTCCCAAATTGCCTTTAGGGATTGGGTGAGTCGCAAGTGGCTTGGATTCAGTTTGGGGACTTCGCACCGGTGCATTTAGCTACGCCGAGGCCGAGACTTGCGTCAGACAGTTGGGGAAAGAGATGATGACTCGGGCTGTCGGAGTAGCACCCCTAGCATCCCTCTGCTGTTCCCATTTCCCTGGAATCGGGCTAAAATGACCGGCCAGAGTTTGGGCTTGGAACCATCCGAAAACTCACTGAGGGCACACATGACCGAAAACAACGACCAATTCAGCACCCGCTGGGGCATCCTGCTCGCGGCCATAGGCATGGCCGTGGGAACCGGAAATATCTGGCGGTTTCCCCGAGTTGCGGCCGCCAACGGCGGCGGTGCATTCCTGATCGCCTGGCTGCTGTTCATGTTTGCCTGGTCCCTCCCCTTGATAATCAGCGAGTTCGCACTGGGTAAGCACACTCGGAGGGGTCCCGCGGGAGCTATCGGACATCTGATTGGGAGCAAGTACAACTGGATGGGTGCCTTTGTGGGACTCTGCACCTGCTTCATCATGTTCTACTACTCTGTCGTCACTGGATGGTGCATCAAATATTTCTTCGCGACGCTCGGCCCCGGATTCACCAGTGGCAACTTTGAGACGTATTGGGAGAATTTCACAAGCAGCGGTATCCAGCCTGTGTACTTTCATTTTCTGGCGATGGCTGTCGGCTGTTTCATCATCTCCCGCGGAGTCGTCAAGGGTATCGAACGGACTAACCGCCTGCTGATTCCGATATTGTTTGTGTTATTGACGGTGGCAGCGATACGGGCTGTGACCCTCCCCGGGGCAATCAAAGGCCTTGGATTCCTGTTTACGCCGGTCTGGCGTGACTTACTATCTCACGAAGTGTGGCTCGAGGCGTTGAGTCAGTCCGCCTGGAGCGTCGGCGCAGCATGGGGCTTGGCAATGACCTACGGCGTATACCTCCAGAAGAAGCACGACTTCGTGCTGACCGGTTACACTACGGCGTTTGGCGACTACACCGCATCGCTGCTGGCCGGCATCGCGGTCATGTGCACCGTCTTCGCAGTGTTGCCGGAGGTGGAAGCTCGAGTAGCGTTAGGTGCGGGCAATGAAGGACTGACCTTTATCTGGATGCCTCAGCTCTTTGCACAGATACCGGCCGGACAGCTATTCCTCGCCATGTTTTTCCTCGCCCTGAGCTTTGCCGCAATGTCCTCGCTCATTGCAATGATCGAGATGGCAACGCGCATAGGCGTCGACCTAGGGATCAAGCGTAAGATTGCGGTACCACTTGTTGGGGTGGTCGGATTCCTCTTGGGACTTCCCTCAGCTTGGAAGCTCGGATTCTTCCAGAATCAGGACTGGGTGTGGGGACTTGGGCTAATAGTGTCTGGTCTCTTCATTTCTCTGGCCGCAGCCAAGTACGGAGCGGGACGATTCCGCGACCGGCTGATCAACACCCCAGAGGAACGGCGACCCATTGGTCGCTGGTTCGTGTTCGTCATAAAGTACGTAATCCCCTTGGAGTTCGTCGCGCTCATGATCTGGTGGTTCTATCAAGCTGTAGCTGTATACGACCCGGAGGGCTGGTGGAACCCGTTCCACACCTTGAGCCTGGGAACGACGCTCGCGCAGTGGGCGCTGTTGATCGCGGTACTCATTCTCTTCAACCGCTGGTGGGCTGCCCGCGTCGGCGTAAAGGAAGGAGCCTAGTATGAGCGCAAGCGGCTGGATCATGATGATCATCGTGCTGGCGGGGGTTTGGGGCGGATTTGTGTATCTGCTGTTTCAGTCTGCCAAGAAAGATCAGCAGTGAGCCGACGTCACGACACCCTGGCAGTATGCGGTGAGTAGTGCAGCAGCAAGCGGTGAAGTATGATAGGCGAGCAGTCAGTGGAGAAAAGTGATCAGTGAAGGAGTCCCGAATGAACTCCGAGGAACTGCGGGCGATCATCAAGTACCTGCGACAGAAGGTCCGCCTGAAGGACGGTGGATCAGGTGGCGGGGTGTGCATCGAATTCGACATTCCGACGCGGGACGAGATGATCGGGGTAGGACTCGACGCAGAAGGGTGCACGGCTATCCTGGAAGCACCATGGTGGGAAGAGATGGTCACCGATATCATCGAGACGCCTGAGATGTGCGATCCCGACGATTCGCCGGAGCAGATTCTCGAATTCGCGCAGGATGTAGTCTCGGAGTACGTGCGCAAGAGGGGTTAGAGCGGCGAAGTTGAGCTTTCAGCTGGCGGCCTTCACCTTTCGGCTGATGCGTAGCTGCTGTCGGCTGGCGACTCAATTCAACAACTCTTCCAAGCGAACGCGCACCGGTTCGAGCCAGAGCCGGCAGCCAGTAGCATCCTTGGCCAAGCGATCGGTTGGGATCTGCTGGCCGTGTTCCGTCAACTCATGAAGGAACCTGCCGGCTGCGCGATTGGGGTACCAGCGCTCATCGAAACGCTCCAGCAGCATCGCCTGAAGAGCAGCTTCCATTTGCCAGGCTGGGAGATACCCGGCTAATCAGAAGATTTTCTGAAATTCCGGTTCGCTCTTGTGACCGGCGAGAGTAAGGTATGCTCCCGGCCGAGGGTTTCCTGCAACTCTTCCCCGGCAGAGACGATCCTGTCTATCCTCACCCGCTCAGTCGCTCAGTGACATACTGAATCAGTTGGTCTTTGCTCACCCTGTCCTGCTCCAACGTGTCCCGGTGCCGAACAGTAACGGTGCCATCTTCGAGGCTTTGGCCGTCCACCGTGACCCCGAATGGTGTGCCCGCCTCGTCCTGACGCCGGTAACGTCGACCGATTGACCCACCGTCGTCATAGAACGCCGGGAACCGTGAGCGTAGGTCGTCGAACATCCGGCGCGACAGCTCCGGCATACCGTCTTTCTTTACCAATGGGAAGACGCCTACTTTGACGGGCGCGATCGTCGGATGGAGCCCAAGCACGACTCGCTTTTCCCCATGCACCTCCTCCTCGCGATACGCGTCAACCAGAACCACCAATGCTAGCCGGTCCGCCCCGAGCGACGTCTCGATTATGTAGGGGATGTAGCGTTCATTGTTGGCCGTATCCACGTACTCGAGTTTCTTGCCTGAGTATTCCTGGTGGCGATGGAGGTCGAAGTCGGTCCGATTGTGGATACCCTCGAATTCTTGCCACCCGAAGGGGAATTGGTACTCGATGTCGTAGGCAACCTTGGCGTAGTGGGCTAATTCATCTGATGCGTGTTCGTGAAAGCGCAGCTTCCCGGGAGCGATCCCGAGGTCTTTGTGCCACTGCATGCGGATGCCACGCCATTCCTCGAACCATTTGTCGTCGTCACCCGGCTTCACAAAAAACTGCATCTCCATCTGCTCGAACTCGCGGGTGCGGAAGATGAAGTTCCCAGGGGTTATTTCGTTGCGAAATGCCTTGCCGACCTGAGCTATTCCAAACGGAATCTTCTGCCTTGCGGATTGCTGCACGTTGAGGTAGTTGACGTAGATGCCCTGAGCGGTCTCCGGCCGCAGATACACGATCGCAGCGTCCTCTTCCACCGGCCCCATGAAGGTCTTGAACATGAGGTTGAAAAGGCGTGGTTCGGTCAAGGTTCCCTTGTTACCGCAGACTGGGCATTTGGTCTCGGGATGCCCCGGTTCCCCCTTGATCCGCGGATCATCATCACGAAACCGGTTCTTGCACTGTCTGCAATCGACCAGCGGATCGGTGAATCCCGACACGTGTCCGGAGGCTTCCCAAACCCTCGGGTGCATCAGGATCGCGGCATCTAGTCCCTCAATGTCCTCGCGCTCGTGAACCATGGAGCGCCACCAGCGCTCTTTGAGGTTCTTCTTGAGCTCGACGCCCAGCGGCCCGTAATCCCACACGGATCCGACCCCACCGTAGATCTCGGAAGATTGGTAAACGAATCCACGTCGCTTGGCGAGCGACACGAGTCTGTCCATGAGCGAGGTATCGGCCATCGGGGAGTCTTCGCGATCAACTTGTTAAAGGGAAGTTATTGAAGTCCAGAAGTATAGAAGTCGGCTACGCGCCCAGCAAGCTGACCAATGACTGGATCGAGGGGATTCTGGTCTACGGAGTTTCTTCGGACCCGGAGCAACGCCGTACGTTCACTTGCTGTCTTGACGAGAACGTGCAACGCGAGTCCTCGGTTTGTGGCGGCAGCAGGGCTTGTAGCTCTCGACCAGGGATGGTTACTTGACCCTGTCCGTGTCTGAGCACAGGATGGCCGGCAGTACTAATCGGGTCTGCCGCCTGCTATCGATCGGACTTGTACGACGGAGACCATCATGACCCTGTCAAATGTTGCAGCGGTTGGCCTGCTGGTCGGCCTAAGCCTGGGCTGCGAACCTGCGTCCGAACACCTGCTCACCCCCGAGGAACGGGATGCAATCGCTAGTAGGGTTGGCCAGCTGTTCGACGAGATCCCCCAGGCAACCAACGCGCTGCAGTTTGGTCGTCTGCTCAGCTACTATCGCGATAGCGATGAGCTGACCTATGTGGCGCGTGGTCGGGTGACGCGTTCTCATGGAGCCTTTGCCGACATCATGGATGCTCAGTTCGGCGGAGTAGTGGAGGCAGACCTGCGCTGGCTAGACATCCACATTGATGTGCTCAGCCGCGACGTAGCGGTCTCCACCGCCACTTTTGAGTTCACAGCCATTCTCACGGCCGGCGACACAGCACGGTCGTCGGGCACCTACACGAGTATCTATGTCCTACGAGACGGCGAATGGAAGATCCAGTATTCGGCACACTCCTTCCCACCCCCGGGCAGGGGCTAGCAGCCTGGCAGTGACCGTTAATGGACCCAGGACCGTCACTGGGCTGCCAACCTGCTACCCACGACCAGTCTCTGCCGCCATGGCCAGCCCGGTGTCACGACAGAAGACTCCCCAGAAATTGGACGCTGCCCCTCAGGACTTTGCTGGCAGATACCGGCTGCGAGTCGTACTGACGGCGTCTGCGAGGTGAGGATTCCCATGACTGCAACGGTGCCGAAGTTGACCCACCTGGCTGCCGCTCTGGCGTACCATCTTGGACAAGTTGACCTTCACCGTCGGATGGCGACGGCCCAACCCGACGCCGTGGAAGCCCAGTCAGTGAGACGGCTAGGAGACCTCTAGTCATTGAGACACGACTGCGAATCAAGAGAACTGCGCGAGCTATCTTTGGATAGACACGTATCAACGTGGCTCGGGAGCCAAGGATTGAGGAGAGACATCATGAAAGGGATGAGAGTAGTCCAAATCGGACGGTGGGTGGCCCTGGCGTTTGCGGCTCTGCCCTGTACTACCGCAGGACTCGCCGGGCAGCAAGGCCTGCTGACCGTAGCTGAAGCGAGTGGGTTCAAAGCGACTTCCCGCCACGCGGATATCATGGAGTTCATCAGGCAGCTGCAGCGCCAGAGTTCCTTGGTCAGGGTGGAGACAATGGGAACCAGCACGGAGGGAAGAGAGGTGCCACTCATAGTCATCGGCGACCCAGTGCCTGCATCGCCGACCGACCTGCGATACGACGAGCGTGCGGTGGTGTACATCCAGGCCAACATCCACGCTGGTGAGGTCGAAGGGAAAGAAGCCGCCCAGATGCTTGCCCGAGACATCACACTGGGAAAGACAGCCGGCTACCTCGACAAGCTCGTGATTCTAATTGCTCCCATTTTCAATGCAGACGGAAACGAGAACATCAGCACGCAGAACCGTACTAACCAAGTGGGACCAGAACAGGGGGTGGGCATACGCTACAACGGACAGAACCTCGACCTGAACCGCGACGGGATGAAGGTCGAGAGCCCAGAGGTGGCCGGACTCATCCAGCACGTGTTACTCGGCTGGGACCCCATCTTTTTCCTCGACAGCCACACGCACAATGGTTCCTACCACCAGGAACCGGTCACTTGGACATGGGGCCTCAATCCCAACGGCGATGCAGCTATCCTGAGCTACATGGCTGACGTGCTGCTACCGGCCGTGGAAGAGCGCATGCGTGAGGGATATCATACGCTAACCGTCCCTCATGGTGACTTCATCGACCCAAGCAAGCCGGAGACGGGTTGGATTCCTTTGGGACCCCAACCGCGGTATCTAAGCAACTATGTGGGCCTGAGGAACCGCTTCTCGGTCTTGAACGAGCAGTACCCGTACGTCGACTTCGAGACCCGAGTGCAGGGAGCTTACAACCTCTTTCTGGCCTTCCTCGATCATATTCACGCCAATAGGGACGAGATGGTGGCACTCGTGCGCGACGCTGACCGGAGAGCCATCGCGCGGGGAGCAAATCCTTCAAGGCAAGATGTCTTCGTGGTTGAGTACGACCGCGCGCCAATCGACTTGCACATCACGATCCAAGGATATGAGATGGAGTTGATGGAGCGACCCGGTGGTCGTCCACGCTACCGACCCACAGGCGTGAAGAAGACATATGCAAACGTACCCTACCTCGCTCGCTATACACCTAAGCGTACAGTCCGCTTTCCCCGCGGTTATCTGATCCCCATCCAGGACGATGCTGTTCTCAAGAAGTTGCTCCAGCACGGAGTGGCCGTGGAGCAGTTGAAGGAAACAACAAAGCTGACGGTCGAGTCCTTCACGGTCACCGAGGTAATCCCTGCCACCCGGTTGAACCAGGGGCACTACACCAGTTCCGTGCGGGGTGAGTATGCGATGGTTGAGAAGGAGTTTCCTGTCGGCACGTTGTTCGTCAGCACCGCCCAGGCGCTTGGCCCCGTGGCGGCATACCTGTTGGAGCCCGAGAGTGACGACGGTCTGGTGGTGTGGAACTTCTTCGATCGGTACCTAGCCACCCAGTGGAGCGCCAATCCCGAGATGTGCCCGGTTTACAAGCTCTACGCACCGGTCAACCTCTGGACGGAGCGGATTGGGCCAGAGTAGCTGCACAGGCTCAGGGGACGGCTTGGAATTGAATGGCGGAACCTGCAGGTCACCATCCAGTATATTCACACGTATGCCGAGGAGCAGCGTTAGGCCTGTGGAGGACAACCAGCACGGACCCGATTAGGCTGTCTATGCAAAGGGCAATGGCAAGACTCGAGGTTTCGCTCACGGCTGCCGCACTGGTTTTGTCAGTGCCATTCAGCCTCGCCGCACAGGCAGTTCAGGGGACGGTCGTAGATGCCACTAACGGTGTGCCGGTTGGAACCGGTTTCGTCGTTCTCCTCAACGAGGATAGCGTGGAAGTGGCTCGCGCTCTCACTTCATCAGAGGGACGGTTCGACCTAGCGGCCCCGAACAGTGGTGTCTACCGCCTACGATCCGAGCGGATCGGCTATGGCACCTTTGTCTCCGACCCTTTTCAACTCCTGTCAGACACCATCCTCACACTCTCATTGGAGGTCACCGCACTCCCGGTGCGCCTCGATGTAGTAGAGGTGGCCGGGGAGGATCGCTGTCACGTGAACCCTGAGCGAGCGCTCGCCACGGGCCTCATTTGGGAAGAGATCCGCAAGGCCCTAGCAGCAACGGCCTGGAGCGGGACTCAGGAACTATATCACTATAGAAGGTACAGCTACACCAGAGATCTCTCTGCAAACCGGCGTCGCATAACCAAAGAGACCGGACGTACTAGGGAGGGCGTCACGGCTCAGCCCTACATGAGCCTTCCTGCAGCGCAACTCGCAGCCGATGGCTACATCGTTCGGCGGGGCAACGAGAATTGGTACTACGTGCCGGATGCCCGTGTCCTCTTGGACGACGCCTTTCTGAGCACTCATTGCTTTCACGTAGTGCGCGACTCCGTCGAACACCCCGGACGCGTCGGTCTTGCTTTTGAGCCCACCCCGGACCGTAGTGTGACCGAAGTGAGAGGGGCGCTTTGGCTGGACGAGTCGACATCCGAACTCCACAAACTCGAAGTTGCGTACACCGAGTTGCCCGGGAACGTGGCGGATGAACGTGCAGGAGCCACAGTTGAGTTCATGAAGATCCCTTCCGGGGCATGGATAGTCCAGCGATGGCAGGCGAGGACTCCGCTCATCCACGTGCGGGTGAGGGGCAATGCCGTAGAGGGTGCCCGTCGGCAGGAAGCCGTCATCAATGGCTTCCAGGACATCGGAGGAGAGATCCTCGAGATCACCGCTAGCGACGGATCCAAGATCTACCCAGCCACGCTCGCGCATATAATTGGGCCGATTTTCGACAGCACAAAGTCCCAACCGCTCGCCGGCGGGCACGTGGTGATCGCAGGAACCGACTTCTGGACGTCCACGGACCGCAACGGTGAGTTCCACCTTGCCGTACCGTTGGAAGGTGAGTACACGGTTTCTTTCGCGCACCCCTGGCTCGACTCAATCGGCTTGGATTCCCCGGAAATCACCGTAGATCTTGCCCGTGAACGCACCGATACGGTCGTGGTGACGATCCCCCACTCCAACACCATGGCGGCCCACCTTTGCGGCACAAGCTCCAATCGTCAGGATCTGAGAGTTGTAGTCGGCCGCGTCGCGGGCAGTGACCACGAAGCCGTCTCCGGCGCGCGTGTTACGGCGTCCTGGCAAGAGGTCGTTCCGGATGATGAGCGATTCACAATCAGAGATATGCAGCAAGTTGGTGAGACTGACGACGCGGGTTTCTTTGTCCTCTGCGGTCTGCCGGTTGGACGCCCGGTTTCCATCAAGGCAGACCACCGGAGGAGGAAGAGCCGAACCGCGAATGTCATCTTTCCCCGGATGGCTGAAGGCGACTTGTTATACGCGTGGGACAGGCGTCCAGATCAGGCATACAGTTATTCTCATCCCGCACCACCGCCGATATGGATGGTCAATCTCGGCATGGGAATTGACGATGAGCCCGGCACGACCACGATCTCCCAGGCGCTCCTCTCCGGGTTGGTCGTCGATCGGGCGTCGGGTCAGGGCCTCGAGGGTGTCGCAGTGAGCCTCAACGGCCGCGAATCGGTGGTGAGCCGCGAGGATGGGACTTTTGACCTCGTCGCAGCCCAGTGGGCGCGAGGCGCGAACACAATCTCGTTCCGGCGCACGGGATACCGCAATTGGGTGCAGGAACTCTGGATCGACGAGAGCGAAGCTCAGGTGACCCTCAGTGTGCTCCTCGAGCCCACGGCAGTCATTGCGCTGGAGCCAATCGAAGTCTCCGCCACCGCTGTGCAATACCTTGATGACGTCGGTTTCTCTGAGAGGCGGGAGCGGGGATTGGGACGATTCATGGATCGCCAAGGGATCGAGAGCCGACTCGGCGCGGCCAGGGACATCGGCGACCTCCTGACCGCAATCCCCGGCGTGATCATCGTACCCGATGGTAGAGATGGGATGTCTGGGACTCTGCTCCGGGTGACAGGCATGCCATCAGGCCCGGGCGGGGGATGCACAGCCCCCAATCTGTTCGTTGATGACAGGCAAATTCCGTTTGACACCTTCGAATCACTTGCCCAGGTGATTCAGCCGGAGGAAGTTATCGGAATGGAGATCTACCGTAGCCCATCCGAAATGCCGGCGAAATATGGGGGGGCCGAGAGCGGCTGCGGCGTCGTACTCATTTGGACGAACCAAGGAAACCGAAAACCCTTCTAAACACTCGGACGCAGTGAGTGAGCTGTCACTAAGACATACCAATGGCGGCTCAGAAATACCTGCACGATGGCACGTAACAGTTTGAAGTATCACGACTTGTGCAACTTCTTCGAGTTCCCTTATATTGCCCCAAACAGCTGACCGCCGTGCCTAGCCCTTCAGTCTAATGAAACATGTGGCAGGGCACTCACACCGTGAGCCCGCAACCGAGTTTCGGAAGACAGACATTTGCTAATAGCCACGTTCTCGATTCGGCCTGCGTCTTGAAATCCTACAGCTCTAACTGCAGGAGCCCATCACTGCCTCGAGAATTGAGGGGCGCCGCCTGGCCAGCGGCTTTGACGGAGCCGCCGAGTGGCGCACACTACGGCTGAGGGTGTCACGGGCTCTAAGCCAGCGAAGTTGCCTGCAGCTGGCCTAGCTTCAGCGGGACGCGAGGTCCACCTCAAGGATCTCGCAGCCGTTGTATCTCACCACTGGCGGGTGGTCGTGATCGTCCCTGCGCTCGTCACCGGTGCTGCGTACTTCACTGGACGAGATGCCGTCACACAGTACAGATCGCAGCTAACCGTGCAGATAAGTTCGCCGAAACAAGTGTTCGCACGCATGGACGATATTGATGTGGATGAACTCGCCCTGCGCACGGACCCGGTTCTCTCCGAAGCTCTTGTGCTGACAACACAACAACTCGCTCTGCGAGTGGTGGATGCTCTCGATCTGCAGCTAGAGCTCATCGACCCCTCGGTCCACCGTGGCAACGTATTCGCAGCTGTGCAGGTTGAGCCGGACGCACCCCTGGGAGACTATGTACTGCTGCATTCAGACGCGCCCCGGCGATTCCAACTGCAGGACGAACTGACTGGTGCCCTGGTCTGGTCAGGGACACGCCAGGAGACTGTCGAGGGGCCTGGATTCTCGTTTCAATTGCTCACTGCGCAGCTGCCCGATGGTATGGTCCGGTTCCGTATCGTGAGTCCTGAAGCCGCGGCTGCCTGGGTGAACGCAAGTGTCTGGTACGGCGTGAGGGAAGCCACCAACGCGGTGGATATCACGTTCACCGGTAGCGATCCCACTCTGGTGCCGCACGTTCTCAACCAGTCCGCTCTGCAACTCAGGCTCGACGGAGCGGACCGGGCAAGGCAACTGGCCACGCAGCGAGCGCAACACATATTGGTGCAGCTAGACCGGGCAGATAACGACCTCCAGGCGAAGCTCAGGGAGCTGCAGGAATTCAAGGAGGGGCAGCAGATCACTGACCTCTCGGCAGAAGAGCGGGCCGTCGTTCAGTCGATTCAGTCTGCGGAACAGGAGAGACAGCGGATCCTGATCGAGCTCTCCACGCTCCGAGAGGCGCTCGCCTACGAAGACTCAATCGGCATCGAAACGCTGAACCGGCTCGCGGCCCTACAAGGTAGCGCAGCCAACGCGGCCATCGTGTTTCAGATTCACAGTCTGCTCGATCTGTACCAGGAACAGAGGACGCTAACTGCTGGAGCTTTGGGATTGAGTGAGGACAACCCCCAGGTCGGTGCGATCAGCCAACGCATTCGCGCGGGGCACGAAGCCCTCAGGGCTGCCGTAGAAGCTGCGGCTCAAGGTTTGGAGGACCGACGCGCGGCAATGGGTGCCAACATTGCCGAACTACGAGCCCGACTTGGGACTTTTCCGGGTAAGGCAACTCGAATCGCACAGTTGGAAATCGAACGTGACATACTGCACGACACATATAGTTACTTGCTCGGACAGTACCAGCAAGTCCAGATGCAGGAAGCCTCGATTGCTCCGTACGTGACCATCCTGGATGGGGCTTCACCCCCCATGCCGATCGGCACAAATCTCAGGCAGAAGATCCTGTTGGGTCTGCTTGTAGGGTTACTGCTCGGCATAGGTGGAGCCTTCTTCCTCGAGTACCTAGACCAGACGATCAAAACCGCAGCAGATGTGGAACGTGTTGTCGGCGTACCAGTGCTTGGCCTGATCCCCTACGAGCCCAAGCTGTCGGTCGTGGCCAACGGTGGGCGCAAGCCCATACTGGCCATGCGCGTGCTCGACCCCGACGACCCAACCGTCGAAGCCTACCGTTCACTGAGGACCAACGTGACGTTCGTCGCAGCTGAGCGGCCAGTTCAAGTCGTTGCGGTCACGAGCCCTGGCCCTGGCGAAGGGAAATCCACGACCGCGGCAAACCTGGCTTTGGTGCTCGCGCAGAGTGGCAACCGTGTTCTCTTGATCGACGGAGATTTACGGCGGCCTTTGATTCATCGGACCTTCCAGTTGGTCGACGAACCCGGCCTCACGGACGTGCTGATCGGTAACGCCAGCATGCGCGAAGCCATGAGACCAGACGTCGCGGAGAACCTCGACGTTCTACCCAGCGGTCCCAAGCCACCCAATCCAGCAGAACTCTTGGGATCGGATGCCATGCGGCAATTACTGGGCGACGCTCGACGCGACTATGCCTACGTGGTGTTGGACACGCCTCCTGCCCTGCCGGTGACTGACGCGATAGTGGTTGGCGCATCGGTCGATGCAATGATCTTGGTGTTTAGGAGTGGTGACACTGAGGAGTCAGCAGCGCAGCGGACTATGAGTCAGCTAGGCCGGGTGCATGCTAGAATAGCTGGGGTGGTCCTCAATAGCGTGAGTCAGCGACACGACCGTTACTACAGCTACTACTCCAAGGGCAGCAACCGCAGGGAACGCTCGCCCGGTAGAAGCATTCGTGAGCGGTTGACCAAGTTCCTGTAACAACCTCACATTCAGACTTCTAGAACTTGCGACCGACTGTTCACTTCCAACCTCTTCAATTGAACTGGATGACCTGGTCGCGACGGCTCCCGACGCTGACGTATTCGATAGGTGCTCCGATCATCTCAGCAATCCGATCGAGGTAGGCTCGAGCTTGGCGAGGTAGATCATCGGGTCGACGTGCATCTCCCGTGGACGTCACCCAGCCTTCCATCTCCTGGTATACTGGCTCGATTCGATCGAGACTAGCAATGTCAGCCGGGAAAGAGAGCATTCGTTCCCCATCCAGCTCATATCCCACACAGATCGGGACCGAGGGGACGGTGTCTAGTACATCGAGCTTCGTCACGGCCAGCTGCGTGATACCGTTGACTCGAGCCGCGTACGAAGCGACGACAGCATCGAACCAGCCGCATCGGCGTGGCCTGCCCGTGGTGGCCCCATACTCCCCCCCCAGTTCTCGTAAACGCCTACCCACGTCATCTTTCGCTTCAGTCGGCAGTGGCCCGTTCCCAACACGAGTTGTGTACGCTTTCACAACGCCCACTACGGCTTCGATTGACGTCGGACCGATGCCCGATCCGGTTGCTGCCCCCCCCGCGGTCGTGTTAGATGAGGTCACGAATGGGTAGGTTCCATGATCCACATCTAGCAGCGTTCCCTGGGCTCCCTCAAGCAGTACGTTCCGCCGCGCCTTTATGGCCTCATGTATAAGGAAGCCGGTATCCGCTATGAGTGGTAGGAGCCTCGGCCTGACCCGTTCGAGTATTCGCACGTGATCCGCCAAGTCCGCCCGTTCGCTGAAATCCAACATCTCGCAAAGGCGGTTGGCACGCTCGACGTTACTCCTGACCAACTCCTGGAGCCGGTTTCCGTCCCGCAGGTCGCCCACGCGAATACCGCGCCGCCCATACTTATCTTCATACGCAGGCCCGATACCCCGCCCAGTAGTGCCGATATTGCCTGTCCTCTCGCGGGCCCGGTCCAGCAGTACGTGATAGGGAAGCACCAGGTGGGCCCGGTCAGAGATCAGCAGGCGCCCCTCAACCTCAGTCCCTCGTTGTTCCAGGGCCTCAAGTTCTTCCATCAGCGTATTCGGATCCAGCACAACGCCGTTTGCTATGAGACAGAGGGCCGACTGATGGAGGATCCCGGAAGGAACCAGGTGAAGAATGAACTGTTCCTTGCCACACACCACAGTGTGGCCGGCGTTGGCCCCTCCCTGATAGCGGACTACCAGATCGGCGTGTTGAGACATAATGTCGACGATCTTGCCCTTCCCCTCGTCCCCCCATTGAGCCCCCACAACGACAACGCAGCGGGCAACAGGACCAAACATTGTGCAACCCACCTTCCGCGGGTAGAGCGCAAAAAACCCCGGGGCTACCCCCGGGGTATCCTTCGGAGAAAGCTAGGCTTCACCGCTAGGGCCGTCAACCAAGCCAACCGTCCAGCGCTGCAGCAGTCGCCCTACCCGCCATGACAGCAGCGGCGACGTCGACCCGATCGCTCGAGTCCCTCGATGTATGGACTACTCTCAGCGTGTTCCAGTCACCGCGGCTCAGGGATACTCCCGGCATCCCAGCTCGAGCAAGGGCCACTCCATCTACCAGTATCCCTGGAGGCAAGCTGCGACAGACGACCCTTTGTCCCAGACTCGTTAGCTGTGAGGTCAACGCATTCGCGATCTCTTGGCCCCGGCCACTCATCTCATCCTGAGCGCGAGCCCGATGGATCGTCACTCGGTAGCTTCCACGCGAATCGAGGCTGTCAAAGTTGACGAACATCCCTTCTCCACCGTACTGGCTGGTCCATGCAGCGGCTCCCGCCATGCCGAATTCCTCCGCACCAGTTATCAGCACACCAATATCGCCTCGGGTTCGCAGGCCATCAGCGGCGACCAGTGCGGCCAACACGCCGGTGGCATTGTCGACCGCTCCCGGAGAATCGTTCGATACCGTAGCGCGAGATAGTGCACCGCCCCCTAACGCTGTCGCCACGCCAACCGGGAACGCAAACCACCATGGTAGCGGAGTGAATATCCTGAGGGTAAGTGCCACGATCATGAGGGCCAATCCCGCACACAGTATCGTGACAGCCAATACCCGCCCACCTAGCGATAGCTGCTGGGATTTGCTGTCAGAGTGTGCAACCAGCCATACTGCGGGCCGATCACGTTTTGCCCAGATGTTGACGGCCTCGGCCTTGAGCATACCAAGCTCCACCCAGCCCCGATACAGTCCAACCGCCAAAAGCGAGACCAGAGTGAATGCACCTATCCCAGTGAGCGCCACGGTCCAACCCGGCGGTCCGAAGGTCAACAGCGGTACGAGGATTAGCGCGGTCCAGCCGAACCCGGCTCCGGCTACCGAAGCCGATATGAGTGGGCTTGCTGAGGCGATGAAACTGTCTTTGAAAACCGTGTAGCCCGATTCAGTCAAGCGCTCGACGATGGCTGCTTCGACGTCCCTTAGAGATTCCGATCCTGGTAGGCGCGGCACCGCGATCCGTTGCAGGAATTGGGCGGCCCAGCCGACGTCCAGCACACTAATCAGAAACCAGACCGGCTGGGCGTAGGACGCCTCTCACCTTGTCACGGTCCTTGTCTGGCAAATCACGCAAGGGAGGTCTGACTGCACCGCCAGCTAGTCCAACAAAGTCCACTGCAGCCTTCACACCAGCCACTCCGAACCCCCCAACAATCTCACGATGCAGCGGTCCCACGATCTCCTGAGCCGCACCAGCCCGGCGTCTGTCACCGGCTGCGAACGCCGCGCCAATCTCAAGAGTGTGCCCAACCGCGAAGCATCCAGTTGCGGCGACAGCTCCAGCACCACCCATCTCGAGAGCTGCGTAGTACAATGCTCCTGAGCCGATGAGCAGCGTCCAGTGCGGGACTGCATCGCGGTAGCTAGCGAAGTTCTTGATGTCCCCTGAGGAATCCTTAGCTCCCCAGACATTGCTGTGATCGGACAATGACGCAAACAGAGAATCCGTCATGGCAATGTGCGTATACTTAGGCATGTTATAGAGCAGCACCGGCACTGGAGACTCGTCGGCTACCTTTTCGAAGTGAGCAGTCAGTGCCGCGCCGGTTAGCGAAGGTGCATAGTATGAAGGGGCCCTCACCAATACAGCGTCGGCACCTTCGTCGGCGGCAACGCGACAGGCGCTGACAGTGGCACGTGTGCTTTCACGACCTGCCCCAGCTATGAGCCATTTATCACCTGGAACCACGTCACGAAGCCAGGATACAACGCTGCAATACTCTTCTTCGTTGAGCAGAGCCGCTTCCCCAGTAGATCCACACGCTACGAGACCGTTTACACCAGCCTCCAGCAGCGCTCGCGCATTATCCCGCAAGTGAATTGGTGCGATGTCCCCTGTGGCGCTATCGAACGGGGTCGTGAGTGGAACCAGGAGTCCATTTGGTCTGTCAGGTCTTTGATTCATTTCTGTAGCTAGGGTTAGATGGAACGGGACACGTACCAGTGGATCTCAACCATCCTGACCGGTAGTAGAATCGGCTTCCCTCGGGTGCCGTGCTGTGGATAGCTACTCTGAACCTTCACCCAATCGATCCTCGAACGCCGTGGGATCGTTGGCTGCGATCTTGGCCGCCTCCAGAGTGATGACTTTCCCATCCACAAGATCCGTCAGGTGTTGATCGAAAGTCTGCATGCCGCTCTCGTTGACCCCCTTTGCAATGAAACCCTTGAGGTCACCCACTCGGGTCCGGTCGCTGATCAGATCGCTGATTTCTGGTGTGCAGATGAGCACTTCACACACGGGACACCTCCCGGTCCCATCGGCTCGCGGAAGCAGCCGCTGCGAAACAACTGCCATCAGAGTATTCGCCAGTCTCTGTCGCGCAATCTCCTGTTCGTCAGGCGGGAACATGGCTACGAGACGCGCAATTGTGGTGGTGGCGTCCGGCGTTGGTAGGGTACTCATGAGAAGATGACCCATTTCGCCCACTTTGAGTGCCGTGTCAACAGTGAGCAGATCTGGCAGCTGATCGATCATTATGACATTGCAGTCTTGCCTCATCGCAGCCTTGAGCCCGACGCTGAAACTGGTCGTGTCAGCTCCAATCTCGCGCTGCGTGACAGAGCTATTGAGATCGCGATGTAGGAACTCTATTGGATCCTCCAGAGTGACGATGTGCCGCTTACTAGTCGTGTTGATGTGATTGAGTAATCCTGCCATAGTTGCGCTCTTCCCACTACCAGTCGGTCCAGTGACTAAGACGATCCCGCGTTCGAACTCCGCAATCGTCTCGAGGACTCGTGGGAGCTGCAGCTTATCCAGGGTTGGAACTTCAAACGGAATGACCCGCATTACTATCATGAACGATGACCGCTGCCGCAGAATGTTCACTCGGAATCGGCCAATCCCAGGAGATCCCCATGAGCAATCGTAGTCCTGAATCTGGTCAACACGGCTGCGGACTTCCTCCGAAACGATAAATCGAAGCGCGATACTCTTGGTCTGCTCAGGTGTGAGCCGTTGCTTGGTGAGCGGCTTCAGTTCACCTCCAATTCTCGCGCGGAATACGTCACCTGCCTTGATATGCACGTCGGACGCGCCACGCTCTACCGCCGCTTTGATTATGCTCTCCATAGATCAATAACCGGACTCCATGTCGACTAAGTTCCTGAGGCGGTCACCCTTCTTGTGCCGACCGATATTCTCGAGAATGAGAGCCATCTCCCGCTTCCAGAACCCGTGCGATACGCCGCTCACATGGGGTGTGACAAACACCTTGGGATTGCACCAAAACTCGTGATCCTCCGGTAACGGCTCGGCACCACAAACATCCAGCACACAGCCTGCCAGCTGCCCGCTATCAAGGTGACTCACTACGGCTTCCTCGTCCAGGACCGCACCCCGGGCCACATTGAGAACGTAAGCCCCTCGCGGCAGCAAGGCCAACACCGACTCGTCAATCAGCCTCACAGTTTCCCGCGTATGGGGAACGGCAATCACTAGAACGTCACTCCGGCGAGCAAGGTCAGGAAGATCACCCGCACACCCTAGCCAGACTAGGTTCATAGGCCGCGCCTTGCGGGAGCTTCGGCGCACAGCCCGAACCGTCATGCCCAGCGCCCGACAACGCCTGGCGACCACGCGTCCGATACCGCCATATCCTACGAGACCAACTCGGAGATCAGCAAATTCCCGAATCGGGCTGTCAAGTTGAGTCAGCTGACTCCTAGCCCACCGCTTCTCTCTTTGAGCTGCTACTGCAACGTGAAAGCCGCGTACACAGAAGCCGATCGCCGCGACGACCCAATCAGCGATCGGGGCCGCGTGTATGCCTCGGGAATTGGTGAAGACGGCACGACTGGAGTGCAACTCAGGTGTGATGCTGCTGCCGACTCCAGCAGCAGCAGTGTGCACCCACCGAAGCTTCTCTCCGGCTTGTTTGATCACCTCCAACGAGACACCCCATCCGAGGTACACTTCCGCATCGACAGCAGCGTGCCCTACCTCCAACGACGCACCGGATTCATCACCCTCACTCGGAGTTCGTTCGGCTACCTCAACAACCTCCCAGCCAAGACCAAAAGCGCGACGCAATGTGGCAACCAAATCGGGAGGCATCGACCAGATCGGTAACGACGATGACAGATCTACGACTGCTCGCTTCACCCTAAGGCCGTTGAATAGAGGGGGCCGTACGGACGCCCACCTGCTCCGCCTTGAGATCAAATGTACTCTGCGGCGCCGCCATCTCACCCGTTCTGCCAGAGCCTAGCAGACATCAATCCCATCCGCTCACGCACGCCGCTCATCGTTTGCACTGCGATTCCACGCGCCCGATCAGCACCAGCGCGAAGAATCTCATGCACTTTACCGGGATCCGACTTCAGCTCCGCTGCTCTCTCCCGCATATCAGCGAAGGCACCAGTCACAGATTCGGCCAAGGCCTGCTTACAGTCCAAGCACCCCCAGGCGGCGGACCGGCACTTGTCTGCCACTTCAGTTACCACATCTGGTGAAGAGAAGTACCGGTGCAGTGAGTAGATATTGCACACTTCCGGTGTTCCACGGTCCGTGCGTTTCACGCGAGCCGGATCGGTCACCGCCGGTCTGAGGCGCTTCCAAATGCTGTCGGGGCTTTCCATGATACCGATGGTATTGTCCAGACTCTTCGACATCTTGGCCTGTCCGTCCAGGCCGATTATCCGCCTCGCTTCCGTGATCACGGCTTGTGGCTCTGGGAAGTAGCCGTCTGCGTACCTGGCATTCCACTTCCGAGCTATCCCGCGCATCAGCTCAACGTGCTGGACTTGGTCGTCACCGACCGGTACGAACTCTGCTTTGTACAACAGCACGTCAGCTGCCTGAAGTACAGGATAGTTGAGAAGTCCGGCCAACACACTTTCGTGACGGCGAGACTTATCCTTAAATTGGGTCATCCGCTCGAGCTCACCAATCGGTGTCACCGTAGTGAAGACCCAGCCCAGCTCAGTGTGCTCGGGAACGTGTGATTGTACGAACAGGATTGCGCGCTCAGGGTCGATACCGGCAGCAATGAGGCTGACCGCCATATCGAATGTGCGGGCGCTTAGGACGGCTTGATCGTAGTCTTGGGTTACAGCGTGGTAATCGACGATGCAGAAGACACACTCATACTCCTGTTGCATCCGCACCCAATTCTGCACGGCACCTAGGTAGTTGCCGAGGTGCAGTTCGCCAGATGGCTGAATTCCTGAGAATACTCGTCGCATCAGAGCAAGCTATGGAAACACCAAGGGGGTCGCAAGGTTGGGAAAATACGCAGACATACTGACCCTGACGCTGGACACAGCCCAGCGAGCGGCAGGATATATCCGGTCGGTACAGCATCCACCTCGGCCTGCCACTTGGGGACTAAAGGGGACCAGTGACTTCGTCACGCAGGTGGACCGCGAATCAGAACAGCTGATTACGGAGATGTTGCTCAGGGAGGTTCCAGACTCTGCAGTAATGGGTGAAGAACTCACACCTGGCGGCCTCGGTGAGGAGGGTGGGCTGTTGTGGATCGTGGACCCTCTCGACGGCACTACCAACTTCCTGCACGGATATCCAACATATGCGGTAAGCATCGCTGCGATGGTAGACGGCAGACTTATTGTCGGCGTCGTGGTCGATGTCTCCCGCAACATGGTGTATCACGCCACAGCAGGCGGGGGTGCCTGGTCCGGTGAACGCCGACTGGAGGTGTCAGACACGTCCGATCCGGCTCTGTCTTTGATCGGCACCGGTTTCCCATTCAAGGCGTTGGACCAGCTACCGCAGTATCTAAGAAATCTCGCCAACATACTGTGCAGTACTAGCGGAATCCGGCGCGCAGGATCCGCCGCGCTTGATCTTGTAGACGTTAGCTCGGGCCGTTTCGACGGGTTCTGGGAGTTGTCGTTGGCACCTTGGGACGTGGCAGCAGGAACGCTACTGGTCCGGGAGGCCGGGGGAGTGGTGACAGACACTGACGGAGGTTGGGACGTCGTGCACCAGGGTCCTATCGTGGCGGGGAACCCGGAGATCCACCGGTGGTTGCTGGAGGTCCTGACACGCTAGGCGAAACCACCAGAAGATCGCTCAGGAACGGCACCTCGCGTCGTCGCCGGGACCCATAAGAAACCCATCCGATCTCCAACCGAGCTCGTACACCTAGTTCGCCTTAGTCGTAACCTCAGCCGCCGTGAGTATCCGCGGCCCCTCTTCAGCGATCACCACCGTGTGCTCGAAATGGGCTGATAGCGATCCGTCGGCGGTAACGATAGTCCACTTATCATCTAGCGTCCTCGTATCGGCTCGCCCGGTGTTAACCATGGGCTCAATGGCAAGCGTCATTCCGGCGGCGAGTCGCGGGCCGCGTTTCGGCTCTCCGTAGTTGGGTACCTGGGGTTCTTCATGGAAGCTCGCGCCGATGCCGTGGCCCACCAGGTCCCTCACCACGCTGAAGCCAGCTCCCTCAGCTACCTGCTGGACAGCATGGCCAATGTCCCCCACGTGATTGCCCAGGACGGCAGCGCGAATTCCTGCAAACAAGGATCGTTCGGTCGCCTCGAGCAGCTCCCGGGCGCCGTCACCAATCTCACCCACCGGAACCGTAGTTGCCGAGTCTGCGTGGAGGCCATCGAGTAGGACGCCACAGTCGATGCTCAGGATATCTCCGTCGCGGAGGACTCGGTTTCGCGAAGGTATTCCGTGCACGATTTCCTGGTTGATTGATGTGCAGATCGACTTGGGGAAGCCATACAACCCCTTGAACGACGGTCGCGCTCCGGGGTGGCTGCGAATGAACTCCTCTGCGAGCCCATCGAGCTCCTCAGTGCTCACGCCCGACTTCACCCGCTCAGAGAGGAGAGCCAACGCGTCAGCAAGTATGCGACCCGCCGCCGCCATCGTCTCAATTTCCCTTACCGACTTGATTGTCACCAAACTCCCATAACCTCCATAGCGCGCAGGGTACCGCCAACCACGGATCGCCACCGTGACTCGGAGCGCCGAGTATGATTCCCTACGCCAGATTACTCACCCTACACCGATACGAACTGGCGCACCACTGATTTGGTTACATGTAGCGACGCCGTCCTCGGAACTTGACACGCCCGTGTTTCATGAAATCGTCGTAATGACGCAGCTGGGCATGTTGCTGCACTTGTACCCATGTATCGAGCGCCACACCAACAACGATTAACAGGGCAGTTCCCCCGAATCGGAACGGCACATTGAAAGCGTCAAAAATGAAGAACGGCAGTAGCGCAACAACCGTGAGAAACAACGAACCGGGTAGCGTAACCCTACTAAGCACAGTGTCGATGTAATCTGCGGTAGCTGCTCCTGGTTTCACACCTGGAATGAAACCGCCCTGCTTCTTCAGGTTTTCCGCAATATCCACTGGGTTGAAGATGATCGATGTGTAGAAGTAAGTGAAGAAGATGATCAAGAGCGCATAAGTAGAGTAGTACACCCCCGTACCGGGGCGGAACATCTCAGACATCGCACGTAGCCATCCAACATTGCTAAATGTTGCTATGGTACCGGGCACGATTATCAGAGCCTGAGCAAAGATGATGGGCATCACTCCTGCCGAGTTGATGCGTATCGGGATGAAAGTCTTCTGGCCTTCTCTGATTCGGCCACGTCCCATCACCTTACGGGGGATCTGAATCGGGATTCTCCTGGCTGCCACAGTCACAGCGACGACCCCTGCCACGACGCCTACCATGACGCCACCTAACACGGCCAGCTTGGGGAAGTTGATCACCCCCGTCTGCACGAAGTCGAGCGTCCGGAACAGGCCAGGCCACATTCCTTCCATTATCGAAAAGAAGATCAGGAGGCTCATGCCGTTACCGATGCCGCGCTCGGTGATCTGCTCACCTAGCCACATCACGAATACCGCACCAGTCGTGAGTGTCAGTACAGTCAACGTGCGGAAGCCCATTCCCGCACCGGGAACAGCACCCTGTTGTTCCGCGAAGATGGCAAAACCGTACGCCTGGCCCACCGACAGCAGCACCGTCAGGTAGCGGGTCCACTGGGTGATCTTCTTCCGACCCTCCTCTTCTTTTTGCAGCTTGTCGATGGTCGGGAATACCGCGCCCCCGAGCTGGAACATGATGGAGGCGGATATGTATGGCATGATCCCGAGCGCCAGCACTGTGGCGCGGGAGAGGCCTCCACCAACAAACATGTCGTAGACACCGAAGAGAGTCTGCGACCCTTGGTTACGGATGAAGTCGGCCAGCACCTGGACGTCCACGCCTGGCGTTGCGATGTGGGCACCCAGCCTGTAGATAGCGAGACACATTAGCGTGAACAGGAGCTTGTCTTTGAGCTCCGGTACGGCGAACAGATTCGGGATGCGAGGTGCTGTCATGGGTCAGTTCTCGATGCGACCACCTGCTTGCTCAATCTTCTCCCTAGCTGTGCGTGATGTTGTGCATCCTCTGATCACGTATGCCCGTGTGACCTCGCCGGTAGCCAGGATCTTGACGGGACAATCGGAGGCACCCACGAGCCCCGCCTCGATTAGCGTTGCAGGAGTGATCTCGTCACCTACCACTTTCTCCAAATCGCGCAGGTTCACGACCTGATTCGGCACACGGAATGGGTTGATGAAGCCACGTTTGGGTACGCGCCGGATGAGTGGCATCTGCCCCCCCTCAAATCCCGGCCTTACGTTACCACTGGCTCTCGAGCGCTGCCCCTTATGTCCGCGCCCGGCCGTCTTACCGAGCCCAGAGCCTGTGCCCCGTCCCTTCCGCTTCGGAGCCTTGTCAGCTCCCGGCGGAGCGGGCAGGTTGTGCAAGCCGAGCTTCTGTTCCTCAGACATCAGCTTTCCTCGGAAGTAACCCTGACAAGGTGATGCACTCGTCTCAGCATTCCCTGAATGGCGGGATTGTCGACGACCACTACCTCGTCTTGATGGTGTTTCAGTCCTAGAGCAGTCAGAGTGCGGCGGACACGCGTGGCGTATCCGATCCCAGAGCGCACCTGCCGTACTCGGAGTCTCTTAGAGCTATCATTTGTGGGACTAGTGGCCGCCGCACTCTTCTTGCGCGAAGTGGGACTTTTCCGAACCGTCTTCTTCTTGGCTGTCTTCTTCGCGGTTGTCTTCTTCGCAGTTGTCTTCTTCGCGGCCTTCTTGGTCCTGCCTTTCTTGGCGGCAGTCGTGCCCTTTTTGGCCTGCGACCCGCTCTCGCTAGGCATCTTCCTCCTCCCGTTGCCGCGGTCTGTACGCAATATCAGATACGTCCAACTCGCGTTCCCTCGCGACCTGTTCTGGAGTCATCAGGCTGTGGAGTCCATCGACCGTCGCCCAGACCATGTTCAGGGCATTAGAGGATCCTAGCGACTTAGTCAGAATATCGCTGATCCCTGCGCACTCGAGCACCGATCGCACTGGCCCGCCAGCGATTACCCCGGTTCCGGATGCAGCGGGTTTCAGCAGAACCCGGCCGGCACCATGCGTTCCAACTACTTCGTGTGGGATAGTGCTTCCGGCACGCGGTACCTCGCACATATTGCGCTTCGCCGCCTCAACGCCTTTACGAACCGTCTCCGATACCTCGTTCGCCTTCCCCATTCCCACACCGACCGTCCCGTTACCGTCACCAACAGCCACGAGTGCATTGAAGGAGAACCGTCGACCACCTTTCACCACTTTAGCTACGCGATTGATCGAAATGACGTTCTCAATTAGCTCCGACTCACGCTCTCGGCGCTCACGTCGAGGGCCACGCTCTTTCTCTTGCGCCATTTGCCTAGAACTCCAGTCCACCTTCGCGGGCACCGTCAGCCACAGCCTTGACGCGCCCATGGTATAGATAGCCTCCGCGATCGAACACTACTCGCTTCACACCCAGATCAGTAGCCCGCTTTGCTAGCAACACTCCAACCGCATGAGCCGCACCCACCTTCCCAGCCTTGTCGCGCACCAACTCCCGCGATCTGTCGCTCACACCCACGAGTGTGCGACCTCTGGAATCGTCAACGAGCTGAGCATACGTGTGTTTGAGCGAACGAAAGACCACGAGCCGCGGGCTCTCCGCTGTGCCATTGACCTTCTTGCGGACTCGCAAATGTCGCCGGTAGCGGCGTTCTTTCCTGTTCTTCGGCTTTCCAATCCACCTCATGCTTTAGCTCCTGCCTTGCCCGCCTTACGGCGAACGTGCTCACCCTCGTACCGGATGCCTTTGCCTTTGTATGGCTCCGGTGGTCGAATTCTGCGAATCTCCGCCGCGACCTGTCCCACGAGTTCCTTGTCGATACCGTCGACCCGCACAACAGCGCCAGTCTCACATGAGATCTTGATTCCTTCGGGTGCGTCGTAGTCAACCGGATGCGAATACCCCACCAGCACCCTTATCCCGCTCGCAGTTGGCTCCGCCTTGTAGCCAACACCTTGGATCTCGAGCTTCTTGCTGAAGCCGTTAGTCACTCCCTCTACCATATTGTTGAGCAGGCTTCGAGTGAGTCCATGGAGCGCGCGGTGCCGTTTCGTATCGGAAGGACGGACCACACTGACCCGCCCCTCCTCGAGAGCTATCGTCATCTCCGAGGACAATTTCCGACTTAGCTGTCCCTTGGGTCCTTTGACGGTGACTCGGGTACCATCGATCTGAACCGTCACTCCGCTCGGGACCGCCACCGGCTTCTTGCCAATTCGAGACATCTGCGCCCCCTTACCAGACCACGGCTACCAACTCACCACCAACCCGCTGCCGGCGGGCATCGCGGTCGCTCATCAGGCCACGTGGGGTAGAGAGAATTGCCATTCCGAGACCATTCTTGACCCGGGGAATATCATGGACCTTCACGTAGCGCCGCAGCCCCGGCCGAGAAACACGCCGAACCTCTCGGATTACGGGCGCGTCTCCATGGTACCTCAGATAGACGCGCAGCCGTCCATGACGACCATCATCAATGACCTTGTAGTCTTGGATGTAATGGTTGTCTCGGAGCAGCCGAGCGATCTCTGTCTTGAACGTCGACACCGGTATGTCAACCCTCCTATGCCCCGCCTTGCAAGCGTTGCGAATGCGGGTCAGCATATCGGCGACTGGATCGGTCATACTCATGTGATCAGTCGAGGTCCTTTCACCAGCTCGCTTTACGAACTCCAGGAATGACGCCTTCGAGCGCCAGTTCCCTGAAGCAGATTCGGCACAGCCCAAATTTCCTGAGATATCCTCGCGGCCGACCGCAGCGCTTGCATCGATTGTAAGCACGCACCTTAAAACGCGGCTTCCGCTTGGCCTTCTCAACAAGACATTTCTTTGCCATCAAACAGCTCCCTATCCAATCCTTACCGGTATCTGCCCACGGAACGGCATGCCCAGCTCGCGCAGCAGGGCAAGTCCTATGTCGTCGCGGCCGGCTGTCGTTACGAAGGTGATGTCCATCCCATGGATCTTCTCTACCTTGTCATAGTCGACTTCCGGGAACACCATTTGCTCCTTGATACCGACGGAGTAGCTGCCCCTTCCATCAAACGACCGCGTAGGGAAGCCACGGAAGTCGCGGATACGTGGCACCGCCACCATGATGAAACGGTCCAGGAATTCCCACATTCTGGCGCCCCGCAAGGTCACGGCTGTACCGACCGGCATTCCGGCCCGCAGTGAGAAATTTGAAATCGCCTTCTTCGCCTTGGTTACGACGGGTCGCTGGCCGGAGATTACCGCAAGCTCCTCCACTGCCGCATCCAGCACCTTAGCGTTCTTCGGCGCTTCTCCCAAACCCGTGTTGATGACAATCTTCACGAGCTTCGGCGCCTGGTGCACGTTGGCGAACCCGAACTCTTGCATGAGTTTGGGTAGGACGACGTTGGTGTAGTACTCCCTCAACCGCGGCTGCGGAGCAGGTGCGTTCTGCTCCACGGCTGCCGTATCGGCCTTTTCCTTCTTGTGCTTAGCCATACTCCGTTACCGGTTCCGCGGAATCGGTTGGCCCGACTTCCTACTTATGCGCTCAACCGTTCCGTCCTTGTCTTTCTGTCGCCTCACACGTGTCGGCTCCCCAGACTTGGGATCCAATAACATCACGTTGGATACGTGAATGGATGCTGGGAATTTGATGATGCCACCCTCTACCTCAGCCGATGCACGTTTGTGTTTCGTGACCATGTTTACGCCTTCCACAACAACCCGATTCACCTTGGGGAGCACCTTGAGCACAGTACCTTCACTGCCCGCGTCCTCTCCCCTGATCACACGCACCCTATCACCTTTCGTGATGGACATCTTGAAGCGCACCTGAGGCTCATCGTGTCGTGATGATCTGCTGTACTGGGGCGACCTCATCTATAACACCTCCGGTGCGAGCGATACGATCTTCATGAACCGCTTTTCACGCAGCTCCCTTCCGACAGGCCCGAAGATGCGTGTGGCACGGGGTTCTCCGGCCTCGTTGATGAGCACAGCCGCATTCTCATCAAAGCGGATGTAGCTTCCGTCTTTGCGCCGTGTCTCTTTGGCCGTACGGACGATCACAGCCTTCACCACATCACCCTTCTTAACTTGCCCAGTTGGGAGGGCATCCTTGATCGTGACGACCACTATGTCACCAAGCCCAGCGTACCGACGACGACTTCCACCGAGGACCCGTATGACGAGGGCCCTGCGCGCTCCCGAATTGTCGGCAATCTTGAGTATCGATTCTTGTTGAACCACGAGCGTCCCTCCTACTTGGCCCGGGTCACTATTTCAACGACGCGCCAACGCTTGGTCTTTGACAGCGGTCGCGTCTCCATTAATCGGACCGTATCGCCCGCCTTGGCACCCTTCTCATCGTGTGCGCATACACGCTTGGTGCGCGTTATCTGCTTCCCGTAGAGCGAATGTGCGAATCGCCGCGTGAGTTGTACCACCACGGTCCGTTCCATCTTGTCGCTCACCACCACGCCGGTGCGCACTTTGCGCCGGTCACGCGTGCTAATATCCTGACTCATCCTTCCGTCCTCTCACGGAGTATTGTCTTGATCCGCGCGATATTGCGCCGCATTGTCCTAAACTGCAGCGGATTATCGATCGCCTCCGTCGCCGAGCGGAACTTGAGTCGGAACTGGGCCTCTTCCAAGCGAGCCAGTTCTTCTCTCAGTTCAGCGGTCTCTGCCTCCCGCATCTGAGCCGCGTCAACGGGCTTCTGTTCCGCATCCTTCAGCGCCATCTTCAGCCGACCTCTCGCGTAACGAACTTCGTCTTTACAGGCAATTTCGCCGAGGCAAGCTCGAGGGCCCGGCGCGCGAGCTGCTCGCCGACCCCCTCAACCTCAAACATCACGCGCCCAGGTTTCACCACCGCCACCCAATACTCGGGATTGCCCTTCCCCTTCCCCATCCGAGTCTCTGCTGGCTTTTTTGTCAGGGGCTTATCAGGAAAGATACGGATCCACACCTTGCCACCACGCTTCATTGTGCGGGTCAGTGCAACACGCGCCGCCTCGATCTGCCGGTTGGTAATCCAGCCCGCATCCAAGGTCATCAACCCATAGTGGCCGAACGCGACTGTATTGCCGCGACTGGCGTGCCCGCGATTGCGACCCTTCATCTGCTTACGATACTTGACCCGCTTTGGCGCTAGCATGGCTATGCTCCCGTGCTGTAGGTGCGGCCACGGGCGTCCTCAACGATTTCGCCGCGAAAGATCCACACCTTCACACCGATTGCCCCATATGTAGTCCGCGCGGTTGCCGTCGCATATCCAACGTCCGCCCGTAGCGTGTGGAGCGGGACCCGGCCCTCATGAAAGCTCTGCGAACGAGCAATCTCCGCTCCTCCAAGACGACCGCCGCACTTGATCTTTATCCCTTTCGCCCCCATGCGCATCGCACTCTGCACAGCACGCTTCATTGCCCTCCGGTAGGAGATGCGCTGATTGAGTTGATGAGCGATGTTGTCGGCGACAAGCTGCGCATCCAATTCCGGACGCTTGATTTCCTCCACATTTATGCCCACTTCCTTGCCAGTCAGTTGCGCCAGCTCGTCCCGTAGCTTGTCAACTTCGGCACCCCGCTTCCCAATCACGACACCCGGTCGCCCAGTGAAGACCGTGACTGTCACTTTGCCGGGTTTCCGGTCAATGTGGACTTCTGAGATGGCGGCATGTGCCAACCGTGATCTGAGGTATCTACGAATCAGCTCGTCTTCCTTCAGCAGATCGGCGAAGTCGCTGCCTGCAAACCAACGCGACCTCCACGGCTTGACGATGCCGAGTCGGAATCCGTACGGATGGGTTTTCTGACCCACTACTGTTCCTCCTTAGCAGCCACACGAATCTCCACATGGCTGGTACGCTTGCGAATCGGTGCGGCCCTACCAAGCGCAGCTGCTCGGTAGCGCCACAGTGTTGGCCCACCCTGCACTACAGCCTTGTTCACATAGAGTCGGTCCACGTCGAAGGCGGAATTGTCGCGCAGAGCATCCTGCTCAGCGTTTGCGACGGCGGAGCGCAATACCTTCTCAATGTCCTTGGCAGCCCGCTTCTTCGAGAATCGCAACAAGGCATAAGCCTCGTTTACGTCCTTGCCCCTTATCGTGTCGATCACCAGCCGCATCTTCCGCGGCGACTGACGAACAAACCGTTGTATCGCTCTAGCAGCCATATACTACCCCGCTTCAACCGCCGACTTTCTTGTCTGCGGCCAGCTTTCCACTGTGTCCACGGAAGAGCCGCGTGGGTGCAAACTCACCGAGCTTGTGTCCCACCATGTTCTCCGTGACGTACACTGGAATGAACTTGTTTCCATTGTGTACCGCTATCGTGTGGCCCACAAACTCCGGCGTGATCTGGGATCCACGCGACCAAGTCTTGAACACGCGCTTCTCATTTCGCTCGTTGAGAGCTCTGATCTTCCTTACGAGCGACTCCTCGACGTATGGACCTTTCTTTACGCTTCTGGCCATAAGACTCTGTTTCCTTACTTTGTCGACTTGCCGCGCTTGCGGCCGCGCACGATTAGTTTGGTGCTGGGCTTCTTCCTGCGCCTCGTCTTCGTACCCTCTGATTTGCCCCACGGCGTGACTGGTGGGCGACCACCCGAAGCCTTGCCCTCTCCACCACCGAGAGGGTGGTCGACTGGATTCATTGCAACGCCACGTACCTTGGGACGCCTGCCTAGCCAGCGCGTCTTACCCGCCTTGCCAACACTGATGAGTTCGTGCTCTGCGTTGCCTACTTCACCGATTGTCGCCATGCACCCGTCAAGCACCATCCTGACCTCACCACTGCGTAACTTGAGCGCGACATACCTGCCTTCTTTGGCAACGACTTGCGCCCCCGTTCCAGCCGACCTGCACAGTTGACCACCCTTGCCTGGCCTGAGTTCGATACAGTGAACCGTCGTGCCGAGCGGGATCTCGGCAAGCGGCAAGGCGTTGCCGACTCGGATGTCACTGCCAGGACCTGACACGACACTGTCACCGACCCGCATTCCTCTAGCGTGGAGTATGTACCGCTTTTCCCCGTCGGCATAGTTCAACAGGGCAATGCGAGCAGTTCGATTGGGGTCGTACTCCACTTCCGCAACACGCGCCGGGACCCCGAACTTCCGCCGCTTGAAGTCGATCAAGCGATAGCGGCGTTTGTGTCCGCCGCCGCGGTGTCGCATCGTGATATGGCCCTTGTTGTTGCGGCCGCCGCTCTTGCTCAATGGCTCAACGAGCGACTTCTCTGGAGTGGACCGCGTGACCTCCGCAAAATCGGAGACCGATCTACCCCGGGTGCCGGGACTCATTGGGCGGAATTTTCTGATCCCCATCGCCTTAGCCCTCGAAAATCTCGATCGAATCGCCTTCGTGCAGCACGATATACGCCTTTTTCCAACCCGGGCGGCGGCCCTGCGTCCGACCCAGGGTCCGTCGCTTGGCTCGCTGCCGTAGCGTTCTCACCTTGGTAACCCTGACGCCAAAGAGTTGCTCAACGGCCTCTCGGATCTGCACCTTCGTCGCGTCCGGGTGTACCTGGAAGGCGTACTCTCGCCTGGAACCGTACGCCGCCGAAGATTTCTCCGTGACGACGGGGCGAATCACTGTGCGGTAGAGACTAGGCATTACTTCCACCCTTCTTCTTACCGGTCGTCTTCCTGGCCGCCGTTGTCTTCGCTGTTGCGCTTGTCTTCTTCACGACCTTCTTGGTCGTCTTCTTGCTCACGGCCGATGCTTTCTGCACTCGCTTCGCTTTACGCGTGGGAGTAGCCGCCTCGGTGGCGAAACCGCCGATCGCATCCTCTTCGACTAACAGGAAATCGGACCACAGGATGTCGTACGCCGGAGCGTCGCCATAGCGCATAACCCTAATTTTGGGAAGGTTACGGCAGGACAGATAGACCTCTTGACGTGGCTCCTTCGTGAGAATCAACACCTTCTTGTCGGTAAGGCCGAGCTTCTTCAGCAGTGCGACCATCTTGCGGGTCTTGGGTACCTCGAAGTCGAGCGCCTCGATAACATGAATCGCACCCTCATTTGCCCTCGCATTGAGTGCGGACCGGCGTGCCAACTGCCGTACCTTGCGTGGCACCTTGGTGTTGTAGCTACGTGGCCTGGGGCCAAAGACAACGCCACCACCAACCCACAGGGGTGAACGAGTCGTCCCCTGCCGTGCCCTGCCCGTTCCCTTCTGACGCCAAGGCTTCCGGCTTCCACCGGAAACCTCACTTCGCGTCTTCGTCGATGCGGTACCCTGTCTTTGGTTGTTCCTGAACGCCCGCACAGCCTGGTGAATCACAGCCTGGTTCACCCTGCCATCGAAGTCTGCCGGCAGCGCATAGCTGCCCTTTCTCTCAGCCGCGGCCGTGTAGTGATGCACATCAGGCATAACGGCCCTTGCCTCCCTGTTTCTTGACAAGCACGATGCCCTCCAGCGGCCCGGGAACAGCGCCCTTCACATACAACAGATTGTTCTCGCTATCGACTCTCACCACTGACAGTCCGACAACGGTGTGTCGTTTCGAACCCATCTGACCCGGCAAGCGTTTTCCCTTGATCACGCGCGACGGATCCGTTCCGGCACCCATGCTTCCGGGCCTCCTGTAGCGTGTACTCCCGTGCGTGGCAGGCCCACCTTTGAAACCATGGCGCTTCACCACACCCTGGAATCCCCGACCCTTGGTGGTCCCGGTCACCTTTATGGCGTCGCCCGGCTGGAATATCGCAACAGTCACGACGTCTCCTGCCGCCGTTTCGGCGTCGGCCGGTAATGGCAGGCTCCGCAACACGGCTGGTGCTACTTCCAGGTTGGCCCGCTTCGCATGCCCCAGTTCAGCCTTCGTGGTTCTCTTGGCCTTGCGAGATCCGAACCCCAGCTGCACAGCCCTGGAACCCTTGGCACCATCGCTAACTTGCACCACCGGGCAAGGACCGGCCTCGATTACTGTCACGGGCACAACCTTGCCGTCGTCCTCGAACAACCGTGTCATTCCCAGCTTGCGGCCTATGATCCCGTTCATCGCTATTCGACCTTGATCTCAACGTCCACGCCGGCTGGAAGATCGAGTTTGGTCAGTGCATCAACGGTCTGGGCCCGCGAGTCGTTGATCTCGATTAGCCGCTTGTGAGTCTTGAGCTCAAACTGCTCACGGCTCTTCTTGTCGACGTGCGGGCTTCTCAACACCGTCCATCGCTGAGTCTTCGTCGGCAACGGTATGGGACCGGAGGCTGTTGCCCCGCTCTTTTCGACAGTGCGCACAATATCCGCCGCAGCCTGGTCGAGCACTACGTGATCGTACGCCTTGAGTCGAATCCTGATTTGGCCGGCCATTGGTACCTCTGTTCTACTTCCCGTTTGAATTCGTTGTCTTCAGTCAACAGTCGGAGGGTCGGACAGCCCTCCCGCCTCTACTCTAGGATTTTGGTTACGACGCCAGCACCGACCGTACGGCCACCCTCTCGAATCGCAAACCGCAACCCCTCCTCCATCGCTATCGGCGTGATCAAACCGATCAACA
>JBDHKN010000056.1:0-36379 GCA_039586365.1 Gemmatimonadota bacterium | reverse complement strand
GGCCAGCGGTGCCACGAGAATGTCAACCAGGAGATGGGTTCTATTCCGATGGAGTAGGCGTCAGCAGTGTGGTGCAGTACTACTTCGCCGATATCTGGCGTCTCTTGAAGTGTCATTTTAGTAGACGTATTTCCAAAAATAGCAGGGGTATGAGAACCCCGATATATCCGAACGCACTCGGCAGCGCTGGAAAGATATCAGACCGGATCAGAACGGCAACCGCAAACAATACCACCCCCAACAGCCGCAATCCCATCCCCACTCCCCAACGGAGCATCATGTCCCGAAGCGGCGCACTCATAACTGGTTTGACAACCAGAACGGCCACCACCTGTATCGCAGTCGCCAACCCGCCGAACGCGATCCCCGGCACCCACGCCGCCTCCCCGAACCCAAGCACCAGAGTCGCCGTTACCAGGCCGGTGAGAGCCAAGCCAACCCAGAGCATCCTCACCTATCACCACCCGGCTCGTGGTGCTTGCGCTCAGCGTCAGTCAACGCTTTGAGTTTGAAATAGACATTCACGAAGCTGAGAGATGCACCGAGCAGCGTCCCAGCTATAGTGAACGCCGGCATCGTCCCCAGCCACCGGTCCAGGAGATAACCACCGACCACGAAGAGGATTATCCCGCCCGCGAATTGCATGCCCATCCCCAGATACTTGTATCCTTCGCCGATGCCGCGTCCGGGGCCGCGGTGCGATGTGAGAGCAGCCAGAACCATCCCCCTTGTGAGAGCCCTCGTTGTGAAATGTAAGGTAGCCAGCGAGGGGTCGTTTGGTGTAGCATTGGAGGAATGGCGTTGGGCGGTCGAGGATGGACGCGTATTGAAACATTTGAGGGGGGCGAATCGTGCACGTGGAACCTGTGCGAGTGGAAGAGGACGACATCGGACTACTCGAAAGCCTTGCAAGCGCGCGATCAGAACTCATGGAGCAGATCGCGCATCGGATAGTGGGCCAGCACGATGTTCTCGAGGGAATCCTCACTGCGATCGTCTCAGGGGGCCATGGTCTGCTGGTCGGAGTGCCGGGATTGGCAAAGACGCTGATGGTGTCCACCATCGCCGATGCCCTAGACCTCAGGTTCTCGCGGATACAGTTCACTCCCGACCTCATGCCAAGTGACATCACGGGCACCGAGATAATCGAGGAGGATCCGGCCTCAGGCAAGAGGGGTTTCAGGTTCGTCCACGGGCCCGTCTTCGCCAATGTGGTACTGGCCGACGAGATCAACCGCACTCCACCGAAGACCCAGGCCGCCTTGCTCCAAGCGATGCAGGAACACGAAATCACCGCAGCTGGAGAGACCTATCACGTTCCGGAGCCTTTCTTCGTGCTGGCTACCCAGAATCCGATCGAACAGGAGGGCACGTATCCGCTGCCAGAAGCCCAACTCGATCGGTTCATGTTGGAGCTGCGAGTCCAGTATCCGAACCGTGAAGATGAGGAGCGCATCGTCGAGACCACAACAAGCGACCAAGATCACGCCGTGCGAACAGTGCTCACTGGCCAGGAACTGCTGCGGCTGCAGAGATTGGTCAGGAGGATCCCAGCCCCGAAGCTGGTTGTGCGCGCAGCTGTTTCGTTGGCCCGCATGAGTCGGCCGGTTGACGGCGCAGCACCTGACTTCGTCAGGGAGTACGTCGATTGGGGTGCTGGTCCTCGTGCCTCCCAGTTCATGGTATTGGGATCCAAAGCGCGCGCTGCACTCGATGGCCGACCGATGGCGGACCTGGACGATCTGAAGGCGGTGGCCTTGTCAGTGCTGCGTCACCGGGTGGTTGTGAACTTCGCGGCCGAGGCGGCGGGCCGCAGTGCTGAGGACGTGTGCCAGGAGCTCATTGGGGGATCGGGCTGGATACAGTGAGACGTCTTGAGGTGCGACCGTCCTCACGCGCCGCCCGAAGGGGCCGATCCCACGCAGTCTCGACTAGGCCCGCAGGACCACAGCAGCATCCAAACCACTCAAACGAGGTTCTTGCCTAGCTGACAGCAGCCGCGATTCCCACCCTAGACCTGCGGCGCCTTGCCGGCAGAGCGACCCGCCAGTAAGATGTTGATTCTCTCCCTGGCATGCGCCTAACCGAGCCGCGATCATGCCTCTAAGTCTAGCACTGACAATCTGTTGAGACTACGTTGATACCTGCGTGCAATTATATGGGCGGCCCACATAGCGAGGAAGCCCAATGACGACCGCAACCCATCACCTTCGATTGTTCGGGGTACCCCAGTTGCTCGATCCGCAGGGGCAGTCTGTCACGTTGCGGACCCGAAAACATCTAGCGCTGCTCGTCTACGTCGCGCTGGAGGCACGTGAAAAGCCGGTGTTCCGCAATTCACTGGCGGACCTGTTCTGGCCCGACGTACGGGAGCAGCGGGGTCGCCACTCATTGTCGCAGGCGCTCACGGAGATCCGTACCCATTTGGGGAAAGGCTCATTCAGCAAGTCCAGCATCAAGGTACAGCTCCTCGATGGTCTTACCACCGATGTTGACCCGGGTTGGACCAAGAATTTGCGGCCTGGGGATCTCGCCCTGCCCCTCAGCGGAGTGGAGGGCGGGGTGGGTGTTTCGTTCGCACATTGGGTTGACCGTGCCCGGGAAAGATGCGTGCGGCAAGTTCGGACTGAGCTCATGGGGAGGCTCACGACAGCACGGAACCTGGGGCGATTGGAAGATGCTTACGGGATTGCAGCGTTGCTGTATGCGGTGGATCCGTTGAACGACGAAGCTGTGTTGACTCTAGCCGAGCACCACCTATTGGCAGGTGACCAGGTAAATGTGATTGAACTCCTACGTAGTCATTTCGCTCGGTCCAGGGATGAGCTGGGACGGCACCCACCACGATGTATGCTCTTGCTGTCTCAGCGCCTTGAGCGGGGGTTAGAGCCCCAACCACTTCCCGCTGCTGCGGTTGAAGTAGAGCAACGCCCCACTCTCACGCAACCAGACGTGTTTGTCGACAGAGAGGACGAACTCCGTCAACTTGAAGCTGCCTGGACAGCAGCTTGCCGCGGCAACCTCGCGACCTGCTTGATATCCGGCCCGCCGGGGATTGGGAAGAGCGCTTTGGTGCGCAGGTTTGCCACTTCCCTGACGGCTCGCACTTGGCCGGCGTTTCTGGTTGCCTGTCAGGAGATCGGCCGCAGGATTCCCTTTGCGGCAGTTTCTGACCTTACGATACGACTTACGCGGGACCCCGCACTGAGCGGCACCGATCCAATGTGGCTGGCTGAGGCGAGCCGTGTCACTCCTGGGCTGCGAGCCATATACCCCGGCGTGCCAGAACCACCACCAGCGCCACCTGAGGCGGTCCGCATCAGGGTCGCGGAGGCGCTACTCCGCATGCTCGAGTGCATTGCCGACGGCGGTCCGCTGCTCCTTGTGTTCGACAGCGTTCAGCATCTAGATCCCGCCAGCCAGGACGTGCTGCACGTACTCGCGCGCCGCCTCGAAACATCACCCATACTCCTAGTCGGGACGATGCAGAGCGACGAGATAGATCATGCGATGATTGGCGTCGCAGCCGAGAGCGGAATTGAGTGGCAACAGCAAGTCCATCTTCGAGGCTTGGGCGCAGCACGAACGCGGGCGTTGGTCACCCAGCTGATGCCAGAGTCTGAGCATGTACCTGTTGAGATCGTCAACGATATCGCTGAATTGTCACAGGGTAATCCCTATTTGACCGAGATGCTGGTCTCCGACTGGCGCAACAACGGGGGTGATTCTCTGGTTGCCCTGGAGAGGCAGCAAGATGCCGCAGCAGTATCATGGCGCCCGCCCGGGACCATGCGTCTGGCGTTTGCCAAGCAATATCAGGGACTGTCGAAGGACGCTCAGCATATGCTTCACCTTCTCGCGGTGGCGAGCCGTGTCATCGCGACTGACGAGCTCGAGACACTCCTCGCATTTGCGCCGGCTGCTCTCGATCATGCCGCTCTGGAGCTTATCGATCGATCTCTGATCCGAACCGATAGCGGGAGGCTTGGCTTCAGAAATGAGTTACACCGAGCCTTCGTCTATTACCACGAGATGTCAGAGGAGGCCAGGAAATACCATCATGCGCGCTTGGCTAAGTGCCTCACCACAACAGGTGCTGAGCGTGACTTCCAGCGCGCACTCGAGGCGTCTCATCACTATCTGAAGGCGAAGATGGTCGATGAAGCGATAGAAGCGGTGTGTCTTGGAGCAGAGTTGGCCGTAACGCGAGGTGCGCCCAAAGAAGCTGAGCGAGCTCTGAAGGCGGTGCTGTCATCATGCAATATCGATTCTCCGTCCAGACTCCATTTGTTGCTCGCAAGGGCCCAGTCAGCCGAAGGAAAGTACCACCAGGCTCTTAACGCATTGGTCCTCTGGAATCCAACAGCGCCTACAACACTTCAGAAAGCGCAGGCAGCAATAATACGCACGGAAGCTCTCCATCGAGGTCGCCTCGCAGATGATCGCAGCATTCAACAAGCTCTAGGAGAAGCGCTAGCTCTTGCGGATGCAGCCGGAGACGAAAGACTAGCCATGCGAGCGCTGCAGCTCAGTGCCGAAGTTGCATCAGAGGTCGGGAGCTGGCAAGCGATCGGCACGGTCCGCATGAGAGCAGCCCGCGTGGAGCACGCGAGCGTGCAACCGGATACGAAGGCACTCGCTAGATTCACTCAGGGATATTGCCTGCTAGTGGCTGGGGATGTCCGCGGTGCACAATCACAGTTCGTAGAGTGTCTTCGTTTACTTGGGGATTTGTCGCTCGACGGGGAACTTAGGCAGGCGTTCAACGGTCTCGGCGTAGCACAGTACTGTCTCGGCTTGTTTGCCGACGGGATTGCCTCTTTCAACACAGCCATTCGCATCGCGTCTCATATCGGGGACTCCGTAGCGTGCGCCACATCATGGTCCAACCTCGGGGCTGTTCACGAAGACCTCGGTGATTTCACAGAGGCTGAACACTGCTATGAGCAAGCAATGAGCCTTGAAGCACAAGCAAGTAACCCGCGGCGTGCAGTCGAGGTCCATCTCAATATGGCCAGTCTGAGGTTGGTGACAGGTGATCTTAAGGATGCATCGCGCTGTCTAAAGGTAGCGAGAAAGCGCGCTAGCGAGTCGCAGCTATGGTGGCTCACCACTGACGTGCTCCTCGCCCAGGCCGACTACAACATCGCCATCAACTGTCCAGAAGCCGCTTGGCCGCTGGTTGAGGAGGCTCAGACCAATACCAGGGGTCGTGTGTACCTACTGTCTAATCGTGGACGGTTTGAGCGCCTCAGACGCCATCATCTGTGGATTACCCGAGGGCGGAGCGCCGTGGAAACACTCTCTGACACTGAGAACCTTTCCGAAAGGTGTATTCAACTGAGTGGTCGGTTTGAAATCAACGCCATGGAGGATTGGGTTCGGCTTCATGAGGGGATCCCAAGATCCACGTCAATGTCAGCATTTGACGAGCTGCGTTCTCGGCAGCTTCACGGAATCCTGTCCCGGCTCAATACACTTCAGATCCGAGACCAGCCCTAAGGAATCACCAGACACAAACTTCACCTGGCAACTCGGAGCTTCAGACGTGATTTCTTTGACCTCATGGAAGGAGGAGTCGTCCCACTACGGTTCATTACCATCGCCCTAATAGCTGGGCTGCGCCGAAACGCTTCCACTATCACCGGATCAAACTGACGCCCGGCGCATTTCGCAAGTTCTGCGATTACCTTCTCGTAGGAAAGCGCGTTCCGATACGGTCGATCCGTCGTCATTGCATCCGCTGTGTCCGCGATCATGACAACTCGAGCACCCAGAGGTATATCATCACCACTCAGACCCTGCGGGTAGCCGGACCCGTCGAAGTTCTCGTGATGATGGCGCACGCATCGCTCGACGTAACCTCGCAGATTAGTTATCGTCGCCACCAGTTCAGCACTCCTCACTGAGTGCGATTCCATCACGCTCTTCTCTTGTTGCGTTAGCCCTCCTTCCTTCCTCAGCAGCGGGGCGAAGTCCTCGTAGATCTTTCCAACATCATGCAGCAACGCTGCCGTCGTGATGCGCTCAGTCTCCTTGAAGCCGAGTCCAAGCTCGCTGGCTATTGCTTTAGCAAGTTCAGCTACGCGTTGCGAGTGCCCACTAGTGTAGGGATCACGAGCTTCAATTGCCTTGACCATCAGGTCAAGCAACTCCCGGTTAGTGTTCTGAAGTTGAAGGTTCACCAGCAATGTGTGACGCAGGAATAGGATCGGAACCACAACCGCAGTAATGCCAGCGAGGCCGAATCTAACGTAGAGCCAGGCTACCGCGAGACCGAGGGCGCTAGCAACGAGATCGTATGCCGCCAGAGCCCAGGTGTTGCGCATCCACACCTCTACGAAACTCCGGCCTTCGCTGATAGCCACTACACCGCTTACAGCCGCACCGTTAATTGCGAAGGCCGCAACAACCAACGCTAGAAACGGGAAGACGGCCGTTGCATCAAGCGATTGAATCGGTATCTGTCCTCCAAGTGCCAGGTATATGGCGCTTCCGACGGTCATCGCAAGCACATGTTGGAAGACGTTGAATACAACCTTGATGGCCGCTTTGCGATTCAATAGCTGTGCTGTAGCGACTGTGAGCGCAGCAATAACCGCGCACCAGGTCGGTCCGAATACGAGGGCAGAGGCGATGTAGATAATGAAGGCGATCGAGCCAGCGGCAGTACCGACCGTCAAACGGTGTTCCGCAAGCTGTAGACCGAGCCCAATCAGAACAAATGTTGCGACACCGACATTGGTGACAGAATCGTGTGACCGCGCAAACGGTTCAAGTAGAATTGAACCAGCGAAAGCAACAGACCCCAGCAAAGCCACGGCTGCCACATACAACTGCACAAGGATTGGTGTCCGATCTATTGTGCGAACTGACACGGCAGAACCCGGGGGGCGACCCCGGAAAGTATCCTAGCCCCAAGTTTGCCACGCTGACCGCGCGAACAGCGCTGTCAGCGCGCCTATTACCACAGCGATCCAGTCGAGCATTGTTGCGTCACCTCCTTCCGGGCGGCACTGCCGCGTAGAAAGTGGCATACCTCGCTACGGCATACCCGAGGCTCCGCTCTGTCCTCCGACCGATTCGCTCCGCTACATTGTGGCTAGGCTACCGTCCGGGGTACCCCCTCCTCTCCATTGATCAAATGTGTCGTCTCTTCAGTGACGGCTTGCGCCACCAGCTCCAGTTCATGTCCTTCTGTAGTCGTTCGCCAGATTCCGGCTCATCAACTTTGTCGCGATTGGAACCAGCGATTCGTCGCATCCAACACGGCAAGTACGGCGGCTTGCTCCGCACCACCTCTTATCTCCGCAGTACCCGTGAGCATCTTTGTTTCGCGTCCCTCGACAACGTGGACGCCCGCGACGGTCAACTGCTCGTCAAAGATCTCAATTACTCTCACACCCTCTAGCTGGAACGTGCCCCTGGGAAGCGCCCTGTCGAGCGCTGCAACTGTGGCTCTGGCTGCCGCCTGCAGCCGGCCTCTGGTTGTCTCAGCCGCTTCGTCTTCGCCGACGACCTCCTGCCCATTCACCTCGAGCGTCACCGCAATACGCACACGATGCGGTGCCGACGCGATCGCGTCAAAAGAGCGGTACACCACACCACGTTTCAGCGCCTCCCGGCGTACTGCCGACTCCTCCAGTGCCTCTATCGGTTGCACTTCCGCAGTCTGTGCAACGCTGATCTTGCGGTGATCGATCTTTATCCCGAGCTGCGCCAACAACGCACTCTCGACGTTGCGTACAATCTGCTTGGGCGACGTTCCGCTGCCCGCCAGAATGTGCACTTCTTCGATCTCCCCAAACGGAGTGACGACCACACGCGCCGAATGGACCGCCTGCAGACTCTGCAGCAGATTCTCGGCTCGCTTCACACCCCACGGATCCGGCAACTGTTGCCCCTGCACACCGCCTCCATGCTGATGCCTATCCGGCTGCACCGGAGTACGGTCCGGACTACTCTGGCTCAAGATTCAGCCCCCGTTCGGTTGGTCGCTTGCCGGCCTGCCACCATCACTGCATTGCCCCCAACAGCCTTTGCCTGGTACAACGCGCGGTCGGCCTGCTCCAAGACGTCCTGTCTCTGGTCGCTGCGCGGATCGTGACAGGCTACTCCGATGGACACCGACACCCGACCTTGCTCTAAACCCAGCGTGCGACCGAAGGCTTCAACTGCTTCCCTTACTGATTCACCCACACGGCGCGCCCCTTCAATGTCAGTGCGCACTAGTATCAAGACGAACTCATCTCCACCATACCGCGCGGCTAGGTCGGTCTTCCGAACGCTACGCTCGAGTTCCCGCCCCACCCCTTCCAGCACTCGATTGCCCAGCTCATGCCCGCAGGCGTCGTTCAGGACCTTGAATCCATCCATATCCACGAACAAGACACCGAACGGCTCTCCACTCCGGTCGCTACGCGCGAATTCTTGCTCGATACGCGACCGCAACATGCGGTACGTCGCGAGTCCGGTCAGCTCGTCGACGGCTGCAACCCGATGGGCTTCCTCTGCTCGCCGCTCAAGGTAATACGGGCACTGGCGCAGCGTGGACCGACCCTCCAGCATGGCCCCTGCGAAGCCAGTACAAGTGTCATAGCCACAGGCACCGCAATCCCAGGTGCTACCGCCTGGAGCTCGGCCTATCGTCTCAATCACTTCGTCAATCTCGGCCCGAGACGGCTTACGGCCGTTACCGTAGAGTTCGAAGGCTCGCCCCAACTCCACCGGCACCGTCTTGTCCGCCACCGGCCCCGGTGACCTCGGGGGTTCAGTCGCGGCGACCACCCATCGACGCCAGTACAATTCGTCCTTGGGCCCAATCAGCGGATGGTCGAGGCAACCTTCACATGGCAGGATGTCGACGAAACCGACATCCAGCTTGTCGACTCCCACGGCCCTCGCTACCGCACCCAGACCATCCAGCCCCCTCATCTTCCGGAACCGGCGACTTGCCTGATGTTCCATCTGCAGGATGGGGAGCGGCAACCCGCCCGCTGTGCTCAGGTGCCGCTCCCGAACCTCGGGAATACGCTCGTAATGCTGGGACTGCCGCTCAACACTCACCTCCCGGATCTGTAGCAGCTGTCCCAGTTCCTCGAAAGTCAGGGCCGCATCCACATGAGCGTCGGTTTCCGCCAGACAAACACCCACGTAAACCAACCCCACTTCACTCCCGTATCTCGACCGGTGGTAGGCAGACTCGGCCGCTAGGGGAGTCTGAATCGGAGCCAGATAGGGCACCAACTCCGGGTATTGACTCTCGATCTGCTCGATCACGACCGGACAGGTCGACCGGATCATTGTGCCCCAGTCTGGGTCGGCCCACAGTCTTTGGTACTCTTCCGCCACCAGCTCATCGCCAATGACCCCCCGGTGGACCGCCCGAAAGCCCGCACGGTAACAAGCATTGACCACCTGCTCCGGCGTAGCTGGATAAAAGTGTACTGCGCCTTCGACCGCGAGAATCAAGACAGCGTTCCCGCCTTCGGCCAGCTCAAGTGCCCGATCCAGATCCCCAACAGCCCGGATGGCATCGTGATGGCACTCTGACAAACAGGCCCCCGAGCGTATGCACACCTCGTCCAGGATCTCGACAACGGGATCAGACACGGTGATTGCACCAGCCGTGCATACCTTAACGCAGGCCAGGCAACTCACACACTTGTCGGGGTTTATCTCAAACCGCAAATATCCTGTGCCCGGCCGCACCTGGGCCTGAATTGTACTGCGCTAACTTCCGTTAGAGAGGCCAGAAACGGACCTCAACAATAGCGTTCTCATTGGTCAAAAGTCAATAGCACAAAGTGATTCAAGGCACTTAATTTCAGTCACTTAGATCACCTTTCCCAGAAACTACTCGAAGGCGCAGCACCATAGTTTTAGGCTTACCTAAAAATGCTGCGCTCGCCCCAACTTCCCCGCGCAACTACCCTGCCAATCTCGTGCCAGCAGAAAGGCACCGCCCGCGCGTGCTTGGGCAAGGGACGCTCTTGGCACCAGCGCTTCGATCCAGAGGGTCCCGTCGGGACCTTCTGGTTTCGTGATCCGATGCTCGACGGTCGCTCAGTCTGTCTAGGGCAGAGCCTGGGGTTGTGCCTCGACCCGCTAACCCAGCTGAAACTCCTTGATCTTCCGATAAAGGGTCCGCTCGCCGATTCCCAGTTTCTCGGCAGCTCGGCGGCGATTGCCTCCAGTCTCGTGGAGAGCTGCCTCAATGACGGCTCGCTCGACATCGGCCATCGTCATTCCGGGACCGTAGACCACTCGATCCCGCAACCTGCCTGCGGCTGGCTCTCCTTCTGGCACCGCCGCGACCGGACCGATCTCCTCGTATTCGGTGCGAGTTGCACGCCCCATGTCGAGGACCTCTACCCGCTGCGGGACTTCGTCAACGCGGCGGCGCAGGTCTTCGACGTGCAACTTGAGTTCCACAAGACTGCGGAAGATAAACTCCAGTTCGTTACCTTGAACTTCGCGGCTCTGCTGCGGCAACCGCATCGGAAGTAGGCGGGTCCCGCCCTCTCGGATATCGGTAGGAATGTCGCTCGCTTGTATCTCACGGGCCGGGGCCAGCACGACCATCGAGTCGATCAGGTTTCTCAGTTGCCGGACGTTGCCTGGCCAGTGAGCGTTGACCAGGATCTCCATCGCATCGGGGCTGACGCCGGGGAAGGGCCTCCCGTGTTCGCGACTCAACTCTCGCGCAAATCGCCTGATCAAGATCGGAATGTCCGGCTTGCGTTCCCGCAGCGGCGGTAGGTAGATAGACAGCACATTCAATCGGTAATACAAGTCATCGCGAAACCCACCCAGTGCGACCAACTCTTTGAGGGAACGGTTGGTAGCCGCGATGACTCGGACGTCGACGCGAATCGATGTAGTTCCGCCGACCCGGAAAAATGCCCGATTCTCCAGTACCCGGAGCAACTTCACCTGTGTCGAGAGAGGCATTTCTCCGACTTCATCGAGGAATAGCGTCCCGCCATCGGCTAGCTCGAAGCGCCCCAACCGTCTCTCTGTAGCTCCGGTAAAAGAGCCCTTTTCGTGCCCGAAGAGTTCCGACTCCAGTAGCGTATCAGGCAGTGCCGAACAGTTGACGGCGATAAACGGCTTACCACGTCGGGTGGACAGCTCGTGGATGGCGTGCGCCACCAACTCTTTTCCGGTGCCCGACTCGCCCTCGACGAGAACCGTGCTCGTCACGGGAGCCATCTGCTCGATCTTCACCAGCACCTGCTGAATCGCCGGGCTCTCGCCCAGAATACCGGTCCGCTCCTGCAGGCGTCGGCCCTCGATCAGATGCTGGACCGCGGCCGTCACGTCGGTCGGTGCGGCAGGCTTGGAAAGCCACGCTGTGAGTCCAACGCGACGCGCCAGATCCGCCGGATCGGGAATCTCGGGCTCCACGAGTCCGAGAGTTGCTATCGAGCGCTCACGCGCTAGCTCAACTAGCGTCTTGCCCGTGTGTTCTTGGAGCCCTCCCGTGAGGATTACAACCGCGGGACCCGTATCCCCAATGAGCCGCGAGGTATCGTCAAGTGCAGACATCAGGACAGTCTCGAAACCAGCCTCTTCAAGTTGCGCATTCGAACGAACGGCAGTTTCGAGATCGTCCATGGTGATCAGGACTTTGGTGGCCATTCAATGGTCCGTTGGTTCGTTACGGATTATTGCTACTGCGTGGTCCAAAAAAGGCTCAAGCGTTGCCAAGCCAGCTCGAACGCCGCCGATACCGCCCGGGAGATTGACGATCAGACTCGCCGCCCGGACACCGGCAACGCCGCGCGACAGAACAGCCCGAGGCGTCGCCGAGCGGCCATCCGCCCGGATCGCTTCGGCGATTCCCGGTGTCTCGCGTTCGATCGCAGCACGAGTCGCCTCCGGTGTCACGTCTCGGGGACCCAACCCGGTCCCGCCCGTGGTGAGGATCAGATCCGCAATCCCTTCGTCCGCCCACCGGACCAGCGTCCTAACGATCTCGTCGCCCTCATCCGGGACCATCACACGGTACACCAACTCGCAACTACACCGCTGGACCCAGTCGGTGATAGCGTCGCCGGAGTCATCCGCTCGATCCCCGGCCGCAGCTCGATCAGATACGGTTAGCACGGCCACTCTTATCGACATCTCACCCGTCCTAACCTTTCCCGATCCTCACACTCCCGTCCTCGTAGAAAGGCATCGTCACCACCTCCGCTGCGACGCGCTCTCCTCGACAATCGATCTCTATCTTGCTGCCGGGCTGTGTCGAATGAGTCGGCAAATAGGTGGTGCCGATTGCTGTCTGGAGACTCGGGCTGAATCCACCGCTACGAACGATGTCGACCCTGCGATCGGCTAGAAACACATCGTACCCATGCCGGGGAATTGACCCACGCTCAATCACCTTGTAGCCGACTAGTCGCCGCGTAGGCCCTCCCGATCCCTTGACCTGCTCGAGCACGTCTCTGCCGTTGAACGGAGCACCCTTACCCAGCTTGACTATCCAGCCGAGACCGGCCTCATAGACATTGATGGTGTCGTCGATGTCGTTGCCGTACAGCGGATAACCCATCTCCAACCGCAGCGAATCCCGCGCTCCCAAGCCAACGGGAGCGGCACGACCTGGTCCCACCAGAGCACGCCACATGACCTCGGCATGTTTGGCCCGGAAATACAGCTCGAAGCCATCCTCACCCGTGTACCCAGTTCGTGAGATGAAGCAGTCTGCCCCCGCGACACGACCAGTCTCGAAGCGGTAGTAGCCGAGCTTGGACACATCCGGTTCAGCAAGCGCACTCACGAGATCTTCAGCTTGCGGGCCTTGCACGGCCAGCAAGGCCACCTCGTCTGATATGTTTCTCAAGCGGACATTGATCCCACCCTTCATGTTGACAACGTGCTCCCAGTCCTTTTCGACGTTGGCACCGTTTACCACCAGCATCAGCCGATCGTCGAAGCGATAAACGAGGCAGTCATCGATGAACGTTCCCATGTCCGTAAGAAGCGCCGAATATTGTGCCTGTCCTACCTCGAGAGCTGAGACATCGTTGCAAGTTAGGCGGTTCACAAAAGCGTTGCGATCAGGGCCCGAGATCTCGAATTCACCCATGTGTGATACGTCAAACACCCCTACCGATGTTCGCACGATGAGGTGCTCTCTCTTTATCCCCGTCTCGTACTGCACTGGCATCTCGAAACCAGCGAAAGGAACGATCTTCGCATTGTTGGCCACATGAAAATCGAAGAAGGGTGTCCGCTTCAGTTTCTCCCCCGACATTGCCTTCCTTTCAACCCATAAGGGTGGCGAGCAATGCTTTCTGCACGTGCAATCGGTTTTCGGCTTGATTGAACACTCTGGACTGTGGGCCATCGATCACTTCGTGCGACACTTCCTCACCACGATGTGCAGGTAGACAGTGTAGGAAGATCGCATCAGGTGACGCCAACTTCATCAAGTCTTCATCAACCGTGTAACCCTTGAACGCCAATCTCCTTGCTTCTGCATCGGCTTCTTGTCCCATGGACGCCCACACGTCAGTGTTTATGACCTGAGCCCCTCTCACGGCGTCATCAGGATCCTCGTAGATGCTCACCTTCGTCGCCGCCTTAGCGCGCTCGAAAATATCGTGATCCGGCTCGTACCCTTCCGGACACGCTATCCTGATTTCGAATCCCAGTACCGCCGCTGCATTGAGCCACGAGTTGGCCATGTTGTTGCCGTCACCCACCCAGGCGACGATCCTGTCTTCCCAGCTCCCTAGTTCTTCCCATAGCGTGAATACGTCTGTCAGCACTTGACACGGATGAAGTAGATCGGTGAGCCCGTTCACAACGGGGATTGTCGTATGTGTGGCGAGCTCCTCGACATCGGCGTGCGAGAAAGTTCGAATCATGATGCCGTCAACATAGCGTGAGAGGACTCGCGCAGTATCCGCGATCGTCTCACCTCTCCCCAGCTGCAAATCCTGAGAGGATAGGAACAGAGCATGGCCGCCCAATTGGTATGTGCCTACCTCGAAAGACACGCGGGTCCGAGTACTGCTCTTGGCAAAGATCATTGCTAGTGTCTTGCCCGTGAGTGACCGGTCTGTGTTTTCACCGGCTTTCATTGCGGCGGCGAGCGCGAACAACTCCTCAATCTCACCCTTAGAGAGGTCGCGAATCTGTAACAAGTCTCTCTTTGGCATATCTGGACACTTCAAATCGGTCAAAATGACAGGTCGAGGATTGATCTTAGCCACAGTGTCAATGACTGGCAAGGAGCATCCAGAGGGGTATTCCCAGTGGCAGGCTAGCTATTGCGACGGGAGGCCAAGCAGTCGCGATAAGGCCCGGCGTCACTGTCTATTGCCCCTTGAAACACCGAGCTACCGGGATTATCGCGCAAGACGCTACAGGATGTATTTGCGCAGGTCTTCGTCTTCCACGATCCGCATCAGCCTTTGTTCCACCGCTTTGGCATCAAACACCACGTGCTTGTCGGATACGTCTGGCAGATCGAACAGAAGGTCTTCAAGTAACGTGGTCATCACGGTGTGTAACCTACGAGCGCCAATGTTCTCCATGCGCTCATTCATGAGCATCGCGATTCGCGCGATCTCTCGCACGCCATCGGAGCTGAACTCCAAGGCCGCACCTTCCGAGGCACACAGTGCTTGATATTGCTTCACCAAGGAGTTCTCGGGCTCAGTCATGATGCGAACGAAGTCTTCCGCGCCCAGCGACGACAGTTCCACACGGATCGGGAACCTACCCTGCAACTCAGGGATCAGATCAGAGGGCTTGGCTACGTGGAACGCCCCGGCAGCGATGAACAGAATGTGGTCGCTACGCACGTACCCATACCGCGTCTGCACAGTCGAGCCCTCCACAATTGGCAGGAGGTCGCGCTGCACACCTTCGCGCGAAACGTCGGGTCCGACCTGGCCACGCTCTCCCGCGATCTTGTCCAGCTCATCAATGAAGATGATACCATGATTCTCGACCCGATCGAGTGCCTCACTAACTACGTCCTCCAAGTCAACCAACTTCTTCAACTCCTCATCAATCAGAATCCGTCTCGCATCGGAGACCCGGACCGAGCGCCACTTGGTCCGCTTTGGTAGCATGTCCTGAAGCATTTCCCCCAAGTTGATGTCGGGCGCATCCATTCCGGGTTGCGGCTGCATGAACTCCAAAATCGGGAGCGCCTGCTGGGTTACCTCGATTTCCACCTCCCGTTCTTCGAGCTTGCCCTCACTCAGAAGCTGTCGGAGCTTGTCCTGGGTGCGTCTGTGCCGTTCCTGAACACTCTCACCGCTGGCGCTCGTGGGCTCTTCCTCTCGTACCTCACCAGTCGAGGATACCACGAACAGAGCCTGCCGCTCGGGCTCCTGGCTCTGCGCTGTTTCAGTTTCACCCCCCGTTGTCGAGGGCGCACGAGGAGCAGCCTTGAGCGGTGCTGCGGCGGGAGCGGGGAACAACAGTTCTACCAGTTTGTCTTCGACTCGCTTCTCGGCGACCGGATATACGTCCTCCTCGCGCTCGCTGCGGACCATATTGATGGCCGCATCGACCAAGTCACGAATCATTGATTCTACATCACGGCCGACATAGCCCACTTCGGTGAACTTGGAAGCTTCGACCTTGATGAACGGCGCGCCGGCCAACCGAGCCAACCGCCGTGCGATCTCTGTCTTACCGACCCCGGTGGGGCCGATCATGATGATGTTATTCGGCAGAATTTCGTCCCGGATCTCTTCCGCCGCCTGCTGCCGCCTCCACCTGTTACGAATGGCGATGGCGACTGACTTCTTGGCATCACGTTGTCCTACGATGTATCTGTCCAGTTCTGCTACGATTTGGCGGGGCGCTAGTTCTTCCAGCCACGGGACTGGTTCCGGTCCGCTATCGATGGCCCGGAGCTTGGAGTCAGCAGAATTCTGTTCGGTCGTCATCTATCACCATTCACCGCATAGGCCAACATCATCCGAGTTCCAGAATGTTGATGTTTTCATTCGTGTAGACACATATTGCGGCTGCGATTATTAGGCTCCTCTCCACGATCTCCTTAGCAGTCAGATTCGAACTATCACTCAATGCTCTGGCAGCGGCGAGAGCGTAGTTTCCACCGCTTCCAATCGCCACCACGCCATCATCCGGCTCGATCAGCTCCCCGCCTCCACTCACCACAAATGAGTGTTCATCGTTCGCCACAGCAAGAAGGGCGTCTAGCCTCCGCAACACTCTATCGGACCGCCAGTCCTTCGCGAGTTCCACGACAGCTCGTGACAAGTTCCCCGGAAAGCGCTCGAGCTTCTCCTCCAGTTTCTCGAACAGTGTGAAGCCATCTGCAGCAGCACCTGCAAAGCCGGCCAGCACCTTCCCGCCTGCCAGACTTCGCACCTTGCTCGCACGGGCCTTAACAACCGTCTCTCCCATCGTGACCTGACCGTCACCACCCATTGCAACCTGGCCCTGTTTCCTCACACACAAGATGGTAGTAGCCCTGACCTCATTCTGACGCATTTTTGCCTCCTACCGTTCTGCGTCCTCGCTGCTCCCACCTGCCCCTGCAGCAAACACAGGCAATCGCAACAGTGTCCAGCTAAGCCCGGGGGTGCGCCTGATCATACACCCGCTTCAGCCGCTCCACACTCGTATGAGTATACAACTGAGTGGTGCTAAGCGAGGCATGACCCAATAGCTCCTGGACCGCGCGCAAATCGGCTCCCGCATCCAACAGGTGCGTTGCAAAGCTGTGTCGCAGACTGTGCACTCGAAAGCCTGAACTCTCGTCGAGCGATCGAAGGAAGTGCGCTACAATGTGCTGGACTCCACGCGGCGAGAGCCTCCTGCCCTTGGTCGACAGAAAGACAGCCCGCTTGTCACTCTGCCTCACCGGAAGCTCATCCAGCAGGGCGTCCCGTTCAGCCTGATATCGTCGTAGAGCGCCCGACGCATGGCTGCCAAGCGGCACGATCCGCTCCTTCTTGCCTTTGCCGCGCACTTTAGCTTGGCCGGAAACCATGTCCACATTGGACATGTCCAAGGCAGCCAACTCCGAGAGTCTCATGCCTGTAGCGTAGAATACCTCGAGGATCGCAAGATCGCGGGTCTCTTTGAATCCTCCTTGATCCGCTAATGACTCTGCAAACTCGAACATTACATCAACCTGCGCGCGATCCAGCACCGCCGGCAGTCTCCTCTCCAGCTTGGGAACGCGCACAGTAGCGGCTGGATTCTCTTCGACGCCGTAGCGACTGTGGAGGAAACGATAGAACGCACGCAACGCGGAGACTGCTCGGGCGACTGTCCGCTTCGCCAGACCGCGGCGAGCGAGTTCCCCCATGAAACTCCTCATTGCGAGCCGATCTACGGTCACCCAATCCCAGTTCGGCGGCCCTCCAAAATAACTGTCGCAGAACTCTTGAAATGATCTCAGGTCGCGCCCGTAGGCTTTCACAGTGTGTGGTGAATCCTGCCGTTCCTTTTCAAGAAACCGCAGGAATTCATCAAGTTCGGGTCGAGCGTCCCTGCTCACGCCGGCTGGGGGGCCAGAGACAAGGCCAGATCCCGCATGGTCGTCAAGGCTCGCGCTGCTAGGAGTTCACGTTTCTCCTGCTTGCTCCTCACGGGATCTTCCAGTGGTGCAAGCAATCCCAGGTTGGCGTTCATTGGCTGAAAGTGCTCAGGATCCGCCTTGTGAACGTAGTGCACCAAGCCACCCAGCATAGTCTCGGGAGGTGGGACCACCGGCCGATCTCCATGGAGCAGACGCGCCAAATTGATTCCAGCTAGCAATCCAGTGCCCAAAGATTCCGTGTAGCCCTCAACTCCGACCATCTGACCTGCGAACAGTAGTGACTCATCGTGCCGTGCTGAGAGGTGTGGCGTCAGCGCTGCTGGAGACTTCAAGTAAGTATTGCGATGGATGCTCCCAAAACGTAAGAACTCCGCCGATTGCAGTCCTGGCACCAGGCGGAAGATCCTCTTCTGTTCGGCGATTTTCAGCCGTGTCTGAAATCCAACCAAGTTCCACAACTGGCCAGCCGTATCGTCTTGTCGCAGTTGGACGACTGCGAAGGGCTCCTGACTGGTGCGCGGATCTGGCAGGCCAACCGGCTTCATGGGGCCAAAGCGGAGGGTCTCTGGCCCCCTCCTCGCCAGCTCCTCGATCGGTAGACAGCCCTCAAAGTATGGCACCCTGTCGAACTCGTGACCAGCGTGTTGATCGGCCTCGCAAAGAGCGGCCACGAAGGAGCGGTACTGGTCTTCATTGAACGGTGCATTGACATAGTCCGTCCCCCCTCCCTTCCCGTAGCGCGACAACCGATACAACTCGGACCAGTCAAGTGATTCGCTGCTCACGATGGGAGCGATGGCGTCGAAGAAGGCAAGTGACTTGGTCCCCAGCTGTCCGCTGATGATCCGCGCCAGACGGTCCGAGGTGAGTGGACCAGTGGCAACAACAGCAGGTGGAGACAAATCGAGAGCTTCCCGACGCTGTACACCGATCCTTGGATGGCCTGAGATCTTGGCTGTCACTGCAGCACTGAATTCCTCCCGATCCACCGCCAGGGCAGCGCCGCCCGGCACCCGTGCGGTGTCCGCCACATCCAACAACAGACTGCCCAGCAGGCGGAGCTCGGCCTTCAGCAGACCGTGCGCATTATAGATCTCAGTCGATTTGAAGCTGTTGCTGCAGACTATCTCTGCAAGTTGATCCGTCTGGTGTGCAGGCGTGCCCACGATGGGTCGCATCTCGATCAGAGTCACTGCGACCCCTCGTTGGGCTAGGGCCCACGCAGCCTCGCACCCAGCGAGGCCACCTCCTATGACCGTGGCCCTCATTTCGTGACTGCTTTGTCAGCCTCCTCGCCTGCCCCGAACTCGTGCCCGCATTTGACGCAACGCCTGTATTCCCCCCTAGCCTTCGTGGACCGCATCTCGGCGCCGACGTAGCTGCAAACCGGACACTGCTCGGGGCTGGGGCGATACCAGCTGGAGAAGTCGCACTTGGGATAGTTGGCACACCCGAAGAAGGATCTGCCGCGTCGCGTGCGTCGCTCGGAGAGATCACCGGTTCCACACTTGGGACATTTGACCCCGAGCGGGATGGGTCTAGTGTGCTTGCACTTGGGGTACTTTGTACACGCCAGGAACTCACCGTACCGACCAGTCTTAATGACCATAGGAGCACCGCACTCGCGACACACCTCATTGGATGGCTGATCCGGGACTTTGTCCCTCTTGAGTGGCCGGGTGTAGCGGCATTTCGGGTAATTGCCACACGCGATGAACGGGCCGAACCTCCCACTCTTGACCGTCACAGTACCGCCGCACTCGGGGCACGGCTGTTGCTCAATTTCCTTGACGTCGAAGGCCTCGCGAATCATGGCGGCAGTATCGACTTCCTCGAGCGCCTTTGCGAACGGCTGGTAGAAGTTTTCTAGGACAGTGCTCCAGGCAAGCTCGCCATCTTCAACCTTGTCCAGCTCATTCTCCATCTCAGATGTGAATTCGACGTTGAAGATGTTTGGGAACCGGTTCACAAGTACTTTGGCAACGGTTTCACCGAGTTCTGTGGGTTGAAATCGCTTGCTTTCCATCCGCACGTAGCTCCGCTCTCTCAGCGTGGAGACGATGCTCGAGTAGGTACTTGGCCGCCCTATGCCGAGGGCCTCCAGCTCCTTAACCAGGCTGGCCTCGCTGTACCGTGGAGGAGGCTCAGTGAAATGCTGTAGTGCTGTAAGTTCGCAGACCTCGGCTCGGTCGCCTTTGTTTAGTGCAGGCACAGGTGCGAGATCGTCAAACGTCTTCACCTCCTCGACCTCCTTCGCCTCGGAGTAGAGCACATGGAAGCCGTCGAACACCACTACCGACCCGGTAGCGCGGAACAAGTATTTGGCGATATCGAAGTCCAGCGTGGTAGTATCGTACACCGCTGGTGTCATCTGAGAGGCAACGAAGCGTTGCCAGATTAGCTGGTACAGTTTCTTCTGGTCGGCGGTGAGGTGTTTTCTCACCAGTTCGGGTGTCAGAGCCACGTCCGTTGGGCGGATCGCTTCGTGCGCGTCCTGTGCATGAGTGGACTTCTTGGTCCTATACACGTTCGGCTTGGCCGGCAAATACGGCTCGCCGAACTTTTCACCAATGAACGATCGCACCTGTTCGATTGCACTGGATGCCACTCGGGTAGAGTCGGTTCGCATGTAGGTGATGAGACCCACAGCACCTTCCTTACCCAACTCGATACCCTCGTAGAGCTGCTGCGCACATGCCATGGAGCGTTTGGCTGAGAAGCCAAGTCGTTTCGCCGCCTCCTGTTGCAGCGTGCTGGTGATGAAGGGTGGTGCAGCGTGTTTGCGTCGTTGCTTGCGCTGGACGCCAGAGACTATGAAAGGTTGCCCCGTTACGTCCTTAACGACGGAATTGGCGGCTTCAGCCGTGCGCAAGTCGGGCTTCCGGCCATCAATCTTGTGCAGCTTGGCTGTGAACTGCCGCTCCTCGGCCTCAAGTTCCGCCTCTATCGACCAGTACTCTTTTGGCTTGAAAGCCCGAATCTCTGCCTCACGCTCCGCTATGAGCCGAAGTGCCACGGTTTGGACCCGACCGGCAGAAAGACCAGCCTTGACAGATCGCCAGAGCAACGGACTTGCCTTATAGCCAACCAAACGGTCGAGTATCCGTCGAGCCTGTTGCGCCTCCACTTTTCGCTCGTCGATCTTGAGCGGCTTGTCCATCGCATGCTCTATGGCGTCCCTGGTAATCTCGTGGAACATCACCCGAAACACTCTCGATCCATTGTCGATCTGCTGAGCCACATGCCAGGCAATGGCCTCACCTTCGCGATCTGGGTCCGTGGCCAGGTACACGGATGAGGAGTTTTCAGCCGACCGTTTGAGATCCGCCAGGGTCTTTCCCTTGCCCTGGATAGTCACGTACGTGGGCCGGAACCCCTTATCCACGTCCACACCTAGTTCACGTTGTGGCAGATCGCGCACATGACCGACGGTCGCTTTGACAGCGTAGCCGGTTCCCAGGTACTTGCCTATCGTTCTCGCTTTGGCCGGCGACTCGACGATCACCAAGGACTGCTCACTTTTCGGCACCCGTCGCTGCGTCTGTTTCTTCTTCTTCTTCTTCTGCATCTCACTCGCTCAGTTGCACACCACGACACACCATTTAAGGCTAGACGATCAAGGCACTCGCAAACCGGTCACGCGTGGCTCAACAGCGCCCTTCCCAAGGTCCGCAAGGCCTAGGGGGACTACAACCTCCTCCTAGGCCTCTATAACAGCTGCACAGCACATATCCCCACTTACCGCATAGGCGGTGCGCGCCAGACCTGCGGGGGCATTATTACCCCCCTCCACCCTTCAACGCAACCTCCACCACCTCGCTTGCTACCGCCTCGGCCGTTTTCCCATCGGTATCGACCCTGGTGTCACATTGCTCATAGAACGCCGCACGTTCCGTTAGCAGCTCCCTGATCTTGGCCACCGCATCAGCGCCGCTGAGAAGTGGACGCTCACTTTGTGTCAGCACTCGTGCCGCCGCCTGTTCAGGAGACGTATGAAGGTAGACGGTTAACGCTCGCCCCTTCACTTGGCAGAGGTTACCCGGTTGGGCTGCCCAGCCACCACCAGGAACGACGACTATTGGGTCGCCTGTGAGGGCTCGCATGGTTTCGGCACGTTCAAGCGACCGGAAAGCAGCTTCGCCCTGCGTTGCGAAGATCTGGTGAATGCCCATCCCTAAGCAGCTCTCAATGAGGGCATCGATGTCACGCACTTGAACGCCGAGAGCTGTCGCAACAAGTCGCCCAACAGTACTCTTACCGGCCGCTGGTAGCCCAACCAAGAGAAGGTGTCGGCTCAAGCGCCGCTTTGCTGCCATCAGGTAAGGCGTTGCTCGAGCCGCCGCAAGTAGCTGGCGAAGTTGTCACGCATCTCTGGCAGTGAATCTCCCCCAAACTTCTCGCTCATCGCCCTAGTCACCACGAGTGCCGCCATGGCTTCAGCGACGACTCCCAGAGCGGGAACGGCGGTCACGTCTGAGCGCTCTACCTGTGCCTTGGCGGGTTCGCCGGTCGCAAGGTCGATTGAAGGTAATGGCTTCCGAAGGGTTGCAATGGGCTTCATGGCAGCCCGGATCACAAGCGGTTCACCCGTCGTGATCCCACCTTCAAGCCCCCCAGCCCGGTTGCTCGTGCGTCCAAACCGACCGCTCTTGTCCCCACCCCCACCCACGATCCCGTCATGCACTTGCGAGCCTCGCCTACCTGCTGCGGCGAACCCGAGCCCAATCTCCACTCCCTTCACGCCTGGGACGGACATGATCGCTCGCGCGATTTGACCATCCAATTTCCTATCCCATGAGACGTGTGACCCCAGTCCGACGACAAGGCCTCGGACAACGATCTCAGCTACCCCCCCCAACGTGTCCCTGGCTTGATCGGCTGCATCGATCTCTTTTACCATCCTGTCGGAGGCCGCCGGGTCAAGGCAGCGCACAGGGGATGCGTCTGCCAGTTCATTGAGCGGCATAGGAAGCGGTTCCGGCACGTGTGCTCTCACGGAGCCGAGTTCCACCACATGGCTGCCAATCTCCACGTCGAACTCTGCGACGAGCTTGCGGCACACTGCCCCGCACGCCACGCGCGCAGCCGTCTCTCGAGCGCTGGCTCGCTCAAGGATGTCTCGGGCATCACGCCGATCGTACTTAAGCACTCCAGCCAAATCAGCGTGACCAGGACGCGGTCGGCGGAGCTGCCGGCGACGCTCCTGGTGATCTGGGGGATCTGGCTCTACACTCATGACGTCTTCCCAGTTCACCCAATCGCGATTCCAGATCAGGAGCGCAATGGGCGAACCGAGGGTCTCCCCAGCTCGCACTCCGGAGAGGATCTCCACTTCATCCGCCTCGAGCTTCATCCGCGTGCCCCTGCCGTAACCCACCATCCTCCTGCGCAGTTGCCGGTTGATGTCTTCAGCGATCACCGACAGTCCAGCGGGGATTCCTTCCAGAACCGCTACGAGAGTCTTCCCATGTGATTCACCCGCAGTCGTGAACCGAATCATGTGGTGATCCGCTCCATGTGTTTCAGGGCAATAGTCTGGCTCCTAGGCTGCATGGGTCCTCATGTGGGGAGGATGACATATTTGGCTAGAAAAGAGAAGAGCCCGGTGTTCACCGGGCTCGGGGCGACCATCTCGCAGTCGTTCTACTGTGTTGCGTCCAATATATGTGGTGTGACCATTATCAGCAGGTCGCGGCGCTGCTCACGCGTCTGGCTGAAACCGAACAACCCACCAATTATCGGAAGGTCTACCAGGAGTGGGATCCCGCTCTTCGTGACCGTCACTTGGCTCACGGTCAACCCTCCGATCACCGCCGTCTCACCGTCATTTGCCAGAATCTGCGACTCGACTTCCTGTGTCTGGAATGTGAAGCCAAGATCAGCCGGAGCAACCTGAAGCGATGAATTCTCGACGCGGACATCCATCAGAATCTGCCGGTTGGCCGTCACGTGCGGCGTCACCTTGAGTTGGAGCCCAGTAGGCACCATCTCGGTGGTTGCCCGGGGTACAGTCGCCCCCCCCCCCGGTAGCACTGACATCAATCACCCTGACTGGCGTCCGCTCTCCGACGAGGATGTACGCCTCAGTGTTGTCAGCCGTAGTGGTGAGCGGTTCTGCCTGTAGATCGGCCAATTCTACTCGTTGCAGGGCGCTGACAAACGTCGTGATATCGAAATTCCCAATCGCTGTCGAGAAGATCAGATCGAGCGCCGGCGAGATCACGATGGCGTCAGCATTGGCTACACCGGACAGAGCGCTACCACCCAGGTCGACGATCGTTACTTCTGGGTCGTACGGCTCCGTGGAGAAGACATCAGGAATTCCATCTCCATCAGTGTCTTCCCCTTTTAGGGTTGAGGGATCGGGTCGCGACACCAGACTGTTGAAGAACTGATTGGCAGTACCGAGATCGTACTGCAACCCCAGTTCCTCGATGTTTGTCCGGTCCACGAAGATGAGCCTCGCCTGAATCGATACCTGGGGTGTCCGGACGTCAAGTTGCGACACCAGCATGGAGTCGTCGTCGATTCTGCCTTGAACATCAGTGACCAGCAAGCTGTTGGTGAACGTGTCCGCGACGACGCTACCGCGTTCCGAGACAACAGTTGCCATTACTCCAGCCAAAGCAGCGGCCTTTGCGTAGTTGACTGAGATTACCTTGGTGACCAGTGGTTCTGTCGAGTCCCGCGCCGCGAGCGATTCACGACTGTCCACGCGAATAACTCCCGGTGGGTCTTCAGTCCCCGTCAAGCCGTGAGCATCCAATATCGTCCGGAATGCCACATCCCACGGCTGGTTCTTGATGGTGGCATTGACTACAGCATCGATGTCTCTCCCCACGACGATCGACTTCCCGCTATACTCGGCGAACGCATTCGCCACGTCCCTGATATGCGCTGAGTCGTAGGTGACCGTGACTGGTGGTTGCTGAGACTGCGGCGTCGGTAGGCCTCTCTCACGTGTGAAGGTCGTCATTGGCCCCGGCGCTGGCTGTGGCTCTTCTGCTGCTGACCATGCCGCCGCGACAGCACTCGACCACGCCTGGAACGACCGGTCGGTCCCAAAGGATATCCGCACCGCATCATCCATCTGCTCCAACTGGTAGTTCCTGAGCGACTCCAGCTCGACCACCACCCGCACTACATCCGGCCTGTGCTGTGAGTACCGCACGTCAACAACACCGCCACGATTCTGCCCGTCGTACAGCGCCCCCTGGGCCTTCAGCTTCGCCCCTACCAGATCGACAACAAGGCGTGCAGGATTCTCGAGCACGAAGTCCTGAACCGTCACGCCTCCTTCCACGTCGACCACAATGTGTATGCGACCAGCACCCGGTAGCACGCTCACCGCAGTCACGTCGCCAGGCCCCGCCAGCTTGCCTGCGTCGGCTATGGCTGCGGGCGCCGCCAAGGCCAAACCCGAGGCTGCGATTATCATTAACCGCTTCATTGTGTTCCCTCCTGCCTGCGCCTCTGGCGCAACACTACCTGGCGTTCAGATCCAAATTCAGAAACAATGATCACAACTTGGCCCGGAGTGATTTCCGCCACCCTGATTCGGCCCACTTCATCTCCCACTCGCAACGCGTACGCCTGATTCAATATGGTGTCGCGGAGCACCGCTACGCTGGCTGCAGGATACCGCGGATCATAAGTGATGCTTGTGATCCGCAGATCCTGCACCAGCGGGCGTACATCACCGGACTCGATGAGCGATACGAACGGATCGCGGGTGGCTCCACGGTACGAGAAGACCTCCCGCATCAACTCCGTCTCACCTCTAGATTGCGCCACTACCTCAGAGTCCACCTGGGTCTGTTGTAGGCCGGCCGCTGGCGCTGTTTCCTGCCCCGGCGCTGTTGCAGCTGGTTCCGGTTCTCCGCCGCTACAAGCCGTCAGAAAGCTGGCACCTGCCATTGCAAAGAGACACCACTTACCGATCACCGGCGTCACCTCCTTCCCCCGCGGGTGCCTGGGGTTTCACAAAAGTGCGCAGAAAGAACTGTGCCCGAATGAGTGACCCAGTTGCATCCGCGAATGCAGCCTGCTCAGACTCTTCGGCAACGTTCAGTTCCAAGTCGTACGGCACCATAATCCGTGAAAGCCCGGCGATATCAGACATCAGCACGCCAACCTGATTGTAGTGGCCGAATACGGTCCACCGATAACGATGGATGTCGAAGGTTCCCCCCCTCTCCACAGCAAGGGGGCTGAACTCCGCGATCTCAACTCCATTGCGCTTAGCCCGTGCGGAGATCTCATCGATGAGTGTTGTGACCTCGTTGCCGGTCGGCACAAGCTCAGTCATCAAGTCGAGCATTGCCTCATAATCCCGGTTTTGCTGGCGTATGCTCTCAACGGTTCCACTGGCCAGATCTTGCCGCGCGGCCACAACTCTTGCGGTTACAGAGTCGAGTTCGGCCTGCAGCCGCCTTTGTTCTTCGACTTTGGGCCCCCGCCAATAGACCCAAAACGCCGCGCCGGCTGCCACTCCGATCACAACCGCGAGGATGAGAGCCTGTTGCCGTTCCTTTGCTGTCATCGCCATGCCAGCGCTCCCCTACCGCACCGACTCATGCACCGGAGCGGTGCGAATGAAGGCCGAATCGGCCTGCTGGAACGTTCCCGTAATGGTGAAAGCCGTGACGGGCCTGTCACTCTCCATCACTGTCTCGGTCGGCCCCGGTTGCACATCACCCAACCAAGGAGAATTCCCCAGATTCCTGAGGAAGCGAGTATATGCCCCAATATCGGCCGTCCGGCCGTCGATCGTGAATCTCACGGGCGGTTTTATTATGACCTCGGTCTCCTCAAGCAGGTCCTGCGCTGGTGGAGGAATAAACTCAACACTCACTAGCCAGGTGAAGTCCGGCATGGCCTTGGTGACCTCGTCCATCACGTGCGCCCATACATATCGGTCGGCGTCAATCTCGCGGATGGCCTGCAATTCAACCAGAAGAGAATCGCGCAGCGCCTCCTGACGCTGTTTGTCCCTAATGAGCGTATTGAAACGCCGGGCCTCAGTAGTGATCTCGTCCACTTCTCCCCTCAGGGCGGATACTTTGGCCCGTTCAGTGAAGTAGGTGAACCCGACCACCGCGAGCACGACGACCCAAACCCCGATGGCGGCAACCAAAACGGGATCGCGTACCTTCCCGGCAAGTTCACCAAAGTCCGGCAAGGCGAAACCCGTACCGGCTGCTTTCTTCTTCCTACCAGGAAGTAAATTGATCTCGATCATCGACTGCATGGGTCCTAGCCCTCAGACGGATCGTAGTGCGAGGCCGGTCGCTAGCATCAGTAACGGCGCGACCTCATCGACGTTGACCGCATCAAACACCCCATCCTGGACGTTGAGACGCTGGATCGGGTTAGCGACCTCCACCGGCATACTGAGACGTTGAGACAGAGCGCCGGTGAGGCCGGGGACTCGCGCGCCCCCTCCACAACAATACACTCGTTGAATCGTGCCCGCCTCCCGGCTTGCCGACTGCAGGAATGCGGACGCACGCTCCAAGCCCACAGCGATCTCTTCCCCCCGCGCCTGAACGTAGGGACTGAGGTCGGGGGACCGCTCAAAGCCTTTCAGCATCCCATCGGCATCGTCAGCTGACACGCCACGCTCGCGCTGGAGATCCTCCCGCATCTTCCGCGTCCCCACCGTCAGGTCCCGCGTAAGTAGGGGGATCCCATCGTCCAACACGTTCACGTTGGTGAGTTCGTGTCCAATGTTCAGTAGAGCCGTGATGCCTTCCATAGCCTCTGGGTGGTTCAACCCGAACGCATTGTGCAGAGCGAACGCGTCGACGTCGACTATCTCAGGCTCCAGGCCAGCCTGGGCCAGCAGCTGAACTTTGTCTTCGACCAGGTCCCGCTTCGCGGCCACTAGTAGCACGTCCATCTGGAGCCCTTCTCCGTCAGGGTCCAAGATCTGAAAGTCAAGCTCGACAGCCTCAATGTCGAACGGGACGTGCTGCTGGGCCTCCCATCTGACGACGTCGAAGGCCTCGCTTTCCTTCATGCGATCGACCTGGATCTTCTTGATTATGACATCTCTCCCGCCCACAGCGACCACTACCCTCTTCTGTCGCAGGCCAGCAGTCTTGAATAACCCTTGGATCGTGTCGGACACAATCCCCGGATCCATTATTTCACCTTCGACGATCGCGTCAGCCAAGACGGGCGTTACTGACACGCCGCTCAACACTGGTTCCGCCTTGCTGTGGTCGATTGCCACCAGCTTGAGGAACCCGCTGCCGATGTCTAGGCCGACCGTCGTCTTGCTCCCGAAGCCGAAAAGCGCCATATCTGCCTACAGGTCAACGAGATAAGTGTGTTTGCGGGACCCTACAGTATGATTCCCAGCTCAGTTTGTCAAGCTCCAAGCTACTTTAACCCAGCCGCAACAACCTCCTGATAGGCACTAACTTACGCCATTTCAATAGGCTTGAAACCAGCCCCACTCGCGCAGCAGGCCAGCCCGTGCCGACGCTATTAGCGCGGTGTGAAGCCCGCAGCTTGAGTACTGAACCACGGACGCCCCTGCGATCGAAATCGGCGTCAACTCGGTATTGGCAACGATGAGCGCGCCGTCGATGCGGTTCCCCACCCCTGAGCTCTGGAACGCACCTCGCACCACAACCAGACCGACGAACGTGAATCCATCGCTCACCGCCAGATCGCCATCCACTATGAGTACGCCCTGCCCAGTCCCACCCCGGATCTCAAGATCCCCCGTGACGTAGACCAGTGGGTGATAGCGACCACAGGGCCTAGCTGCACCATAAGGGTCGCCCCAGTTGTCCGAAGCCGCTGTGACGCACGTCGCATTCGATGCACGAGGTGTCGGTCGGACCAGTCCTCCCGGGACAACGACCCAAGCGAGATCCCTCAACTGATCCAGGCTCAAGCCGTCAAGTGTAGTGAGTGTATCCAATGTCAGTGAACTATCTGCGTAGATCTGGGGGGCACCTACCACACAACTCGCGGGCGGGCACAGGATCTCAAGCGACTGTATTGAGTCTTTTGGGGGGAGACGGAGTGCAGCAACGAGTCCTCCCTCTCCTGGGCAATCCCAGCCCATCGGGTCGAGATCGTTGCCGACCACAACAGCATCGCTGCCGATTGAGAGCGGTCCCCGCATGGTAACAGCAGCCTTCGGCTCTACCTCCAAGGCGTAGAGTCGGGCCACAACACCAATCCGCTGGCGTGATAGGTGCCTGGTGTCAGTGCCTTCCGCCGTGATGAGGTAAAGGAGACTGCTGAGTCGCCTAACCTCGCCCGAGTACGGAATGCCCTGACCAGGCGTGATTCCGGTGAACCTGCGGCTGCTCCCTGACACCCACTGACTGTATTCGACGGGATCCCAAGCACGGAGAGCGTTATAAGCACCAGCTTCGGCAACACCATGGGCCTGCTGAATCCCTACGAAACTCTGTCCGCCCCGCCGCTCGGCTAGGCCCAGCAGGGCAGCAGTTCCAACCAAGACACCGACACACAACAGGCAGATTACCGCCAAGACGAGGGCGGCCCCCTGCTCGGAGTTTTGCAGTACAGTTGACGCTCGACCCATCGAAGATGTCACCAGCGCGAGTTGTTACGGAGGGCAACCAAGATTCTCACCGAGTCGCTTATCTCTCCACCCCACAGCCATCCGGGGCCCGGCGGTCGCGACCCTGCTGCAACGATGGTCACACCGACCATTTCAACCTCATCCGGCCTAGCCGTTTCATTCCCGGAAGTGTCGTAGTACACCAGACGAAGGCCTTCTCCAGTGAGAGGACCTACAGCAGGCTGCACAGTGCTCCAACCGCTGCCTGGCTTCCACTCTCTGAAGCCAAGCCAGAATACCCCCCCTCCATCCCGGTATAGCCGCACATCGGTGACCTGGAATGCGCGCACAGGGGCGCCAACCAGAGCACTCGCCAGAGAGACTTCCGTCAACCCGCCAACCCCGATTCTCAAGCCTGGGGAGGCCTCTGGGCAAACAGCACTGGCTACAGAGACCACGCCCGCACTCACCCACGCGTTGTCAGCCTCCGTTCTGAAGTCATGTTCCAGCATCACGAGGACCGAATCTCGCCCGGCCTCGATGTTGCGCAGACCGAATGAGGTCTCCTGCTCTACGGTCATCGTTTCGCCGATCGCATCGGGAACGCGACAGAGAAATGACGTATTCCTCATCGCCCGGTAGACCAAGGAAGACGGTCCCGTCTCGATCAGGTCTCCTCCAGCGGCGTTCAGCCCTCTCAATTCGCTCACGAAGAGAGAAGCTGCGACACGGAGGTTACGTTGCACTTCAACTCGCTCACTCTGTCGCCGGAAGAACCGCGCACACGAGACGGTGGTACCGACTGCGACGGCACCGATTATGCCCGCGAGCACCAACGAAACAATCAGCTCCAACAGGGTGAATCCGCGCCGGTGCGCGGGCCGGTCAGCAGACCGTGAGTGTTGTGAACGTGTCGGTTCGCTCACCCCAGCGGTCCTCCGTGACAACCTGTACTTTCAGATGGTAGGTCGTTGGCTCAACCCGGGTCACCTCCCATAAGACGGCTTGGCCTCCGTCCGACCGTTCGCCCCGCCCTGCATTTCTGCAGGCAGCTTTGTGCAGTCGTTCCATTTCTCGCAGAGCAACCACCGCCGCTTGGCTCGACGAGCGGCCTTGTGAAACCAGCCCGGGCACAGATGCGGCGGTCGTAATCCAGGCCACGACCCCCAGCATGAGGACGATGATCGCGACCAACACCTCCAACACCGTGAACCCCTCGCAATAGCTTCTCAAACCACCTCCCGGCCACGTTACGCTTCAGGGTTTAGGCCACCGAACTCAGCAGCCGGGAAGATGATAGCTTTCCCCCCCTATGTCGTCCTAACCCATTTCATGCATTGCGGAACGAGATCGCGCAGTGCGGCGATCCTAGACAACCGCTGAGACAGTCGGGAAGTGCAGTGAAATGCCGTGCTTGGTGACGGGCAACAAAAACGGACGGCTGAGAGCCGTCCATGCCTGCGCAAACCAATGGCTACTCTGTCAGTTACAGGCCGGACTACCTTCGAGTATCGCTGGCGGAGGTGCGGCATGGCTGCCGACAAAGATGGCGCAGACGTTGACAATGCCCGCATACTGGGCCGTACCCGACCAACCAGAGATGTCACCACTGAGCACGTTCACCGTAACACCCACCGATGGATTGTAGTCGAACGCCGCGTTGGGCACCGCACCAGCATAGTAGACGCCGTTGTCGTAGTAGTATGCCTCTTGGGCGGTGGACAGGTTCTTGAGATCCGACTTCATGGTGGCGATGTAGGACTTCTGCTTGGTGTTCGCGAACTTGGGTATCGCGATGGCTGCCAGAATGCCGATAATCACCACTACTATCAGCAGTTCGATCAGAGTGAAGCCGCGTCGGTTCATTGGATGCCACTCCTCGTGGTGATTGCGCCGGTCGTGAGGCTCGAAAGGCTCCACAGACCGGCGCAGGAGTTCAACTCACCGTCGTTGAGCTAGGCCTGTGGGCCCTTACCAGCAGGCTACTTCGCCTTCGTTCATGCCAGCCGGGGCCCCTGCGGGTGCGCCAGCGGCACCCACGAAAACGCCACAGGTGGTACCCGGAGCGCCAGGGTGTGTCTGCGTGGCATTGAATCCCGCCGCAGTGACAGCACCTACCACGGGCGCGACCGTGCCTGACGTTTCCTGGAACAGGCCAGCACCGTTCAAGGCAGCGTAGTCGCCGTAGGTGTTCATGTCGACGAAGTATGTTTGGTTCCCGCGAACTTCGGGATCGCGATGGCGGCCAGGATGCCAATGATGACGACCACGATCAAGAGCTCGATCAGCGTGAAACCTTTCTTGTTGCGGATCATTCTCTGCAACCTCCGTGGAGTGAGACGTTTGAGCCCGTTGAGGGCCTGGGTTCCGACCTTGGTACAAGCAACCGACATGCCAACCTCCAATTACATGCTCAACTTATTCAAAATAAAGCACTTACAACTCTTGCTGCTAGTGAGCGGGCAAGCCAGTCCAAGCTCGCAACCGGGCTATTTGCAAGGCCCCTTGCCATTCGCCAGCAGAGATCCGGCTTCCAATGGGTCCCTTGAGCAACCCTGACGGCTTCCCCCAACGCGAAGATCTGGCAACTCCTAGGGTAGCCTCGCCTGGTCGGAGAGCCCCTATTCGGAGTCAGCTTCATAGCGGGCGAGCTTACGATAGAGCGTCGATGGATCGATGCCCAGTATCTCCGCCGCCCTGGTCTTGTTGCCCCCCTCAGCCTGCAGAACCCACGTGATGTAGGCCTGTTCAATGACCTCCAATGTCGGATTCTCCGGAGGTCGATGGCTGACGATGGGCACCGCTTTGGGCTCTCTGATGCGTTCGGGGAGCATCCCCACTTCTATGTCGGCATCCCGGCTGAGCACAGCCGCATGTTCCAGTGCGTTTTCCAGTTCCCGCACGTTGCCGGGCCAATCGTAGGCGAGAAGACAGTCTAGGGCTTCAGCCGTCAGCCGCCTCGTGGGTTGTGCCCTGTCCTTCGCTACACGCTCCAAGAAGGCTTGGGCGAGCAGCGGGATATCTTCCTTGCGATCTCTCAGCAACGGCAGGTGTAACGTTATTACGTTGAGTCGGTAGTAGAGATCAGTCCTGAAAGCCCCGCGCTTCATCTCTTCCTCTAGATCCCGGTTTGTCGCAGCGATGACGCGGACATCAACGGGAACGGGCTCCGTCCCGCCAACCGGCAGCGCTTCCCGTTCCTGCAGCACCCGCAGTAGTTTCACCTGCGTCGAGGGCTTTGTCTCCGCGATCTCGTCCAAGAAGAAGGTCCCTCCCCGCGCAGCCATGAACATGCCTTGTTTGTCCCGCACAGCACCTGTGAACGAACCTTTGACATGCCCGAACAACTCCGACTCCAGCAGGCTTTCTGGCAACGCCCCACAGTTGATGGAGAAAAACGGCCCATCACTTCTGTTGGACAGCTCGTGGATGTAGCGGGCTACCACCTCTTTCCCGGTTCCACTGTGCCCGAGGATCAGGACCGTCGAATCAGTCGGGGCCACCTGATCGGCAAGCTTCATCAAGTCGACGAAATTCCTGGCTTTGCCGAGGGGCTTGATCGAAGTGGACTGCTCGCGCCGCCGAATTTCACGCTTCAGTTGCTTGTTCTCTGACCGCAGCTCTCGGTATTCAGCCGCCCGTCGTAGGATTGCCACCAGCTCGTCGTTGCCGAACGGCTTCTGGATGTAATGGAACGCTCCTTGATTGACGGCCTGGATGGCGGTCTGGAGTGAAGCCTGAGCGGTCATGAGAATGACGGGCATCTCTGGATCATGCTCGCGTGCCGCTTCCAGGATATCGATCCCGGTCACCTGCGGCATCCGGATGTCACAGAGCACGATGTCCGGCGCTGAGGATTCGATCATGGCAAGCCCTGCTTTGCCACCTTGTGCGGTATGCACGTCGAAGCCAGAGTTCTTGAGCAGAATCGATAGCGTCTCCAGAATTCCGGTTTCGTCGTCAATCACGAGAATGCTGCATCGATATTGACTCAAGCGACCACCTCCGAGGCTCCCTTGATCGGAAGGAACACGGTTAGTGTTGTCTGCGAACCAGGCACCGTGTCTACGAACACCATACCACGATGAGCTTGAACAGCGCGTTGCACGATGGCGAGGCCGAGCCCCGATCCCCCGATCCGCCCTGTGACGAACGGCTCGAACACGCGATCGCGCAGGTCCGCCGGAATCCCCGGGCCATTGTCAGACACCCTGAGGACGACCGCCCCCCCCAACGGGAATGCCCCGGGAATTTCCTCACTTCGCGCCTCCCTCACTTCAATAGAGACACGGACCCTGCCATCCGATGCTTGCACTGCATTCAGCACCAGATTGACCACTACCCGATGCAGCAAATCTGCATCACCTTCCAGTGACACTGAGGAGCCCACTAGGTCGAACACGGTCTCCTGCGAGCACACTGGATTCTCCCGCACCACTGCAAGCGCGCCCTCTACCACGCTCACCAAGTCCAGCAACCTGCAATTCGTAGCCCGTACTCTAGAGAAGTCCAAAAACTCGGTCAGCAAGCCGCTCAGCCGATCGCTCTCACGTAGCACCAAACGCGCTAGGGACCGCTCATCATCATCGGCCCGACGCAACGCAGATAGCTGTTCCACCGAAGATCGGATCGACGCTAGGGGATTCTTGATCTCGTGTGCCAGTGAGGCCGACAGTTCCGCCACTGCCTCCAGCCTCTCGGTGCGGAGTCGCAGTTCTTCGAGACGCTTCTGATTGGAAATGTCAGTGAATATTGCAGCCACCGTGCACGGGCCTTCCCCATCAAGGTCGAGCGCGGTCGTGGTCATCCCAATCGGGAACTCCCGCTCTCCCCATGACACCGTCCCCTCAGCCCGCAGGCTCTTGGCACCACGTCGTTGAGTTTCGAGTATGACGTTCCACAGTTCGGGCGAACGTCTCCCCAGGACGTCGGCCGCCGATGGCTCGGGCGAGTCCACAGGATCGATACCCAGCAAGCTTCTGGCAGCCGCATTCACATATATCAGCCTGCCAGCGCCGTCTACCGTAACCACCCCGCTGTGAATGCTGCCCAGGATATCACTTGCCTCCAGTCTGAGACGATGCACCTCCTGCTGCAATTCCTCTCGTTCTGCCCCTACAGCTTGGACGCGGCTGGCGATCCATCCGGTGGCGATGAACACACCCACAAAGACAGCAACCTGCAACCAGACTGCGGCGTTGAGCGCCTCCTGTTGCCACCAAATGATGTCAGAGACGTACAGCAGGCTGGCGAGGGCAGTAACCAGTAGGCTCGAACCCAGCGGCATAAGCATCGCACTGACGGCGATGACAACGATATAGAGTGCCAGGAATTGACTGTCAGGCCCTTCCGTTACATGGACCACAGTCGTGACCAGGGCCAAGTCGAACAGTGCCTGGCTGTAGATAAACAGCAGGCCGGGGCGGCTGTCGCGGATGTGGGTGTGCCATACAGCCCACCCACTCACGAGAACACTGCAAATGGCTGCTACCGCCAAGATGACCAGGGTCGCCGGTGGGACTGCCTGGAAATAGAACGCGGCGGCTAGGAACACGACAATTGCCAAGATCACTCGCACCACGTAGACCCAGCGTAGCAGGTCACGGGCGGAGGGCGCGGCGGTGCGCTGCTCAACCGCTAAGGGATTATCAGACTTGTCAGTGCTTATCCAGCGCATTGCACCCTACTATTTGGAGTGTATTTGCAGAATGCAATAGCAGGATCGCCGAGCGGCAAGGGAAATTGCATCCGGGATCTGAAGCGGAAAGCCTCCGGGAGCGTCCCCACGAACGTCCCCACATGCGAAGGGGCCTCACGGTATCTGTGAAGCCCCTCTACCTCCATCCCACCCGGATCCCTGGCTATCAGGCACCCACAGCGTTGATCATGTCGAATATCGGGAGGTACATCGCTACGATCATGCCGCCTACGATTACGCCCAGAAACACTATCATTATTGGTTCCATGAGCGACAGCAGCGTCGACACCGCTGCGTCAACTTCATCGTCGTAGAAATCGGCGATCTTCGCGAGCATGTCGTCCAACCCACCTGTTGCTTCCCCAACCGCGATCATCGACGTCACCATGGGCGGAAACACACCGGACCGCTCCAGCGGTCCAGCTATAGTCTCACCCCCGGCGATCGATCCACGAGACTCCATGACGGCGTCATGAATGACCCTGTTGCCGGCTGTTCGAGCGGTGATCTCAAGCCCATCCAATATGGACACCCCCGATGCCAGCAGCGTTCCCAGTGTGCGAGTGAAGCGCGATACTGATGACTTCCGCAGTAGGTCACCGAGAACCGGGAAATTCAGCAGCGTTCGGTCGATGACCAGCCTACCGCCTTCGGTGGCATAGTAGCGGCGCAGGATCAATCCACCAGCAACCGCAACACCAGCAATCAGCCACCAGAATCCCTGCAGTAGGTCACTGATCCCGATGACTATTCGTGTTGGCAGCGGCAGATCCAGGTTGACCGAAGCGAACATCTGCTGGAAGGTGGGGATGACGAAAATCAGCAGCACGAGAACCGCGATGATGGCCACAGCGAAGATCACACTTGGGTAGACCATCGCCCCCTTCACTTTGCGCACGATAGCATCATTCTTCTCCAGAAAGGTGGCGAGACGCAGCATGATTGTATCGAGAATACCACCGGCCTCACCAGCGGCCACCATGTTGACATAGAGCGCGGTGAACGCGTTCCTGTGCTTGTCCAGTGCGTCGGCTAGCGTATGGCCGCTCTCCACATCATACACCACCTGCTTGGTCACTTCTGCCAACGTCTTGTTCTCGGTTTGCTGGGCCAGGATGTCGAGTGCTTGCACCAATGGCAATCCAGAGTTGACCATTGTGGCGAATTGCCGGGTGAAGACAACTACATCTCGGGTGCTAACACGTCCACCCTTTCTACGCCTACGCTGCTCTCGGACTCGGACGACCACCATCCGGTTTCTACGCAACTGCTGAACAACCTCCTCCCGAGAGGCCGCCTCCATCGAACTGGTTGTTTCTTCGCCAGTTGCTGTGCGCGCTGTGTATTCGAAAACTGGCATTCCGCTCTCCTATATGCGTGCTAGCGTCGACCTGCCATCCCCGCACCCAGCCTCTCCTCGCCCGGAGCGGGCTCTCCCACGACGCGCAGGAACTCGTTCTGATCCGGTACTACTCTCAGGCATTCCTCCAGACTTACGTCGCGTGACATGTACAGCGTATACAACGAGTCAGCCAGCGTCTGCATACCATGCTTCTTACCAGCCTGCATCGCCGAATAGATC
>JBDHKN010000055.1:0-36552 GCA_039586365.1 Gemmatimonadota bacterium | reverse complement strand
TACGCGACCGTCGTTGTGCGTCGGCGACTTAGTGTCCTCATTCCGTCCGCAACGCCACCGCCGGCTCGATACGACTAGCGCGGCGAGCCGGAAGCCCCACACCAGCAAAGGCTGCAGGCTGCTAGCAGTGGAGCACGGGATTTTGGGGCTGATTTTCAGGGCGCATCGATCATTCGACCTGCGACGGCCTTCGTGGGCAAGCCGAATCACCTTAGCGAGCCGGTGCGCAGCCTAGTCAGCCCGGCGCGCTGGCCGCTCACCGCGTCGAGTCGGTCATCGGAGCTTCGACGAGATGATTCGAACTGGCGATCGATGGCTGACGGATGCCAACACAGTGCGCCGTCGACAAGCTCTTTCCAAATCGAGGTCTACAATTTATACTTTTTATACTTTGCGGCGTATACAATAGCGACTCCGAGGTCGTCTCATGGGCAAGGTGTTTATCGGCGAGTTCGAGCAGATGGTCCTGCTGGCAGTGCTGAAGCACGGCAAAGCAGCCTACGCGGTGGACATACGCAGAGAACTGGAACGCTCAGCCGGACGCTCGGTCTCGCGCGGGGCCCTTTACCGCACGTTCGATCGACTCGAGGCCAAGGGATACCTGGAGTGGGAAGTCGAAAGCGGTGGTCCGGTTCCTGACCGCGGTGGCCACCCCATGCGGCGCTTCCGCGTGACCAGGACTGGTATCGAGGCGCTGGAGACGGTACTCGACGAATCGTGACCGCGCCGCATCAAGCCATACCCGATCCGCCGGCACTCGCTGAGGCTCTGCTCAGCCGCTGCCTCCCGGCCGACACGCGCGGGCGTAGTATTCTCGGCGACCTGAGACAGGAGTTCGTCGAGATGTGCCGGCTGGGCATGACGCGGTTGGCGCGCGGCTGGTACCGCAGACAGGCGCTCGCCATCGGCTGGCGCTATATCCTCGCCCGCCACCGACCCACCACGCAGCTCGGCTCGAAGCAGCCGGTGGGACCTAGGAAAAGAGGCAATACCGTGGAATCGCTCATCCAGGACGTGCGCTACGCCGTACGGTCCTTCGCCAAGCGGCCGGGGTTCTCGCTCACCGTCATCGCCATCGTGGGGCTTGGGATCGGGGCCACCACGGCCATCTTCAGCGTGGTCGACGGTGTGCTCCTAAAACGACTGCCCTACCCCGACCCCCACGAGCTGGTGTTCTTTGGCAACCCGGCCCATCCAGTGCCGCTCATGCTGGATTGGCGCGACCGAACTAACTCGTTCGCCTCGATGGCGGGAGTGTGGGACCGCGAGGTCGACTTGACCGGCGATGGAGAACCGCAAACCATCCGCATCGGCCTGGTGACGCGCGACTTCTTCTCCGTACTAGGCGCCCGAGCTGGGACGGGTCGCTTGTTTGCGCCGGACGAGTTCGAGTCGCCGCCCAGGGTGGCATTGGTCAGCAACCGGATGTGGCACTCGCGCTGGGGTGGCGACAGAGATCTCATCGGTAATACAATCACGCTGGGAGGTGAGCCCGCCACCGTGGTGGGCGTACTCGACTCCGAGTTTCAACCACCGGGCGCGATGGTGGGGTCCGAGATCGACGTATGGCTGCCGCTCGACCTCCAGAACCCCGAGGTCGCGAACCGCAACATGTACGTCCTCGCGGTGGTCGCCCGACTCAAACCCGCGGTTAACCGCGACGCCGCTCAAGCCGACATCAACGCGCTCACCACCATCCTGGCCGAAGAACATCCCGAACACGCCTTGCGGCGGGACGGCACACCACGCCGCTATACCGTGCTCTCCTTGCAGGACGCCATCGTGGGAGATGCGGCGACCGTGCTCTACATGCTGCTGGGTGCCGTCGGGCTGCTGCTCGTAATCGCCTGCGCCAACGTGGCGAACCTGTTCCTCGCACGAGGCACGGAGCGCCAGCGCGAGATGGCCTTGAGGGGAGCGCTTGGAGCCGGACGCACCCGCGTCCTGGGCCAGCTCCTGACCGAGAGCATGCTGATCTCCCTGGGCGGCGGTCTGCTCGGCGTCGCGATCGCCTATTGCGGTGTGACACTGTTCGAGCTGTACAACCCGGGCGGCATCCCTCGAGCGGAGAGCATAACCGTCGATCTGCGAGTGCTCGCGTTCGCCCTCGGTGTGTCGGCGCTCACCGGCATCCTGTTCGGTCTGGCGCCAGCGGTGCAAGCGATGCGGGTCGACGTGACCGACTCACTGAAAGACGCGTCCGGCACGCAGACCGCGAGCCGTGGGCGCCGCCAGTTGCGCAATACACTCGTCGTCGCGGAAATCGCTGTCGCGCTGATGCTGTTGGTTGGTGCCGGCCTGTTGTTCAACAGCTTCAGGCGGCTGAAGAGCATCGATCCCGGGTTCCAAACCGATCATCTCGTTTCCGTGTCGCTCAGATTCCGGCCGGCCCCATTGGATCAGCCACCCGAGGCCGAGCGCATTCGCGTCACTGGAGACCTGTTGCAGCGGTTCGCGGCGATCCCGGGCGTCGAGCGCGTGGCAGCCGGCGTGACGATTCCTTTCGGCACCGGAGGCCAGGGCACCATGTGTTGCTGGCTGAGCGACGTTCGCGCGACGCCGGAAGAGATCGAAGACGCACCCGACCCGGTCATACACCCGGTAACACCACGATACTTCGAGACGATAGGAACCCAGGTGATCCGTGGCAGGGAGTTCACCGCATCGGACCTCGACTCGGCAGCCGTACCGCTCGTCATCAACGTCCGCCTCGCGGATCGGTTGTTCGGCACAGAAGATCCGATAGGTCGCACCATCTGGTTCCGGGAATATCGCGGGCACGTCGTTGGCGTGGTGGAAGACATCCTGCACTGGGGCCTGTACCGCGACAGCGATTTCGAAATGTATGTCCCATACAATGTCTTCGGCGGCTTCTTCGGACGGATTCAGTTTGCCGTCAGATCTGGGCTCGACCCGTCACTGCTCGCCAACGACATCCGTGAAGCCGTGTGGGCCGTGAACTCCGATCAACCGATCCGTGAGATCGCCCCAATGAACGTGCTAGTGGGAGGGTCGATCGCGGCGCCGCGCTTTTTGTCCGCGCTGATGATCGCGTTCTCCACCATGGCGATCCTGTTGGCAGCCGGTGGCATATATGGCTCGATACTCTACTCCGTGCAGCAACGACAGCGGGAGCTCGGCATACGCATGGCGCTCGGCGCGGGCCGGGTGAGCGTCGTCGGTTTGATCCTGAGACAGGGGATTCTGCTCACCGCGCTCGGGGTCGCGCTTGGAGTCGGGGGAGCGCTGGCGCTGACACGCACTCTGGAGAGCCTGCTGTTCGGCATCACTCCGAGCGACACGGGAACCTTCGTTGCAGTCTCGGCACTGCTGGCCGCGGTTGCCCTGACGGCCAGCTACCTGCCGGCGCGGAAAGCTTCGGAGACCGACCCGATGGAGACGCTTAGGGCCGAGTAGAACCAATAGTCCCGACCGCGAATCTGAAGCTAGGGTCCGTCACCGCCAAGCATCAACCCCCTTCCAACCGCAGTGAAGGGGGGAATGACCTGGCAGAGACGTGTTCTACGATGCGCTGGAATGCAGCGCGAACACTACGCCCTGGGGATCCACGCACTGCGCGATGATGTCGCCGCCGGGGACCTCCATGGGGCCGTTCAGCACCTTGCCACCTTCGGCTTTTACCCGCTCCACGGCCGCCCCCACATCCGGCACCCTGACATAGTAGAGCCAAGCCGGGACTGGCATCTCGGCCGGTTTGTTGTACATGCCTCCCAGCGGCCATTTCTCGAAACCGTACATGCGATACATGCCGGCCTCACCCATGTCCATCTCGTCGGTCTGCGACCAGCCGAACAGCTTGGCATAGAAGTCGAACGCGGCGTCGCAGTCCGTGGTTGCCAGTTCGTGCCACGAGAACTGTTTCACCTCGGCCGGCGCGTCCTCGGGCATACCGACGTTGGACTGATAGATGGCGAACACAGCGCCCTGTGGATCGGCCAGCACGGCGAACGTCCCTGTGCCGGGGATCTCAGTGGGCTCCTTCAGGATCTTTCCGCCCAGCTCGACGGCCTTGCTAGTAGTGGCCGCACAGTCGGGGGTCGAGACATAGGCTAGCCAGTGCGGCGGTGCGCCGGACGCTTTGGCTTCGTCGGGAACATCCATGATCCCGCCGAGGGGGGCGTCCGGCCCGTGGGTCCACAAGGTGTAAGGCGTGGGGCCGTTCCACTCCATGGTTCCCCATCCGATGACCTTACTGTAGAACGCCTGTGCGGCTTCCTTGTCGGTCGTCATGAGGTCATACCAGACAAACCGACCGAGCTTGTTCTCTGCCAAGAGCACCTCCAGGGAAAGGGGTTGTCGGCCCCGCGCCGTCCTGAGCACCAAGTCCATCTCAATGCGGCTGGCTTCGTTCTGGAAAAACGGGCCGAGAGCGGCGAGTACGAGATCCGGTTCATCGGGTCTGGGGCTTCGGGCACTGTGAAAAGTCGGTGGCCAGGTACGCCCGAAGCCGTAGGAGAGGTGGTTCATCAAGCTCGATGTGAACAGCCTCAACTCCGGCGGTCCCTTCAGACCGAACAACCCGAAGCCCAATGCAGGGAACACCAGGAACCAGGGAAAGACGCTGGTGGCGAACCCGTAGCCGAGCGCGACGAGGAATACATCCGGCGAGACGCCCAGCCAGCCGGCCCCGGCGATATAGAGCACTGCAAGTGCGATTCCGATCGCATAGTGCCCGACCAATGCGGCCCGCTTTTCACCGGTCTGTTCCGGAGCGACGGCGATGTTCGAGTGGACGAAATGGCCCCGGGCGATGCCGAGATACCATCGACCGACCCATTGCCCCTTCGCGCCCGCGGCAAGGCCGACCCTCCGAGAAGCGCTCGCCAACAGGTCCATCGTCACCGTGGCGGCAACACCCGCGCAGAATCCGAATACAATCGTCTCACCGGTCACGTTGGTTCACCTGTCGCGAGTTGTTCTTGGATCGAAGGCCGAGGATAATCTTAACGCATATCGGACCGCTCACACGACCGAGTTTCCACCGATCATAACCCCGGTTCATCGAGCCCATACGATGATGCTCGGGGGAACCTGGGTGGACAGCATGACATCGGACAACCTTCTTCCCGCGTTGCTGACCGTCACAGAAAGGGTGGCTGTGGGGCCAGCAATCCCCATAGGGTGTCTGACTCCCGCAGGTTCTCCACCGAACCCCGCAGCCATAAGTTGTAGGGATCGCAAACGCGCCCATCGACACGTCGGTGGAGAACACCGTATGTTGCCTGAGGACCCGGGGATAAGACCGAGAACCCACAAGCGAGAGCCAGACAAGTCCAGCAGATCATCCGGGGGGGTGGTGTCAAGGGCTCGCCCTCATGTTCTTTCAGGCCTGATCGGCGAGCAGAAACGAAAGGGGGATGTGCCGGCATCTTTTCTACCCACCTGATGGCCGTCTTCAAGGTTGGTTTGTGAGGTCCACGCCCCGGTCGTCCCCAGCGGATCCTCCGCGTCAATCTTGGCTCAGCGAGATGTCCGCGTGCAGCTGGATCCCATCGGCCTCGTACCAAAGGCGGGTCGATGCGTCCGAGACGGCGGCTATCAGGCCAACCACCGCCACCGCTAGATCGAATTCCTCCCCGGCTGCTGTAAAGGCGTCCAGTGGAGAACCCGAGAGGTGACCCAGAGCGGGACCCCGCAACTGCAGTGACGCGTGGGCCGGGGGCCCAATCCCAGTGGCCTCACTTGCGGGGAACGCCCGCACGTCGATGAGAGCCAGACCGGTCCGGATTGCGTGCTCCCCGACTCCCGCCACGAGATAGCCGTCCACGGCCGTGAAGCTGGGTCCGGCTAGCTGTCGGAATGGCGTCCGGACCATAACGTGGTGGGTGAGCCTGCCACTCACGGTGTCGTCCTGCACCCGGGGCCTCGCGAGACCGAGCGTGCGCACCCCAGCGTGTTCCGCACTCCAACTGAGCAGTCCCAGTATCGTGGCTTCGGCTTGGTGCGCCTGTGAGGTCTCGAGAACCATCACCCATGCAGGAGCCTCCGCACCACGGTTCTCAAAGACGAGCAGCCAGCCATGCTGGCCGATGGTGCGGAACAAGTCACGCTCGAGGCTCATGTTGCAGCGTTCCTCGAACTCGTCGATCCAGAAATCCAGATTCCGCAGCGGACCTTCGGGTTCGCTCGCAGCCACGTACCGCAGCCAAGGCAGGTAGCTGTGCGCCTCTGGCCTGAACGCCACCGCGATTGCTGCGTCGTCAGGCAGATGCGAGGGGAGTTGAGGGGACGAGGCGCCCGGATCGAAAAGGCGGGCCACCTCTGGAGGCAACCCCCTCGTGTCGTAGACGGCGACGGCATCGGTGACAACCCTGCCTTGGGCGATATCACGGCGAAACCCGATCCACCGCACCACTTCGAGTTCGGCTGAGATCAACCCCCTGACTAGATCCAGGGTCGCTGACCATGGCCTGCCAAGGCGGACCCGGAGCAACTGGCGGGCGGCCACGGGATTCACCCATCCACGGACCAGGCCCCCGGCCGGTAGGCGCGAATTCACCTCATCCATTGGAACGACCTGAGCCAAACTCGTTCCGTCGCCCAGCGCCATTGTCTCCAGCTCTTCGGCGACGCTCTTTGGTCCAATCCATAGGGCCTCACGCGCCCTGATAACGGTCCAAGAAACGGCGAGTGAATCGAGCAGCGCCTCCGCCTGGTCTATTTTCGGGGGTCGCAGCAAGGCGAGGGGCCACAAGATGCGGTCGCTGCCGGAGACCAGCGCGAAGATGGCCCGGTCACCTAGGAGCAGTTGCAGGTTTTCGGCCGTGAGGCCCATGCCTGCCAGTAACCGGTCTTGGAACTCGGCTATAGGCCGAATGGCTCGGATCTCTGACCAGCGTGCCGCAAGGTCACGGAGCTCTGCGGCTAACAGAGTGGACTGCGGCAGTAGCAGCGGGAGGGGAGACACATCGGTCCCGCTGCGGGCTGCAGGATCTGGCGTGGACGGAACCTCGGCTGAGCAGGCCACCAGCAGGCTCAGTATGACAACGAGAACAACAACAATTGCGGTCTTCTTCATCGTACACCTCCTCCAGCGCACGCGCCCAAATGGCGATCCGCCACCGACTCGATGGCTCAGCGTGTCATGGCGCCGGAGCTGTCTCGGTCTTGGCTGGATCCGGCGACACGCCTTGCCCGAAGGCGGTCAGCCCGCCGAGTGCACCGAGCCCCATCGTCTCCACGGCAGTGGAAGGAACGATGATCATCGAGCCCTTCTGCCTCAGTCCCTCGTAGACCATGTTCATGGCCCGTAGGTGCAGGGCGACGGCGTTGTCTTTGTAGTGCTCCGAGGCCCGTGCAAACTTCTCCGCAATCTCTGTCTCGGCAGTCCCGAGTATGATGCGGCTCTGGCGCTCCCGCTCAGCTTGCGCCTGGCGCGACATGGCGTCTTCCAGTCCTTTGGGGATGATTATGTCGCGGATCTCGACTGCCTCGGTGGTGATGCCCCAGGAGCTGGTCTTCTCGTCGAGCAGCTTCTGGATTTCCTGGCCCAGCCGGTCACGCTCAGAAAGCAGCACGGCGAGGTCGTTCTTTCCGATAGCGTTTCGGAGCGCGGTCTGAGCCGATAGAATCACCGCGTCGTCGAAATGCTCGACCTCCAGAACAGCCTTTTGCGCGTCCCACACCATCCAGAACGCGATGGCGTCCACATTCACTGGCACGGTGTCAGCGGTAAGGGTCGTCTCGGCACTGAAGTCGGTGACCCGGATTCGCTGGTCAACGAACTGGGCCACCTTGTCGATCACCGGAACCAGCACAAACAGCCCCGACTTACGCAGACCCCGGAACTTCCCGAATCGGAGCAGCACGGCACGCTCCCATTGGTAGGCTATCTGCACCGATGGAGCCACAAGCAGTGCCACAACGGTGCTCGCGATCAGAATCTCGCTCTCTGGCCGCAGCTCGAGGTAGACGGCGAGACAGTTGGCAGTGGCGAGGACGACAACGGCCTCCCACACTTGGGTGAGTCGCAGTAGAACGGCTAGGGCCAGCGCCGAGCCGAGTGAGAGCGCGACGGCCAGCATGGTGAACGGGTGGACGCTGAGGTGCACCACGAGCCCGATCACGAAGAACGCCACCAGCAGTAGGGTGTTGAGTGGCGCAAAGCGGAAATCCGCGCGACTTGTGGTGGCAAACTTCTCCAGAGAGATCTCGTACAGCGTCCTTCTGATGCCGGAGGCTTTGGGTGTTCGGCTCATCATGACTTCTCCTTTCGCTGGCGCAGCCCTTTGAGGACTTCATCGAGCGTGAATCCGTAGTCCGAGGCTCGGGCCAGTAGTTCGGTCAGGATCTGATCGAGCATCCGCTGCCGTTCGACGGGATCGATTCCAGGACTGCGATTGCCGACAAACGTCCCGGACCCCTGGTGGGTGTCGAGCAGGCCCTCGATCTCCATCTCTCGGTAGGCGCGGATGACTGTGTTGGGGTTGAGGGAGAGGTCCACCGCTAGCTGCCGAACCGTAGGCAGGCGATCGCCCGGTTGCAGATTCCCACCAGCGATGGCGAACTTCACCTGCTCGATGATTTGCCGGTAGAACGGGACCCCGCTCTTTGAGTCGATTGAGAATTCCAAGGCTCCGTAGCCCTCAAATCAATAGATGACTAGTGTTCTAGTGTATTAGTACAATCTGATGGCTAGATTGTCAACCCTCGTGCAGATCCGAGGACCCCCCCCGCACACTTCACGCGAGGAGCTGGCTTCAATTGGTTGTTGCCAACGTCGGGACCACAGGTCAATGTGCCTGGGACGGTTTGGCTGGAGCTGACCCAACGGCGCCATCCAGGTACTCGGAGAACCGGTACGGCCTGGTGGGTTATTACCTTACGATGCTTGCTGACAACCCACGGCGCCAACCGAGAGGCTGATTCGAGTGGCTAGCACACCAACCAACGCGGGAACAGGACTCAGGACCGAGGACCTCACAACACCCAGCGCGGTCGCGCGTGTTCGGCCAGGCATGTCCCGGCGCGACTTCCTCATGGGAAGCATGAGCGTTTTGGCTGCGCCCCTCGTTCTGAGTTGTCGCAACACTCCCACAGAGCCCGGCTCCGACCCAAGACTCACGGCCCGTCCTGGAACGCCCACGGAGACGCCCACGACAGGGCTCAGTGAGCTTGGTCTGGGGAGCAACGGTCGGGACGGGCTTCTGTACGTGCCGCAGAGCTACTCTGCGGACATTCCGGCACCGCTATTCATCGGACTGCACGGCGCCGGCGGAGCAGCCGACAACTGGGCGAGCTATCCCGCGCGGGCGGAAACTCGGGGCATGATTTTCTTGGCCCCTGACTCTCGTTCCTCCACGTGGGATGTGTTGTTGGGTGGCTTCGGACCGGACGTTGAATTCCTCGATGGTGCCCTACAGCACACATTCCAGCGTTGCCGGGTCGATCCGGGGCGAATCGCATTGGGCGGGTTCTCAGACGGTGCATCCTACGCGCTTTCCCTCGGGCTCCCCAACGGGGACTTGTTCAGTCACTTGGCGGCCTACTCTCCGGGTTTCTACGTGCGCCCGGAGCAGAGTGTGGGGAAGCCGGCGATCTTCGTGTCCCATGGCACTGAAGACAGCGTCCTTCCAGTGAGCGGGAGTCGCGAGGCCATCGTGCCCACCCTGCGGGACGCGGGCTATGAGGTGAACTACCAGGAATTCGACGGCGGCCACGAGGTCCCTGCGGAGATCTCCGAGGCGGCGCTGGACTGGTTTCTAGGGTGAACTGAATCGGTCGGGCGTGGTCTGACTGACTCGCTTGCCGGATCTGCCCGCTCATCCGCCTTAGGGGCAAGTCCTGCTTCAACGCCAACGCCCAACACAGTAGGGCCACCGAGTTCGTCCCACGCCCCATCTCGAGCGACCAGCGGCTATTATTGCAGACCACTGGAGATGCCACCCCACAAAGTGGGTGACTGGTACGCAATCCCAGGAGGAGCGACGGCTTGGCCCACATTCCGGACGGTTTCCTCAGTGCACCGGTGATTGCCGGTACTGCCATAGCCAGTTCCGGCGCCTTGGCTATCGCTGCCCGGCGATCACGGGACAGTCTGGGCGGGGAGGAAGCACCGCTCTTGGGGGCGACTACCGCTTTCGTATTTGCCGCACAGATGCTGAACTTCCCGCTGGGTGCCGGTGTAAGCGCCCACCTGCTGGGGGCTGTCTTGGTGGCAACGCTGGTTGGTCCGTGGGCCGGCATGTTGGTGATATTCTCGGTGGTACTGGTCCAAGCCCTCCTGTTTCAAGATGGCGGCATTGCAGCGCTTGGCGCCAACGCCCTGAACTTGGCAGTGATCGGGGTCGGCGGAGGTTATGCCACCTATCGCTGGGTCCTGGCGCTGGTAGGGGTGGGACCCAGGAGGGTGATCTCAGCTGCCTCAGTGGCAGCCTACGTGTCCGCTCTATTGGTTGGGGCTGCGGCTGCGGTAGAGTTGGCGTTGTCTGACACTCTCCCCTTTGAGACCGCACTGATTGCTGTCGTTGGAAGCCATGCGTTGGTGGGGCTCGGCGAAGCCTTCCTCACAGGAGCGCTTTTGACCCTGGTGTACCGGACCCAACCAGGACTAATAGCCAAACAGGAAACACCATCTGGGGCCGAACGCGGCTGGGCGTACGGTCTTGCGGCCGTGTCTCTACTTGTAGCAATCTTGGCAGCGTACGGTGCCTCTTCTCGACCGGATGCGTTTGAGGCTGCGATCAAGCAACTGGGTATCGAGGGCACGCCGCTAACCCACTTCACCGGCCCGTTTGCTGACTATACAGCTCCGATCGGGGGTCCCTGGGTTGCTGCGGCGCTTGGAGTAGCGTTCGTCTTCGCCTTGGGCTGGTCGCTGGCTCGTCTCATGGCTCGCGCTGGACGGCGTAGGTGAGCTTCCGTCACCTGGACCAGTTTGCGCAGGTCTATTCCCCGATAACGGCGATTGCGCCGGTATTACGTGTCATCGGGACTGTGGCAGTTGCACTCGCAGCAGCTACGCTCAGGCTGGGAGCGTGGGCGCAGTTGGGGACGCTCGCCGGGCTCGTCCTGGTACTAGCCGTCGTGGCGAGGATTCCGCTACCCACGCTGTTGTTGCGAATGCTGGGTCCGCTAGTGTTTGTGTTGTTCGCGTCAGTGGCCCTCCTCATTCTGGTGCCAGGTGAAGTGGTGGCACGAGTGGGATGGATCAGTCTGACCGATAACGGTCTGCTGCGATTCGGCTCGGCTCTGGGACGCGCTTTCACGGCACTGGCTGCCGCCGTGATCCTCGTGAGCACTACGACTTTTCCAGAGATAGTACAAGCCTTGAGGGAGCTACGCCTTCCCCATGCGGTCACAACAGCACTGGGACTCGCGTATCGGTTTCTCTACGTCATCGTCGACGAGCTGGAAAGGCTGCAACGGGCTGCTCGCAGTCGGAACGCCGGTGCCGGTGCCGCGAAGCGCCGTCGCCTTTTGGTGAGCGTAGTCGCAGCCGTGTTGCGACGGTCACTGGTCAGAAGCGAGCGGACTCATCGCGCGATGTTGGCCCGAGGGTTCCAGGGGGAAATCGTCTCGCTCCACCGGTCAAGAGTGGATGCTCGTTCGATCGCGCTGCTCTCGTTGCTCGTCCTCGTGGTAGGAGCGGTCACTCTTTCCTCATACATGGATCTGTAGCAGATGCCGTTGCTGGAAGTTACGGACCTGAAATACCGATATCCGGACGGGACACACGCCCTGAGCGGCGTTTCATTCGCTGTGGAGCGAGGTGAGAAGGTTGCCCTGCTGGGTCCCATGGGGGCCGGCAAGAGCACCCTGCTGCTGCACCTCAACGGGTTGCTCTTACCTGCTTCGGGGAGCGTGACGATCGATGGAATAGCGGTGTCTGGTGGGACCCTTAGGGAAGTGCGCAAGCGGGTCGGCTTGGTGTTCCAGGATCCCGATGACCAGCTGTTCCTTCCCAGCTTGCTGGAAGATGTCGCGTTCGGGCCGCTGAACGAGGGGCGCGATCCGGAGGATGCCGAGCTGCTTGCCAGAGGGGTGCTACAAAGCCTGGGTTTGGGGGGGAACGAGCTGAGAGCAGCCCATCACTTGAGTGGAGGTGAAAAACGGTTGGCAGCATTGGCCACCGTCCTGGTGTCTCACCCCTTGGTGCTTGTGCTCGACGAGCCCACCAGCAACCTCGATGCACGGGGCAAGCGTCGCTTGGTGGGACTGCTCAGACAGCGTGAAGAGACGCTCCTGGTGGCGACCCATGATCTGACAATGGCAAGGGCCCTCTGTGAGCGTGCAGTGGTAATGGCGGACGGAGCGCTTGTGCACGACGGTCGGCTAGAGCACATAGTCAGCAACCGGGAGTTTCTCGATCACCATGGTCTCTGGGCGGATCTGTGATGCACCGGCTAGTGTCGATCCTCTTTGGGCTTGGAGGCGTCGAAGAAAAGGCCGTGTTCGACGCAGGCCTTTAACCCCTGTAGGTAGTCACAGAAGCGTTGCCTCGCCACTCCCGCGTGGACCTTGGCCACAATCGGCCACCGAGACTCAGCGAAGTCCTCGCCCACTGCCCCGGAGACCGCTGTGTCTGCGTGGATCTTACCGTAGAAGTCATTCCCCATCCATTTCGCCGCATCGTCCACTAGGTAGATGCCGCAGAGCGGGCCTCCACCGGGAGCTGCCCGCTTGCTCTTGGATGTGCTCGGCTCGAGCTTGATTCTTGTGTCAGGCTCGGTCGTATCGTCGTCTTCTGGAGCCAAACCCGGAATCACAGAGCCCGACCACCTCCAATAGATGGCGGGGCCGATGGCAGGATCCATGAAGAAACCTTCGTCAACTGCCTGATACAGTTTGGTCAAATACCACAGGAGCTGCTCCCTCGTAACCGAGCTCGTGACCTTAACCGTCAGCGGCCATTGGCAGTCGGCAAAATCCTCGCCGATCGAAGTGGTGATATAGGGGAAGTCAGGGGGAGCGCTTGCGGGTGCTAGGTCGTGGGCATACGGATCTTGCATTCCCATCGTGTAGATGCCGCAAATGCGTCCGTTTCCCGTGTGCGAGCGTTGGGCCATCAACGAGCTCCTGTGGAAGCCTCTCAGGTGCGCGGATCTTTCCAGACACAAAGGTAATACCGTACGGGATTGGCACGGTACCAGGATTTTGCTCTCGGTGATGCAATCAACTGACAATACAACTGTCCCTCGTGGTGATAGATTTCTGGGCCTCGTGCCAATCCGTTACATGACCCATCGCTCAAGGTCCCATTGGCTCTTTCGGCACGTCGCATCCCCGAAGTGGGACGGGTTGCTGCGGGGCTGTGGGGTGGTGTGTTCGCTGGCGATCATTGTGTCTTCGTTCGTCCCGGCCTTGAGTGAGCTCAGTGTGCTCTTCTCTATCACGCTGCTCGCCAACGGACCGTACGGAGCGCTGCTACCAGCAGCGCAGGAGCCGGTTGTCATGGTGTTCGCGCGGCTCTATCCACCTACAGTCGTTGCCGCAGTAGCGACGCTGAGCGCTACAGCCGTGGAATATGTGAATTTCAGGTTGTTCGATGCCGCTGTGCATTCCAAGCTGCTGAGTAGTGCAGCGGAGTCGGGCCAGATGCGACGTGTGGTTCGATGGTTCGAGGTGCAGCCGTTCTTCACAGTGGCATTTTGCGCGCTCACTCCGATTCCGTTCGTATTGGCTAGAGTCGTCGGGGTCGCAGCCAAGTATCCGGCGGCTCGCTTTCTGAGCGCGAACGCACTGGGCCGCTTTCCACGTTTTTGGGCGTATGGGGCGCTAGGGGTCGTGCTGCCGGTAAGCACCCGAGACCTATTGCTTGGTGGAGCTGCCCTGACGGTTGTTGGGGGTGGCTACATATGGATCCGCCGACGTCTCACCGCTGCACGTTCCACCTGCTAGACGAGTCACGGAAGCGGTGAGCCGGATCTCAGCATGACCTCCCAGAGCTTCCGCAGACCTTTGTACACCTTTCTGGACGGCACTCCCCAAGTCAACACAGACCCCCCGTTGGGCGAGTTCAAATCGCTGGCTGATGGAGTACATTGTGATACTCACTGTTCCCACGTGACCATCGCGCACAGGTAAGCGGATGATTCTAGCAAGAACACTGGATTCTAGGAGCACTACAGATGAGTGGTGATATCCAAGTTCCCATTCCATTGAATGAGCCGGTGCGGTCATATGCACCGGGCACACCGGAGCGCGCATCTCTAGAGGCCAAGCTCAAGGAACTCTCCTCGCAGGAGATTGAGATTCCACTCGTTATCGGTGGCAGGGAGCTGCGTACTGGCAAGACCGCAAAGAACGTTATGCCGCACCGGCACCAACATACGCTGGCCAATTGTCATTGGGCTGGCTCTGACGAAATCCACGCTGCGGTAAGGGCGGCCGAGGACGCGAAAAAGGAGTGGTCTTCCTGGCCCTGGGTGGAGCGAGCAAGTGTCCTGCTCAAGGCAGCAGAGCTTCTGTCCACGACGTGGCGGGACACGATCAATGCGGCGACGATGCTGTGTCAGAGCAAGACGCCGCATCAGGCTGAGATCGACGCGGCATGCGAGTTGATTGACTTCTTCCGGTTCAACGTCCAGTACGCGGAGAGATTGTACGGAGACCAGCCCGTTTCGGGGCCTGGTATGTGGAACCGGCTCGAATACCGCCCTCTCGAGGGTTTCGTTTACGCTATAACGCCGTTCAATTTCACTTCGATTGCCGGAAACCTCCCTACTGCACCGGCGATAATGGGCAACACGGTGGTCTGGAAGCCTGGTAGAACCACTATCTACACGGGCTACTATATACTGCGTCTACTGGAAGCTGCCGGGATGCCTCCGGGTGTGGTCAACCTTCTCCCAGGCGAGTCTTCCGAGATCACGAACATCTTGCTCAGCGACCCCGGCTTTGCGGGTGTCCATTTCACCGGTTCGACGGCAGTATTCCAGTCTTTCTGGCGGACGATTGGTGAGAACATCCACAAGTTCCGTTCATACCCGCGCATTGTAGGAGAGACGGGTGGCAAAGACTTCATCATCGCGCACGCTAGCGCCGAAGCGGAGGCATTGGTCACGGCGATTCTACGCGGTGGCTTCGAGTATCAAGGACAGAAATGCAGTGCCGCGTCGCGCGTCTACATACCGGACACTCTGTGGGCCGAGATGAAAGACAGCCTGCTATCGCAGGCTGAGGCCATTCCGATGGGTGACGTCTCGGACTTCAGCAACTTCATGGGAGCGGTGATCGACAAGAAGGCGTTTGACAAGATCGCTGGTTACATCGCAGGAGTCCGCAAGTCGTCGGACGCCGACATATTTGTAGGTGGGGAGGTCGATGATAGTGAGGGCTACTTCATCCGACCGACCGTGGTCCAGGCACGCAAGCCGGACTACGTCACCATGTGCGAGGAGATCTTCGGTCCAGTCGTCACGGTGTACGTCTATCCAGAACGGAAGTGGGCGGAAACCCTCACGGTTGTTGACTCGACCTCGCCGTATGCGCTGACCGGTGCAGTGTTCGCGACTGATCGGAGGGCCATAACACAGGCGCACGTCGCCCTGCGGAACGCGGCTGGCAATTTCTATGTCAACGACAAGCCCACCGGGGCGGTAGTGGGGCAGCAGCCGTTCGGCGGGTCTCGAGCCAGCGGAACCAACGACAAGGCCGGGTCGATGCTGAATCTGATTCGCTGGATCTCGACCCGAACGATAAAGGAGTTGTTCGTTCCCCCAGTTGACTATCGTTATCCGTACATGGGTGCCGAGTAGTAGATTCCGGCGCAGGGCAGGGCCGGATCAGGTGGACGGCGATGTTGCTGGCATCCTATCCGGCCTTTTTGCTACCGCTTCGGAGCGCGCTCGTGAGAAGGTGGTCCTGGTCAAATGTGATCTAGGCACTTGCCCAGTTGACCGGTTCTCCAAAGTTTAGGTGCGACCATCTAACGGGAATTGTGTAGTCCAATGCGAAAACCAACCAGAATAGCAGCCACGCTGTGCCTCGCTGCTGCTACAGCAGCCTGCGAACCGGCTTCGTTGACCGAAGCGCGCAACCAGTTGGGCCGGGGCGGCGAGCGCGTCGTTGTGTATGTGCTCCCCGTCGTCACAGACTCAGCCAAGGTCCAAGATCTGGTGGATAGTACCGCTGCCCTGGATACCATCTCCGGAGGCATCCTTGCGATCCGGGCTGACCCGGAGTCCCTGAGCGTTGAGGTCGGAGACGAGCTCACGTACCAGGATGTCGATTTCGACTCGTTCGTGGTCAACCTCATAGTGCCTCCGGGTATCGGGCCGGGCTACACGATTCCGTTCAGCAGCTCGTATGACGTTCTGGCGTCTGATACCGTCCTGGACGCAGTGGACACGGTTGTAGTCCACAGTGGCACGCTGGTGGTCACCACGCAGAACCGGCTTCCCGCAACGGCGGGCTACACCGTGACGTTGGACGGATTTCTTGATGCGGGTGGCTCTCCGATCGCGGCGGCTGGCACAGTTCCGCCGGCTCCCGGGGACGGTTCCTACGTGAGTGACGTCCTCAACTTCGACCTCGCTGGCGTGACTGTCGTCCCCGCTGCCGCCATAGCGCAACTCAATGGCACGGCCACTGTGGTCACCTCTCCTGTTGACCCGGCGCTCGGAACAGCAGCCGTCATCCAAGACGGAAGTATCTCAGCCATCGAGATTCAGTCTCTAACTGGTCCACTCGATCCGGCACAGACCCCGGAACTCATCATCGACGTCGAGGAGTCCAGGGAGATCCTCCGCTCCGACGTCGACTTCGGCGATCTCGAGGAAGCAGTGGAAGCGTCGACGCTGAATGACGCCGCCGTTGCCCTCGAGATCAGCAATTCCGCCAATGCTCCTGCGGTCTTGTCGGACTTCACGCTGGGAGTGGTGAGACTCGACGCATTCGGCGACATCCTGCGCGATGGTTTTGGCGACCCGGATTACGAGGTGGACTCGTTGGGGCAGCCCATCTTGATTCCGGTTACGGACCCAGGTGTGACCACGCTGACCCTTGCAAGGTCTTCGGTCAGCAACGTGTCACTACAGAGTGCGCCGCTCGCAGACCGCTTGTTCCATCTCTTGTTGGGTGACGAGAGGGTGTCGATCGTCGCCGCCGGAACCGCGGCTATTGGAGACGGAGCGCCTAGCCGTATCGAGCGGACAGACAGTCTGGCCGTGGTACTCGGAGTAACGGTTGCGTTTGATCTGACGATCCCTGACACGGGGGTGCAGATCACAAGACATAGCGTCAATAGCGGTCTAGGGGACCTGGTGGAGGACGAGCGAGAGGCCGATTCCCTTGTCGCGCGCATTGACTCGGTCGAGTTCACGGCGGAGTTGGTGAACCGAACGCCGTTTGGCACCGAGATAGACATAGCCTTCATTCGAGACAGCGTCCCTGAGACGGTAGATATCTTTCTGCAACCCGGGGCTGTGTTGATTGACCGGGTTACCCTCGGGGCTCCTACAGTGGATGCGCAAGGCCGTGTGTCTCAGGCGATTTCGGATACCGTCGTCGTTCGACTTAGCAATACCGAAGTGCGAGAACTGCTCAACGAATTCTTCACGGCCCAGGCCCGCATTCGCCTGCTTCCGGGTGCTGGTGGTGGCGGACGCGGCGCAATCCAAGCCTCAGACGCAGTACTCATCAATTCCAGGGTCCTTGTTCAGTTACATGCGGGGAAATCGCAATGAGACGCGCTATTACTCTTGTAGCCCTGGCGGGGTTGGTGAGCGTCGCCGGGATTGCCGCCCAAGCGGTGCCAGACAACTCGCAAGCTGCCCGTGTCAATGCCGCGTATCGCAGGACCCAGAACTTGCGTGTCGACCCGTTCAGGCATGCGTTCCTCCCGGGCTGGGGTTTGGTTATCTCCACCGGTGTGTGGGGTGAAAACAATGCCCTGAACCTCAAGGACGTCCGGGCTCTTGAGTACATCAGTGACAACGACGATCTGCTCGTCACCGACTTCATCGATGCGCTCGGTCTAGTGCCGCAGGGCGCGGGATTGGGTGTCAGCTCGGTGAGTGAGAGCGGGCTGTACCTCGGTGGGCCGATTGGCAGACACATAGGACTTGGCGCAACAGCTCAGGTAAGGGCGTACGGAGGCGGCTCAGTCGATGATGACGCCCTTGCCTTCATTCGTGATGGTAACGGCTCGCGGCAGGACTTCTCCCTGGGCGACTCGAGGGGCGAGGGGATAGTCACCGGCGAAGTTGGCTTGCACTCGCTGATTCGTCTCGGCCCGTTGGGATCGATAGACGGGGCCGTCGTCACACTGGGCCTGGGCGGGCGCTACTTATGGTCCCAGGGGTACGCTCGCGTCCGGTCATTAGTGGCGGATGGAGGCTCTGTCCGCATCTCCCCGGATGGGTACTCAGCCTCCTTCGACATCGAGACACTGGTCACGCAAGACGTCGATTCTGTGATCCCCACTTTCGATCGCGGTTCTGGACTAGCAGGGGACCTTATGGTACGCGTTGAGTGGCCCACTTCCGGGCTGGCGTTCGAGGGAATGTTAGCCAATATAGGCAAGATCAAGGTGTTCGACGTCGAGCGCCGCATCGCGAGACTGGACGTTGTCACCTCCAACCTCGACGAATTCGCCGATTCCCTCGACGCTCTCGATTGGGTCACGGACACGGTGGACGTCGAGGTTAACCTCCCGCGGTTAGTCAGATTCTCTGCCAGCGGCTGGGCGAATCGGATTCTCCAGCTGGATGTGAGCACAAGCTTTGGGCTCAATACGGGGGATTATGACCTGCCACTGGCTGTGGATCTGGGGACCACATGGCGCTTCGTGCGTGCGCTTCCCCTGCGCGTCGGTGTCGTGGTTGGTGGCCACGGGGGCTTTGGATATACGGGTGGTGTGGCGGTGGAGACCGGTAATTTCCTGCTGCAGCTGGCTGGTGGATCCCTTGGAGGTCTGTTCGGGAACGCCACTGGAGCGGCAGGTCGGCTCGACCTAGGGTTCTACTTCTAGTCCCACAGCATTCTGTACCTCCCTGGGGTGCGGGCCCACCGAGCCCGCACCTACGCTTGCTCGCTAGAACAGCCCGCTGCGAGCTGCCTTCCATATCTTGATCATGCGGTCGAATCCGGCCATGGCCTGTTCCACAACTTGCATTGAGGCTCCTTGCTGCAGGGCAGTCCGAACCTCCTCTGCGATCCGTGGTAGCTCCTTATGACACGTCCTGGAGGCTTCCTGGAGGATGCCATCCACGATCTCCCTGAGCCGCTCCCATTGTGGCTCGTCGTCGGGAACCTGGAATAGATAGTTCGCCACCTCATGACCCGAGAAACAGAGCTTCCCGAGCCGGTCCATGAAACGTGGGGCGCTGTTCCTTATGGTATCGATCACGGGTATCACATCCATCGCTATCAAATCAGAAGATCGATACGCAAGTGCAATACCATATCTTTAAACTATTGTAACGGAAGTGTTTACCTCGATTTGGGCGCGCTCGCGACCCGGAGATAGTCGCATTTCACGCGAGGAAAATTGCAGACTCCGAGGCCACGGCGCCGGGTTGGGTCAGTTCTCCCCTGTTACATTTACTAGCTTCATTTAACCGGATCGCAACGCGTATGAACAAGTGGTCGTGGCCCTACACAGCAGGATTCGCGTGGTTGGCACTGGTCTGCACAATTGCTGCATGTCAAAGCGGTGAGTCCGGCGCAATGGACAGAGCACCGGATGATGGTGAACAGTACTTCAGCGCTCTCCGGCAACTGACCTTTGGAGGACAGAATGCGGAAGCCTATTTCTCGCCGGACGGCCAGCACCTGATCTTTCAGCGCACCGATGACGAGCACCACTGCGATCAGCAATTCGTAATCAATGTCAACGGCACGGGTTTGCAGCGTGCTTCGAACGGGCTGGGACGAACCACCTGCGGCTACTTCTATAATGGCGGCTCCCGCATCCTCTACTCCAGCACGTTCCATTCGGATGAGGGCTGTCCCCTGCCCCCCGATTACTCCCTCGGGTACGTCTGGGCGCTTTATGATTTCGACATCTACACTTCTCTGATTGATGGGAGTGATTTGCGGCGTCTCACCGAAACGGCAGGCTACACTGCCGAAGCCACGCTCTCTCCCGACGGCCGGACCATCGTGTTCACCTCTTTGATGGATGGAGATCTTGACGTCTACACGATGAACGTTGACGGCACTGGAGTCAGGCGCCTTACAACATCGCTCGGGTATGACGGAGGACCATTCTTCTCCCCCGACGGGTCGATGATCGTGTACCGATCATGGCATCCAACCTCACCCGAAGAGATCCAAGAGTACAAAGAGTTGCTTGCAGCAGATCTGGTGAGGCCGAGTAGGATGGAGGTCCGCGTAATGGAGGCAGATGGCTCTAACCAGCGGCAGGTAACTGACTTGGGGGGTGCCAACTTCGCCCCGTTCTTCCATCCCGATGGGCGTAGGATAATCTTCTCGTCCAACTACGAGAATCCGGAGAGCCGCAATTTCGATCTCTATCTGATTGGAATCGACGGAACAGGGCTGACCAAGGTCACAACGCACGGGGAATTCGATGGATTCCCGATGTTCTCACCGGACGGTACGAAGCTCGTGTTTGCGTCCAATCGTTTTGGGAGTATTGAAGGCGAGACAAACATTTTCATTGCTGACTGGGTAGAACAGCAATGACTCTTGTTGGAGTGGCTCCGTGAGCGGTAAAGAGAAGTCGCGCCGGTCTGCATCCCGGTGGTTGTGGGAATGGACTAAGTCCGTCGTGATCGCGCTGCTTATTTGGTTCATAGTGCGCGCCCTACTAGTGCAGGCGTTTCGAATCCCGTCGCCAAGCATGGAGAACACGCTCCTGATCGGGGACTTCCTGTTCGTGAACAAGGCACTCTATGGTGCCGAGATCCCTATCGTGCACAGACGCCTGCCGGCAATCCGGGAGCCACGACGGTTCGATGTAGTGGTGTTCGATTCTCCGGAGTCGGCGGGCACTAATGTAGTGAAGCGTGTCGTTGGCTTACCAGGCGACACCCTGCAGATGGAGAACAACCAAGTGTTCCTGGATGGGGAGCCCCTCGACGAGCCACATGCTAAGAAGACGGACCCGCTGCTGGACCCGGAAGATCCCCGGATGAGAGCGTGGCAGGTTCGCTACTTGGTTGGTGACCCGGATCGGTACCGACCGTCTCTCAAGAACTGGGGACCCATCGTTGTCCCACCGGACTCGTTCTTTGTGATGGGAGACAACCGGGACAACTCCTACGACAGCCGCTACTGGGGCTTCCTGGGTCGAGACCGAATCGATGGCAGGCCATGGTTCATCTACTACAGCTTCGACAACAAAGGTGTCCTGCCAATGCAGTTTTTCACGGCCATCCGCTGGCGCAGGATATTCTCAGCGCCTGATTGAACCAAGCGACTGAAAGTCCAGAAGCCACGAGTGTGGGCGTGGTTGGGATACGGCCTGGATGCGAGTTCGGCGTGGCTGCGAACCGGTCTTGGCAGGTTTCGAGCGGTCTGGTCCGCTCGCGAGCGTGTAGACTAGCTGGTCTCGAGGTGTGACGGCTGAGTCACGCTTCCCGGCACGTAGACGGCTTGCCGACCGCATTTAGCGCACCGTAGAACCACCTGCCGATGTGTGGTCCACCGTGCTCCGCTGAGGCGCCTCTTCGGCGTCCGTTCGATCGTACTGTGCCCGCACGAAGGGCACTTCAGCGATTCGCGGTCTCGATCAGCAAGGATCAACTGGAGTGCTTCGGCGGGTCGGTACTCTTTAATCCCTCGGCGTCCCAAGCTCGTCCCCTGGATTGGTCTGACGGTAGAATTTACCCCGGCCACGGCGACGTGGCAAACACCACCGCCACTTGACGGGTTCCTCCTCCGGGTTAACTGTTGCAGATGATCCATTACCGAGAGTGTACCATGGAGGCTTCACAACTGAGAGACGACGGGTTTGTTGTGGTGGTCGACATAGAGGTTGATTCCGTGCAACCGGGGCGCGCGGGATTCGTTCTGCTTGGCCGGGGAGCTGATCGGGCCGAATACCGGCTCGAGATGCACTTGGACATTCCGCTAGACCGACAAACGCAGACGGTGCTCGGGGAGATGCTTACGCAGTCCGAGTGGCGCATCCTGCGTAGAGCGAGCAATCCCCTACTGCGTAAGAACCCGCCCAGGACCCGCAGGACGGTGGGCTGACGAGTCTGGCTATTCGCACCTACCAGGTAGGTTCCCCCAGGCCGGCCAGGGCATGAGAGCTTTCTGTCAGCGAGCTCTCGTCTAGGCGTAAACGATTGCTATCGAACGAGTTGCGTCCACCAGAGCGAAAACCACCTTGGCTTGACGTGGGACCCAGCACCAGCTAGCTTGCCGCTCCAAATTCACCTCCTCCAAGGAGTTCAGCATGGCCGCCGAACTCGGCGAATCGCAGCTCTCATCTCTGCTGGAGTCGGTTCCTGGATTGGCGAACGTTCTCAGGAGCCCCGTGGCAGACGCGATCGTTCATATGATCCGTGCCGGTGCTGGTCTTGGAGAGTTCAGGATACAGGACGCCCGGGAGCTAGTGCAGTATGCAACGCGCCGCGGATTGATTCCGTCTTCCGAGGGAACGGAACTTCTGGAAGAGGTTGAAAGGTCCGGGAACGGTTACAGGCAGAAGGCCAAAGCCACCAGAGGCCGGGGCGCAGTCAAGAAGCTCGCGAAGTCGAAGGCCGCCACCGGGACCAGGGTGGGCACTGCCAAGACGGCTAAGGGCAAGGTCAAGCAGACAGCCAAGGGATCTAAGAAGACGGCAAAGAAAGCTACCAAACGCGTAAAGTCTGCTGGTAAGGTGTCCAAGAAGAAGCGGCGCTAGGATCGGAAAAATCTGACAAGCGAGCGCAGGCGACCTGCGGCGCTACTCAACTCGCCAGCCTGCGCCGCCATTTCCTCAGTCGAAGCACCCTGTTGTTCTGCCGCAGCGGCAACCTCCTCGCTGGATTGCGCATGTACCCGAGCTGTTTCCGATGCCGCTCTGAGTGACACCAGGATCTGCCCCATCGCCCCCAAATGGGACGTCGCCTGCTCAGTCATCCGTTTGGACTCGTTCTCAATCTCTCCCACTGCCTGGCCGATACTCGCTAGCGCCTCGGCCACGCCATGCGACACTGGATCGATCACACCCACCCGGGCTCGACTGACAGTCATGGTGTTGGCTAGGGCGGCAACCTGGTCGCGGATCGTCTTGACGGTTGCCGCGACTTTCTCCGCTGCTGTCGAGCTGGAATCAGCCAGCTGACGCACTTCTTCCGCCACGATAGAGAAGCCAACGCCGCGCTCCCCAGCGCGAGCAGCCTCAATTGCGGCGTTGAGTGCGAGAAGATTCGTCTGAGATGAGATCTGCTTGATCAGATCTATGAACTCATAGATCGGTTGCGAGAGCCTGTCGAGCTCCTGGACTTGGTGCTGGGTCTTCTTTGCTAACTCGTTGAGCTCCACCAGCGCGGCACCGACTGCGGATACGTCACCCTGGTAGGTATCGGTCAGTCGCTTGATACCGGCTCCCAGCTCGGAAACCCGATTGGAGATTCGGCGGGTATCCTCGGTGGCTACCTGCAACTCTGCAGCCGCAGTGCTGCTCCGGTCCATGCCCTCGACTTGTTCCTGCGCCCCGCCCGATATCTCTACCGTAGCAGTGGAAATATCACTTGCAGTAGCGGCCAATCCTTGACTTATCGCGGTCAGATCCTCAGCGGCGGCGGCGATTCGCTCACTTTCCTCCGTGACCCCCCGCACCAGAGAGCGAAGGGTCTGACCCAGTCGGTCCATTGCGTCTGTGAGGTCCTGGAGTTCAGTCGGCATCTCTCCTAGAGAGACCGGACGTAGATCACCGTCTCCAAAGCGCATCGCCGCGCCTGCAAGCCGCGCAAGGGGGAGTTCGACCGAACGAAGAGTCACGACACCGATTGCGACCGCAGCAAGCAAGGAGGCGGCGAGGATGGTGATAGACGACAGCATGCGGTCAGCAGCGATCTCCCGCAGGCCCAAAGAAGTCGCCTCGGTGTGTTGAGTCTGGGCTGCCAGGAATTGGCGGATCGACTCGACCAGCTGCGTGGCATAGTCTCGCGCGGAGGCAGCGGCAGCAAGAGCTTCGGCGCGGCGCCCAAGGTCCTGATTTGCGTGAGCCAAGCTATAGTATACCTCGGCCTGCGCGTGTAGCGTCCCGATCCTCCCAATCACCAAACGATCGGTCGGCGGCAGTCCGCTTACGAGTTGGAGCCTGCGTTGGCTCCGATAGCTACTCTCACCGGCAGTCTTAAAAGCCGCCAGGGTGTTGGCTGACTGGTCAGTCAGGTATTGCTCAGCAGCTCTCATCTGGTCGAACAGTGAGACGGCCAGTTCGTTGCTTTCCTGCAGGGACCGGCTCAGTGAAGCCAGTTCCCCGGTGACCGTATCGCGCAGTGTGCGTAAGGCGCCCAGTCCAATGAGCGCAATCACCACGATCCCGACGACAAGCGCCGTCTCGCCGATAGCGATTCTGAATCGCAGTGTGTTGAACGCCGGCCTCACCGTTACTGTTCCACTGTCGCCACGAGACGACGATCTCTGACGACCGCAATGGTCACGTCCCCGTTTATGAGATCTCCGTGGTTGCTGAAGGAGATTTGTCCGGTGACCCCGGAGAAGGTTTCCGACCTAGTGCCGACGCCAGCGAGGTACTGACGCAGTCTGGATCGAGAAGTACCCACGGCTTCGATGGCGCGAACCAGGAGATGGACAATGTCATACGTGGCAGCTCCTCGGTGGTCGAGCGTGCTTTCGCCAAACGCCTGCCTGTAGGCAGCCACGAACGCTTCATTGCGGGCGGCGGGTGCGTCCGCTAGGTAGTGTGTCGAGATGAATACGCCTTCCGCATCGGCTCCGTCCCGCTCGACGCCGGTGATTCCGTCGCCGCCGAGGATTGCCGGTCGGAGGCCAACGGAGTCCAGAGTCGCGAGAATCCTGGCCGAGCTGCCGGGCGTGCCGGCTATGAGGAGCACCTCCGCTCCTCCGAGAACGCGAAGGCGTGTGAAGTAGGGTTCGAAGCTGGGGATGCCAGCGGTAAATGGGTCCTCAGTCACGATGTGACCACCGTTCAGAGTGAAGCTCTCTCTAAAAGCAGCACTCAGACCACGTCCGTACGCGTCGTTTTCAAAGACTATCGCTGCCGTCCTGGCACCCAGACTGTGCCTGGCCCAATCTGCCAAGCGGGAGCCGTGAACCGCATCGGTCGGGCAAACCCGGAAGGTGTAAGGCCCCAGAGAACTGATCTCTGGGCTCGATGCTGAAGGCGAGATTTGGGGTAGTGGGTTCGCGCCGCCGTTGTAAATCGGCCCTGCTGTGAGCGTCGCAGCGCTGCTCAAGTGTCCGATCACAGCGACGACGGAGGGATCGTCGTAGAGTGACCTGGCCACGAGACCGGAGACTGCGGCCCGCCCACTGTCGTCGCGCATAGCCAACTCGAGCATCCGCCCTCGGACACCACCCGCCCGATTTATTTCAGAGACGGCCAACTCCGCAGCGAGCTGCATTGATTGAGCGTGAGGCTCGGAGAAGGGTCCAGCGAGGCCTATCACGACTGAATCGGCACCGTCGCCACAACCGAAGACGAACATCGCTGCAGCCACATGCAGTTGCCGCAGGACCGTCCTACTCATGTATCGGCAGCTAGCCGTGAATCGGGACTCATCCATCGCCGCGCAACGTTAGTCTCGAGAAGCGGCAGACGCAACGTGGTTCAATTGGTGGGGGTGAGGGTGGCGTCATCAGCAGCTGAGGGGTACGCAGGCTAAGCGCAGTTGTTGAACGGATCGGAATCCGGATCCTCTTCAATAGGAACGGCGGCGGAAGAATCGCCGCAGGATCGTCACGCCGCTCTCGGGCTCGGTCTCGTCAAATAGCAACTGCCCCGCCGCTGGGTCATACAGTCCTTCCCAGACTGTCGAGTCCGGTAGCCACGTGAACGAGATCCTGCGGTGAAACCGGTCCCATTCGCCTTCGGTCCACGTACCCTGTGCAAGCCAGCGCCAATAAGCCACCCCACTCGGAGTCATTCGGAGTTCGAGGATTCTGTCAGGCGACCGAATCGGCCTGCCGAGCCAGTTACCCCACAGAGGGCGCGCCAACGGACCCTGACGGCTCATGGTGAGGATGTGGCCATCCTCGGTCCGCAACAGCAACCGGTCCATGGGTGCAAACCGGTAGTGTACGGTGAAGCTGGTGTCGCCAACGGCTATGAGAGTGTCCCCCCTCATTTCGAAATCGGCGATGTACCGGTCGTTTACCACCAGCATTGTGTCTGCGTAGAAATCGAGAAACAGTGGGCGGCCTTCATGGGTCGTCCCGACCCAACGCTGTAGCAGAGACTCCTGCCGTTGAGCTAACGTGGAGCTACTCGCGGCTAGAAGTGCCACGATGGCAATTTGTAGAAGCTTCAACACCTGCACGAAATAAACCTGACGGTGCTTCAGCTTCAATGCAATGCCCGCGGCATGGATCAGCGGGAAGGAAGACAGTTCTCTATGGGACCTGTTCAAGTGGGGTTATCTTCTCTCAATATGGAACAGTCAGCTGTGCAGCAGACCAAACAGGCGTTCACCGATCGAGCTGAGGCGCTGGGACATTTCTTTCAATGTGCCGGCGAGGCTCCCCGGTTTGTCGCGTACGATGAGGAGGCGGGCTGTCCGCTGCACAACGCGCTAGCGACGTTGGAATGGACGGTCGCGGTCGGGATTCTAGATGATGCTGACTTGATCCATGCTGCTCGCCTGAGCGGGGAGAGTGCAGCAGCCATGGTGGAGCGCAGACGAGACGGTCGCCGCATATACGTCTATTTGGGGCCCCGGATGGATGCACCTCCGGCGGATCCCTATGAAGGTTCTCTGCTATACGACGAACCCGGGGTGCGAGCCTACGAATTTGCCCAGAGAGTGCACGCGCTAGCTCATTTCCTACGGGCCACTCAGGGTGTAGGCGGCGTGATTTCCATGCTGTCCCGGCGCGCTCCTGAGCTGAAGCACGTTCGGCGCTGGCTCAAAGTCCTCTTCGGCAGTCCTGCACAAGATGTTTCAAACTTGCTCCTCGCCGGTTGGTTTGCCACAGGGGGGGGTGGGTTGCTGTTTGTGCCTCGGGCGTCCGCCGACCCTTATCTCTACCACGAAGTCGTCGGTCAGCCCTGATTCCCGACGCAAGTTGGCCAGGCAAGTCTGTGGAGTAATTTGGGAAAACTCTTTTGCACAAATCCACATCACGTGGAAATCTATTTCCAACATCCTGTCAAGCTGTTGTTTATTCGTCCACAGATGCTTCACATGAAGTGACGTAAGCCGAAGAAAGATCGGCGCTTGCGCGTTTTTGGCGAGCCCGTACATTGTCTTTTGACATTCAGGGGAAGGGTCAAGGCCTCGATGCTGCGACTACGCCCTGAGTGGATGCCTCCAGCGGGAATTCCGGGGAGGGCGCCGACGCAATCAAGGGCTCAGGCGTCCAGCGATCCGGGTGAGCCACCCCGACTGGAGACGGCGAGGCCAGTCGCGCGCCTCGTCCACGCCGATCTGGCGCCTCGGCGAGCAGTGTGAGGGATCGATCCGCGACTCGATCCGACTCGCAGCGCTGGCACTGGCGAACCTCGCGGCTCGGCCAAGCCGCAAGGGGATGGAAGCCGGAGCTCCCAGAAGCCCTACCGCGGGTGACGAGCCCATGCGGCGGCTGAGGGAAGGAGAACAGAGGGAGTGAATCCCCTGGCTCCGGGTAACCAGTGCATAGACGGCGGGCTGCTCGTTAGAGTGAGCCCGCCGTCTTCTTTTTTGAAACGTGGAACTCGGGGGCGCCACACTATCCCTTCACTACGGCGACCGGTCTGAGCTTAACCACCTTTTTCCCGATTCCAGCGGCATCAACAACGTCCACAACCTTCGCCACGTCTTTGTAGGCCTCAGGGATCTCCTCATCTACCGTGCGCCGACTGGCAGCGCGGATCAGGATTCCGCGCTCCTCCAGCTCTCTCGATATGTTGCGCGACCTGGCATGTCTCCGTGCTTGGTGTCGGCTCATGCGCCTGCCTGCCCCGTGGCAAGTCGAGCCGAAAGTCTCATTGTAGGCCCGATCGGTTCCCACGAGAACGAAGGAGTACCTCCCCATGTCGCCGGGTATCAATACGGGTTGACCAATGTCACGATAGCGGTCATTGAGCTCGGGGTGTCCTGGGGGGAAGGCTCGCGTGGCCCCCTTGCGATGCACGCAGACTCTGCGTCGATCACCGCCGAAATCGTGCGTCTCGAACTTGGCAATGTTGTGCGCGACATCGTAGACCAAATCCGTCTTTTCAGCCACTTCTGGCGAGAACACCTCAGCGAGTGCCCGACGCGCGTAGTAGCTCATCAACTGTCGGTTCGCAAACGCATAGTTGGCAGCTGCGTTCATTGCGCCAAGATAGGCTCTCGCTTCAGGGCTCGAGAGCGGCGCACAGCAGAGCTGCTTGTCTGGGAGCTCGATTCCGTATTTGTGTGACGCCTGCACCATTGTGTCGAGGTAATCGTCACAAACCTGGTACCCGAGACCTCGGGAACCGGAGTGAATGAAGACAGTGACAGTGCCTTGGCCTAGTCCGAGTCGAGCTGCGGTCTGCGGCTGGTACACTTCAGCGACGTACCCGACCTCGACGAAATGATTGCCACTTCCGACCGTGCCCAATTGATTGTGACCCCTCTCTTTGGCACGTTGGCTGACGCAGTCTGGATCGGCGTCCAACCGTCCTCCCGCCTCGATGCACTCGAGATCGAGCTTCGGGCCAAAGCCCTGCGACACCGCCCATTCAGCTCCTTGATCAAGTACTCGGTCGAGTTCCTTGCCCGACAACTTCAGATCGGAGCGAGAAGAGCCGACGCCGGAGGGGATGCTGTTGAAGAGCTTGTCGACCAGCGATCGCAACTTAGGACGTAGTTCGTCAATGAGCAGTGGCGCTCTCAGTAGGCGGACGCCACAGTTGATGTCATACCCTACACCGCCGGGTGAGATCACCCCGTCGTCCATGTCGAAAGCGGCAACACCTCCGATCGGGAAACCGTAGCCCCAGTGGATATCGGGCATAGCGATAGACGGTCCTACAATGCCAGGTAGATGAGCTACGTTCACGACCTGCTGCACACACTGATCACCTTCGAGATCGTGCATCAGCTCGTCATCAGCGAAGATCAATCCGTCCGTTCGCATCCCGCCGGTACGTCGCACCCTCCAGCGGTAGGCATCGATTCGTTCGACTTCGGTTTGGCCCGTAGGCGGCATGACAGGAATATACGTCGGGATCGTTGCGAGTCCCGCCCCGTGTCACAGGTCCAGCACCATCGTGGCCAACCATCCAGATGCGGTCTGTTCAACCCGAAGTTCGTGTCTGGTGACGGCCTTCACTTCTGGCTGAGTTTCATGCTTCCTCTCGTCGAACTGTTCTCCGAAGACCAAACCGTCTAGTCGAGTTGGACTCACCTCGCGTGCCTCCAGACGTGCGGGCACGAACCCATGGAGTTGGAATTCGGCCAGGAGTTCTCGCACGTAGTGGTGCAGGAGCTCATCGGCGCTGGATGCCGTCAGCCGGACGGCCGTTCCATGAGTGGAAGCAACCGCTGTGCGTCCCACTAGGAGTCTGCGGGTGACTTCGGTCGCTTCTTCGAGCAACTCGCCAAGTGTAGCTGCCTCAAGCTCCACCAGAACGTCTGCAGTATGGGGAAGAAACCGGTGCGTCATTATTCGTGCCACGGAAGCGGTAGAATGCCCTGACCGCCGACCCTCTTACCACTACTTTCGTAACATGGCGCCTTGGTACACCATGCCGGAATCTGAAGACGCGGTCCGCCTGGCAGCAATTGATGAATTGTGGCGGGCGCTTGATGCGGTCCGCTGCTCCCTGCGTCTCGCCGCGGGAGGATGCTGTATGGGGTTGGGTGAGAAGCTGCTCATAGGTACGGCGTTGGAGCAAATTGCTGAGTCAGAACGCGCCCTGGAGCGTGTTATGCGCTAGGTGATCGGTCGTCCGTAACGGAGCCCCAATCGCAACCGTGACGGTATACCCGACGCCGGTCGAGCGTCCACTGAGGTCTTGAGATCGACCCCTCCAGGAAGTTGTCGGCGTCTCGGATCGCGTCTGCTACACTGGCGCTCTTCGCGCTTGCGTTGTCGGCCCAATGGAGCACCTCCGCCTCCAGCGTCATAGGTTGCACAGGGCTGCCGTACTCCAGCCGGCCGTGGTGAGACAGAATCATGTGCACCAGCAGCCACTCTTCCTCTTCCGTGCATGGGGGTTTGGCTTCAAGCCGGAGCCTCTGGTCGAGCATGAGTGAGCCCAGAACAACGTGTCCCAACAGAGATCCAGCAATCGTGTAGTCAAAAGCCCCGTCCCAGCTGTATGCCTCGAGCTTGCCAATATCGTGAAGCAGTACTCCCGCAAGCACGACATCGTGGTCGGCTCCAGAAGTACGGGATATGGCCCGTGCGATCGCCGCAACCTCCGTGGTGTGCTTCAGAAGTCCACCCAGCTGGGCGTGATGACCGCGTATGCTCGCAGGACAAAGCTCAAATCGATGGCGGAACTTATCGTCATCAAAGAAGAGATCGAGAACCCCCGTCAAACGGGGTTTCACGATGCTCCGCCGCCATCCGTCAATGGTATCCCAGTATCGGCCAACCGGACCTACCGTCGGGAGGAATGCGGTGAGATCCAGAGTGTCCTTGGGTAAAACGCGTATTGATGAAACCCTGACCTGCTTCTTCTGGCGGTACGTTCCTACCTCGCCGACCACATGTACCGGGTGTCCCTTCTTGACTCCAGCGACTTCGTCCTGTCTCGTCGGCCAGAAGGGCTCGGTGGCAATCTCCCCAGTGCTGTTGCCCAGCCGGAGAATTGTGAATGCTTCGCCAGTCTCGAGCGTTCGCAGCTCAACGTCTAAGACCAGAAACGCATCTTGGACGCGTTGGGCCGGCTTGAGACTAGGTATATCGGTTGGAGGCATACTGGAAGCTAGAGCGTGGAACGGCGCACGGGCAGTAGGGGCGATGCAGGCAGCGGTGCAGGGACTGGGTCATTTGTTCCTCGTAGCAGGCTTCAGACGACCTACCCTCCACGCAACCGTGCCAGCGACGGGTCTCTATCATGAGCAGGGTGCATCGGACGTCGCTTGGCTTGCTCGGGCAGGAGGTGCGTGACTGAGTTAGCGTAGTACTCCAGCAGAGGTCTCTGACGTGGCAGAATGACGTAGTAAGCGCCGTCTTTGACCACGAGGCGGCGCATCCTGAGCATGCGCCAGGCTCGGTCCATTATTGCTTCAGCTCTCTGCTCCTCTCGTACCAATTTCCCGCCGCTCCTGCACAAATGGTCGCGATACTCATCGATGCGGTCCAGTAATTCGTCCCGTCCGATCAGGGTTTCACCGAACGAGAGAAGCGCCGCCGCGACCAAGGGTACTGGCGTTATGGGCATGATCGTGGCAATACGGCTCATGATTTCGTCAGCCAATTCTTGCAGTTGGGACAGGCGGTCCTCTCGGGAATTCTCAAGCACACCCGGATTCTGCACGCTCCATCCCCGGATCGACAACGGGGTCCCGAAGTTGACGGCTGCCTTGCCGTACCGCTTCAAGTTGCCAGTGATGAGCCGAACGAAGTTGAACAGCAGGTACTGCAGCACGGTGGTTAGCTGACGCCAGCGACCGGGCCTCTCTTGTTCATCAATCAGCTCCCTTGTCAGGGCTCTGTCTTCCAGCACCCGATCGTAGTTGATTGCCACCGGTACTAACCAGATGTCGCGTTGGAAACCAGGCTCGAGCACCACGCGGGCACTGTAGTCCAGGAGTCCAAGTTTCGCCGGCTGCAACGATCCGTTGCGGGTGAGGCCACCCTCGAGGAATATCCCCTGTGTAACGCCGTTGCGGGTGATCAGCTGAACGTATCGCTCAAGCACTTTGTGATAGAGCGGTTCTCTGAAGCCACGCCGAATGAAGTATGCACCGAATGATTTGAACACATACTCCAGGGGCCACACACGTGCCCACTCGCCCACCGCGTAGCTGATGCTGACGCCGTGCGCCAAGACGTACGCGACGACCACGTAGTCCGCGTTGGAGCGGTGATTCATCAAGTAGATGACAACGTCGCTCTTGGGAATCTGCTTCAGAGACTCAATATCTTGGTATTCTGAGGTCACCCGATACAACAGACTCAGGATCAGCCGGGCAATGTTGTATCCGAGCTTGTAGTATGACAGAACATCAAAGAACGGTACGATTTCGTTCACGTAGTCTTCGACTAGTGCACTCCCTTCCGTATCGCTCAGGCCGTGCACTCGACAATGCTCCTCAATCGCCTTCTTGACAGCACGATCTCTCAGCAGATCATCGCGCACCGCTCGCTTGCTGACGAGCTTGTAACGCTCGAGTCGCAATTGGAAATGGTGAACCACCCGAAGCACCATTCGATCCAACCGCCGTTGGATTGCACGGCGAGTTCCGCGGACGGTCCAGAGAACCAGGGTGCTAGTTAAGAGAGCTGCGGCACCGAGTAGACCCCAGTAGCCGAGCGACGGAGTCAGACTTCCTCCGGGATCACACCCGTTCTTTCATATTGGTATGCCATGGCTTTGAGGCGCGCGACACGTAGAGCCATCGGTGGGTGGGTTGCCATTAGATTGGCCACCATGCCCTGCTTCTGTGTGAGCCGGCGGCCGAGTGGGTCAGCGATGCAGAGGTGAGCAGTCCCGCGTTTGACTGATGTGGTCGGCGCAGAGGCGTCTTCAATTGTACGTAAGGCGGAAGCTAATGCGGCCGGATTACGCGTAAACTGTGCCGCAGTAGCATCGGCGAGGAATTCGCGTTTCCGGCTCACCCCTAGTGCAAGCAGTCTGGATACAATCGGCGCGAGGATCACACTGATGATCCATATTGCCAGCAAGATGACAATGAGTGCACCGGCACCACCCTTCTTCCCGCCCCCACCACTCCTCCCGCTGATGCCACGCCCGCGCCCGCGCCCGCCCCCGTACCATATGACGCGACTCGTTCCCTCAGCGATGAGTGCCATGACCCCTACCAACGCTGCGAGGAGCGTCATCAATTTGACGTCGTGGTTTCGGATGTGGGCGATCTCGTGCGCTACGACTGCTTGGAGTTGGTCGCGGTTTAGTTTGTCCAACAGTCCTTCCGTGACCGCCACGTGGGATCGGCTCACATCGATTCCTGTCGCAAAGGCGTTGGGGTCTTTGTCAGGCACAATCCAGATGGTGGGGCGGGGAGTACCGGAGGCAATCGCCATTTCTTCCACGACGTTCACCAGTACCTTCTCCTCAGGTCGTGATGCCTCAACTAGCTCCCACGCACCCGTAGCCCAGAGGACTTGCTTTGCTCCGTTCTTCCAACTGTGCCAAGCCACGCCTGCAGCCAGCATCGTTGCAGCAATGCCCAGCCAAGGAATTACGTGGTGATAACTGCCGGGCGGTGCTTCGGCTGTGTACAAGTTGAAGATGACGTCGCCCCCAAACCCGATCCACGCGAAGAAGAGCAGGAAGATCGTTACGAGGATCGCTGAGCGGCGGCGGTTGGCCCGTTGTTGCTCGAATAGATTCGTCGCGCTCACTGCTTCGGCTTCATCGACAAATCGACTTTGGGTACCTCGCGTTCTTGCTCGTCGGTTATTTCCCAAAGCTCGACGATCTCGGCCTTGGCGAATCCGGACACAAGATTCCACGGAAACTGCTGCTGTTTGACGTTGTAGGTTGTGGCCGTGTCGTTATAGAGCTGTCGAGCGAAGGACACGCGGTTCTCGGTTGAGGTGAGTTCCTCTTGTAGCTGGGCGACGTTTCCCGTTGCCTTCAAGTCGGGATATCGCTCAACCACGACATTGAGTCTGCCCAGAGCAGAGGACAGAGCCGCCTCTGCAGCAGCGAGCTGCTGGACTCCGGCAGTGGGAAGCGTGTCGGCTTGGATCTTGACAGCCTGGTTGCGGGCCTGAATGACCGCCTCCAGCGTCTCTCTCTCGAATTCCATAGCCCCTTTCACCGCCTCCACGAGATTGGGGATCAGATCATGGCGCCTCTTGAGTTGAACGTCGATCTGTTTCCAGGCGTTCACCGTTTCTCCCTTGAGTGCAATCAGCTTGTTGTAAGCCGATATGGCCCACACTACGACTGTAGCGATCACGATCAGAAACAGCCAGTTCATCATTTGCGTACCTCGACCCCGATAGCAGAGCGGGGCAGTTGTAGACGAAGAGCTTGTCTTCTCTTCATCAATTGGGAAGTCTAGTCCTGGGAACGGAGGTCTGTGTTCCGCCCGAAGTCAGATCATACGTCCGCATGTGAAGTGTTCGACGGGCCCACGATTGGGCCGATTGCCAAGCGCACTGCTTCGGCAAGCTGGGCTTGATGACTGTTCAGTCGAGCAATAGGGTGATCGGCTTTCACATGAAGCTCGATTCCCCGGGAGATAGGAATCCGATGCCAAGTGCTGCGCACTGCTGCGGTCGGTTCTTCCGTGAGGTGTCTTGATGAGCCTGCGGTGAGTCGGTTCTGCAGGACTCGACCGGCCCTACCAAGAGCTGGTCTGTCCGGGTCACCCAGTGGCAGGAGCGTTGGAGTCGGAAGAGTCGGCCCCAGTGCCGCCGCAACACGCCGTTCAAGGATATCACCAGTGGTCTGACCTAACTCCACCGCTATCTCGGCAAGCGTCGCACCTTCCATCTGCCGGAGCTTGATACCCAGTACTTGGAGAAGATGGCGATAAGTGTAAGTCGCGGCCGTTCCGCGCCCGTCCGGTGGAGTCACTAAACCTCGTGTCACGTAGAATCTGATGGTGCGTTGGTTGGGACGAGCGCTCGCCGCAGTATTGATGGGACGTATGCTGGATGCCTCGAGTATGGCGCTGGCGACCTGCGCCAGGTCATGGAGGTTCCAAGGCGCTAGCTGGCGGTATTCACGTAATACAGCAAGAGGATCACTTTGGGAGCCGGCGGTCGTCATCGATGCTCCCCGTTTGCCTCCCGCGGCTCGTCCGCAGTCAGTTCCGCCAGCAGAGCCTGGATCTCGCGCAGCTCGACTGGCTTCCTGATGACCGGGACTCGGTAGAGCTTGAGCCACGGCTCCAGATCGCTCACATTGGAATCACTACTCATGACAGCGAACCGGAACCGTAATCCCGGCCACATACTAATGACGATGTGATACAGAGTCTGACCGGACATGGCTGGCATTCGTGGGTTCATGAGAATGATGTCCACGTCGCTGTGCCTTAGGATTTCACATGCCTCCTCAGCAGAGCTGGCCGTGGTTACTCGATGGCCAAGATGCGCCAGCTCTTCTCCCAAGGACCGCCGTGTGTCTGCTTCGCGTTCAACAACGAGAATGGAGATTCCTCTCATGAGGCACCGGCAAGAACTCGACTGGGTCGGCTGAAGTATCGATCCCTCACGATCGCGAGAGCCTGATCCGGGCTCAGCGAGACTCTCAGCTCTCCCGGAGTCATTCCAAGAATCTCCTTCACATTTTGTGCGAACGTCCTGGTCTGCGCATATCCGAGCCTCGCTGCGACATCCTCCACGTTGTAGCCGGGATCCTGCAGCAGACGGTGAGCGTACACGGCACGCAATACTGCCAGCATCACACTTGGGGGAGGCAGTTGAGCACGGGCGAACCAACGTAGACAGGTGCGGCGATCCATGCGGGCTCGGCGAGCCAGCTCCTGTACCGACTGCACGGATGTGGGTTCCCGGATGACAGTCTCAATAGCCCACCGCAGCTCCACTGGGCACTCGGCCAGCAGGTCTCCAATCGAGTCGATCAACCGATGAGACACTGCGCGGGCTGTCTCGGCTGCCAACAGATCGCTCAACTGGCTCGGATGGTCGTCGTAATGGGCAACGACAACCTGGGTGACACCTGCCTTACCGAGTCGCAGCAGCGTCGGTGGGAGGTCGGGAGAGAGCCGTGTGTACAGGATCAACGGCAACGACGGAAACAACAGCCGTAGCCTCTCAATGTCCTGAGCCCGCACCTCGCCGCAGAGACCTGGATCCACAACTGCCATCTCGATCGGCCGTTGCAGGATTGCGTCAACGGCCTCATCCCACGCACTCACCACCTGAAATTCGAACCGGTGGCGAGCTGCGCGCTCCAGTTGGCATACCAGAGACGCGTGAATTGCGGCTAGAACCTGCACGGCAGCCCCAGAAACAGCGTATGAAGTTCCCCAACCGCGCTGACCCGAGCAGGCCGTCCGCCCGAATTCTGGCTGGCTGGTCCGACTCTGACGGCATATATCGGTGCGTGGGCCGTACTGTCTCTGCTTGATCGCTCACCGGCCGTCGCAATCCTGCCATGCTTCGCCCTCGCAGCTGTGCCCCTTTCATCACTGCGCCGCGCTCGGACTGCTGATCTCAGACAAGTCCCTGCCTGCAAGCGGGCATTCAAGGGTTCCAAGATTGGAACCTGGCTGAGCGTCGGCGAGGGACTCATCCGGGTGACTCCAACGTCACCAGGCTAGCGAGGGTACTCTGCAGCTGAGGCTCGACTGAGATTTCGTCGTCGTCGGGTGCCGCGTCTTCCTTTTCGTGGTCGCGGCACTCGCACAGTTC
>JBDHKN010000054.1:0-32433 GCA_039586365.1 Gemmatimonadota bacterium | reverse complement strand
GGGCCAGCAAACAGCGCTTGTGAATGGGTTCTTCACGGGATCGTGCTTCCGATGACCAGGCCGATACCCGCGGCACCCACCAAGCCAACGATCGACGGCAGCCTGATGCGGGGCTTTTTCAGTTCCGCGATGCCGCTGCCTGCTCGGGGCTCATGTAGTCCGGTGTGCCGAGCGAGAGGCCGGTTTCGGTCAGCCGGGTACCGCCGGCCGCGCTGACGGCCAGCGCGATTCCGAAGTCGGCAACCAGCGGCTGCCCTTCGTGCAGCAGGATGTTCTCCGGCTTGATGTCGCGATGCACGACATCGTTGCGGTGTGCATAAACCAGCGCGCTCGCCACGGACTTGGTGATCTCGACGGCCTGCTCCACAGAGAGCTGCTTCTCGCGGTTCAACCGCTCGCGAAGCGACTCACCCTCGACATATGGCATCACGTAGTACAGGAACGAGTCGACCTCGCCTGAGTCGTAGAGGGCCAGGATGTTCGGATGCTGGTGGTTGGCCGTGACTTTGATTTCGTGTACGAAGCGCTCACCCCCGATCACCGCCGCGAGCTCCGGCTTCAGGACCTTCAGAGCCACCATGCGGTCGTGCTTGAGATCCTGCGCGAGGTAGACCGTGGCCATCCCGCCTTCGCCGAGCAGACGGTCGACGCGGTAGCGGTCCGCGAGGGCTGCCGAGAGCCGTGCGGTGATCTCGGTCGTGCGCTAGAAGATGTGCCACTGCGGGAGGAAGCGCGAGAGTGGCCGCCGGCCTACTCCGCCCCGAGCGTCTTGAGAGGATCGGTCCGGGAGGCTCCCCACGCCGGTACGAGGCATGCGGCCCCTGCAACCGTTGCCAGGAGGAGCGTGACCGCTCCGAAGGTGGACGGATCGGTGGCGGATATCCCCCAGAGGATGCTGTGCAGCAATCGCGTGAGACCCCACGCTCCCGCCAGACCCAGACCCAGGCCGAGGAGCGTGAGAGACATTCCCTGCCATAGCACCAGCCGAATCACTCGCCTCTTATCTGCCCCCAAGGCCAGCCGGATCCCCATTTCCCGCCTCCGTTGTCCGACGGCGTAGAGCATGGACCCATAGGTGCCGCCACACGCCAGAAGGAGAGCCACTCCGGCAAAGAAGCCGAAGAGGATCGAGAGGAAGCGAGGTGCGGCAAGGGACCGATCCACCCGCTGGCGCATGGTGACGATCTGTTCGACAGGGAGGTCGGCGTCGATAGCCCAGACGGCCTCCCGTATCCCGGTGGCGAGGGCTTCCACGCCTCCCTCGGTACGAACCACTGCGCTGAGCAAGGGCGCCCTTGGGCCCCATCGTTCATAGGGCACGTAGACACCGGGCACGACGCCCTGGTCCAGACCGAAGTGATGCACTCCTTCCACCACCCCTATGACGGTGAGGAGGTTGTCCTCTCCGACCCGGATGCGCTCTCCAACCACGTCGGTCCGTCCGTACAGCCGTCGAGCGAGGGGAGTGTTCAGGATCACCACCGGAAGGTCGGAGGTCAGGTCAGTGGAGGTAAACTCCCTCCCGTGCTCCAGGGGTGCCCGCAGGACCTCGAAGTATCCCTCCGTAATTGGGTAGACAAGGCCCCACTGCGAGGCCGAATCCTCCTCCCCGCCTTCCTCTGGAAAGAAGTCTTCACCCCAGCAGCATCGTCCCACTCCGGTTTGTTGGAAGGGCGTGGTCCAGCCGGCTGCCACCCGGCGCACACCCGGTAAGCCTTCCAGCCTCTCTCGCAGCTCACGAACGAACTGGACCCGGGTCTCCGCTGTGTAGGTGCCGCCCTGGCTCGAAGTTTCCCCGTCCAGGCTCAGGGAGATCGTCACTAGACTCTCGGGCTGGAAGCCAGGGTCCACCATGACCAGGCCCACGAGGCTCCGGAAGAGGAGCCCCGAGCCTGTGAGGAGGATCAGGGTAAGGGCGATCTCGGTAACCAACAGGCCGTTGCGGAATCTCCGACCGCCTCTGCCCACGGTGGCGTTGACGCTGCTCTCCCGAAGCCCTTCGCTGAAGTCCCGCCTGACAGCCTGGAGGGCCGGGAAGATGCTGGAAAGGATCCCTGCCCCCACCGAAGCCACAACGGCGAAGAGGAGGATCCGCGTATCGACGGCGAGGTTCTCCATGCGCGGGATCTGGCCTGGGTCGTACCGCGAGAGAAGGTCCACACCCAGGAAGGCCATTGCGACGCCCAGAGCTCCTCCTGCCAACGCGACCACGCTGCCTTCGGTGAGGAGCTGACTGATGAGCCGGGCCCTTCCGGCTCCCAAGGCTGCCCTCAAGGCGACTTCCCGGTTGCGGGCGGTTCCTCTGGCCAAGAAGAGGCTGGCCGCGTTCGCGCAGGCGATGAGCAGTAGGAGCCCCACTGCTCCCAGCGCCACATAGAGGACGCCCCGGACCCTCCGCACCGTGGCTTGGCGGAGGGGCAATAGCTGAACGGTCTTCAGGCTGCCGTCCCGCCTCCCGTACTGATCCGGATACGCCTGGGCGATCCGCGGCATGAGGGCGTCCATCTGCGCCTGGGCCGTCTCACGGCTCACTCCCTCGTCCAGGCGGGCGATCACGTCCAGCATACGGTTTCGGCTGTTTTGGAACTCTGGGCTGTTCTCGTCGAGGGGAAGCCATACGTCCACCTGCCTGGAGGCTCCTGACGATGGAAGGTTGAATCCGGGGTCCACCACGCCAACCACTACGACGGACCGGTCCGAGAGGTGGATGGACCGTCCGACGATGGACGGATCCGAACCGAATCTCCGCTGCCATAGCCCGTGACCGAGAAGCACGGTGGACGGAGTGCCTGCGAAATCATCAGCCACGAAGAGGCGTCCAACGTGGGCTTCGGCTCCGAGGACGGGTAGGTAACCTTCCGTGACATGCACCGTCTCGAGTCGCTCGGGCATGCCTCCTTCGGTCATGTCGGCCTCGCCGTACCGCACACCGCCGATGGCTGAAAACGATCCCACGTTGTCCCGCCATTCGATGAATGCGGGGACGGTATGGTAGCCCCAATCAAGGAAGACGAGCTCCTCGGGATCCGGATACGGAAGGCGCCGGAGCACCACGGTGTCCACCAAGCTGAAGATGGTGGTGGTGGCACCGATACCCACCCCGAGGATAAGGACTGCCGCGAGAGTGAACCCGGGGGAGCGGCGCAGGGTCCGAAACGCGAAGCGCAGGTCGAGCTTCAATCCATCCACCGCCGCCCTCGGAGCCCTCCTCTTCGGTGATAGGGTTGGCTTCCATGGGGATGGGGGCTCTCCTTTTCCCCGCCTCATCCTCTGCTCCCAGCGCCCGGCCAGGGCGCAGACAATGAGACCCCAGATTGTATGGGCCCAGATCCTCAAAGCCGCACCGGTTCCTCCTGTCCTCAGGGCCTCCCGATAGAGGTCGCGGAAAAGTTGCACGACATCCGCCCCATGAGCTTCCCGGAAATCCGTGGGGGTGACTCGGAGGAGGCTCCTGATGCACCGCTCCGGCACGGGATGGGTGTTCATCTGTCCGTCACACTCTCTGGGATCAGCTTTCGGTCTCGCCCCGCCTCTACCAGCTCAGCCAGCCGGCTTGCTTCCAGCGTTACCACTCGACGGCCAAAGTCAGTAATCGCGTAGTAGCGGCGTCTCTCGCCTTGGGCTTCAGCAGCAGGACGACAGTCCGCGTCTTTGACCAAGCCATCCCTGGTCAAGCGCTTCATCGATCGATAGAGGTTGGCCGGATCAATCCGGATCCTGCCCCGGCTCTCCTTTTCCACCTCCTTCACGATCCCGTAACCATGACGTTCACCCGCAACGAGGGTGAAGAGGATCAGGTAGTCGTTCGGATTCAGCGGGAGCAGGCTTTCCGGATCCATGAAAACCTCCCAAGCCAGTGGACAGCGCGGAACGTGTGTCAGAGACCGTGCCCAACAATATATGTCAAGTGACACAGTGTCAACCGACATGATGTCTAGAATGGAGCCTGACTCGGCAGGAAGAGTAGCCGCTCACAAGGCAGGGTGTGGCACTGGGAGCAGGAAGGTACGCGACCGAGCCGAGAGAACGCGGCGAGGATCAAGGAGCTGCTGGCTGACCGTGTCCAAATGCTCGTCAAGTCAACCTTGGCGCCGCTTGGCTGACGCATAGATCCGCACCTGCGCCGTCCGCAGATCATGGTTCTGGGTTCTGAGGGCGGCGGTCAGCTTTGGATCAAGGCTCGGGACCGGTTACGAGGCTGTGCCGTTGCTAGGCGCCAATGGCGCGCGCGGCCCGTCGGTATCTCCTGACGGGCGGTGGATAGCTTTCACGGCCGGCGGCCAACTGCGCAAGGGCGCGGTGGATGGGGGCGCGGCGATTAGACTCGCTGATTCCGTGGAGACGTACAACGCATCCCCCGCCGCGTGGCTGGACGACGGGACCGTGGTGTACGTCGATCAGGAATACCGCCTGCGCCGAGTGTCTGCCGCGGGCGGAGAGTCCCGAGAGTGTGCAGCAGCCGCCAAACGAGCGTTACCTAGGGGCGCCAAACCGTCCCTGACCCCGATCGTCGCTGACTCTGGCCGACCCCAGCGGCAGCCCGTAGTCTAGGGTGGTCACTCTGGCAGGTCTCCAAGCGCCTGTTGCATATTGGCCCGATATTGTCGGAACGCCTCGCGGCCCTCCCTGGTGAGGCGGATCATCGTGCAGGGCTTCTTCCCCCGGTACCCCTTCTCAAGAGCCACGTAGCCGCTCTCCTCAAGCTTGCCCACATGCGTGGAGAGATTGCCCCAGGTGAGGCCAGTCCGGTTGACCAGGAAGGTCGCATCCGCAGCCTCAACTACGTATAGCTGAGTCAACAGCTTCAACCTGGCTGGAGCGTGAATGACAGGGTCGATTCCACTCAGCGGATCGGCCCACGAGTCTCCCGGGCGGTCAGTCATCGTCTTCAACCACTGACGCCTCATCAGAGACGGGGCGAGTACTGCGGACAACAAGGGCAAACTTGATCAGACCGATCGTGGCGATCATCAGAGCGGCTGTCCCAAACACGAGAGGGAACCCGTGGTGGGAGACACGGCCCTGGCGGAACAACGCCTCGCCGATCAACGACCCTCCTGCGAGCAGTAGGCCGTAAAGGAAGAGGCGCGGGAGGTTCAGGGAGTAGGACGCGAAGGAGAAACCCACGAGAAGGACCACCGAGAGCATCGCGGGGAACACCCACAGCTCCTCTGCTCCTCGTTGAGTGGCGATGAAAGCGACGCCGCCCAACGCCAGTGCAACTACGTTCACGGTCAACATCGCCACGGTGAATCGTTTCAGCCGGGCCTTGCGATACGAGCCCCACCGCACCTGACCGACCCGGGGAACGACGACGCGCTCCTGGACGAATCGGATGGCTAGATATGTACCTCCCAAAACGGGAAGGAAGACGACCGGGCTCCAGAAGTCGCCTAGCGTCCCGCCCAGTAGCGACACGATGGGTAACATCGCTACAAGAGCCGCAATGAAGACATCCCACAGCCCGGTATCAACTGCTGCTTTGAAGGCACTGCGCTCCACCACCTTCAAGTCTATTCTCTGCATCGCGCCGTCTCCATGAACAAGTACGCTTCCTGCACGTGTACTTTGATATTCAAAGTACACTTTATACGAGAAAACCTGCTCCGTCAAGGTCCAACTACGTGTGCGCACCTCAGTCGGCGCCGTTGGTTCACCGTAAGCTATTGATACGTAATGTCTTGCGACGACGAAGCCATCGCTGCGGCCCGAGCGACGCTCCGGATCCAACCCAACGCCCCAGTCGCCTGGGACGGGTTGTGTAGTGCCCTGTTCATGAAAGGGATGTTCGAAGAGGCCCTCGCCCTGAACAGTGAGAGTATCGGCGGCGACCGTGAACTTCTGGAAGCGTTGGAGCAGGGATATTCGGAAGCGGGGTACAGCGACGCGCAAAACCGGATCGCGGAGGTGATGGCCAGGCGCTATTGGGAGTCGGGTAGACCGTCTGCCTTCGAGGTCGCGCTTACGTACCTATATGCCGGAGAAAGGGGCCAAACACTCGAGTGGCTCGAGAGAGCATACCAGGCCGGTGATGGCAACATGCCGTGCCTGGGGCTTCCGATCTACGACTCAATGCGCGCCGATCCACGGTTCCAGGATTTGCTGCGGCGGATGAATCTGCCGCAGTAGTGTCGAGTCCGCGATTCGATTTCCACTCTCAAGCACGAGCGGGTGCTGCCTGCTGTCGTTCCGCACTGGCTGCAGTGGTGTACCGAGGACTAAGAATCCTCTGACCGTATCGGGAGGCCCGTCGGGACGCGGCTCCCGGGCCCATGTGCGTTGAATGTGCCTCGGACCGGCACCGTCCACTGTAGTCGATCAGCGCCTCAGGCTCGGCCTAAGCCTCGGCCTCTCCGGGTTAGGCACCCAGAGCACGTTGACGATCTTCCAGGTGCCGTTGACCTTACCCATCTGCAAGTAGTCGATGTACATCGAAGAGGTGACTTTCACGGAGGCAATGCCGCGCGAGACATCCTGGATCTCCACATCGATGTGCCATTCGTCCTCCGGTACCATTCCCATCCCGGCGAGCGTTTCCTCGATGAGGTCCGACGCTCCCATCGTGCGAAGGTATGGCCGGTGCGTGGTAGGATCGTAGGCCAACATTACCTTGGTTAGTTCGGGATGAAGGGCACTTTCCATCCTTCCGGCGTCACCTGTGAAGGAGCCCTCGATGTAGTTGAGCGCCTGCGCCATGACCTGAGCACTGTCTCTCGCATCCGGAACCACTCGCGCCTCCTCTTCGGCCGCCGAGCGGTTGGGACCCACCACGCGGTTGGGAGCCCACAGAATGTTGACGATCCGCCATTCACCATCGATCTTCGCGAGCTGCAGGAAGTCGTACCACAGTGAACCGATCGCACGCGCGGTGGCAAGTCTGGTATCGATATCAAAGATGGTGACATCCACGTTCTTGTCGACGTTCGCCATCCGCTCCTCGGCACTGCGGACCCACTCCACCAACAGCGTGGCAGTGTTGTAGCTCAGGAACTGTCTGCCGGTCAGGCGGTTTCTGCCAACAACGACTTTCGTGAGTCCGGGGTGCACCGCCCTGGTCATGCGATCAGCGTTGGCGAACAAAGCCCCCTCCATGTAATCGCGGGCCGCGGCTTCAACACCCGCGCGGTCCTCCTCAAGGGTCGAACCATCCTGTGCCATGGCCGGGCCGGCCAGGACTCCCGAAACCAGCGCAGCTACCAGAATCCGTTTCATGCGTGAACCCTCCCCGTTCAGCATTTGTGGTCGCAGACCGGCACGAATAGACGTACGGATCGAACGTTCCAGGTCGACCTGAGGCAACGTGTGTGCCGCGGACAGCGGACGCGGTAAGTCCTTTATCTGTAAACACTCTCAGCTCAGCATTACTTCGTGAAGCCTCGCCTTCTTGCTCGGATTTGGGAGGGACGAGTCCCAGAATCGGGCAGAGGCGAGATCGCCACGGTGTATGGTCTCGCCGGGGAGGACAGCCTAACCCTCGATTGGCTGGAGCGCGGTTTCGAGGAGCACGATCCTGGCGTGCCGTATCTGAGTGCCTGGCCGCCTATCGAGAGCCTCCACGACGACCCGCGGTACCACGATCTGCGTCGGCGGGTGAATTTGCCGCAGTAGCGTGAGGCATCTCGCACAGGTGCATAAGGCACTGAGAACCTACGCCGAGATCCCGATTCAGTTCGTTGATGTGGACTTGGCCGATGCCCTGGCGAGTGCGGCTGAGTTGAAGATCTATGCTTACGACGCGTACGTGCTTCAGTGTGCACGTTTGCACCACAGTCCCGTGTTGACGTTGGATGGCCGTTTGGTGCGTGCCGCGAAGGAGATCGGTCTGGATGTTTTGGAGGTGTCGGAATGAAGGTATACACCTACTCAGAGGCGAGGCAGAGATTCGCGAAGGTACTCGAGGAGGCCCGCCGCGTAGGATCAGTGCGCATACTCATACGCGATGGGCAGATATTTGTACTGCGTCCCGAACGGTCTAATGAGTCACCGCTAGGCGTCAAAGGCGTAAAGCTCGGCTTGTGTCGTGACGAAATCGTCACTGCGGTGCGCGAGGGACGACGGGAACGCTAAACGTCGATGACCGGTGACTTCGATCGTTTCCGGGCCGCGGCAAGCTGCCGTCCGTGAGTATCTCCGCACGGGACGGCTATGAAGCCCACCGCACACCAACGCGGAAGCCCCGTCAGAAGGGGGCTTTTCGCATGGCCAGGGCCGGAATTGTTGCGCGGCAGACGCGAGTGGTGTTGTGGTGGGGTAGGGGCGTCCACCGCCGGCACGAGGATTTTCAGTCCGCAGACATTGCCATCCAAATCGGTACGCACTGACACCGAATGACATCGTGACGCGGTTCGACGCTGTCGAGTCGTGTCACTGAGTGACACCGGTGTACCCCAGTCCGCGCACTTTCGAGGCACATTGGGACAACACCTGGCTGCGTGCGACATTGAGCCGTAGCTTGGTGCTGGAGCCACCGCGGCTCCGTCATCGTGGCCTATGTACCGGACCGTCTCAGAGCAGCACTCGCCGACCGCTACACGATCGAGCGGGAACTCGGCGCCGGTGGCATGGCAACGGTCTATCTCGCCGAGGATCTCAAGCATCGCCGTCAGGTAGCCATCAAGGTCCTGCGCCCGGAACTCGCTGCCAGCCTCGGCCCGAGCGCCTATAGGTGTGCGCGAGATAGGGAGTTCTCGCAACACTGAGGCATTCCGCTTCTGGCTGCGTCGTTTTGCCTATGTAGCCCGAACAGCTCGCCGTTTGAATTGCACTTGTGGGGCGATGCACCTTGTCAGCATGAACATGCTCATATAGCTTGTATGCACATGAGCATATGAGGTCGCGATGCCCATCTCCGAGGAACGCATCCAGCTCCTGCTGCCGAGGCAGATGAAGAACGACATCAACAGACAGGCCCGCCGTCTGGGGCTCAGTGTCGGCGAGTATCTACGTCGCGTGGTTGCAGCGGATCTTCGCAAGAACGCTGACTGCTCGGCCGCCGTGCACTTTCCATTCGGCGAGACCCCCATACACACTGGGCGGAAGCGTGGCTCGGTCGACCACGACCGTCCCAAGTAACATGCCCGGCCGGCTGTTCATGGACACGAGCGCCTTCATCGCTCTCGAGGAAGCGGACGACATCAATCATCGGCGCGCGGCCAGATTCGCCGATCTGGTCAAGGCCGGAGAGTTCGCCGAACTCGTTACGAGCACGTACGTGTTCGATGAGCTGATGTCCTGGTTCGCGCGCTATCCTGACAAGAAGATCGAGTTGGGCGAGAAACTGCGATCGGGAGTCATCCGCATGGAGTGGGTTGATCGAGAAACGGAAGAGGCAGCGTGGCGGCTGTTGCGGAAGCACCGGCACCACCCCTTTTCACTCACTGATTGCACCTCGTTCGTTCTGTTGGACCGGCTCAAGGTCACGGACGTTTTCACGTTCGACGCCGACTTCGGGCGGCTAGGCCGGTATAGGCTGCTCCCAGGCAAGTAGCCTCCCTTCCGTGTAGGAATCTCAATCCACCCCTCGCAAGTATGCACGGCAGAATTGGAGCTGTCCCGCTGCGGACCGCTAGTCGTGCCTTCAACCCCCACCCGGGACTCGGCCGCCCGGGGCTCGCAACTGTCTGTATCAATGGCAACTGAAAAATCGTCTCGACCATCTTGCGGTGGCGTGTGCCATGGGTGGCTGCTGAAGCGCCTATGAGGCCAGCTGCGGCGGCAAGCGCCTGGGACGCGTAGAGCGGCCTCGAAGCTAGCGGCCGGTAGCGTCGAGTCCGCCGTCAACAGGCGGATGTCCACGGCCCGGGAGCAGGCACAGCGGCATAGCGCGAAACCCAGGGATGCTGCCCGGAGGGCCGAGCTATGGACCTACGAAGGGGGAATGGCGGGGAAATGTCAGCTACCTCCGGTCTTCCTTATTCGCACGGTAATGTCCTGGCTCCGAACCACGATTTCGTCGTCGGTGCGGGTCACCGTGATCGGTCCGCCGGTAACCAAGATGTGAGCGTCGCCGACGGTCCCGGAGAAGCGGGTCGTACCCGGCTGCGGCTCGTCGCCGGGGCTGGGTGCGGGTGCTTTGGGAGGTGGCCGCAACAACTCCCACCCTTCCCCGATGCGCTCGCCCGCCACGAGTTGGGCTGAGCGTTCGCGACCGTTTCGAACGTACGAGAAGGCAACGGTATCTCCGGGATGAACCGCACCGAACAGTCGGCCGCCTTCGGGACTCGTCATCGCAGTGGCATTGATGGCGATCAGCAGGTCCCCCGCCCTGAGACCAGCCCGGCTCGCCGGGCTGCCTGGCTCGACGCGGTCGACCGTCGGCCTCTCCGTGAAGCTCCAGACAAGGGTCTCGCCATCGCGACTGGCAAAACAGTCCGAGCAGGAGAAGCTGAATCCCATCCAACCTTCAGGTATGATGTCCTTGGGCGACGGTGGCGGCACTGGCATTCCAGGTGGCCGCCTGCCGGATATGGCCCTCGAAGCAGCCAGCCCCCGATCCGGCTGACCCGCCGGATGCGGCCGTACCGGCTGCCCTGGTGCAGGCGGCGGTGTATCGAATGTGACTCGCTCGCACTCCGCCACCGGAGTGATCGTTACGTCCCTTTCGCGGCCGTCGCGGCGCACCGTAAGGTTCACAGGCTTGCCCGGCTCGAGCCCGCCGAACCGTCTGCCACCTTCCGCCGTCGTGATCAGATATCCGTCGATCGCGGTGATCACGTCGCGGGCCCTGAGCTTCCCTTCGGCGGGCCCACCGCTCTTGACCCCCCCGATCACGGGCTCCGACCTGAAGCGATAGATGAATTGCTGGGTATCGGTGAACAAACCGATTTCGCAGTTGCACTCGAGTTCCGTATAGCCCAGCGCTCCGACTACGAACTCGCCACTCTTCTTGCACCAACCCTGTTGTTCCTGCGTCAGTGCGACTGTCGGAGTCGCGATCAGCGCCACTACCAATGCGCTATTCGCCATCCTGGATCCGATCCCAAACATGGTGCCTCCCTTACCGTGGTTCAGAACCAAACGACTCGTCTGAGCTGCCCGGCATCATCTGCTTGACCACCCAGTTCGGTTCCCTCGAGTCGCTCGCGAATCGTGACCGCGATCGGGTCCTCCGGCGCGAGGTGTGACAGTTCATATGCAGCCGCGTACAATGCCGTGAGCGCGGCTTCCCTACCCTGGTCCAGAGCGCCATCGCCGGACGAATCGGCCACTTCGGCCAACGCTGTCAGCGCATTGACGTAAGCCGATCCGGCACGCTGCACTGCCGCAGCTGCCTGCAACGCCGTCTGCTGTTGCGCCTGCACGAGCCGCCCTGCCACGGCGCGTGAGCCGAGCCACTGCCCAACTGTCACGCCGCTAACGAACAGTGCCACCGCTGCCGCGATTCCAGTCAGCCAGTAGGACGGTCGCAATCCAAACCACCGGTGCCCGGCCACCCTCAGTAGACCTCGTCTCCGCAGAGCCCTGACAGTGCGCTCCTCCAGCAGTGCGCCCGAATCACGCTCACTGGTCAGTGCCGCGAAGGCGGCTCGCTCTGCCGCACTCAAGTCCGTCCCGTCGCTGTCCTGCATATTCATATCCTCGCGTCTTGAATCCCGCCCGGCGCCAGTAGGGTTCGTAGCATACGTCTACCACGAAACAGCTGGCTCTTAGACGTGTTGGCCGAGATCTCGAGCCGTTCTCCAATCTCGGCGTGGGTGAGGCCTTCGACATCGTGCAACACGACGACCGTGCGATAGCCTGGTGGCAACGCCGCTAAGGCGGCCTCCAGATCAATCCGGTGGTCATCCGCTGGAATGACTTGTGTCAACTCCAAGCTGTCGTTGACCTCGATCCAGTTCCTGTCTCCCTTCCGGAACAGTCCCCGACAGAGATTCACGGCGATACCAACTAGCCAGGTCCGGAGCGCCTACCCCCATCGGAACTGGCCCAGCCCTTCCACGGCCCGTATCCACACTTCCTGTACGACGTCCTCCGCGTCGGGCTGATTACCCCCCAGAATGCGCAACACCAGCTGGTACAGCGCTGGTGTATGCCTGCGATACAGCATACGAAACGCGGTCTCGTCGCCGTCGACCAGCACTCGATCCGCGAGTTCGCGGTCACGCGGCGCCGGAGATTGCGATTGTTCGGTCACGTCTGTTAGTGGCTTGAGTGAGGCAAATGGTTGCGTGGGCGCTGGCCCGGCGACTCAGGTCGGGCTAGGCAACACGGTAGCTGCGGTAGAATAGCCCTGCGCGACGCGGGGTTGGGTCCTTTCCCGCGTGCTGGTTCGGTGATGAAGGTGCCCGAGCAAGCGCGACGACATCCTGGAGTCGCTCCGCCTCGGCTCGCTCACGCGCCACCACACTCCTACTCATACCTCAGCACTTTGAGTGGATCCAGCCTCGCGACTCTGCGTGCCGGGAAGTAGCTCGCCGCAATGCCCGAGCCAAGCAGGATGACAATTGCCGCACCGAACGAGACAGCATCGAACGGACTGACTCCGAAGAGCCATAGCGACATACCTCTGGCAACCAGCGATGCCGAGAGAATCCCGACGAGTATCCCTATCCCGGTTAGCGCCGCGCCCTGCCGCAGCACCAGAGCCAGCACGCTGGCCTCACGCGCTCCAAGCGCCATCCTGATTCCCATCTCCTGGGTGCGCTCGGCGACCGAGCAGGAGATTACTCCGTATACGCCCGCCACCGACAGAACGAGAGCGACGACAGCCATCGCGGCCATCATCTTCGCCATCAATGTGTCCATCTGACGGCTTTCGCGCACGACCTGCTTCATACTCATTATGCGGTAGAGCGGGAGGTTCGGGTCAAGCGACGACACCTCAGTTCTGACGGTTTCCACCAGTGCAGCGGGCTCGCCCGACGTGTGCAGGACAACGCTCATGCTGTTTCTGGGCGACTGGAACGCTGACAAGAAAATCATTGGTCGAGTCACCTGGTCGTAGACGATTGTGTTTTCCACGACGCCCACGATCTCGCGAGTCTCGCCCCAGAACTCCACCTGCTTGCCGATCGGGTCTTCGTTCGGCCAGTGTAGTTCCGTGAGCATCTCGTTCACGATCGCCACGGGCCGTGTGTCGGGACGGTCACCTTCGTCGAAGTTGCGGCCCCGCACCGAGACGATGTCCATTGCCGGAAAATACCCGGGCAAGATGAAGCGATATTCGGCAAGGGGGCGTTGTTGGGGATTCGGCGCCTCCTGCCCGGGCACGTCGTACAGCGTATTCGAGTTGCTTTGCATCGGCAGATTTGAAATGGCGCCTGCCGATTCGACGCCGGGCAGCGTCTCCAATTGTTGAATCAGCGGTCGGTAGAAGCTGCTCACCGACTTTCCATCCGGGTACTCACTCTGAGGCAGTGAGAGACGGAAAGTGAGAACGTTCTCCTCGCGCCATCCCGTATTCAATGACTGCAGATTGAAGAAGCCTCGCACCAGTAGAGCCGATCCCACCAGCAACGTCAAAGCCATTGTCACTTCCGACACGACAAGCACTTTCCGAAGGCGACTGCCCCGCCCACCCGACACTCCACGGGCGCCCTCCTTGAGCGACTCGGAGAAGTTGGGTAGAGAGTTCCTGAGTGCGGGGGCGACGCCAAATACGATGCCGGTCAGCGTGGTCATGATTACGGCGAACGCCAGGACTCTGCCGTCGATCCCAACCTCTTCCACGCGTGGTGCCCAAGCGGGGATGAGAGATATGTACCAGCGGATGCCTGCCACCGATATCACAATCCCCAGGATTCCACCCAAGAATGCAACGACCATCGAATCTGTGAACAGGTGACGTACAATTCGGGTTCTGCTTGCACCAAGCGCTCCCATCACCGCGATCTCGCGAACGCGTGCGGTGGCCCGCGTCAGCATAAGGTTGGCAACGTTGGTGCATGCGATCAGCAGTACAAGAGCTGCGGCAACGCTGGTAATCAGCATGCCGACTCGAGCTTCAACCGGAACGATGTAGTCATCCAGATCTCTCGCGCCGGCGGTCCAACCTCCGTGTATCTCCGGATAACCCTCCGCCAGCTGCTCGGCAATGGCAGCCACGTCGGTATTCGCCTGCATCACGGTTGCGCCGGGAAGAAGTCTCCCAACCGGATTGAGCCTTTTGGTTCCACGGCTCTCTTCGCCGGTGATGCCGAATGGCGTCCACACATCGGTTAGCGTCAGGCCGAAGCGGAAGTCCGGGGGCATAATACCGATGACAGTGAAAGGCTCCGCGTCTAGCTGGATCGTCTGCCCCAGCAGCGAGGGGTCCGACCCGAAGTGGCGCTGCCACAACCCGTGGCTCAATATCGCGACGCGGTGGTTACCGTCTCCCTCTTCCTCAGGTCCGAAAGTTCGCCCAAGTATCGGCTGAACCTGGAAGAGCTCGAAGTAATTCCACGACGTCCGCTCCGAGCCCACTCTTTCAGGTCGGTCGCCGCCTGAGAGGTTGACGTCGCGGGGATAGCTCGCGGCGATGTCCATCGTCCGACTCTGCTCGCGAAAATCGAGGAAGACAGGGATCGAGACGCTGTTGAAGTTCCAGCCCCGCTCCGGCATGGTGCTATACACGTGGACGAGCTGGTCTGGATCGGGAAACGGGAGGGACCGGAACACGTACACGTCGACGACGCTGAAGATCGTGACGTTTGCCCCGACCCCTACTCCGAGTGACACAACAGCAACGAGGATCGCACCGGGGTGCCGGCGAAACGTACGAAACGCATGCCGCATGTCTGCGACTGCGGAATGTATCAATCCCCAGCCTGGTCTTTGGCCCATTCGTGAATGCTCGCTTCCTGCCTGTTTCCTGCGGGATCTCGTGATTTGGAGAAGTTGTCTGGCAAAGCCAACACTCGATCGCATCGCGTGTGCGCGGCTCAGTCCGTGGGACAACCGCTCTCGGAAGCCAAACCGGACAACCTGCGACACCGAACGCAACCAGAGCGACGCGACCGCCTGCACGCCACCGGACCTCCATTCGTCGCGATGCAGTTCACGAAAAGTCTCGACCGCTTCTGCGGTATAGAGTCTCCTGAACTCAGGCGGATAGGCGAGTAGGAGAAAGCGGTAGATTCTTTGTGGGAGTGAATCCCGCTCTTGGCTCAACGTCGGCTCCCCGGTTCCGGTATCAGTTTCCTCGCCCTTGCGAACCGCGCCAGCCGGTCCATTCTCGCCGCCTCCGCTCTCACCAGGTTCAAGCCCTTTTCGGTGATCGCAAAGTATTGGCGACGCGCTGCATTACTACCCGCGAGCGAGGCAACGTCCTTTGGTGTGTCGTGCGGCTCTATAAGGGCTTGTTCGATCATCTTCTTGGCGGACCGATATAGGTTTGCCGGATCGAACTTCACCTCGCCGTCTGTGAGTTGCATGACGTCCTGCAATAGCCCGTACCCGTGGCGCGGACCCTCGGTGAGCGCCAAAAGTAGGAGGAAGTCCCGCTGGTTCACGGCCGTAGGTTTATCTATTGGTGATGGCTTCATGGCTGCTCCGTGTTCAACTACGCGCAGCCAAACTACTAGTCGATAGACTAATAGTCAAGTGACTAGTATACTCCAACCTCTCATACATACCCATCAGTGACCCGTGCTCCCGATCGTCGCGTCTGCTATTTCTTGGAACGGTATTGTCGACTTGAGTTCAGTCCAGGCATCCTCTTCCTATGAGAACGAATACGACCAGCTACCGTGGCTACCGCTCCCCACCTGAAATCATCACCCACAGCGTTTGGCTTTACCGTCGATTCACTCTGAGCCTCCGCGATGTCGAGGAACTCCTGTTTTCTGCTTCAATAATCACCGAGTAATCACCGCGGAGAGGTCTCTTAAGGCGCTCTTTGAGGCTGCTGTGACCCCGCCAGCCGTTGCGCTGGGCGTCAATCTGGCCGTCTTCGGAGGCGCATCGTAGGTTAATGCAATCGCGAATCGGAGGCCGTCCCCGTGGCCGACCTGTTGGAACGTCTCAAGACCGCGCTGTCCGACCGTTACCGGATCGAGCGAGAGCTTGGTTCCGGTGGGATGGCGACCGTGTATCTCGCCGAGGACCTGAAGCATCACCGCAAGGTGGCGGTGAAAGTGCTGCGGCTAGATCTCGCCCAGGCGTGCTGCGGACCCCATAATACCTAGCCATGACCGACCGGATTCCGGACCAGGAGTTCATAACCCTCCAGGAGGCGCTCGCCGGCAGATATTCCCTCCAGCGCGAACTCGGCCGAGGTGGGATGGGGATCGTGTATTTGGCCCATGAAGTCGCGCTCGACCGTCCGGTTGCGCTCAAACTATTGCCGCCACACATGGCAGCCGATCCCACGATGCGCGAGAGGTTCATGCGTGAGGCGCGCACAGCGGCAAAGCTCTCACAGCCAAACATCGTTCCGATCTACACAGTGGACGACGTGGGCGGCTTCGTGTTCTTCACGATGGCGTATGTCGACGGTTTTACGCTCGGCTCGGCGATCCGGGAGCGAGGAGCTCTTCCACCGGGCGAAGCCGTTCGGATCCTGCGCGAGGTTGCATGGGCGCTCGCGTATGCACACGTCCAGGGCGTGGTGCACCGAGACGTCAAACCCGACAACATCCTAGTCGAGGTGGGCAGCGCGCGCGCGTTGGTGACGGATTTCGGAATCGCTCAGGTTCGCGAGAGTCCAGGAACCACGGGAAGAGGTGAGGTGTTGGGAACCGCGGAATTCATGAGTCCCGAGCAGGCGAGCGGCGAGACAGTGGATGAGCGGAGTGATATCTACTCCCTTGGAGTGGTCGGATACTACATGTTGTCCGGTCGAGTCCCCTTCGGGGGTGAGACCGCCGCGGCGGTGCTCGCCAAGCACATCACCCAAGCTGCGCCGCTCCTTTCCAGTGTCGCGCCCGAGGTACCTAAACATCTGGCCCAGGCCATCGATCGTTGTCTCGCCAGGGCCCCCGCGGATCGGTTCGCAAATGCCGAAGACCTCGCCATGGCACTGAGCCAATCCATCGAGGTGCGGCGAGAAATGCCGGTGCCACTTCGCGTGTTCCTCAAGCAAAACCGCGAGCGGTTGAGTGGCTTGCCGCTGTGGGCTCTGTTCGTGGCCTACGCAGCGGTGGTCGCTTTGGTTGCGGGTGTGAGTGGAGAACCTATCATCGCCCTTTTCATGCTGTCGGGGGCCCTCGTAATGGGTGTTGTCCCAATCGGGATGCTCCTACGCATGGCACGCCAGCTCCTTGGGTCGGGATATGGGCGTCAAGAGCTTCTCCTAGCACTCAAAGACGATCTTCAGACACGCAAGGAGGAACTGGCGTTCGAGCGCGGGGGTGAGACGAATTGGGTCGATCGGATGTCCCTGGGACTCATGTACGGGGGCCTAGCCGCAATGGGAGTCGGGACGGCCTTGGCATACATCCTAGATCTGAATGCCATCTCGGATTTGGTCCTTGGAGGTTTGGGTGCGCTCACGGCGGGGGGGTTGGTCGCCAGTCTGGTGGGGATTCCCCTCACGGCGGTGAGAGGTGGTAGCCGGCGTGGCTTGCCCGGGAAATGGTGGAGCAAGTTCTGGGAGAGTCGTGTGGGCAAGTGGTTGTTCAAGGCGGCAGGCGTCCGGCTCAAGGGTCTCCCGAATGCGGGGTCGGCCTATGGACCCACCGAGTTGGCGATTGGGATGGCTGCCGAGCGTCTCTTCGAAGAATTGCCGAAGGCAGCACAAAAGGATCTCGAAGAACTCCCCGAACTTGTGAATCGTCTCGAGAAGGATGCTTTGGGGATGCGGCAACGCATCGAAGAGTTGAATGGAATGCTCTTCGATATCGGAGGCGAAGGGGACAGCGGATTCTCAAAACGTGCGGCTTCGGTTGTTTCCAATCCCGACCTGAGGGTGCAGCGTGACCAAGTCAAGGACGATCTCGAGCGGGCGCGCGACGGGGCCCAGGTCAGGCTACAGGATGCGGTTGCCTCGCTGGAGACCATCCGGCTCGGTCTGCTTCGTTTGCACGCTGGCAGTGGAACGGTCGGGGGAATTACTCAGGACCTCACCAACGCCAGCGAGATCGCTGGCGACATTGAGCGGCTCTTGGAGGGACGTTCGGAGGTCGAGGCGGCACTGAAAGGGGCAGGCGAAGAACCGTTATCGTCGGGTGGGTCATCGCTGAGTAGCACGCAGCGCACCGACCCAGCTTGAGCACCAACCGATCCGTACCATTGAGCCACTAACCAAGGTCGTTCCAGTGCCGATCCTGCCTTAAGGGGTCATCCAGTCGCCTCAGCGCGCGGGAGTCTCACGTTTGGCGGCGATGAAGCTAACCGGCCATAAGACCGATGCCGTCTACCGGCGGTACTCGATCGTCGCCGAGTCCGACCTGCGCGAGGGCACCGCCAGGCTGGCCGCGCTCCACAGCGAGTAGGAGTCTTCAGGGCACATCGGGACACGTCCGCAAGCTGTATGACAGCTAACGCGCGGGAGCCAGGGGTCGTTAGTCGAAAGTCGGCTGCCTGTGTTCGAGCGCCGAGATCTTTGGCCCTACAACCCCATTGGCGTCACCGCATGGCCCGCGCGGGTTCCACCCTCGCAGCCCGCATTGCCGGAAGAAGGCAGGACGTCCCAGCCACCACCAAGACCGCCACTGCCACTCCCACAAGGGTGAGGGGATCGAACGGGGTGATGCCGAACAGGAGCGAGGCCAGGAACCGGGCCAGAGCCAGGCTAGCCGCGATGCCCAATACCAGGCCGAAAGCGGTCAAGAGCAACCCTTCGGTCACCACCAGCCCAAGCACTCGTCCGCCGGCGGCCCCCAAAGCCATGCGCACCGCGATCTCCTGACTCCGTTGTCCCACCAGATACGACAGGAGACCGTAAAGCCCCACCACCGCAAGTGTGAGCGCCATCGCCGCGAACACGCCCACCAGGAGCACGGTGAAACGGGCCGGAGCCGTGGTGGCACCTGCAATCTCGCTCAGGGGGCGGACCTCCGCCAACGGAAGAGCCGGGTCGATGCTCGCCACAACCTCACGCAGGGATCCCACCAGACTCATTGGGTCGCCCCTGGTGTGGAGCGCCACTGACGCACTGGAGCGGGGAAACTGGAGGATGTGAAAAAAGGCAGCGGGCCGGGTTTCGGCACTGGACGGACCGTCTTTGATGTTCCCCACGATCCCCACGATCGTCACTACCTGTCCCCAGAAATGGAGCTGGCTTCCGACTGGATTCCCGGCGCCTGGCTGCTCTCTCCAAAAGCGACGGGCCATCGCCTCATTGATTAGGGCCACGAAGGGGGAATCGGGGCTCCTGTCATCACTGTCCCGGAGGTTCCGCCCTTCCAATAGCGGGACCCCGATAGCCTCGAGGAAGTCCGCGCCCACGAAGTGGTAGCGCAAGGACATCAACAGGTCCTCCGGCGGCTCCCACCCTTCGATCTCGAAGTCCGAGTTCTCGTCGTATCCGCTCCACGGAAGGGCATACGAGACCCCCGTAGCCCAGACGCCTGGCAAGCCCTCCAGTCTGCTCTCCAACTCTCGATAGAACTCTGCTCTGTCCTGGGCCGACGAGTAGCGGGCAGAGGGCAGGCTCAACCTGGCAGTGAGCACTCCGTCCGGCCTGAACCCGGGGTCCACGTGCTGGAGCCCTACCAGGCTGCGGAGGAGGAGCCCCGCACCTACCAGGAGGACCACGGCCAGGGCAACCTGGGAAACCACCAGCACGCGCCGAGATCGGACCGCACTCCGGATGGCGCGGCCGCCGTCGGCCTTGAGAGTGCCGGCCAACTCGAAGCGCCGTGCATGGAATGCCGGGACCAGGCCGGCGGCCAGAGCCGTCAGGGCGGTGGCTCCCACTGCGAAGCCCAAGACCTTTGCGTCCAGCCCGATGGAGTAAATCCTGGGCAACACCTCGGGAGCCAGACCCAGGAGCTGCCAGAGCCCAACCACCCCCAGGACCACACCGGCGACCCCACCCAGGGCCGCTACCACCGCTCCCTCTACCAGCATCTGCCGGATCAGGTGCCCCCGGCTGGCTCCGATAGCCATCCGAAGCGCGATCTCCCCCTGCCTCTCCGCAGCGCGGGCGAGCATTACACCCGCCATGTTGACGCAGGCCATGAGGAGGATGAGGCTGGCCGCCCCCAACAGCACCAGGAGCGTGGACCGGGCGTGTCCTACGATGTCCTCTGAAAGGGGGACCAGGCTCATGGTCCAGGCGTCTCCTTCATCCTCGGGGTCGACGAAGGGGGCCACCACCTCGGCGGCGATGACGTTCATGGCCGCCTCGGCCTGCTCCAGCGAAACACCGTTCCGGAGCCTGGCGACTCCGTTGAGGTAATGGGAGAAGCGAGGTTGCTCGTCGGGGCCCAACACCAGTGGCCACCACAAGTCCACGGTCTCTCCGTGGGCCACCGAGCGAAAGCTGCCTCCCGGCGACCGAAGGTCCGGATGCGCCACGCCCACCACAGTGAAGGTCCGCCCCGACAACTCCAGGGTGCGACCTAGCACGCTCGCATCACCGTTGAATCGGCGCTGCCAAAGCTGATAACCCAGCACCAGCTGGTAGTGATTGCCCGCCAATTCCTCCTCCCGGGTGAACCCTCTCCCCAGCGCGGGTTCCATACCCAGCACCTGGAAGAACCCGCTGGAGACGCGCATCCCCGTCAACTGCTCGGGCCGATCATCTTCTGAAAGCTGGAGGTTAACTCGGCTGTATGTGGCGAAGCCCGAGAAGGGCAACTCCAGCTCCCGGTAGTCGTTGAACGCTGCGGGGGCGAGTGGGAAACGGGGGAAGTTCGGATTCTCGTCGTAGACCCTTACGAGGCGGTCTTCCTCCGGGTAAGGCAGCGGCTCCAGGAGGACGCCGCTCACGACGCTGAACACGGCAGTGTTTGCCCCGATACCCAGCGCAAGCGTCAGCACCGCCGCGACGGAGAGGCCGGGACGTCGGAGCAGTTGCCGCAAGGCAAAGCGAAGGTCTCGGAGGATGGGCTCTATCGCTGTGGGTCGCCTGCGTCTGGGGCCCTGCGCCATCGTGGACCGTTCCTGCCGGGCATCGGTCCCTCTCGAAGCCACGGAGGAATCCCTGATCCGTGCCCACTTCCAGCGCTGCCGCAGGGCGGTACCGAGCACCGCAAACAGCTCGCGACGCCAGAATCGGAGCCGCCGCAGCATTCCGGCCTCACCACCGAGCGCTCCTTCCCTCACAATCACTGTCCGCAGCATGTCGCCCGACCATTCGGCCCGGAACTCGGAGGGGTAGAGACCCATCAGGAGTCGGTAGAGGCGGAAGAGGACCCTCGATGATATGCTCATTGCTCAACCCTCAGGCTGAGGTGGCAGGAAGGACACGCTTCTCCATGGCCACCCCCACCAGAGAAGCCAGGCGCTGGGACTCGGCCGCCAGGACCTCCCTCCCGCAAGGTGTCAGGCGATAAGTGCGCCGACGATCGTCCTCGCCCGGCGGCCGCTCCCGCCGTCCCACGATGTCGATGAGCCCCTCATCCTTCAGGCGCTTCAGAGCCGTGTACAGTGTCCCAGTCTCCAGCTCCATCTGTCCGTCGGTTCGGGCCAGGACTTCCTTGATGATCCCGTACCCGTGGCGGTCATCGTCGGCCAAGGCCAGCAGGACGTGGTAGGAGAGGTGGGTAAGGGGAAGAAGGGATCGAGGATCGAGTGTCGGCATCGTGAGCCCCCGTGATGGCTGTTGCGGGCCCCGGGATCCTCCGCTGGCCAGGCCGGCGCCAACCACGTTGCCAACCCCAGCGTCACCAGGACCGATATGTGGACCGTCCACTATATGGATGATCCATCTATACACCAGAACGTCAGAATTAGGCAGAAGGTTTCAGGGGTGGCAGTCGGAGCTTGCCCAACGCACATCTACGCACATTCGAGGGCTGTCGGGCAGTGAAGCCAGGGCACACACACGCGGAAGCCCCGTCAGGAAGGGGCTTTTGGGATCGCCAGGGACGCAATTGTTGCGCAGCAGACGCGAGCGGGGGTGCGGCGCGGAGGGGGCGTCCACCGCCGAAACGAGGATGCCGCCGGCTGACGACATCATGTTATGATTGACAGGGCGTGACCGAGAATCTTGGATCCGTATGGCGGTCTCGGAATTGCCGACGGGATCGTCAGGTGACGAGCATACTCGAACGCGATGCCAAGTGTAGCGGCATTCCCAATAGACGAATTCAGTGGATGACAATGCCTCCATATCCCACCAGGCGTACGCGACAGAACTACTGCGGAGGGGCTGCTGAGACAAATCGGGGTGTCCCCGCAACTGGCCGGTGCACCTGTCTCCAGACAAGGCATGTAGTCTGGCTGCGGTGGCAGCAAGGGGACCAAGACTCGTGATCAAGTGCGCACGTTCGGACGTTCGGACGCGGAACTCGAAGTGAACACCAAAGACGCGCTGGTCGCAGCTCCTTCTGAAGTGGAACAGCCGATCCGCGCCGAGGTGTTCGGCATCGAACGACTCCAGCAACATGCGGAGACTCTCGCCGCAGCCCAGCCTACCGGTGACGAACGATTCAAAGGGCGAGCACTCCTTCCGCGGGTCCGCGAGAACGGGCGCGTGCTGCTCGCCGGGTACCGGAACATCGTCGAGGCGGTTCGACAAAAGAACCAGATCATGCAGGCCGAGGAATGGCTGCTCGACAACTTTCACGTCGTGGATGGGCAGATCCGGGATGTTCGGGATCACCTCCCGCTCAGCTTCTACAAGCTGCTGCCGAAGATCGCCGAGGGCCGACATCTCGGAGGATACCCGCGCGTTTATGGGCTAGCGTGGGCCTACGTGGCCCATACCGACAGTCGGTTCGATGTGGGGACGCTGCAGGCATTCGTTCGGGCTTACCAGCGCGTTCAACCCCTCGGCATCGGTGAACTCTGGGCGGTCGCGATCCACCTGCGAGTCGCCCTGCTGGAAAACCTGCGACGGTTGTCGGAGCTAATCATCCGCGCCCGCCACGGTCGCGCAAGCGCAGATGAGGTAGCGGATCGTCTGCTGGGCCTCAGCGGCCGGCGGGCGGAGCGCGCGGAGGACGTGTTGGACGGTCTTGGCAACGCTCCCCTGGCCAGCGCGTTCGCGGTGCAATTGCTGCAGCGGCTCCGTGACCAGGCGCCGTCAGTCACACCGGCCCTCGACTGGCTGAACGAGAACCTGGCCGCCCAGGGGACCTCCCCCAGCGAAGTTGTGGCTCAGGCACATCAGGCTGAGGCCGCAGCGAACATCACGGTCCGGAACATCATCACCAGCATGCGGTGGATGTCCTCCATCAGCTGGCCGGGGTTTTTCGAGAGCGTGAGTTTGGTGGACGAGACCCTGCGAACGGTTCCGGGGTTCGCTGCGATGGATTTCGCCACTCGCGACAAGTACCGGGCTGCCGTCGAGGAACTGTCCCGGGGTTCAAAGCGATCGGAACTGGAGGTGGCAGGCGAAGCTGTGCGGCTGGCCCGTGAAGCACGGCGCGAACGAGAGCGCACCTCCCCGCAACCCTGCCCGGACGAGGAGACCGCCCCGTCGGAACACCAGTCAGAGGCTCTCGCAGTTCCCGAGCGTCCCGAAGAGGACCCCGGATACTACTTGGTTTCGCGTGGCAGGTGGGCTTTCGAGAGGCAGCTGGGCTATCGCGTCCCCGTGCGAATCCGGATCCGACGCGCGTGGCGTGCCCATGCGGTTTCCGGCTATTTCGGACTAATCGCCGTCCTCACTGCTCTCGTTCTCTCCGGCCCTCTGTTCGTGAGCTGGAGCGCGGGAGTAGGCGTACCGATCCTCATCCTCCTGGGGATCCTCGCCTTCGTACCCGCCTCTGATATCGCGGTGTCCCTGGTCCATCGCCTGGTTGCTCTCATCGTTCCACCCCGGTTGCTCTGCAAGCTCGAACTCGATCGCGGCGTGCCTGCGGAGCTGCGAACTATGGTCGTGGTACCCACACTGCTCTCCAGCCGCGCGGACATCGATGAGTCCATCGAACGGCTCCAGGTGCACCACTTGGCGAATCCTGAGGGCCATCTCCATTTCGCACTCCTGACGGATTGGTCGGACGCCGCCAACGAACACATGCCTGGCGACGAGGATCTCCTCGCCGCGCTGGCCGACGGGATAGCCGGTCTCAACGAGCGATACGGGAGTCCGCCCGGGGGAGGGGAGCGGTTCATCCTACTGCACCGTCGACGCCTCTGGAACGAGGGGGAAGGCAGGTGGATGGGCTGGGAGCGAAAGCGGGGGAAGCTGCACGAACTGAACCGGCTGCTCCGCGGCGCCACCGATACCACGTTCATTCCGATCAAGGGCATACCGCCCACCGTGCCGCAGGGCGTCCGCTACGTCATCACATTGGATGCCGACACCCGACTTCCCGGACGGGCCGCCTACCGCCTCGTTGGGGCGATGGCCCACCCGTTGAATCGTCCGCGCCTCGACCCCGAGATAGGGCGGGTGGTCGAGGGATACGCGATCCTCCAGCCGCGGATCACACCGTCCCTGCCGACTGGGCCGGGAAGTACGACCTACCAGCGGATCGTGTCGGGCCCCGGGGGCGTGGACCCCTATGCGGCGGCGGTATCTGACGTCTATCAGGACCTGTTCGGGGAGGGGTCCTACACGGGAAAGGGGATCTACGACGTCGACGCGTTCCAGACGGCGCTTGCGGGACGGGTGCCGGAGAACGCGCTGCTGAGTCACGATCTGTTCGAGGGGCTGTTCGCACGGGCCGGACTCGTCACCGATATCGACCTGTTCGAGGAGTTTCCCACCAACTACGAGGTGGCCGTCCGCCGCAACCACCGCTGGGTGCGGGGCGATTGGCAGCTGCTCCCCTGGATCCTTGGCCACAAGGACGACGAGCCTGGGAGGGGGCAGCGCGGACGCATTCCCGTGCACGGTAGATGGAAGATGCTGGACAACCTGCGCCGCAGCCTCGCGGCGCCCGCGGCCTTTCTACTTGGCGTAGCCGCCTGGACCCTGCCCGCCGTCTCTCCGCTGTTGTGGACCGGTCTGTTCCTGGCAGCAATCGCGTTGCCCGCGTTCATGCCGGTGCTCGACGATCTGCTCCCGCGGAGGCAAGGGTTCTCGAAGCGGAATCACCTGCGCGGCACGGGCCACGACATCCAGGTTGCTTCGCTGCAGGTGCTGCTTGCGATCGCCACGCTGGCGCACCAGGCCCGCTACATGGCGGATGCCGTGGTGCGCACGCTCGGGCGACTCTATGTCACCAAGCGACAGCTGCTCGAGTGGGTCCCAGCCGCGCAGGCCGGGTACGGAGTCGACCTGAGGCTTCGCAGCTTCTACTGGCACCTTCGCTGGAGCGTGGTTCTAGCCTCGGGCGTCTGCGTTCTGTTCGTGATGTTCAAGCTGGGAGCGTGGCCGGTTGCCGCACCCTTGGTGCTCCTCTGGGGCCTGGCCCCCATTCTGGCCTGGCGCCTGAGCGTTCCGGTGAAGCTCGCTGAAAAACAGCGCCTTTCGCCGCTTGAGACGCGCACTTTACGGCTCATTGCCCGGCGCACCTGGCGCTTCTTCGAGACGTTCGTGAAAGCGGAGGAGCACGCTCTCCCGCCCGACAACTTCCAGGAGGATCCCGAGCCGGTGGTCGCCCACCGCACCTCGCCGACCAATATGGGGCTGTACCTCCTGAGCACCATGGTAGCCCACGACTTCGGCTGGATTGGGATCTCGGATATGGTGCAACGGCTCGAGGCTACCCTGGAGACGTTGACCACCATGCGCCGGTTACATGGTCACTTCTTCAATTGGTACGACACCAGGGACCTCCGGCCGCTCGATCCCCTCTACATCTCCACCGTCGACAGTGGGAATCTCGCGGGGCATCTCATCGCACTGTCTCAAGGATGCCGCCAGCTTGCACAGCGACCGCTGTTGGGCCCACAGATCTTGGATGGGATCCGCGACGCTCTCGAGCCAGTGCTCGATTCGCTGGCAAGGTCAAAGTTCGGCGCCCGCACGGAAACGGTCACCGCGTTGCAGGTGCGGGAGGCCCTAAACGCGATTTCGGCCGGTCTGGATGATCCCCCATCGTCGATTCCCGAATGGGGTTCCCGGCTTGAGCAGTTGGAGGCCCGAGCGGAGAATCTGCTGGACATCGTCCGCACAGTTTCAGCCGCCGCGGGGCAGGAGTCCGGCCCGGATGTTTTGGCCTGGGCAACCGCCGTCCGGGACACCGTCCGGAGTCACGCACGTGATCTAGTGATGCTCCAAGCTGAGGACTCGGACGCGTCTGCGGCGGCGGCGATCACTCTTGATCACCGCCTCTCTGCCGTCGCCCTCCAGGCGGAACAGATGGCCCTGGCGATGGACTTCCGGTTCCTCTTCGATTCGTCGCGCAAGCTGTTCTCCATCGGCTTCCGGGTGGCCGACAACACACTCGACCCCAGCTGCTATGACCTGCTGGCCTCGGAGGCGAGGCTGGCGAGTTTTGTGGCCATCGCCAAGGGAGATGTGTCGCCACGGCACTGGTTTCTCCTCGGCCGGTCCCTCACGCCGGTGGGCCATGGGGCGGCGCTGGTTTCTTGGTCGGGTTCGATGTTCGAATACCTGATGCCGCTGCTGGTGATGGAGCAGCCCGCCCGCAGCCTGCTGGATCTCACCAGCCGCCTCGTGGTGGGGCGCCAGGTACGGTATGGCGCGGAACGAGGGGTCCCCTGGGGAGTTTCCGAGTCAGCCTACAACGTGCGCGATGTCAAACTGACCTATCAGTACTCGGATTTCGGTGTGCCCGGCCTGGGACTCAAGCGCGGGCTATTCGAGGACGTGGTGGTGGCTCCCTACGCCACCGCACTCGCGGCTATGGTCGATCCCAAAGCCGCCATCGACAACATCGCCCACCTCGAAGATGCCGGGGCCCGCAGCGCCTACGGATTCTACGAAGCGTTGGATTTCACGCCATCGAGGCTTCCGGAAGACGAGCGGGTGGCCGTGGTTCGGGCATGTATGGCGCACCATCAGGGGATGACAATCGTCTCCCTGGGCAACGTGGTTCACCAGGGCCTCACCCAGAGACGCTTCCACGCGCATCCCATGATCCAGGCATCGGAGCTCTTGCTGCAGGAACGTACGCCGCGTGCGGTGGCCGTAACCCGACCGCGCGGCGAGGAAGTACAGGTGGCCGTCCACATTCGTGACCTCGTGTCACCAACCCTGCGGCGGTTCGAATCGCCGCACGACATCCCGCCGCGCACCCATCTCCTGTCGAATGGTCGGTACCTGGTCATGGTCACTGCGGCGGGCTCCGGCTTCAGCCGGTGGCACAACCTCGCCGTGACCCGATGGCGTGAGGACACGACCCGTGACTGTTGGGGCACCTTCATCTTCTTGCGGGACGCGAAAAGCGGTGATGTCTGGTCGGCCGGGTTCCAGCCGAGCGGTACCGAAGTGGACAAGTACAACGTCGTTTATGCCGAAGACCGGGCCAAGATTATGCAGCGCGACCGGTCACTGTCGATCACGCTCGACATCGTGGTCTCGCCCGAAGACGATGCCGAACTGCGCCAGCTGACGGTGACCAATCTGGAAAACCGAGATCGTGAGATCGATTTCACATCCTATGCAGAGGTCGCCCTTGCCCCGCAGGCTGCCGACGAGGCCCATCCGGTCTTTTCGAATCTCTTTGTGGAAACCGAAATCGTTCCTGAGCTCGAGACGCTGCTGGCGACCCGACGCGCCCGTTCGGCTGACGAGCCACAACCATGGCTGGCTCACGTCGCCGCAGTCGAGGGGGAGATCGTCGGCACGTGCGAATACGAGAGCGACCGCGCGCGCTTTGTGGGCCGGGGCCGCGGGGTCAGGACGCCGGTCTCGGTGATAGAGGGCGAACCGCTAACGAACACCGCGGGGACCATTCTGGATCCGATGGTGAGCCTCCGGTATCGGGTAGCGATCCCGCCTGGCGGAACGGTTCGTCTCGTCTTCACCACGCTGGTGGCGCCCTCGCGGGAAGAAGCTCTCGACACAGCGGTGAAGTACCGCCAGCCGGGGACCTTCGAGCGAGAGAGTTCACTAGCCTGGATGTACGCGCAGGTCCAGCTGCACCACCTCCGGATCACCCAGGACGAAGCGCATCTGTTCCAACGTCTGGCCAATCGTCTGCTCTACAACGATCGCACGTTGCGCACCACAGCCGAGGAACTGGCCACCAACCGTCGGGGTCCGTCGGGGCTCTGGGCTTACGGCATCTCCGGCGATCTCCCGATCGCCGTCGTACGAGTCGAGCGCGAGGAGGAGCGGGACGTCGCGAGGCAGCTGCTGCGGGCGCACGAGTACTGGCGCCTCAAGGGGATCACCTCCGACTTCGTGATACTGAATGCGACGGGCACCTCCTACGCCCAAGATCTCCAGGAAGCGTTTGAAGCCATGGTGCGGGCGAGTCAGTCCGCGCTCGGCGGTGAGACCGACGGGGGACTGGGGAACGTCTTCGTGCTGCGGGAGGACCTGTTGCCTGCGGAGGATCTGCTCTTGCTGCGTTCGGCGGCCCGCGTGGTGGTCCTGGCGAACAGGGGCACGCTGTCCGAGCAGGTGATCCGGCTGCAGCGCTTGAGGCCGGGACCGGTGCCGCCCCGGCTCCGCACGCCGCGCGAGGAAGCCGAACCCGTACCCCCCCCAACGCTCGATCTCGAGCACTTCAACGGTCTGGGAGGATTCTCGCAGGACGGCCGCGAGTACGTCACGCTGCTGGGCCAGGGACAGTGGACGCCGGCTCCCTGGATCAACGTAGTGGGGAATCCAGACTTCGGATTCCAAGTTTCGGAGTCGGGCTCCGGCTACACCTGGTCTGTGAACTCCCGGGAGAACAAGCTGACGCCGTGGTCGAACGATCCGGTCAGCGACACGCCGGGCGAGGCGTTCTACGTGCGCGATCTGGACAGTGGCCTGATTTGGGGACCGACATGCCTGCCGATTCGCGAAGAAGCCTCGCCCTACGTCATCCGACACGGTCGGGGTTACAGTCGCTTCGAGCACACGTCTCACGGCATCGCGCTGGATCTGCTGCAGTTCGTGCCGCCGGGCGACCCGATCAAGATCTCGCGCCTCACGTTGGTGAATCGGTCCAGTCGCAAACGTCGGCTTTCGATCACCGCCTATGCGGAGTGGGTGCTGGGCGTCACGCGCAGCCGCTCCGCACCTTACGTGGTCACCGAGATCGATCAAGAGACCGGCGCCACGTTCGCGCGCAACGCCTGGAACGGTGAGTTCGCGAGTCGGGTCGCCTTCGCCGATCTGGGTGGCCGCCAAATGTCTTGGACCTGCGACCGCCTCGACTTCCTGGGCCGCAATGCGAGCCTCGACCACCCGGCCTCGCTCGAGCGGGGCGATGAGTTATCGGGAACGACCGGCGCGACCCTGGACCCCTGCGCCGCGCTGCAAACGGAGGTGGAGCTGCAGCCAGGGCAGCGCGTCGAGGTGCTGTTCCTACTTGGACAGGGAGAGAGTCCCGAACAGGCGCGCACGTTGATTGAACGATATCGTGGGGAGGATTGTGCCGCGCTGCTCCGCCAGGTCCAGGAGCGGTGGGACACTGTGCTCGGCACGGTACAGGTCCGGACGCCGGACGCTTCGATGGATCTGCTGCTCAACCGCTGGCTACTCTATCAGACGCTTTCCTGTCGCCTCTGGTCCCGCTCCGCCTTCTACCAGTCCGGAGGGGCATACGGCTTCCGCGACCAGCTACAAGATGTCATGGCGCTGTTGGTGGCGCGGCCCGATATCGCGCGCGAGCACATCCTGCGGGCGGCCGCCCGGCAGTTCCCTGAGGGAGACGTCCAGCATTGGTGGCATCCCCCAACCGGGCGCGGGGTACGGACGCGAATCTCCGACGACCGCCTGTGGCTGCCTTATGCAGTGGCTCAATATCTAGCGGTAACCGAGGACTGGGGCGTGCTCGACGAGACGATCCCATGGCTCCAGGGGCCGATCCTCGAGGAGCAAGAGCAAGAATCCTACTTCGAACCTGAGGTATCCGAAGACCGATCGACACTGTTTGAACACTGTGCGCGGGCACTAGATCGAAGTCTCGACGCAGGCAGTCATGGTCTCCCGTTGATCGGTGGGGGCGACTGGAACGACGGGATGAACCGTGTTGGTCGAGCGGGTCGTGGAGAAAGCGTGTGGCTGGGTTGGTTTCTCCATGTGAACTTGAGCGAGTTTGCAGCCATCGCCGACCGCCGAGAGGAAGAGAAGCGTGCAGCACATTGGCGGACGGCGGCGGCATCTCTTGCGGCCTCACTGGACAGGGAAGCATGGGACGGGGAGTGGTACAAGCGCGCTTTCTTCGATGACGGGACGCCGCTCGGATCGGCTCAGAACGATGAATGCCAGATCGACTCGATTGCCCAATCCTGGGCGGTCCTCTCCGGCGCTGGTGATCCGGACCGTGCGCGCCAGGCCATGGAATCGGTTGAACGACGGCTGGTCCGTCAGGACGACCGGCTACTGCTGCTCTTTTCCCCGCCGTTTGACCAGACACATAGGGATCCCGGATACATCAAAGGATATCTGCCCGGCATCCGTGAAAACGGTGGGCAGTACACCCACGCCGCGATCTGGTCGGTTATTGCATTCGCTCGGCTGGGCGAGGGAGACAAGAGCCTCGATCTCTTCGACCTGCTCAATCCGATTCACCATGCGAGCCGTCGTGCGAGCGCATACCGTTACAAGGTGGAGCCCTACGTCGTCGCCGCAGATATCTACTCCGCACCCGCCCACGTGGGACGGGGAGGATGGACGTGGTACACCGGGGCTGCGGCTTGGCTCTACCGCGCGGGCTTGGAGTCGATTCTCGGATTCCGCAAGCGCGGTTCCGCTCTCGCTATCGATCCGTGCATCCCTCGCGCTTGGAAACGCTTCGAGATCGTCTATCGTCATGGCGACACGCTCTATCGGATTGCGGTCGAGAATCCGGATGCAGTCTGTCGCGGTGTTTCCAGCATCAGTCTTGACGGAACCCCGCTTCCGGTAGAGGCGCTCGTGCCCCTGTCCGAAGACGGTCTCGAGCACCGGGTCCAAGTGGTGCTCGGATAGGCGTCCCCTCCTCAACCCAACGACTTCCTTCCATGACGGGCGCGCAACACCGGTGCGACGCTCTCTCGCTCACTCCACCCTGCCAGCCTACGCCGCGGCCCGGAGCGCCAACGCCGCCAATGTTGATCGTTCACCATCGAGCACGGCGGCCTGGGCAAGGAGGCGCAACACCGACGCGATCTTGTCTTCCGGTACGTTCGCGTCGCGCATCACTTGGCGTGCCCCCTTCACGTCCCCGGACGAGTAACCCGTCTCTCGATCTGCCCGCATCACCGCGTTGTCGTCCATTTAACCCTCTCCAGACGCGTTTTGCACCGAGGTTTGTCTTGCTGGCGCATTAGAGCCTGGCCAGCGGGATCAACTCTGATCCTACCGTTTACCACGCCATACGACCTGTCATACAGTAGGACTAGGCATTCCAGTTTGGTGCGCCGCAACGGCCTGAGGCGATGGTCAGCCGCGCCAGAGCCTTTACCTCCGCAGCCCGGGACGGCACACCCATCAATCGTGCTCGCTCGCTGGCCTCTCCGGCAGGCTGTGGACAACAAGATTGCGCCTGCATTTCTCGCAGTGTATCCGCCAGCCAGCTCCTTGCCCCTCACCCGCGACAGTCTCAATGGTGAGCGGGGAGCCGCACCCCGGACATGTCACGCGGGCGCCAGGATTCATGACCGCCTCACGGATGAGCGCCACATCCTCCTTAGAAAACGGCGGGCCAGTGTTGTGCCTATCGGGCTCGTTCAATGCTCCTCCTGATGCAGACGATCGCGTGAGCGGTCATCCGTTTGATGTGATCCGCTGCAGGTCACCGTTCATCTCGCTGCCGCTAGGGACGCGTTGCGACAAGGCGCCCAGCGCGAAATGCCTCAGCAAGGGCCAGCGGCACCTCAGCTTCAGCTTGGACCACTTGCGCCCGCATCTCTTGAGTTCTAGCCGTCATCTCCTGCTCCTCTGCCACCGCCATCGCGCGCCGCTTCTCCGCCTGGGCCTGTGCGATCCGCTTGTCGGCTTCAGCCTGATCCGTCTGCAGCTCGGCGCCGATGTTCCTGCCGACGTCCACGTCGGCGATGTCGATCGAGAGAATCTCATAGGCTGTGCCGGCGTCCAGCCCTTTACCGAGCACCGTTTCAGTAATGTGGCCAGGGTTCTCGAGCACGTCCCTGTGAGAGTCCGCTGAACCGATGGTCGAGACGATCCCCTCGCCGACCCGAGCCAGGATCGTCTCTTCGCCAGCGCCACCGACGAGGCGCTTGATGTTCGCCCGCACTGTCACGCGCGCGACTGCCATCAACTGAATGCCGTCCTTGGCCATGGCCGCGACTTTCGGTGTCTCGATTACCTTCGGATTCACGGAGACCTGGACTGCCTCGAGGACGTCCCGTCCGGCCAGGTCGATGGCAGCCGCAGTCGGGAACTGCAGCTCGATGCCCGCCTTGTCCGCCGAGATGAGCGCTTGTGTGACGCGGCCGACG
>JBDHKN010000053.1:0-34881 GCA_039586365.1 Gemmatimonadota bacterium | reverse complement strand
CACTTCCTTAAAATTATCACGTTTCAATTCGATCATTTCCTGACCTTTCAATGTATCTTCTTGGGCATATCATAGTCCCATTACACAAATTGTCAAGGAAGTATCTTCGGCTCCATTCCGCAGGGAATGTCTCTAGCAGGTTTTACCGTGTTTCAGTCGTGCCCTTTGGTGGATAACCAGATCACGGGATATCGACTTGGATTTCTTATTCCCCGTACTAAGTAGAACATGATAGCGATTTCGAGGGACGAAATGAGAAATGGAGGATCATTCTGAACGGCTCCCGCGTTATCTTGCGAGATGCGCAAATCGCTCGTAAGTGAAGATTCTGGGTTTGCATTCATTCCTAAATAATTTATCTTCTAAACAAACGGTGGCGACTTCACCTGGAGCCATGAAGCCTATATAATATTATGTTGAAGTCAAGACTGGTAACGCGGATAGTTATAGGCCTCATTGCGAAGATTCACAGCCGATAATCCCTCGGCAACATACGTATAGTAACGGAGAGAGTTCTTATGGCGCGCAAAGTTGTTATTTACGGTGGTTCTGGAGGCATAGGTTCTGCCACAGCCAGAGTGCTTCGTGAGCGTGGTTACGATCTACATCTTGTGGGACGAAACGAGCAGAGACTGGCCGCCATCGCGGATGACCTTGGAGCCGGTTTCACAATGGGTGATGTATGTGACGAAAATCTCTTTTTCCGGGTGGCGGAAGATGCCGGAGCTCCATTGGATGGTCTCGTTTATGCCGTGGGCACTCTCAATCTTGGAAGTCTGCGCCGGTTCACGGAAGAGGAATTCCTGAATGACCTCAGGATCAATGCAGTGGGTGCGGCGCTTGCCGTTAAGGCAACAATGACGGCGCTCAAGAAGTGTGCGGATGGTGCTTCGGTAGTGTTATTTTCAAGTGTTGCGGCTTTTCAGGGCTTTTCGTTACACGCCTCGATGGGTATGGCAAAGGGGGCAGTAAGTGGGCTCACCCTCTCTCTTGCGGCTGAACTGGCTCCGAAAGTTCGCGTCAATGCTATTGCTCCGTCGCTAACACGAACCCCGCTCTCGGAAGGTATAGTATCGAACGATAAGATGGCAGAGTCCATTGCCGGGCTCCATGCCCTCCAACGTCTCGGGACACCCGGTGATATCGCCAGACTCACCGCTTACCTCATTTCCAAGGATGCGGATTGGATCACCGGGCAGATTTTCAGTGTTGACGGTGGCCGCTCGACACTCCGAACCCAGGGTTAAAAGAGATCGCAAATGGTATTAAGGCTAATTTTAGGCGATAAGTTGAGCCGCTCGATCAGCTCGCTACGAGACATCGATCGGGCCAGGTCAGGCTTGACAAATAGGAGTAAGTCCTACATAGTATATAATCTGATCCTATGATTTTTCGTAAGGGGAAAGAGTTTTGGATACCAGGCACGGCTCTACAGATGAAAAGCTCGAGCGTTTCAGGGTGACCTGCCGGGAGCGGGGACTCAAGATCACTCCACAGAGGATCGCGATTTACCGGGAGTTGAGCCATTCCAATCAACACCCCAATGCAAGCAGGGTGTACGAAGAGGTACGCAAGATTTTCCCCAATATATCCTTGGACACGGTGAGCCGTACTCTGCAAACCTTCAGCGAGTTGGACATCGCTAGTATGGTGGAATTCAGCGGGGAGGCGAAGCGATTCGATCCCAATCTCGATCCGCACCATCATTTTCGATGCATCCAATGCGGTCACATCATCGACTTCTGCAACGACGATTACGATGCAATCGAGGTCCCGGCAGAATTGCAGACGAAATATACGATCCTGGGAAAGAGGGTATGCCTGGAAGGGATCTGCGATCGGTGCAAGACAGGTGATTGAGATGTATAAAACTGAAAAATGGAAGGATGAAAATGAAAGCAAGTGATCCAAAACTGAAAAATGGAAGGATGAAAATGAAAGCAAGTGATCCAAAACGTTGGATGTACAAACTCAAATCCGAGAGGAAGGAGAGCAGATATGAATGAGGATAGCAAGTGCCCGGTAACGGGTAGAACCAGCAACCCCACTGCCGGCGGTGGGACGTCGAACCGGGACTGGTGGCCGAATCAGTTGAATCTTACCATTCTGCACCAGCATTCCTCCAAGTCCAATCCTATGGGCGAGGAGTTCAACTACGCGGAGGAATTCAAGAAACTCGACCTGAAGGTCCTGAAGAAGGACCTCTATGCGCTCATGACGAACTCGCAGGACTGGTGGCCGGCCGATTATGGTCACTACGGGCCGCTTTTCATCCGGATGGCGTGGCACAGCGCAGGCACCTACCGTGTGGGCGACGGACGCGGGGGTGGGGCGTCCGGCAGCCAGCGCTTTGCGCCCCTCAACAGCTGGCCGGACAATGTGAACCTCGACACGATCAAGCAGAAATACGGCAGGAAGATCTCCTGGGCCGACCTCATGATCCTCGCCGGTAACTGCGCGCTCGAGTCGATGGGATTCAAGACATTCGGCTTCGGCGGCGGGCGCGAAGACATATGGGAGCCGGAAGAGGACATTTACTGGGGTTCCGAAGAGGAATGGCTGGCTACCAGCGATAAGCCCAAAAGCCGCTATAGCGGCGACCGCGACCTGGAAAACCCCCTGGCCGCCGTGCAGATGGGCCTGATCTACGTGAACCCCGAAGGCCCGGACGGCAATCCAGATCCTGTCGCTTCCGGCCGTGACGTTCGAGAGACCTTCGCGCGCATGGCCATGAATGACGAAGAGACCGTCGCCCTCGTGGCGGGCGGGCATACCTTCGGGAAGTGCCATGGCGCAGGCGATGCGGCCTTGGTCGGTCCCGAGCCCGAGGGTGCCGGCATCGAGGAGCAGGGGTTCGGCTGGGCAAGCAGCTACGGTAGCGGCAAAGGGGGCGACACGATCACCAGCGGCATCGAGGGCGCCTGGAAGCCGAACCCGACCCAATGGGACATGGGCTATCTGAACATGTTGTTCAAGTACGAGTGGAAGCGGGTCAAGAGTCCGGCAGGCGCACATCAGTGGGTGGCCAAGGACGTGGCCGAAGAGGACATGGTGGTGGACGCGCACGACCCGTCGAAGAAGCATCCGCCGATAATGACCACGGCGGATCTATCCCTTCGCTTCGACCCGATCTACGAGCCGATCGCGCGTCGCTACCTGCAGAACCCCGAGGAATTCGCGGACGCCTTCGCGAGAGCCTGGTTCAAGCTGACCCACCGTGATATGGGCCCCCGATCGCGCTATCTGGGCCCGGAGGTCCCGGCCGAAGAACTGATCTGGCAGGATCCGGTGCCCGCAGTTGATCACAAGCGGATCAACAAGCGGGATATCGCGAGCTTGAAGGGCAAAATCCTGGCTTCGGGCTTGTCTGTCTCCCAACTGGTCTCGACCGCCTGGGCCTCGGCATCCACATTCCGCGGTTCCGACAAGCGCGGCGGAGCGAACGGGGCGCGTATTCGTCTTGCGCCGCAAAAGGATTGGGAGGTCAACCAGCCCGCCCAACTGAAGAAGGTGCTGAAGGCTCTCGAGAAGATCCAGAAGGATTTCAACAGCACGCAGTCAGGCGGGAAGAAAGTTTCACTCGCCGACCTGATTGTCCTCGGTGGTTGCGTCGGTGTCGAGCAGGCTGCGATGAATGCTGGTCATAAGGTGACCGTGCCCTTCAATCCGGGGCGCACGGATGCGTCGAAGAAGCAGACCGATGTCGAGTCATTTGCCGTACTCGAACCGGTCGCGGACGGGTTCCGCAACTACCTCAAGGCAAAATACGCCGTAGCGCCAGAGCATCTGCTGGTTGATCGGGCGCAACTGCTGACACTGACCGCCCCCGAAATGACGGTTCTCGTCGGTGGTATGCGGGTCTTGAATGCCAACTTCGACCAGTCCCAGCATGGCGTCTTCACCAAGCGGCCGGAGACGCTCACCAATGACTTCTTCGTGAATCTGCTCGACATGAGCACGGAGTGGAAGGCAACCTCGAAAGACGAAGATGTGTTCGAGGGTCGTGATCGCGAGAGCGGAAAACTCAAGTGGACCGGCACCCGTGTCGACCTCATCTTCGGTTCGAACTCCCAACTTCGCGCTCTTGCCGAGGTCTACGGAAGTGCGGACGCCCAGAAGAAGTTTGTCCGGGACTTCGTGGCTGCTTGGGACAAGGTCATGAACCTCGACCGCTTCGACCTCGCTTGATCCAAAGTATGGAACCAGGCAAAAAGTTCGAAATGAGTCCGCTAGGGGGAGCCAAAATATTCATAAAAAAGAACCTCCCGCTAAGGAGGTTCTTTTTTGTCTTCCCTGTAATAAATCCCGGGCAGCTCAGTTCTTGACAATGATTACCCGGTCTACACCGAATGTCTCTTCGGCCAGGCTGTAGACAACAAATTCATATGGGTGATCGGCGATCGCCTCGAAATCGTAGCGGAAGGGCTCCCCGTGGGACGACCGGGCAAAATCGTGCCGGTTAAGCGTATCCACCGCGGCATAGTTCCCTGTCGTCTCGTCCCACACGCCGATCACGCAGATCGGATCATTCGAACCATCTGCATTCGCAATTGCCAGCTGAAACTCGGCGTTCATCCGACCCGAGGGAAGGGTCCACGATGGTCCCCTCAACAGCCATCCTTCCCCATCCGCCGGTGTAGCGATCCAGCCGAAGCCGAGTGGAAAATTCCGGGGACCTGGTTCAGGGGGAGATAACCCCTTACCGGGCAAAGGAACTGGTGGGGGGTATGGTTGTCCGATTTCGTGGCTTCCCGCTTCGGCCTCGAAGACCTGGTTCTCCGGCTCGCCCTCCGTGCTCCCCACAGCCCATGACAGGTTTGGAACGAGAAAGATCGGCGGATCGAGATCGGGATCCTGGATCTCGATCCAGGAATTGTCCGGCGTCAGCATATAAAGCTCCCCATCCTGATAGATCCAGCATTCGTCGAATCCAATTGGCTTGTTGCTCCCATCATGGTCCTGGAAGGTTTCGAAGGTCGGACCCCAGCTCCCGTAGGGATCGCCCGTATTATACAAGTTCTGATTGGGATATAGGGTCGTATAAGCGTAGAAATAGACGAGATCCCAAATCCCTTCCTTGCGGTTGTACAGATAGACCATGTTGTTCCAGTCATTGAAGTCGGTTCGCTCGGTGATGTTGATGACCCGCAGAATCTGACGGAACACCCCGTCCGGATTGCACGCGTCATGGATGTAATCCCCGAGATACTCATAGGGGATAACCGTCTGCGTGGTATCCATATGTAAGAACCAACGGCCCCAATCCCATATTACGAAATTGAAATCATCCTGGGCATGATACGAGATATATGCCTCGGTACCGCAATTCGAACGGTTCGTGGTCACGAGGTACAGGTCGGTATAGACGTCCCCACCGGGGGTACGAGGAACGATCATGTCCTGTAGGACGGCTGTGATGTCGGTCCAGAGAAGGGAATGCGATTCGAAACAGACACCATAGCCGACACCACCCCGTGTTAACGGGGGATCTTCACCGTAACGATTGGGGCCGCGTTTCGCAATCGACACTCGGTCAGAATTGTCGGAACACCATTCCCCATCCACCGGATCGAAACGGTTTCGCATGTCTCGAACACGGGTCGGATCCCCAACGAGGACCTCCAGATCGGCAGGAAGGTGGATCTCTGCAACCGATACCGTCTCTTCGTCCTCATGTCTGTTGATGGCGGGGTCCGCAAGTCCCTGAAAAAGAAGTGAACATAGAATGAAGGTATGCACAATGTGTGGCATGAGTACACCTCCCATTTTGCTCGATGGGGCCGTGGCCAGGAGACCCGGCTATAGCAATGGGGCGCTATCTTAAATACTATTAAGAAACCAAAAAAGTTTCGTTCAGTGCCACAAGATAATGTTTTGAGACACCAAACGGGGAGCCATACTTATTTGTAGAGAGAACCTTCTTTTAAGGGAGTTCTCTCGTTTTTAACTTCCTAACTGATCAAGAATACAATCGAGTCTTCTTTGTTTTCACTTGACGGTATGCCATGTAAAATGGTATTATGGTAAATCGCCGATTCATAATACTATAACCCCTCACCGACTTGAACCACACAATCAGTCAACCTCGATATTCCACGTGGATCTTCCACGGTTTACTTTCATATTCGTATAAACGTTCTTGACCTGCCCCACCTTGCCTATGGTATCATTGATACGTAAAGAAAGGAGCGGCTGTGCCAGAGAAGAGCACTTCGGATTGTCAGAACGGTCCGACAACCAGAAGCGATCATGACAGGGATGGTCAAAAAAACGATTTCCGTGCTACCCTGACCCTCTGGCGTACAGCATCACTCCAGGAGCAGGAGAGACCCATCAGCGTAAAGCCGGAGGCAATGGGTAGGTGGCCTGACGAGCAAAGCCAGGCGGCTGCGACTGATCTTGCGAGCAGAGGCATCGACCTCCCCTGGAACCATGGTAAGACGTTTGGGGAGAGTGAATTCAAGGTGATCGGCCTCCGGTCTGGGGGGATTGGAATGGTCTATTTCGTAGAGTCTTCGATGAACGAGGAGAAAAGGATCTATGCCGCGAAGACCCTCAATTCATTCCTAAAACCGGATTATCTCGATCTTGCACCACGGCTTCAGGAGGAGATTGCACAGGCGTTTTTAGAGGAGACACTGCCCTGGCTCGAGATGGGGCGACATCCTCACATTATTTCCGTGCACATGTTAGAGAACATTCTCCACCCTATTTTGAACCGGAACATTCCCTTTGTTTATTCTGAGTACGTACCGGGCGGCAATCTGAGGCAGTATTTAAAGGAGAAGGGTACACTGAATTACAAGGAAGTTCTGACGCTAGGGATACAACTCTGTGATAGTCTGCTCCACGCCTATAAGCATGGTCTCGAGTCCCATCGGGATATCAAGCCGGATAACATTATGGTTGTTGGGGAGAGCATATTCAAGCTCACGGATTTCAGCACGAATGTAATCGGTACGTCGGGTTATATGGCACCCGAACAGGTTTTCGGATTGTGGGAAATGTGGGATGGGGAAATAGAACCTGGTAACAATCTGGTTGATCATCGTGCGGATCAGTTTGCTGTTGGGTTGGTGATGCTAGAGTCATACCTTGGGTCCCATCCCTGTCCGATCTGTCGGGAAGCGTCTTTGGAGCGGGACATTGCCGAGAGTTTTGCCAGAGATGGAGTAGGTAAAATCGAGTACAATTCTTTACCGGAAGTGTTCAGGAAGGTCATTGCGAAGGTCTTTTCGCCTGAACCTGAAAAACGGTATCGAGACATGTCGGCCATGAAAAAGGTGCTGCTGGCCGCGCATGAAGAGGAATTCGGAACGTACGAGAAACCTGTTGTTGGGGTGGTCGATTCGGCCGAATGGTGGTTTCATCGGGCGAAGGCGTTCATGACGTTGGGCCGTTGGGTAATGGCGGAAGCTCCATTGAAAGAGGCGTTACAGCGCAGCCAAGAGATTCCCGGGACAGACCTCTTTAAGGCTCAGTGCATGATGAATCTGGGGATGGTTCATCGAGAGACCTGTCGCTTCCACGATGCAGAGAAGAAATATCAAGAGGCTTTGAAGCTCCTACGTCGCCTTCCACGGGAGGAACGTGAAATAGCGAGATGCAGCCTCAAACTGGGTGGTCTTTATCGTAGAACCGGCCGCTTCCCCGAGGCTGAGAAAGCAATACAAGATGCTCTGAAGATCTATCAGCAAATCCAGGGGAATGTTCTCGAGATGGCAAGTTGCTTGAAATATTTGGGTAATATCTTTTTTACTACAAGTCGTTATCCAGAGGCAGAAAAGGTTTACAAAGAAGCCCTGGAAATCTATCGCGGCACACCCGGATCCGAGTATGAACTGGCCGGATGCCTGGCGAATTTGGGGTCGGTATGGGACGTTACAAGACGATTTTCCAAAGCAGAGAAGGCGCACAAGGAGGCTTTGAAGATATATCGCCGCATTCCCGGGACGGAATATATGCAAGCGGTGGTGACAGGAAACATGGCACATGGTTACCTCAGCGCCGGCCGTTTTTCAGAGGCAGAGATGGGGTACAGGGAGGCTTTGAATATATATCGACGCATTCCCGGGACGGAACTCGATCAGGCAAAGTGCTTGGGGGGTGGCCTGGGGCACGTTTACCGTGACTCTGGCCGTTTGGAAGAAGCCGAGCAAGCTCTCGAGCAAGCGTTAAAGATCTTGATACGAATCCCTGGAACAGAACATCGTCAAGCCCAATGTAAGGCGAACATGGGGATTCTTTATTTTCAGCAGGGTCGTCTCGAAAAGGCGGAGAGGACCTTAAGCGAAGTGAAGGAGATTTTGCAGGGTATAGCGGGAATGGAGCATAGTCTAGTACAGTGCACACTCGAACTCGCCCGATGTTGTCTGGCACAAAAGGATTACGCCAGTGCCCGTAGCTTGGCCGAAGAAACTCTGAAACTCTGCGAACCTTTACCGCCTGAAGGTACCGATGAGATCCGTGCTGGCTGCCAGAAAATTCTGGAGGATCTTGAGGACTCATCGCACCCGCCCACCAAAGAAAAGTAATAAATTATAATACAGCTTCTTATCTTTAGACATAGCAGAGTGTTAAGCCCCTCCTAACAATTTCCTTCATCCTATCAAGGTTATATTATTTAAAACCTTCATGAACCCTTTTTGCTAAATCTGCAATTCTTTGATCTCCCATCCTATTATTAAACAATAGGTTATGCCGTCAACGTAAAATGACACACCCTGGTCCGTCTGTTGCTTTTGGAGAGTTTTGAAAGTCGCTTCTTATATAGTCCCGGTTTCCTGATAACTTCAAAACCAACGATCCAGGAAGGTCACAATGCGACATCGATTTCCTTGGGAACGCGATCACTGGAATGGGGACAGATCCGGAAGATTCGGCTGTGGTTGCGGTAACGGCTCATGCCCCCAGGCAGAGTGGCTGGAAAATGAACCCCGCAGCTAACATGTTGGGAATCAATTACTTAAACTTCAAGTCAAAGCTGGAATCGATAATAAAGGAGTATATCGAGGAGAATCAGGGTGACTTGATTCGAGTGTCTCAATCATATAATATCCCGCTCAAGTTCTTGAAAACAAAAATGCGCCAAGTCCTCACCGGAGGATAAAGTGATAAAAACTAACACTTTTGTCTATTTATAGATATGCCAAAAAGATAACCTTCCCCTCACGGGTTTTTTCACGGCTGTCCGGTAATATTTTTTAAATCTTTACAAATTACCCTTTCCACAAACTACCACATAGAAATCCTCTATCTCATTTATTTTCAATAGATTAGTCGTAATCCAAGGAAAGAGCTGTACTGGCATCACTGTTGCTTTTAGAGATTCTTGAAAAACTCTTATCAAATCCTTTCGCACCGGAGGTGTATGATGAAACGGAACCATGCTGCGTTCTTTATGGCTCTACTTTTGGTTGTTATTGCGCATACGATCTCTTATTCCCTGGAATGGCCGCACTTCTGGCCGGCGAGGTTCGGTTTCCCGGCAGGAAATAGTTCGATGTCAGTCGCGATAGGAGATTTTAACGAGGACGGTTGTCAGGACCTGGCAGTGGCCAATTTTGACGGTAATGATGTGTCTATCCTCCTCGGCAATGGTGACGGCTCGTTTGGGATAGCCTCATTCTACGGCGTCGGTGATAATCCATATTCAGTTGCGATCGAAGACCTTGATGAAGACGGCCATTTAGACCTTGCAGTGGCCAATTTTTGGAGTGATGAAGTGTCTATCCTCCTCGGCAATGGCGACGGATCGTTTGGGACAGCTTCATTCTATGGCACGGGTAATAATCCAAGATCAGTTGCGATCGAAGACTTTGACGAAGACGGGCATATGGACCTGGCGGTTACCAATTTTTCCAGTGATGATGTTGCTATCCTTTTAGGTAACGGTGACGGCTCGTTCGGTACAGCAACGTTCTATGGTGCGGGTAATAGTCCAGGTTCAGTTGCGGTCGGCGACTTTGACGAAGACGGCCATTTAGACCTGGCATTGGCCAATTATTGGGGTGATGATCTGGTTATACTGCTGGGCGGTGGTGACGGCTCGTTCGTTACGGCTTCATTCTACGATATGGGCGATGGTCCAACTTCAGTTACGATTGGGGACTTCGACGAGGATGGTCAGCAGGACCTGGCAGTGGTTAACCAGTGGAGTGATGACGTAGTTATCCTTCTGGGCAATGGTGACGGCTCATTCGGAACAGCATCATTCTATACTGTCGGCTACGGTCCCTATTCGGTTACCGTGGGCGACTTTGACGAGGACGGCCATCAGGATCTGGCGTCGGCCAATTATTACGGTGATGCCGTGGCTATTCTTCCAGGCGATGGTGATGGCTCCTTCGGAACGGCTTCATTTTATTACGCGGGCGAAGATCCTGCATCCCTCGCGGTCGGCGACTTTGACGAGGACGGCCATCAGGACCTGGCGGTGGCTAATTGTAACAGAATTGAGGAAACCACTATAAACGATGATGTGGCGATCCTGCTGGGCAACGGTGATGGCACGCTGACGACGGCCTTATTCTACGGTGTGGTTGATGGTCCATTTTCGGTTGCGGTCGGCGACTTTGACGAGGACGGCCATACGGATCTGGTGACAGCCAATGATCACAGTGATAATGTTGGCATTCTTCTAGGTAACGGTGATGGCTCCTTTGGGACGGCTTCATACTACAGTGTGGGGGAAATTCCACGTTCAGTTGTGGTCGGCGACTTCGATGAGGACGGCCATCAGGACCTGGCAGTGGCCAATTCTTGGAGTAATGATCTGGCTATCCTACTGGGTAACGGTGACGGCTCGTTCGCTACGGCCTCCTTCTATGACACGGGTGATTCTCCACGTTCAGTTGCGGTCGGCGATTTTGACGAGGACGACCATCAGGACCTGGCGGTTGCTAATATGTCCAGTAATAATGTCGCTATCCTTTTGGGTAATGGTGATGGATCCTTCGCTACGGCCTCCTTCTATGACACGGGTGATTATCCAAATTCCGTTGCGATTGGCGACTTTGACGAGGACGGCCAGCAGGACCTGGCGACGGCCAATGTATCCAGTGATGATATAGCTATCCTCCTTGGCAATGGTGATGGCTCGTTCGGGACGGCCTCATTCTACGGCGTGGGCGATGGTCCATATTCCGTTGCGATTGGCGACTTCAACGAAGACGGCTATCAGGACCTGGCGACGGCCAATAGGTACAGTGAAGATGTGGCAATTTTACTGGGCAACGGTAACGGCTCATTCGGTTTGGCCTCCTTTTATGGAATATGTGGTTCAGCCTATTCAGTCGCAATCAGCGACTTGGACGAGGACGGCCATCAAGACCTGGCAGTGGCCGATGACATTGGTGATGATGCGGCTATCCTGTTGGGAGCCGGTGACGGTTCTTTCGAACCGGCCATTTACTATGGCACAGCCGATAGTCCGCGTTCGGTTGCGGTCGGCGATTTCAACGAGGACGACCATCAGGACCTGGCAGTGGCCAATTGGGGTAATGCCGTTACTATCCTTTTAGGTAATTGGAAAGAGATCGATGTCGAGATCGATAGCCCGCTGGAAACCATACCTCAGGGTGACAACCTTCCAGTCGTTGTTGTTCTCTCCTCTGAGGTAGATACTACCGTAACATTTGAACTCACCATGTGGCTGAAACCGGTGGGAGGAACTGAATCCTTATTGAAGGGCCCTCGTTCATACACTTTGGGTGGAGGGAATGAAAAGATCTGGGATGAATCGTTCATTATCGATGAAGATTATCCATTAGGTGAGTATATCATATCCCTCGAAGCGACATCTCTGACAGACGAAATCCTGGACGAGGATTCCTTCCGGATAATGGTAGTCGGATCCGATGGAAGCAGGATAGCAGTTCCTAAGGGTTCATCAAGATACTGAAATATTTCCCTCCTATCTGCATAAGGAGCCAGAAAAAAAGTACGAAATGAGTTGATCAGGGGGAGCCATTCAATCTCAGAGAGAACCTCTTTTTAAAGAGGTTCTCTCTTTTAATTCTCACATCTGATCAAAAATATAGACAAATCAACTTTATTCCTACTTGACGGTAGGCCATATAAAATGATATTATGGTAAATAGGAAAGCCTTGAGAATATAACCTTTCAACTCTTTGAATAACAAATTCTTTTACCCTCGGAAGCCTCGTGGATCGCCACGATTTGCTTTCACTTTCGGTTAAGCCTTCTTGACCTGATCCCCCTTGTCTATGGTATCATTAATGGGTGCAGAAAAGATTCGGACGTACCAGTGAAAAGCGCTTCGGATTTTTAAATTGATCGGTCAACTAAAAACGGCCATGAGAGCGATATGCATATCAATGATATCCATACAACCCTGATATCCTGGCGTACAGAAGCGCTTAAAGCGCCTGAGAAGCTTGTTAAAGTGGAGCCGGATATAACGGGAAAATGGCCTGACGAGGAAAGCCAGGCGGCTGCGACTGATCTTGCAGGCAGAGGCATCGACCTCCCCTGGGGCCATGGTGATCTTTTCGGGGAGCGTGAATTCAAGGTGAGTGGCCTTCGATCGGGTGGAATCGGTGTGGTCTACATCGTGGAATCATCGATGAATATGGGGAAGCAGCTTTATGCAGCGAAGACCCTCAACTCATTCTTTAAACCCGATTATCTCGATCTCGCACCACGTTTTCAGGAGGAGATTTCCCGAGTGTTCCTGGAAGAAACCCTACCGTGGCTCGAGATGGGGCAGCATCCTAACATCATCACCGTGCACCTCCTCGAAAACGTTCTCCACCCGGCATTGAACCGGAACATTCCCTTCGTTTACTCGGAATACATGCCGAGTGGTAACCTCAGGCGATGTATCCATCATAGGGGTAAACTGACGTACAGGGAGACCTTGATACTGGGGATCCAGCTCTGTGAAGGTCTACTCCACGCTTATAAACACGGTCTCGAAGCCCACCGGGATATTAAGCCAGACAATGTCATGATCGGTGGTGAAGGGAAATTCAAGCTCACGGACTTCAGCACGAATGTTATCGGCACGCCTGGGTACATGGCGCCCGAACAAGTCGCAAGTTTTTGGGAGATATGGGATGAGGAGAGCATTTCCAATGATTGCAGGGCGGATCAGAGAGCGGATCAGTTCGCGATGGGTTTGGTGATGCTGGAGTCATACCTTGGATCCCATCCATTTCCAATCTGTCGGGAAGCGTGTTTGGAACGGGATAGTGCCAAGAGTTTTACCAGGGATGGAGTCGGTGAGATCACGGACATATCTTTACCGGAGGTGTTCAGAAGAATACTTGCGAGAATCCTTTCAACCGAAACTGAAAACCGGTTCCGAGACATGTCGACTTTGAAAAAAGCATTGCTGGATGCACATGAAGGGGAGTTCGGAACGTACAAGAAACCCGTGATCGAGGAGGACTATTCGGCCGAATGGTGGTTTCATCGGGGTAAAGCGTTCATGACATTGAGCCGTTGGGTACTGGCGGAAGATCCGATAAGAGAAGCATTGAGACGCTGTCAAGGGATCCCCGGAGCAGACCTCATTCACGCGCGGTGTGTGATGAACCTGGCGACTGTCTATCGTTGGACCAATCGTTTCACGGAAGCCGAGGAGAAATACAAGGAGGCCTTGAGACTGTTTCGTCATGTTCCACAGGCGGAAAGCGAAATAGCGAGATGTATCTCGAACCTGGGGGCACTCTATGTAGTAATAGGACGTTACTCCGAGGCGGAGGAGGTAATGCAGAACGCCCTTAAGATTTCTCGACAGATTCCGGGGGATGTTCTCGAGACGGCAAATTGCCTTTCAAACCTTGGGAGTGTCTTCTACTATACAAATCATCATCCTGAAGCGGAAAAGGTCTTCAAAGAGGCCCTGGAGATCCACCGCGGCAGACCCGGGTCCGAATTTGAGATTGCCAAATGCCTGGCGAATCTGGCTGCTATTTCGACCAGTACCGGCCGATTCTCTGAAACGGAGAAGTATTACAAGGAGGCCTTGAATATCTATCGCCGCATTCCCGGGACGGAGTATTATCAGGCAGCGGCTATCGCGAACTTGGGGTATTGCTACTACCTTACCGGCCGATTCTCAGAAGCAGAGAAGGTGTACAAGGAGTCTTTGAAGATATATCGACGCATTCCCGGGACGGAGCTCGAGCAGGCAAAGAGCATGGGAGGTGGCCTAGGAAATGTCTACCGCGATTCTGGTCGAATGGATGAAGCCGAGCATGCTTTCAAGCAGGCGCTTCAGACCTTGCAGCGTATTCCCGGGTCAGAACATACCCAGGCAGCTTGCAAGGTGGACATTGGGATTTTCTATTTTCAACAGGGTCGTCTCGAAAAGGCAGAGAAGACGTTGAGCGATGCAATGAAGGTTATGCAGGACGTGGTGGGAATGGAGTACTCGCAAGCACTGTGCGCACTCGAACTTGCCAGATGTCGTCTGGCACAGAATGATCACGCCCGCGCCCGCAGCCTTGTCAAAGATGCCCTGAAACTCTGCGGACAGTTACCGCCCGAGCTTACCGATGAGATCCGTGCCGACTGCCAGAAAATTCTGGAAGATCTGGAGGACTCAGCACACCCGCCCACCAAAGAAAAGTAATAAATAATAATACAGCTTCTTATCTATAGATATAGCAGAGTGTTAAGCCCCGTCTGACAACTTCCTTTATCCTATCAAGGTTATATTATTTAAAACCTTCACGAACCCCTTTCTGCTAAACCTGCAATTCTTTAATTCTACATCCTATTATTAAACAATAAGTTATGCCGATCAACGTAAAATAACACACCCTGGCCCTTCTGTTGCTTTTGGAGAGTTTTGAAAGTCGCTTCTTATATAGTCCTTGTTTCCTGATAACTTCAAAACCAACCATCCAGGGAGGTCACAATGCGAAGCCATTCTTTTATTCTTCTGATTTTTCTATTTCTCATCCTGTTTCCACCCCTGAACGCTACCATCATCCATGTGCCCGATGATGTTACGACAATTCAGGGCGGGATAAACGGCGCTGTCAGTGGGGATACGGTTATGATCGATCCGGGAACTTATTATGAGTACGACATCGATTTCCTTGGAAAAGCGATCACTGTAATGGGGACAGATCCGGAAGATTCGGCTGTAGTTGCCGCAACCATCGTCGATGCGGGTTCAATGAGCAGAGTGTTTCATTTCCATTCCGGGGAAGATTCGACGAGCTTGCTCACCGGTTTGACAATTACAGGCGGTTATGCGGAAAATGGGGGTGGTATTTACTGCGACGTATCTTCTCCAACAATCTCTTACAACATCATCACGGGGAATTCCGTCTACGAGTATCCGGGGGGTGGCGGGATATATTGTAACTTCTCGGATTCTGAGATCGAACACAACGCAATCTCCAATAACTATGCGACTTGGCGCGGCGGAGGAATTTACAGTTACTATTCCGAGTCACGAATCCACAACAACACGATAAAGGGAAACCATGTCGGCGATTATGGCGGTGGAATCTGTTGTCTTTTCTCCGATTTACGCATCACCAGCAACATTATCGTGGACAACATTGTCGATTATGGCGATGGGGGTGGAATACTCGTCTGGCAATCATCTCCGGCCATTGATAACAATGTCATTTCCCGAAACTCGGCCAGTTTTGGTGGAGGGATTTCATGCTTTCTGTTAGCCAGTCCCGTTATCACCAACAACACGATCGTGGAAAATTCGGCCTCGGGTGGGGGCGGAATCGCGTGCACGAGATTATCAACCGCCGTCATTGCGAATACGATTCTCTGGGATAATACGGCAGTTTCAGGAAAGGAGATCTACATCGGCACGGAGACGGAACCTTCAACCGTGACGATCAGTTACTCGGATGTGGACGACTGGCCGTACTCTGTGTTTGTTGATACAGATTGTGTACTTAATGCAGGGGATGGTATGATCAATTCAGATCCCCTCTTTGAGGATGCCCTGTATCATCTCGAGTCGAGCTCTTTCTGCGTCGATGCCGGAGATCCTGCCATTCTCGACGCTTGCCGTCCCCCGGGATTGGGAGAAGAGAGGAGTGATATCGGGGCCTTCGGAGGGGAAGAGGATTGTTCATGGTTGGAAGGGTTTGCCGATCTTGTACTTATGCCTCGCGATTCCACGATCGTGGAGAAGGATGATACCCTCTACTTTGATACACTCATCTGGAATTCATCGGAGAATATAGTAAGCGGGGATTACTGGCTCTCGATCGTACTGCCAAGTTCGAATGAAATCTTGATCCCAGAGGTCTTTCTTAACTATTCGAATCCACTTTCAGGAAACGTGCCATCACATAGCTCATTGAGATTGGATAATGAACTCTATGTCCCGATGAGCGTTCCGGCCGGATCTTATCGGCTCGTCGGGAGGATCGGTCAACATCCGAATCTCGTATTCGATGAAGAGTCGTTCGGGATTCAGGTGATTGAGTGATTGACTTGACAGACGCAATTTGTAGCCGGAAGTAGATAGTACACTATTAACCTTCACATAGGAGGCTGTAATGAAACGGCTGGCTTTTTTTACCGTGATGTTATTTTGTATCGTCTTTATCGCTCATATGGCAACAGGGCAGGTAGCGAAGAAGCAAGTAGTCCAGGACGCTCGCTTTCTAGAGTATGAAGGAGTACTCACGGGTACAACGGGAGAGAAGTTAACGGGTGAATACCTAATGATGTTTCATGTCTACGATACAAAGACATCTGGGTTGCCGTTGTGGGAAGAGAATCATCGTGTAACGGTCAAAGATGGTGAGTTCAGAGTCACCCTCGGGAAGAAATCCCGCCTGCCTATATCCGATGCGCGGGCCTACTATGTAAGCATCACAATTAATGAAGAAGTGCTATCGCCCAGGCAACTGTTCACAGTGGGAGTGGATAACGATATAGTCACCGAAGGATCAACGCCGCCGTTTGATGATACGGATGTGGTCGATCCACCCGTCGTAGTACCTTACGGTGTAGGCGGAGGCTGGACGGATGACGGTACAGTGGTCCGCCTGACGACGGTCTCCGATTTGGTGGGGATCGGCACGACAGATCCACAGTGCAAATTAGACGTCATTGGAGAGATTTGTGGTGGATATTCTGATACAGTAAACGCAGTCTATGGCGGAATACTCTCGGGCTTCAGCAATCTTGCTGGTGACGCAGCCACTGACACTGCCGCTTTTGTTGGGGGTGGATCCGATAATTCAGCCACTGCCAAGTATGCGACCGTGGGTGGTGGACGGGACAACACCGCCAGCTCGAACTACGCGACCGTGGCTGGTGGATCCAACAACTCAGCCAGCGACTCCTATGCGATCGTGGCTGGTGGACGGGACAACACTGCCAGCGCGAACTATGGGACCGTGGCTGGTGGACACGACAATACTGCCAGCGGCTCCAACGCGACCGTCGGTGGTGGATACGAGCACGAAGCCAGCAGCTGGGCTGCGACCGTGGGTGGTGGATGGGCCAACACCGCTAGCGGCTCCTATGCGACCGTCGGTGGTGGGGCTAACAACTCAGCCAGTAACCTAGATGCGACCGTGGGCGGTGGATCCACCAACTCAGCCAGCGGCTGGTATGCGACCGTGGGTGGTGGACAACACAACTCAGCCAACGGCTACTATGCGACCGTCGGTGGTGGGCATGCTGACACGGTGAACACACGCTATGGTGGAGTTGCCGCTGGTTACTCCAATCTCGCAGGTGACGCAGCCACTGACACTGCCGCTTTTGTAGGAGGTGGACTTGATAATTCAGCCATTGGTAAGTATTCAACCGTGGGGGGTGGATACTCCAACACCGCCAGCGGCGACAGGGCGACCGTAGGTGGTGGACGGATTAACACCGCCACCGACTGGTTTGCGACCGTGGGGGGTGGAGAGGCCAACACCGCCAGCGGCTCCGCGGCGACCGTGAGCGGTGGTTATAACAACACCGCTAGCAACCTTGGGGCGACCGCGGGTGGTGGATACAACAACACCGCCACCGACTGGTATGCGACGGTAGGTGGTGGATACAATAATGAAGCCGACGGCTATGCAGCGACCGTGGGTGGTGGGTACAACTGCGATTCCGATGGAGACTACAGTTTTACTGTGGGCAATGATTCAAACGTTCCTTCTTCTTATTCAAACTCCGCTGCTTTCAACGGTCAGACAGCAACTGCATCGTCGCAGACCCGCGTGGGAACGATTTCAAAGGCCGCGGGAACATTCACAATCGACCATCCCACCCAACCGTTGAACAGGATCATGAACCACTACTTCGTGGAGTCGCCTGAGATGGTGCTTATCTACCGCGGTGTAGCCATCATCGGCTCAGAGGGGCGCGCCGAGGTTCAATTGCCCGACTATTTTGATGCCCTCAACCGGAATCCGATGGTGCAGTTGACCGGGGTGGGGACATCTGATGTCTACGTCTCTGATAAAGTCTCTGGCAACCGTTTTGTCATCGGAGGAAAGCCCGGGACAGAGGTCTATTGGACGGTCACCGGCGACCGAAAAGACCAGTCCGCTGAGATAACCCGGATACTTATGCCTGTGGAGCAACTCAAGGAAGGCGATCTGGCTGGACATTCCCTGGACGACGACTTTCTGGCCGCCACGATGAGTCAGCTTGAGCGAATGGGCGAGGCGGGTAAGTTCAACTTCCGGACCGCCGAAGGACAGGAGAAATACGAGAGATCCCTGAGGGCGCGTGAGGAGGCAGGACCGACGGAGCGTGAGTAGCCGGAGTGACAGATAACAGAATGGAGGTGGAAAGTGAGACACCAACATATAGCGAAACGAACTGGCACCATCGGGATCCTATTCCTGGTCGCCGGGTGGCTCCTGATCCAGGGAGCGACCTCCATCGAAGGGAGAGTGAGCAAACAGATTATCGCTGATAAACGGACTGAATCCTTGGTCCTCATGGAGGTCCGGGTGGAAGAGGTCCCTGTGATGCGAGCCGAGAGTGAACATTTCATCCTTGAGTGGATGGAACGGGAGGTAACTGGTAAGGTGCAGGAAGAGGCAATAACCGGCTTGGCAAGCCAGCCAGGCCTCCCGAAGGCCTATTCGCTCTCCCAGAACTACCCGAACCCGTTCAACCCCTCGACGACGATCGCGTTTGATATCCCGGCGATTTCAGGAGAAAAGCAATCTGTAAACCTCACCGTTTATGACATCCGAGGTCGGCGTGTGCGAACGTTGATCAATTCAGACCTAGAGCCGGGTAGTCACAAGATTCATTGGCATGGTCGAAACGACCGAGGTCAATCGGTCGCGTCAGGTATTTACCTGTACACTTTGAAAGCAGGTGGGGAGATATTCACACGGAAGATGATAGTTTTGAAATAAGCTAAAAACATTTTTCCCCTTTGTTCGGAGGAGAAGACCATGAAATCTGCCTTGTTAGTCAGAATATTAATTTTATTTCTTGTCTTGTGTCTGCCTCCTACGGCGTTAACACAACAGACGGTGAACCCGAAGAAGAGTATTACGGTTGCGGAGGAGAGTGATATTGGCCAGAGGAAGGTAGAAGTAACTGAGGATATCGAAGCCGGGAACGAATCGATCGGTGATGATGTTGTGAAGAGGCCTTCCGGTGAAATGTCGAACCCTTCCGCGGTCCCGACCACGATGAATTACCAGGGTTTCCTTGAGGAGGGGAGCGGGCCGGCCTCTGGCACGAAGAGCATGGCATTCAGCCTGTATGACACCGAATCGGGCGGCACGGCCCTCTGGACGGAGACGCGGAGTGTCGATGTCGGGGACAATGGTCTATTCAGTGTGACGCTTGGAGAGGTTAACCCGATCGATGGGCTCGACTTCACCGAGACTTACTATCTCGAGATCGAGGTCGAGGGCGAGACGATGACCCCCCGTGAGGCATTGTCCAGTGTGGGTTACGCGAAGATGGCCGATGCAGCAGTTGTAGCCGGCAACTCGGATCTTCTGGACGGAATGGACAGCTCGGACTTTGCAGAAGCCGGTCACAGTCATGATGGCAGGTATTATACGGAGACGGAACTGAACACGAGTGACGGATCCGGTCCCAATTTGGGTGCGAACAGGGTACACTGGGACATACTCACGGGTATGCCGGCCGGTTTTTCTGACGGAGTAGACAACACGGGAGGAGATGGAGACATAACCGGAGTGATAGCCGGCAATGGGCTGACGGGTGGAGGGATATCGGGCGATGTGACGCTGGGCATAGCGGCGAATGGAGTGGGCAGTGATGAGATTGCGTCGAATGCGGTCGGTAGTAGTGAGATCGCAACCGATGCGGTGGGAGCTACAGAGGTGGCAGCGAATGCTATCGATGAGGATGAAATCGAAGATGGATCCGTTGGTTCCGCTGAGATCGGTGCGAATGCCGTGGGTAACAGTGAGCTGCAGGACACGATCGATATCCCGACCCTTACCTCGGATGACATCACTGTTTATGGATCCACGGGAAATGTTATCTATGTATCTTCCAGTGGCTCCAGTCTCAACTCTGCCATTGTAAGTACGCACACAAATGGCGGTACCGGAGTCTGGGGTAATGCATATGCGAGTGATCATTTCGGTGTGGTTGGGAATAACGAGTCTTCTACTGGTATCGGAGTCGTGGGTTTTGGCAACACTCAGAGTATAACATACCTTAGCGGTGGCACTGGAGTAGCAGGTTTTGGAACCTACACCGGGGTGTATGGATCTGCTAGAAGCACATCCGGTAGTCGTGAAGGTGGTTATTTCACGGCTGTTTCAGGCCCCTCTGTAAGAGTAGCCTATGAGACTGACGGTGGAACGGAATACAAGATCCAGGGAAGTGGAGCCGCAGCGAGCGTAATGTCAACCACAATTGGTGATGTTGCCCTGATCGCTCCGGAGAGCCCGGAGGCGTGGCTGCAGGATTTTGGCACCGGCCAGATAGTCAACGGCCGGGCATCTGTCGTTCTTGATCCTACCTTTGTAGAATGCGCGACTATCTCAGCTAAGTACCCGATGCAGGTGTTCATTACCTTTACCTCTCCACCGCCAGCCAGCTATTACGTCGAAAAGGGAACGGACGGCTTCGAAGTCATCTCCACTTCAGGTGATAAGCCAAACGCCACCTTTGACTATTTCGTTTCTGTCCGGTGGAAAGGCTGGGAGGACATCCGCTTCGATCCGGTTGACCCTCCACCTGTGATTATTGAAGGGGGGTTTATGGAGGATGACGGTCTCGGAATGGAGAGTGTTCCCGGTCCTTCAAGTGAATGGCAGGGCAGCCAACCGAACAGCCGGGTATCTCAGCAAAGATCATTTAGCGAAAAATAACGGCTGTTAAAAGGAGTGCTAAGATGAGATACAGTGAAAAGGTAACGAAAGCAAGAAGCAAGGTTGTGTTTTATCTCCTTGTGTTGATGCTAGTGCCCTCGCTGCTCTTGGCCCAGTACGTTATCACCCGCAGTGTGTTCGATGTGGCAGGAGAGAGAAGAGGGTCGTCTTCATTCGAGCTTGTCGATGTTGTGGGTCAGACATCTGCAATGGTCCTGGAGTCTTCGACATATACGCTTAGCGGGGGCTTTCTGCATGATTTCACGACTGTTGGAATCGGTGACAGCCCGATGGGGGGCAGCCTGTTACCACGTACATTCGCTCTAGGTCAGAATTATCCCAATCCATTCAACCCATCCACAACGATCCAGTTCGACATCCCAGGTACTGTGGGCCAGGACGTGCATGTCCGTCTCGACATCTACAATATACGGGGTCAGCATGTTCGCACACTGGTTGATCGGGACAGTGAACCCGGCACATACAAGGTTCACTGGGACGGACGTAACAGTCGGGGTGAGCGAGTGGGAAGCGGGATATACCTCTACCGTGTAGTGGCGGGTGAATTTACAGCAATACGAAAGATGGTAATGCTCAAGTAATACAGAGAGGTTTTTCCTGGCTATCCTTAAGGGTGGAGAGCAAAGGGCAAGTAATAAGCGTTGAAAAATTTAGGTCTGCCCTGTTCTTGTATGGAGACGGGGCAGATTTCTTTATGGAGTAAAAGACCATGTATTCCTCGGGTGATAAAAATTGATACCCTACTTGACCAGAATCCAGTCCTATGGTATCATTACAAATAGGTAAAGTATGAATTTCGCCTTGAAAGAGAGCAATTTCTTAGATTCTCGGACCAACCAAACATATGGTAGTGGACGCGAAAGGTTTGCGGATCTCGAGGTAAAAGAACTATGAGGTTACCCGCTCAAAGAAAAGACGTGGAACTCCTCTTTAAAACGATCCGAGATCTGGTTCCCCAAACGGACCTCGAGACCCTGCTCCAGCATGTGATCAAGGTGTCCACACAGATTCTCGGCGCAGATCGAACCATGTTGTTTCTGTTCGACAGGAAAAGCGAAGCACTGGTGTTCAAGTACGGTGTGAATATTGAGGAAGGCCTCATCGAAGTGGCTCACCAGTTCAGCTCGAGTGTGATCGAGAGGGCAAAGAAGGGTGAATTCATCATGGCTGCGAATTCGCAGGACAGGAAGAAGTTTTCACCCTCCAATAGTATTTACAAGTTCGACATCAAAACCATACTATGTGCCCCCATTTTGACGGATGATAGATTGATCGGCGTCATTTACGCGGATACAAAGGGGAAAAAGGCCCGTCTCGACGATGAAAAGAAGAGCTATTTTCTTACTTTCGTCGAGCTCATTGCAGACCTCATCGGGCGTACGATCGATTTGAACGATAAAGAAGGTGAGCTTGCTTATCTGAAGAAGCGATTGGTCAAGGAAACCCTATTTCCTGAGATCGTCGGCAGGAGTCCCTCGATAAAGAGTGTGAAAGAGAAGATATTGAGGATAACGGCGGTTAACTATCCGGTGAGCGTTCTTATCCTGGGAGAAAGTGGAACGGGAAAAGAATTGATCGCGAGAGCGATCCATCAGGCCGGATCGAGGTCGGGAAAGCCTTTTGTGGTCGTGAATTGCGCTGCGATACCGGCGAACTTGATGGAGAGCGAGTTGTTCGGTCACGAGAAGGGGGCATTCACGGGGGCCCTTTCTCGAAAACTGGGCCTTTTCGAGGATGCCGACGGCGGTATCATTTTCCTCGATGAGATCGGTGATCTCCCGGTGGAGCTACAACCAAAATTATTGAGGGTATTGCAATTCGGGACATTTAGCCGGGTTGGAGGGAGGTCGGAACTGTCTGTCGACGTTCAGGTACTTTGTGCGACCAGTAAGGATTTACACCGGGAAATGGAGGATGGGAGGTTCCGAAAGGCGCTGTTCCACAGGTTGGCGGTAGAGGTCATACGCGTCCCCTCCCTCAGGGAGAGGAAGCAGGATGTCTTACTCCTGGCCAGTCACTTTATGAGGTTTTTCTCCGAAAAGATGGAGAAACCCCTTACCGGTATTGATGCGGGAGCCCAGAATCTCCTTAAAGCGTACGATTATGAAGAGAATAACGTGAGAGAACTCAAGAACGTCATGGAGAGAGCGGTACTCACCGCGGAAGGAAGAAATATTACCCAGAAAGATATTGTCTTCAGTGACGAATTACTCTTCAGTACCGATACCAAAAAAGTAATCCCTGAGGTTGAAGTTGGCGAGATTTCTGGTAGGGAGATGATTGACATCAAAGAATCACCAATGGCAAGGCTACTTGAAGAGTCGGCGAAAAAGGGACGAGTAGAAAAGCGGAAGAGGCCCTACTATCAAGTGCAGGAGGAGGTGGACAAAAAACTGATCCTGCTCTCCCTCAGGCAGAGTGGCTGGAAAATGAAACCCGCAGCCAACATGTTGGGAATCAATTACTTAAACTTCAAGTCAAAGCTGGAGTCGATGATAAAGGAGTATATCGAGGAGAACCAGTATGACTTGAAGCGTGTATCCAAAGCATACAATATCCCGCTCAAGTTCCTGAAGACAAAAATGCTTCGGGTCCTCCCTGAAGGAAAGAGTGATAATAATTAATACTATTGTCTATTTATAGATAGGATCAAAAGATAACCTGCCTCTCACGGGTTTTTACTCGGCTGTTCGGTAATATTATTTAAACCTTTTCTGATTACCCTTTCCACGAACCTCCACATTGTGATTCTCTATTTCCTTACCTGACAACATATTAGTAGGGATCCAGGGGAAGGGCCGTAGTGGTATTGCGATTGCTTTTAGAGAGTCGTGAACTTTTGAAGGTCTTCTGGCTTCTTACACTGGAGGTGTATGATGAAAAGGTACCAATCTGCGCTCTTTATGGCTCTACTTTTGATTGTTATTGTACCCAAGATCTCTTATTCCCAGGACTGGCCGCATTTTTGGCCTGCGAGATTCGGTTTCCCCGCAGGGGATTGTTCGTATTCAATCGCGATAGGAGACTTCAACGAAGACGGTCTTCAGGACCTGACAGTGGCCAATTTTGACGGTAATGATGTGGCTGTTCTTCTGGGCAGCGGTGATGGCTCGTTCGGTACAGCCTCATTCTATTCCGTTGGCGAAAATCCAATATCCGTCGCCATCGGTGACTTTGACGAAGACGGCCATTTGGACGTGGTGACGACCAATTTTAACAGTGATGATGTGTCCATCCTCCTCGGCAACGGTGACGGTTCGTTCGGGACAACCTCATTCTATGCCGCGGGGGGGAACCCAAATTCAGTCGCGGTCGGCGACTTTAATGAGGACGGCCATCAGGACCTGGCGGTGGCAAATTATATGCCTGATGGTGATGTAGCTATCCTTCTGGGTAACGGTGACGGCTCGTTCGGGACAGCCTCGTTCTATGGTGCGGGTAGTTGGCCACATTCAGTCGCGATCGGCGACTTTAATGAGGACGGTCATCAGGACCTGGCAGTGACCAATTATTGGGGTGATGATCTGGTTATACTGATAGGCGGCGGTGATGGCTCGTTCAGTACGGCTTCATTCTACGATATGGGCGATAGTCCACGATCAGTTGCGATCGGTGACTTTGACGAGGACGGCCATCAGGACCTTGCGGTGGTCAACCATAGGAGTGATGATGTGGCTATCCTACTGGGTAGCGGTGACGGCTCATTCGGAACAGCCTCATTCTATGCTGTCGGCTATGGTCCCTATTCGGTTACCGTGGGCGACTTTGACGAGGACGGCCATCAGGATCTGGCGTCGGCCAATTATTACGGTGATGTCGTGGCTATTCTTCCAGGCGGTGGTGATGGCTCCTTCGGAACGGCTTCATTCTATCACGCTGGCGAAGATCCAGCATCCCTCGCGGTCGGTGACTTTGACGAGGACGGTCATCAGGACCTGGCAGTGGCCAATAGTTACAATATTGAGGACACTAGTGCAAATGATGATGTGGCGATCTTGCTGGGCAACGGGGATGGCTCGTTCGCGTCAGCCTCACTCTATGACGTGGGCGATGAGCCACGTTCAGTTGCGATTGGTGACTTTGACGAGGACGGCCATTTGGATCTGGCGATAGCCAATGAGGAAAGTGATAATGTGGGTATTCTTCTAGGTAACGGTGACGGCTCCTTCGGTACCGCATCATACTACGGTGCAGGCGATATTCCCCATTCAGTAGCGATCGGCGATTTTGACGAGGACGGCCATCAGGACCTGGTGGTGGCCAATCTATGGAGCGATGATGTATCTATCCTCCTGGGCAACGGGGATGGTTCGTTCGCGTCAGCCTCATTCTATAACGTGGGCGATGATCCACGTTCCGTTGCGGTCGGTGACTTTGACGAGGACGGCCATCAGGACCTGGCAGTGGCGAATATATGGACGGATGATGTGGCTATCCTTTTGGGTAATGGTGACGGATCGTTTGCTACGGCTTCATTCTATGGCGCGGGTAATGGTCCATATTCAGTAGCGATCGGCGATTTTGACGAGGACGGCCATCAGGACCTGGCAGTGGCTACTGTTTATTATGATGATATGGCTATCCTACTTGGCAATGGTGACGGATCGTTCGGCACGCCCTCTCTTTATGGCGTGGGCGATTGTCCACGTTCAGTTGCGGTCGGCGACTTCAACGAGGACGGCCATCAGGACCTGGTAACAGCCAATGAATTCAGTGAAGATGTATCGATCCTTCTGGGCAATGGTGAAGGCTCATTCGGTCTGGCTTCTTTCTACGGGGTATGCGGTTTAGCATATTCAGTTGCGATTGGCGACTTCGATGAGGACGGTCACCAGGACCTGGCAGTGGCTGATAAAAGTGGTGATGATGCGGCTATCCTGTTGGGAGGAGGTGACGGCTCTTTCGAGCCGGCTATTTTCTATGGCGCGGGGTATAGTCCGCGTTCAGTTGCGATCGGTGACTTCGATGAGGATGGCCATCAGGACCTGGCAGTGGCCAATTGGGGTAATTCTGTTGCTATCCTTTTAGGTAATTGGAAAGAGATCGATGTCGAGATCGATAGCCCGCTGGATATCATACCTCAGGGTGATGTCCTTCCAGTCGTCATTACTTTATCCTCCGAGGTAGATACCACAATAACATTTGAACTCACCATATGGTTGAAACCGGTAGGAGGACCAGCTTCCTTATTTAAAGGCCCTCGGTCATTTACTTTGGGTGGAAGGAATGAGAAGGTTCGGGATGATTCGGTCATTATCGATGAAGGTTATCCATTGGGCGACTATATCGTTTCCCTCGAAGCCACGTCGCTGATAGACGAAATCCTCGACGAGGATTCCTTCCGGGTGATGGTGGTTGGATCGGGAGAAGGCAGGATAGCAGTCCCTAGGAGTTCATCAAGATACTGATTGGTGTCTGAGAGCATGCCTCAGACTCATATAAACAAAGTGGCCCTATATCGGATGAGCACCCGTATAGGGCTATTTTCATGCAATCTGGAGATAGAACGGCTTAATGGGTGTAGCTATATCAGATCTCCTTGGACACTTTGTATTAGATTCCAAGACAAAACAGGGGGTCTTTGTTGTGATGGAAGAAGTGATCTCTCCCGGAAACTTTACACCATTCTTGGTCGTATTATAGTTTGTAAATATATTTACAATCAAGGTGAACGATCGTTCGATTACCCGTTTTTCATGGGAGGTAGATTTGAATGATGCGAACTGCAAGTTCAAGCTGTTCATTCTGATTGCATCAATCATCGGGCTCTTTTTTGTACTCGAAACGGACATGTTCGGTCTCGTGGAAAATAAACGCAGCGACCCGGTTGGTAAGGAAGAGAAGGCGATATCCGGACGGTTGCTCGATGATCTCGGATCCACCCCTCCCGGCGAAAGGATCGCCGTCTGGATCTTATTTAGCGATAAAGGCTATTCGGACCCGGATGCTATCCAGCGCGCTTTAAGCGTACGCGCCCGGCAATTCTCCCCGCGAGTTCGCTGGCGCCGATCGAAAACGCTTGGGGAGAATGTCGCGTTGTTTGGCGATTTGCCTCTGAAGGCGGTGTATGTCGATCATGTCCTTTCCTCGGGATGCATGTTGCGTCAACGCTCGAAATGGCTGAATGCCGTCAGCGTGGAGGCCACGCCCGCGATGATCCGGGAGATATCGACCTATCCCTTTGTCACGCGGATCCAGCGGGTGGCCAGCATCAGGATGATCGACCCGATCGATCCGGCGGAGCGCGAAAAGATGAGAGGGGAGGATGAGAGTCAATTATCCGAAAATCACGATTACGGCCCTTCCCTCGGGCAGCTCGAACAGATCAATGTCCCCGCGGTCCACGACTCGGGCTATTCGGGCGGCGGCGTGATCGTCATGATGATGGACAGCGGTTTTTACAAGGACCATGTATGCTTTACGGATATCGAGGTCATCGCGGAGTGGGATTTCGTGTTCAATGACGGAGAGACCCAGAACGAACCGGAGGATATCCCAATCCAGGACACCCACGGGACGATGTCCTGGTCGGTCCTCGGCGGGTACGCGCCCGGACAACTGATCGGACCGGCTTACGGCGCATCGTTTCTGCTCGCCAAGACCGAGGACCTCCGTTCGGAGACGCCCGCCGAGGAGGACAACTTCGTCGCAGCCCTCGAGTGGGGAGACTCGCTCGGGGTCGAAATCGCCAGTGCCTCTCTGGCGTACCGTGATTTCGACGATCCGGTCAACGACCATAGCTACAATGAACTTGACGGCAACACAACAATCGTTTCAATTGCGGTCGACGCGGCAGCTCGTCGCGGTATATTGGTCTGTAATGCAATCTCGAATTCCGGATTGGAGGGTCCCGGAAGCCTCTGGACGCCGGCCGACGCGGACAGCGTGATCGCGTGCGGTGCGGTCGACATAGATGGAGTCCTTGCGGATTTCAGCTCACGCGGTCCCACTTTCGATGGAAGGATCAAACCCGAGGTCGTGGCCAGAGGAGACCTTACCTACGCGGCGGCTTCAGGCGGAGGTTATGGCTGGTCTTCGGGGACCTGCCTCTCGACACCGCTCGTAGGTGGAGCTGCCGCACTCGTCCTGGAGGCCCATCCTGAATGGGGCCCGATGGAGATCCGCGAAGCCCTGATGGCGACCGCCTCCAGAGCGACGACACCTGATAACGACTACGGATCCGGGCTGATCGATGTACTGAGCGCGATCTATGACGAGGGTGTGGAACTGACACCGCTTCCGTTTTCGATCCTTTCACCGGCCGAGGGGGATACGGTTGCGGTGACCGGTATCGAGTTCAGCTGGACCGCCTCCGTCGATCCCCTTGGTCGATCGGTATGGTACAAGTTGATGATCTCGGAGGACAGTCTTTTCACGGAGCCCATCGTGGTCTGGGATATCCCCGAGAATTCTCATACCTTAGCGGATACACTCTCCAGGGGGATCTATTTCTGGAAGGTCTATTCCTACAACAACCAGGGATTTTACCGGGAAAGCACCGAGGTCTTCTCTTTCTGCACGGGTGGTCTCACCTCCGTCGGTGGGGATGGCCCCGGAATCTCTCTGCCGAGGGCGTTCGGCCTCGGACAGAATTTTCCGAACCCGTTCAATCCCCAGACGACTATATCATTTGATCTCTCCGGAACGAACGATGCGGGAGTCGTGCCGGTCCGCTTGGAAATTTTCGATATCCGTGGCAGGCATCTCGTGACCCTGTTCAATGGGGAACTTGAGGCCGGGCATCACCAATTTTCTTGGGATGGCAGGGATGATTCCGGTCACACGGTGCCGAGTGGCGTCTATATCTATCGGCTCGATACCGGAAACGGGTCGTCCGCGAGGAAAATGGTATTGTCGAAGTAACAGTGAGTTTGCAGAGAAAAGCTCAGAGAGTTCCGGAATTGTGCCGATGAACCACAGGAAGAGAACAACATTTGCTTCGATGGAGCTAGAGGTAAGAGAATCCGGTGTGGGATAAACCTTGCTATTTCTACTTGACCGGGATCATGAAGAGGTGATCGACGATGAGTATCCCCTCCCCATCGAGCATGGGCACCAATTCGACCCGGATTGTGGCCGTACCGGCTGGTGGACGCAATACTTCGAAGGTGATCTGCCAATCGCCTCCGTAACTGTCCCATCTCCTGTAGGAGATCTCCTCCATCTGAGCATCGAAAAACCTCACGATGATCTTGTCGCCCGCCGTCCACCAGGACCAACACGCAAATCCGAACAGGAGTGGCCCACTTCTATAAGGGAACTCCTGGTACAGGTATCCATCCCAGGGCATCACATTTGAAAGCTGAACGGCATAATCTCCGAGAAGGGGATCTGCTGGATCCGCATCTATCCACCCCTCCCCTTGCCAGTCGAGCAGAGAGCCGCCACTCCATTCCTCGAATGACCCGTTGTCCACCCTGCTGGGAAAGAAGATATCATCCGCCCCGATGTCAGGTGCGAGGAGAGAACAGGTAACACAAAAGATCAGATAAATAAATACTGGATATCTCATTTTATCCGCCTCCCTAATCCCAACGTAAGAACCCAGGTATCACACCATCCTCGAACGAATAAATACTCATATCATTTCACATCCCACTGATGTTTATGATAGCCCACCTTCTCCATTCTTGTCAAGTTAATCTTGGTGAAATTGACAGGATTTTTTCATCTCCAGATCGTTCCGGGTGTGAACGGGATGATCTTCATCTGGGTGCCGCAGGTGGGTCATGTGAGATCGATCCGGGGAGGCGACCCGCCCTCATTCTTCTTTGAAGATTCTGTCGAAAAAGCTCTGCATGTCGGACCAAGATTTTTGGTCGGCTTTTTGATTGTAGGCGAGGGGGAGATCGAACTTCTTCCCGATTCGATCGGCATCCGGATTTGTAAAACTGTGCACCGCACCCTCGTACGATTTGAAGGTGAGATCCGCTTCGGCCGACTTCATCTCCTTCTTGAAAGTTTCAATTTGTTCCTCGGAAACGAACGGATCGTCGGCTCCGTGACAGACGAGGATGCTCGTCTTCACCTCACCCGTCCGGGCAGGTTCTGTCGTCGAGAGATTGCCGTGAAAGCTTACGACACCGTCGAGATCGACGCCTGAGCGCGCCATGGCGAGAACCACACCTCCCCCGAAGCAGTACCCGATGGCGGCGATGCGATCCGGATTCACGGTTCCATGCCCTTTCAGGACCTCGAGGGCCGCCATGAACCTCCCGCGGGCAACCTCCTGGTTCTTCATGACCTCGCTGGAGAACTTTGCGGCATTGTCCGGATGTTCGGCCGTTTTTCCATTGCCGTACATGTCGACCGCGAGCGCCGTGTACCCCATCCCCGCCAACATTCGTGCACGCCCGCGCGCGTACTCGTTGTGGCCCCACCACTCGTGAACCACGAGAACGCCGGGACGTTCACCCTCGATTGCATCGTCATATGCCAGATATCCTTTCAGCACGACGCCGTTGGCTTTGTAGTCCACATCCTCCCCCTTTACGCTCGCGTGCAGGGCGGGAGACAGCATGATGACAGAAAGAATACACACGAAAGAGATTATCGTCAGGCGATTCATATTACACTCCTTGGTTACGATTACGGTATCCGATGTCAATACCGTGTATCTGGGTATATTTCAATGCATTGTCAATAAAGGGTTCCCTGTAATTACCGGAAGAGAAGATGGACGGGTTCCTGCCGAGAGCGCCTTACTACTGAATCTCCTAATTATTGTCTACGATGATGATCCCGTTGTGGACGACGAGCCGGACATCCGTAAGGACGCTTTCGATGTCCTCGAGCGGGTTGCCGTTGACGACCAGGATGTCGGCGATCTTTCCCGTCTCGAGGGTTCCCAGATCTCTCTCGAGGTTGCAGACACGGGCGGCGTTCTTGGTTCCCGCGACGATGATCTCCATTGGCGTCATTCCCGCGTCCGCCATGAAACCGATTTCGAGAATCGGCATGCCGAGTTCGAATCGGGCGTTGTACCCGTCGTAATCGGTCCCCATCGCGACCCTCCCGCCGGCAGCCACGAATTGCGTCAGGTTGCTGATGGCGATGTTCAAGGTGCCGTAACCGACGTGGTAATATAGCTCGAGCGTCGGAACCCATGTGATGCCAGCCTGGACAACCTGGTCGATCTGGCCAGCGGTGGCATAGGTTTGAACCATGTGGGCGATGTCGTCGACCCCCGCGGCAATCGCTAGCTCGATGTCGCGCGCGGCGAGGATGTGCGCTGAGACAACGGTCTCCCTGGCATGGGCAACCCGAACGATCTCAGCGGCCATGTCATTAGTTAAGACGGGGATCTCCAGGCCGAAGACATCTCCCCGCTCCAGGGCGATCTTGATCATGTCGGCCCCATCGTCGATGATACCGGCGACCTCCTGGCTGGCCTCATACACCGTCGATACGGTGTAGGCGGAGGCCGCGCCCCAAGGGACGATCGGGTATCCCCCCGGAACCGTGACCATCGGGCCGGCGGCGACCAGCCGGGCGTTTTCGTTATCACTGTTCAGGTCGTCGCGCGTCTGGAAGAGGGTCGAGTGGTAATACGCCCCGACATCCCTCACGGTCGTCACGCCGGCTCGAGCCCAGGCCCTGAGATTATACTGGCTGAATCCGTTGTGAACGTGGGCGTTGATGAAACCAGGCAGGAGAGTTGCCCCCTCGAGATCGACGACGGTCGCGTTGTCCGGGGTTGAGATGTCGGAGTCCCTGCCGACCGCCCGGATCCTCCCGTTCTGGATCAGCACGGCCGCATCCTCGACCGGATCTTTGCCGGTCCCGTCGATCAGCAGGCCGTTCCTCAGGACGATGCCGCCTTGGTTCGTAACTGGGGCCTGCATTGGTTCGTCGCAGGCGGTCTGGAAGAGAAAGAGCAGGGCGATCAGCGTGAAAATGAGCTTATATTGTCTCATGACGTCAACCTTCCTGAAGAACAGTGGCTCGTGGCTGCTGGTGTCGAATCGGGCTGGAGCCTTTAATTACATTACTGTTAAATTTCGTTGGTTGTTTCAATGAAAAGAAACTCATAAATGTTGGTGGTGTGGTAACCTCTTGGAGAGAGGGCATCGAGATACTCCTGCCGCTGGAGCTAGACCTGGCAACAAAAAGGTAGAACGCCTTTCGGAGACATTCTACCTTTTATCATTCGGAGGTGTTTTCAGTCGGTTCCGGCCTTCCGGAAACGATGTCTGTTCTTAATACCGATAGTGCTCCGGCTTGAAGGGACCTTCGACCGGAAAGCCGATGTAGTCGGCCTGCTCCTTCGAGAGCTTGGTCAGTTTACCGCCGAGCGCCTCCACGTGCAGGCGCGCGACCTCTTCGTCGAGTTCCTTGGAGAGCGTGTATACCTTTTTCTCGTGTTCACGAGACGCGAGTTCCATCTGGGCCAGGCACTGGTTCGTGAAGCTGTTGCTCATCACGAAACTCGGATGGCCAGTTGCGCAACCCAGGTTTACCAGGCGTCCCTCGGCCAGTACGATGATGGAACGGCCCGACTTCATCGTCCACTTGTCGACCTGCGGCTTGATCACGGTTCGCGTGCCGTTTGACTCGATGTACTCCATGTCGATCTCGTTGTCGAAATGACCGATGTTGCAGACGATGGCCTCGTCTTTCATCCGCTCGACGTGGTCACCGCGGATGACCTTGTAGTTGCCGGTTGCCGTGACGAAGATATCGCCGATCTCGGCGACGTTCTCCAGGGTATTCACCTCATAGCCTTCCATCATGGCCTGCAACGCGCAAATCGGGTCGATTTCCGTGATGATGACGCGTGCGCCATACTCTCGCATCGACTGGGCACAGCCCTTGCCGACGTCGCCGTACCCAAGGATCACGATCACCTTTCCCGCGAGCATGATATCGGTCGCGCGCTTGAGACTGTCCGCAAGCGATTCGCGGCAGCCGTACTTGTTGTCGAACTTCGACTTGGTGACTGAGTCGTTCACGTTGATCGCGGGGAAGAGGAGCTTGTTTTCGCTGGCCAGATGATAGAGCCGGTGAACGCCGGTGGTCGTCTCCTCCGAGACACCCTGGACCTTTTTCGCCACCTCGGTCCAGTGCCGGGGGTCTCGCTCGAGACTTGCCTTTAGGCGGTTGAGGACACACTGGAATTCCCGGTTATCCGAAGGTTGGTCTACCAATGCCGGGTGGTTCTCCGCCTTAACCCCTTCATGAATGAAGAGGGTCGCGTCGCCGCCGTCATCGACGATCAGGTCGGGGCCGCTGCCATCGGGCCACGTCAGTGCCATCTCGGTGCACCACCAGTATTCCTCCAGCGTCTCGCCTTTCCACGCGAAGACCGCGGCCTGTCCCGCCTCCGCGATAGCCGCGGCGGCGTGGTCCTGCGTCGAGAAGATGTTGCACGACGCCCATCGGACATCCGCGCCGAGCTCCACCAGCGTCTCGATCAACATGGCGGTCTGGATGGTCATATGAAGGCTGCCGGTGACTTTCAATCCGTTCAGCGGCTTTTTCGGGCCGTATTTCTCGCGGACCGCCATCAGACCCGGCATCTCCTTCTCGGCAAGTTGCATCTCCTTTCTGCCCCAGTCGGCAAGGGATATGTCCGCCACCTTGTATTTCAAGTCCAGATCCAGCGGAAGAATCTCTGTTTTCGTGGTCGTTGTCATCGTACACCTCCGTTAATTAATTCCTGTGTGCCACATAAAGATTGATGTTCAGGTCTCGCTTGACCTTGAGTTGTTCAAATGTCTTCGTCTTGAAGTTAACATTTTTCATCCATTTTTCCACTTCCATCTTAGCAAACCCGAGCCACCGGTCCCCGTATTGCCGACGCAGCGTCTCATCTTCGTGTTTGTCAAAATCGGTTACAATCAGCCAGCCGTTTTTCTTCAGCACGCGACGCGCCTCCCGGATTCCGTCTAGCGGTACCGCCAGATGGTGCAGGACGAGGTTGATGATGACGCAATCCGCTTCCGCGTTCCGCATCGGCAGGTGCTCGAGCTCACCGATGCGAAGATCCGCGTCGATCCCGTTGTCCGCGCAATAGCGTTGGGCCCGTTCGAGCATCCTTGGTGAATTGTCCACGCCGATGATCGTCTTCGCCTTCTTTTGCAGGGGAACCAGGAGGTCGCCCGTGCCGCAGCCGAGATCCGCGACGACGTCGCACGAATGCATATGATTCAGGATATCCGCCGCAAGGTCGCGCTCGCCGATAATGGTCCGTTTCATCACCTCCCAGTCTTCGGCAACCGAGTCGAAGAACCGGGATGTTTCTCTCTTCCGGTCGTTGAGGATGTCTCCCGCACGCTCCAGATCGGCATCCAGAACGGGATCCCCGGACAAGAGGTAGCCGATGGAATCGATAAATCCGCTGACATCGCCGTTCTTCGGCGCGGAATAGAAAACCCAGAGCCCATCACGTCGCGATACCAGGAGTCCGCTGTCGTTCATGATTTTCAGATGACGCGACACCCTCGATTGTCCCATTTCGAGCAGTTTCACGATCTCGTTCACGTTCAGCTCGATGTGCCGCAGGACATTGAGGATCCGCACCCGCGTCGGATCGGACAGAGCTTTGAAATAGGTTAATGCCTTCAT